>NZ_BAZY01000025.1 GCF_001310975.1 Thermoanaerobacter thermocopriae JCM 7501
ACTAAAATAATTTTTCCACTTTAATTAAAATTTAATTCAATTTAAATTATTTTTTATTCAAATTTGTTGTATAATTAATATGTACACACAATTTACCACAAAGCCTTGAGGGGTGAATTTTTTGTTTAATGGACTTATAGATATCATAAAAACAATGCAAATTAACGATGTAATAGATATTTTAATAATAGCCTATGTCCTGTATAGATTAATTTTAGTAATACACAAGACACGAGCAGAGCAACTGCTTAAAGGGCTTGTTGTGTTGATTGTAATTACCAAAGTGAGCGAATGGTTACAACTTAGGACTGTCAATTATATATTGCGAAACGCTATGACAGTGGGAGTTATTGCGCTTTTAATTGTTTTTCAGCCGGAGTTAAGGCGGGGATTGGAGACATTAGGTAGAAGTGGTTTCTTAGGGAAAAAATTCTTGTTTTTTAATGAAGATGAAGAAGATATGTCAGAGGTTTTGGGAGAGATATGCGATGCGGTACAATTTTGTCACGTTCAAAAATAGGGGCTTTAATTGTTTTAGAAAGGGAGACAGGCCTTAATGAACTTGTTGAAACGGGTATAACCATGGATTCTAAAGTTTCTAGCGAGCTTTTAATAAATACCTTTATACCTAATACGCCTTTACACGATGGAGCTGTCATAATTCGAGGAGATAGGATTATGGCAGCAGGTTGTTTTTTGCCTTTAACAGACAACCAAAATCTAAGCAGTGAATTAGGAACACGCCATAGAGCGGGGATAGGCGTTACTGAAATATCCGATGCAGTAGCAATAATTGTTTCTGAGGAAACAGGTACTATTTCTCTTGCGCAAAATGGCAGGCTTTCAAGGCACCTGGATGCGAAAACTTTGAAAGAGGTGTTGTCCAGCATTTTTGAAGTGAAGGAAAACAAGATGCCTGTATGGAAAAAATGGGGGAACAAACATGCTGACTAAAGATTTTACAATAAAATTGCTGTCACTGGTATTGGCTTTTTTACTATGGCTTTATGTAATGGGAGAAGAAAATCCAGAAATTCCTTATGATATAAACAATGTGCCTGTCAAATTGATTAATAGCGATATTTTAGAGAAAAAAGGACTTATTATTTTAGATGAAAAAAATTATACAGTAAATGTAAAAATAAGAGGAAGACGCAGTGATGTTTTAAATATTGCAGCCCAGAATATATCAGCTTTTGCTGATTTAAGCAGAGTAAATTCCAAGGGTACAAATGTTATTCCTGTTACCGTAGAAGGATTACCTAGAAATGTCTCTTTGGTTTCAATAAATCCGCCAGAAATAAAAGTGGAAATAGATAAAATTGAAAAAACGCAAATGCCAGTTGCTATAAAAATAATTGGCAATGTGATGGAAGGCTATGCTATGCAGTCTGCTGTTCCAACGCCTGGAGAGGTATTGGTGATAGGACCAGAAAGCAAAGTTAATCTTATAAAAAATGTTATAGCTGGGGTCAATGTTTCTTATAAGAAAGGAGATATAAAAATCTCTGTTCCAGTGGTTGCTGTTGATAGAGAAGGAAAAGAAGTAAAAGGCGTTACAATTTCTCCTAATCTTGTTGAAGTGTATGTTTCCGTAAATAAATCGATACGTGTGCCTGTAGTTCCTAAAATATTTGGCAAACCAATGGAAGGATATATGATATCATTGATAAATGTACTTCCAGAGTACGTGTACATTACTGGTGATGAGATTGTCCTAAATACCATAAAATCCATAAGTACGAAGCAAATTGATATCTCTGGGAAAAATGAACCTGTCACCGAAAGTGTACCTTTTGACTTGCCAGATGGGGTGAAACTTGTTAAAAGTGATATTAATGCAAAAGTGTATGTGGATATACAAAAGATAGCAACCAAAGAGATTGCTATAAGCAATATAGATATAAGAGGAGCAGAAGAGAAAAATGTTGTAATTCAAAATCCGGAACTCGTCGTTACTGTAGCTGGTCCAGAAAGTGTAGTTAATGGAGCGAAAGCTTCCGATTTTAACGCATATATAGACGTAACCAATTTGCCAACAGGTGTTCATTCTTTAGCTGTAAAGGTAAGTACTGATTTGAACTTGCAAATAAAGAAAATTGAGCCTGATAAAATATCAGTTAATATTCAGTAGGCGGGCAATGCCCGCCTATTAATTCACATAAAACTTGTCAATTCCACAAAATATAAAATCCTTATAAAAAAATTTTAATTTAAGAGAAGGATTTTTAGCAAAGGCGTAGAATTAAAATATTGTAAGGTTAAAAAATTTTTAATAACACTCAAAAATTGTAATAGAACTTCATATTATGTATTAAGAAGGGGCAGGTGAACCTGTTGAAAGTTTTAGTTATCAATCCAGGTTCTACTTCTACTAAAGTGGCGCTATATGAAGAAGAAAGGGAAATTGTAAAAACGGAGATTGCTCACGACATTGAAGCGCTTAAAAAATATAAGAGTATCATTGACCAATTTGATTTAAGGTTAAATGCTATAAATGATTGGATAGAGCAAAATAACGTAAACTTGAAAGAAATATCTGCAATTGTGGTAAGAGGAGGACTTGTTAAACCTGTTCAGAGTGGCACTTACCTTGTAAACGATATTATGCTTGAGGATTTAAGAAGGGGAGTTGGAGGAGAACATGCGTCAAATCTCGGTGGACTAATTGGAAGAGCTATAGGTGATAAGTACAATATTCCCGTCTATACATTAGATCCCGTAGCTGTTGATGAAATGGAAGATGTTGCAAGAATTTCTGGCCTCCCTGAGCTTCCAAGAAAAAGCCAATCTCATGCTTTAAACATAAAAGCGTGTGTTCACCGATATGTGAGGGAAAATGGCATTAATGAGAAAGATTTAAATCTTGTCGTTGCTCATATGGGAGGAGGTATTTCAGTAGCGGCGATAAAGGGAGGAAAAATTGTAGATGTAAACAATGCAAATCAAATGGGGCCCTTTTCTCCTGAAAGGACAGGCAGCCTGCCATCGATGAAAGTTGTTGACCTTTGTTATTCTGGTAAATACAGTTTTGATGAGATGAAGAAAAAAGTTGTAGGTATGGGTGGGATGGTAGCACATCTTGGGACAAATGATGTGCGTGAAGTGGAGAGACGCATACAAAATGGTGATAAAAAAGCTAAATTGGTTTTTGAAGCTATGGCTTATCAAATTGCAAAGGAAATTGGCAGAATGGCGGCAGTATTAAAGGGGGATGTGAAATCAATAATTTTAACTGGTGGACTTGCTTATTCTAAACGACTAATAGAGATAATCATTGATATGACCAGCTTTATTGCACCTATAACTCTTTATCCAGGGGGGAGATGAAATGGAAGCTTTAAGAGATGGTGCGTTAAGAGTTTTAAGAAATATTGAAAAGCCCAAGATTTATAACTGACGAGGTGTAGGATATGAGAACATTTGAAGAAATGTATAATTACGTAAAAGACTTGCCTCCCAAAACTATAGCAGTAGCTCAAGCGGCGGATGAAGATGTATTAGAAGCGATTAAAGAAGCTCATGAAAGAGGAATAGTAAAAGCCATATTAGTTGGTGATAAAGAAAAAATAGAAAGGATAGCATCTTCAATATCAATGGATTTAAAGGATCACGAAATAATAGATACAAAAAATAACTTAGAAGCTTGTCGCGAAGCTGTAAAGCTTGTAAGCGAAGGCAAAGCGGATATATTGATGAAAGGCCTTGTACAGACGGCAGAGATATTAAGGATTGTTTTAGATAAGGAAATTGGCCTTCGCACTGGAAGAACTTTAAGTCATGTGGCTGTTTTTGAATCTCCATATAACAGACTTATACTTTTGACAGATGCAGCAATGAATATTGCACCTGATTTAAAAGGGAAAATAGACATAATTTTAAATGCGGTAGACGTTGCAAGGCAAATTGGAATTGATGCTCCAAGGGTTGCAGTTTTAGGAGCTGTTGAAACAGTTAATCCTGATATGCAAGCTACCTTAGATGCAGCAATACTTTCAAAAATGAGTGAAAGAGGTCAAATCAAAGGGGCTATAATAGATGGGCCATTGGCTCTTGATAATGCTTTATCGGTAGAAGCAGCGCGGCATAAAGGGATAATAAGCCCTGTTGCAGGTAACGCTGATATTCTTTTAGTTCCAGATATTGAAGCTGGCAATATGCTGTATAAAGCTATAACCTATATAGCACAAAGAAGGATAGCAGGGATAATAATGGGGGCAAAAAGCCCGATTGTCTTGACTTCAAGGGCAGATTCCAGTGAAGCTAAATTTAATTCAATAATGCTCGCTTCTCTTGCTTCTAATGTTTGATTATTTAAAATGGGGGGATTTTTTTAATGAAGATTTTTGAGATTATGGAGAGTAAAGATTATGAAAATGTGATTTTATGCCATGACAAAACTTCGGGTCTTAAAGCCGTAATTGTAATTCATGACACAACATTGGGACCTGCTTTAGGTGGATGTAGGATGTGGACTTATGACTCAGAAGAAGATGCGATAAATGACGCATTAAGGCTTGCAAGAGGAATGACTTATAAAAATGCTGCTGCTGGTTTAAACTTAGGTGGTGGTAAAACAGTTGTAATTGGAAATCCGAGAAAAGACAAATCAGAAGCATTGTTTAGAAGTCTTGGAAGGTATATAGAATCTCTTAAAGGAAGATATATAACTGCTGAGGATGTTGGTACAAACTTAAAAGATATGGAATATATACACTATGAAACGAAATATGTAGCAGGGTTGGCTGAAACCAGCGGGGATCCATCTCCTTTTACAGCCTATGGCGTATTTAGAGGAATACAGGCAGCTTGTGAAGAAGTTTTTGGGACTTCAGATCTTAAAGGTTTGAGAATTGCAATACAAGGAGTAGGAAATGTAGGATACAATTTAGCAAAGTATCTATATGGAGCAGGGGCAAAGTTAATTGTAACAGACATATTTGAGGACAATGTAAAAAGAGTAGTGGAAGAAGTCAAAGCCGAATATGTAAAGCCAGATGAGATATACGGGGTAGAATGTGATATATTTGCCCCTTGTGCCTTAGGAGCGATAATAAACGATGAAACGATTCCACAGCTTAAGTGCAAGATAGTAGCAGGTTCAGCTAATAACCAGTTAAAAGAAGAGAGGCATGGGGATATATTACAAGAGAAAGGGATCCTCTATGTACCAGATTATATTATAAATGCGGGTGGAGTTATAAATGTAGCAGATGAACTCAATCCTTCTGGATATAACAGAGATAGAGCTATGAGAAAGGTTTCCATGATATTTGACACAGTGAGAAAGGTGATACAGAAGTCTAAGGAAGAGAACATTCCAACATATGTTGCAGCTGATAGAGTTGCGGAGGAGAGGATAAAAACTATTGCTGCCGTAAAAGACAATTATATTTAAATGGGGGCATGATATTCCCGCTCTTTCATTAAAATTTTGAAATAACTTTAATAATTTTTTTGACAAAATTTTAATGTAAAAAGGAAGTGTAATATAATATAAATTGAGGAAGTAGACGGAGGGGATTGTTTTGTTTTTGATTCTTGTGATAAATCCCGGGTCTACATCTACAAAAGTTGCCGTGTTTAAAGACAAAGAGCCTGTTTTTACTGAGACTTTACGGCACAGCTCTGAAGAACTTGCTAAATACAAAAGTATTATTGACCAGTTTGAATTTAGAACTCAGGCAATTTTAAATATGTTAAAAGAAAAAGGAATTTCTCTTTCAGAAATTGATGCAATAGTAGGAAGAGGAGGACTTTTAAAGCCAATAGAAAGTGGAACTTATATTGTAAATGAAAAAATGATAGAGGATTTAAAGAAGGCTGAAAGAGGAGAACATGCTTCCAATTTGGGGGGTATAATTGCTTATAATTGCTTATACTTTAGCTAAAGAACACGATATTGAAGCTTATATAGTAGACCCTGTAGTAGTAGATGAATTAGAGGATATAGCAAGAATAACAGGAATGCCTGAGATTGAAAAGTCTAGTATATTCCATGCTTTGAATCAAAAAGCAATTGCTCGACGTTTAGCCGCCGATTTGAACAAAAAATACGAAGAGGTGAATTTGATTATCGCTCATTTAGGTGGCGGTATATCGATTGGGGCTCATAAACACGGCAGGGTAGTAGATGTAAATGATGCTTTAAATGGGGAAGGGCCTTTTTCTCCAGAAAGAGCGGGAGGGCTTCCTGTACTTGACTTAGTAAAGTTATGTTATAGTGGTAAATACACCTATCAGGAGATGAAAAAGAGGTTAATAGGACAAGGGGGAATAGTGGCACATTTAGGCACTAACGATGTAAGAGAAGTTTATAAAAAAATTGAAGAAGGAGATAAAAAAGCAGAATTGGTCTTAGAAGCTATGGCCTATCAGACAGCTAAGGAAATTGGAGCGATGGCAGTGGTTTTAAAAGGACAGGTAGATGCAATAGGAATTACAGGTGGAATAGCGTATAACGAGGATTTTGTAAAAAGGATAAGTGAAAGAGTAAAATTTATAGCTCCTATTTATGTATATCCAGGTGAGGATGAAATGTCAGCTTTGGCGCAGGGAGCATATCGGGTGCTTAGCGGTGAAGAAAAAGCTAAAATGTATAGTTAAAGGGATGATAGATAATGGATTTTAAAAGATTGACTATTGTAGTAGGGCATTACGGTACAGGTAAGACGGAAATTGCGATAAATTATGCTAAGCTTATAAGAGAATCAGGAAAAGAGGTAGAAATAGTGGACTTGGATATTGTAAACCCATATTTTCGGTCAAGAGAAGTGAGGAAGGAGCTCTTTGAGAAGTGGGGAATACGGGTAATAGGAGTAGAAGAGAAATATATGAATGCAGATGTGCCTGCTATTTCCCGCAACATCTATGGGGCATTATACAGCAAGGATAAATATGCAGTCTTCGATGTTGGGGGAGACGATGTAGGAGCAACTCCGTTAGGTCAGTATCGGCATATAATAAAGGATCAAGATGCAGAAGTATTATTTGTAATTAATGTAAATAGACCACTTACAAAAGATGTAAAATTGGTAATTGAATATCTTAAATCGATTGAAGAAGCAGCTAAAATTAAAGTGACTCATTTAGTAAACAATACCCATTTATCTTATGAAACAACAGTAGAGGATATTTTAAGAGGTCAAAAAGTGGTGGAAGAAGTCTCGAAAATTACAGGTATACCTATTAAGATGGTGACTGTAAAAAGAGAGTTACTCAATCAAGTTCCTGACGTAGGATATCCAATATTTCCGATTGACCTTTATATGAAAGCTCCATGGGATAAAATGTGAGAGGAGGAATTTATGTGGCAAAAGTTATTTTTAATGAAGATTTATGTAAAGGTTGCGAATTGTGTGTCAATGCCTGTCCTAAAAAGATTATTGAGATGGATTTAAGTAAAATAAATGTGAAAGGATATCATCCTGCTACTGTTAAGCCTGAAAATATGGACAAATGTATAGGTTGTGCATTCTGTGCTATGATGTGTCCAGATACTGTTATAACAGTTATAAAATAAATGGAGGGGAGTAAAATGGCTAAGGTATTAATGAAAGGTAATGAGGCGTTAGCGGAAGCAGCTATTCAAGCTGGGTGTAGACATTACTTTGGTTATCCTATAACACCTCAAAATGAGGTTACAGCTTACATGGCAAAGAGAATGCCGGAGGTAGGTGGCGTATTTTTACAAGCAGAAAGTGAAGTTTCTGCTATAAATATGGTATATGGGGCAGGTGGAGCAGGAGCTCGTGTTATGACTTCTACCAGCAGCCTGGTTTGAGCCTTATGCAAGAAGGTATTTCATATCTTGCAGGTGCTCAAGTACCTTGTGTAATTGTGAATATAATGAGGGGTGGTCCAGGACTAGGAAATATTCAAGGAGCCCAAGGAGATTATTTTCAATCTACAAAAGGAGGAGGCCATGGAGATTATAAATTGATAGTTCTTGCTCCTTCTACAATCCAAGAAATAGCAGATTTAGTTCAGGAAGCTTTTGACATTGCCGATGAATATAGAAACCCTGTTGTAATATTGGGAGATGGAATGTTAGGCCAAATGATGGAACCTGTAGATTTTGACAATATTCAGAAAAAGACAAGGAATATCCCTGAAAAAACGTGGGCTACTACAGGTAGAGGAAATAGAGAGCATAGAAACATAATCAACTCTTTATATATCGATCCACCTGTATTAGAGAAATATAATTATGAGTTATTTGAAAAATATGCAAAGGCTGAAAAGAATGAAGTTAGATATGAAATGATAAATTGCGAAGATGCGGATATTATTTTAGTTGCTTATGGTACTATTGCCCGCGTAGCAAAGAATGTGATGAACATTGCGAGAAGAGAAGGGTATAAAGTAGGATTAATAAGACCTATTTCCTTGTGGCCTTTCCCGAAAGAGCCTTTTGAAAAGACAGTTGATACGGCAAAAGCTTATTTGACGGTAGAAATGAGTATGGGACAGATGGTAGAAGATGTAAAACTTGCAGTACAATTCAAAAAACCGGTTTATTTCTACGGAAGGCCGGGTGGTATGATACCAGAGCCAGCTGTGATGCTAGAACAAATTAAGGAAATAGCAGGAGGTGCGAAATGATGGCTATAGTATTTCAAAAAACAAAGGGACTCACAGATACGCCTTTCCATTATTGTCCCGGTTGTACCCACGGTATAATCCACAGGCTGGTAGCTGAAGTTATGGAAGAATTAGATGTTTTAGATAAAGCAATAGGAGTTGCTCCTGTAGGATGTGCTGTATTTGCATATGAGTATTTTAATTGCGATATGCAAGAGGCTGCTCATGGAAGGGCTCCAGCAGTTGCTACAGGTATAAAGAGGGTTCATCCTGATAAAATTGTGTTTACTTATCAAGGAGATGGAGACTTAGCAGCTATTGGAACGGCAGAAATTGTTCATGCGGCTGCAAGGGGAGAAAATATAACAGTTATTTTTGTCAACAATGCCAACTATGGAATGACAGGAGGACAAATGGCTCCCACTACATTAATTGGCCAGGAAACAACTACTACTCCTTACGGAAGAAAGCCAGAAATAAATGGTTATCCCATTAGAGTGAGTGAAATGCTAGCAACACTTGATGGGACAGCGTATATTGAAAGAGTAGCGGTTTATGATGTGAAACATGTAATGCAGGCTAAAAAAGCTATAAAAAACGCATTTTTGGCTCAAATACAAAAGAAGGGATTTGCAATGGTAGAAGTTCTATCTAGTTGTCCTACTAATTGGGGTATGACCCCGATAGAGGCATTAAATTGGATAAAAGATTATATGGAACCTTATTACCCTTTGGGTGTGTATAAAAACACCTTAGAGGAGGTTAAGTAATTATGGAAGAAAGAATAATCTTTGCAGGCTTTGGTGGTCAAGGAGTTTTGTCAATGGGGCTTATAATTACCTATGCGGGAATGTTTGAGGGAAAAAATGTGTCTTGGACTCCTTCTTATGGTCCTGAAATGAGAGGGGGAACAGCCTACTGCAATGTCACTGTATCGGATGAAGAGGTAGGTTCTCCGGTTATTACAGAGGCTACTTCTGTAATTGTAATGAATAGGCCTTCTTTAGACAAATACGAATCTTATGTAATACAAGGTGGTAAATTATTCATAAATACTTCGTTAGTAGACAGAAAAGCAGAGAGAAAAGACATAGAAGTGTATGAAATACCTGCTAACGATATTGCCAGTGAATTAGGCAATTTAAAAACTGCTAACATGGTAATGTTAGGTGCTTTCATAGAAACTACTAAAGTTGTAAAATTGGAAACAGCACTAAAAGCTCTGCATGAAGTCTTTGGCAAAGGTAAAGAGCATTTGATACCTATTAACGAAAAAGCCTTAAATAAGGGAGTAGAATTAGTGAAAAGTCTCATTACAACTAAAAAATAACCTCTTCGGAGGTTATTTCAGTTTGTTGACAAAGTTAAAAAATATTCAAAGGAGATATTTTGCATCGTCGCTCCGATGTTCCAAAGCGACAAAACTAAAGCTCGACCTTCGGGCTCCGGCAGGGTACCGGGCACAATCGGCCTCCTTGCCTCAGGTGCCCGCCTTCGCCATCTATGGCTTCGGCCCTGCCTCCACCCTCGGTCTTGCTAAGTTTTGTTACCGCTTTGTAACAAGTCGCTCCTTATGCAAAATATCTCCTTTACGAAAGTTTGTCTACAGTCTGAAATAACCTCTTCGGAGGTTATTTTTTCTGTAGGAGGTGTAAACTTGAAAAAATTAAGTGAAATTGTAAAGAAAGCAAAAGGATTCAATAAAATATTTACTGTGGCAGGGGCAGAAGACTGTGAAGTATTGTTAGCATGCGAATCTGCAAGAAAAGAAGGGATAGGAAATCCTATATTGGTAGGTATTAAAGAAAAAATAGAAACTATTGCAAAAGATATAGGCATTGATATTAAGCAATATGAAATAATTGATGAAAAAGAAGAGTCGGAAAAATGCAAAAAAGCAGTCCTAGAAGTTAGAGAAGGTAGAGCTTCTTTTGTCATGAAAGGCCTTGTTCCTACTGCTACTCTTTTAAAGGCTGTTCTTGACAGCGAATACGGCATTAGAGGAGACGGATTACTCAGTCATGTAATGGTTTATGAAATTCCAAATTATCATAAATTATTACTTTTAACCGATGGAGGAATGAATATAAGTCCTACTTTAGAAGAGAAAGTGCAAATTTTAAAAAATGCTATTAAAGTGGCAAAAGCTATAGAAATAGAAAATCCTAAAGTAGCCTGTTTGTCGGCGGTAGAAGTGATAAATCCTAAAATGCTTTCCACTGTTGAAGCCGCTAAATTAAAGGAAATGAACCAGAGAGGAAAGATAGAAGGAATAGTAGATGGCCCTTTAGCATTTGACCTTGCCATAAGCAAGGAAGCGGCAATTCACAAAGGAGTAAAAAGTGAGGTTGCAGGAGATGCAGATATATTATTAGTACCTTTTATAGAAGTTGGAAATGCTTTAGGTAAAAGCTTTACTTACTTTGCCAAGGCAAGAAGTGCGGGAATTGTGGTAGGAGCAAAAGCGCCAATTGTCTTAGTATCGAGAGCTGATTCCCACGAAGATAAGTTTAATTCTATAGCTTTTGCATCTATAGTATCTGCTTGGTAAGGACGAATTAAATGGGGAGAAATTAAATGAAAAAAATAATGATGGAGGATGAGGCAGTAGCCCGTGGTATTATACTTTCTGTACTCATGGGCAAAGAAGAATAACCTGAAAACTTGATTGAGGAAATATCAAAAAGCACAAAATATAGTTCTTTTGGGAGTACTTGTTAAATATTTAGGACTATAAGACATTGATTGGGAAGAGATAATAAAAAATAACGTGCCACAAAAATTTGTCGAATTAAATATAAATGCATTTAAAAAAGGACTTGAGATAAACTGAGGAGGGGTAAACGCCCTTCCTTTTTTATTATAAAGAAGGATTGGCAAACATTATAGCGAATATATTTTATAGCACTGACTTTATGAACTTGCCATGAAGGAGGGGGATTATTTTTTGTTATATAGAATTTTACGGTTTATTGCTAGATTAATTCTTGAGATATTCTATTCCCTTGAAGTAAAATATGAGAAAAATTTACCTGAGGGAGCTTGTATTTTTGTTGCAAACCATCAAAGTTTGCTAGATCCAGTTGTAGTAGTCTGTTCTGTAAAAAGACCCGTTATATTTTTAGCAAGTTCTGAACTTTATAAAATAATTTTTTTAAAACCTGTCTTAAAAATTGCCAAGGCAATTCCTATAAAAAAGAATTCGCCTGATTTAAATGCTCTAAAACAAGCGTTATCTAGACTAAAGGAAGGAGATTCTATAGGATTATTTCCAGAAGGGGGAATATCACCAACTGGTAAAGTAGAGAAAATGCATGAAGGGGCTATGTATCTAGCATATAAATCTGGAAAACCTATAGTCCCAATTGCAATATTGGGTACCTATTCGATACTTCCTTTTGGAAAGTATATTCCTAAAATTAAAGGGAAAATTAGAGTGAAAATAGGAGAACCAATTTATCCAAATTTGAATATAGATATAAAGGCAGAAATTGGTGAATTGAGAGATAAAGTTATGCAAAAGATTTTGAAAATGCTGGAGGAATAATGTAAATTGAAAAGTAGTTTTCACTGTGATAAAATATTATCGTATGATTTATTGAGAGGAGATAGAAAATGGCAAGGTTGTTTGGTACAGATGGTGTTAGAGGTATAGCTAATTATGATTTGACTCCACAACTTGCTTTTGAACTAGGAAGAGCAGGGGCTTATGTGTTGACTCAGGGGACTCATAGACCTAAGGTTGTGGTTGGTAAAGACAGTCGTATATCTGGTGATATGTTGGAATGCGCCTTAACTGCAGGCCTTACCTCTGTAGGGGCAGAGGTTATAAGTGTGGGGATAATTCCTACACCAGCGGTAGCTTACCTTACCCGATTATATCAAGCAGATGCTGGAGTTATGATATCGGCATCTCATAATCCTGTAGAGTACAATGGGATAAAATTTTTTGATAAAGATGGATATAAATTGCCAGATGAAGTAGAAGATAGAATAGAAAATATAATAAAAGAAAAAAATGAGTTGCCCTCTCCTATTGGGACAGGAATAGGTACAAGGAAAGAATACACAAATTCTCATAGAGATTACATAGAGTTTTTAAAATCTACAATTGATGGGGATTTAAAAGGAATGAAAATTGTAATTGATTGTGCTTATGGAGCCAGCAGCACAGTGGCGCCAATTTTGTTTAAGGAATTGGGTGCAGAGGTTATATTGTATGGAGCAGAACCTATAGGGGATAAGATAAATGTCAATTGTGGTTCTACTCATCCTGAAAAATTGCAACAACTTGTGATAAAAAATGGGGCCGATATAGGTTTAGCCTTTGATGGAGATGCTGACAGACTTATTGCAGTTGATGAAAAAGGAAATGTTATTGATGGAGACCACATAATGGCAATATGTGCTATAGATTTAAAGAAAAAAGGTAGATTAAAAAATAACACAGTTGTAGCAACAGTTATGAGCAATATCGGTTTTGAGATTGCACTTAAAGAGCAAGGGATTAATCTCATAAGAACAAAAGTAGGCGATAGATATGTTTTGGAAGAGATGATAAAAGGTAGATATTCTATTGGTGGAGAACAATCGGGTCATATTATTTTCCTTGATGACAATACTACTGGAGATGGGGAAATTACAGCTTTAAAACTTTGTTCTATTTTAAAAGAAAGTGGGAAAAAATTGTCAGAATTAGCTGCCTGTATGGTTACTTACCCACAAGTTCTTATAAACGCAAAAGTAAAAAATGAGTTAAAAAATGCCTATTTGGAGGATGAAGAAATAAAAAGGGAAATTAAAAATTTAGAAAGGGAAATGAAAGGAGAAGGTAGAGTACTGATAAGGCCATCTGGTACTGAGCCTCTTGTGAGAGTTATGGTAGAAGGAAAAGATTATAATAAAATTAGTCAAATGGCAAAAGAACTTGCCGAGTTAATAGAAAGAAAATTAAATTAAATAAAAGTGCGAAAGGTATTATTTGAAAGGGGGGATGCTTATTGAAAAAGAGCAGGTAGGTAAAAGCTAAAACTTTAAAAAGCGCCTGGGCTTAAAGTGTACACTTTAAGCTGACGAGGACAGGGTTTATCGAGTTATCGGCGGGTGCCCTGCGGTTTCCCTGCGACCGATAAAAGACTGGTAAAACCACAGGCGACTGTGGCATAAAGCAGTCTGGGCAGGGTAATATCCAGTACAATAATGAGAGGAGACTAAATATGTGTGGAATTGTAGGGTATATTGGCGATAAACAGGCGACGCCAATACTTTTAGATGGATTGACAAAATTAGAGTATAGAGGCTATGATTCGGCAGGAATTGCCATTTTAAATGATGGCAATATAAATATAAAGAAAGCAAAGGGGAGATTAAATGTCCTAAAAGAGCTGGTTGAAAAAGATAGTATGGCAGGTACCATAGGGATAGGACACACAAGGTGGGCTACCCATGGAGAACCATCTGACACCAACTCCCATCCCCATTTATCCCAATCAGGATTGATTGCAGTAGTTCACAATGGCATAATTGAAAACTATCTGCCACTTAAAAAATGGCTATTGGAAGAAGGCTATACTTTTAAGTCTGAGACTGATACAGAAGTTGTAGCAAATTTGCTGGAGTATTATTACAATGGCGATATAGTAGAGGCAGTGAAAAAAGTTTTAGACAGAATTGAAGGTTCTTATGCCTTGGGCGTTTTATGCAAAAACAATCCCGATATGATTGTAGCTGCAAGAAAAGAAGCACCTCTTATAGTTGGAATAGGCAATGGTGAAAACTTTATTGCATCTGATATCCCAGCTATATTAAAACATACAAGAAGTGTATATTTTCTTGATGACAATGAGATTGCCATAATTAGAAAAGACAGCGTAGAGTTTATAGACATGTTTGGAAGGCAAGTAGAAAAATCGCTTTATGAAGTAAAATGGGATGTAGAGGCGGCTGAAAAGGGCGGTTATGAACATTTCATGATAAAAGAAATTCACGAACAGCCAAACGCGATAAAAGATACTCTAAGAGGTAGGATAGTCAATGATTCAGAAATAGTTTTAGACGATGTAAAAATTACAAAAGAAGACCTTGAAAAGATAGATAAAATTTTTATTGTAGCGTGTGGAACAGCTTATCATGCGGGTGTTGTTGGGAAATACGTTATAGAAAATCTTGCGAGAATACCTGTTGAAGTAGATGTTGCTTCAGAATTTAGATATAGAAACCCATTAGTAAATGAAAGAACTCTTACAATTGTAATAAGCCAGTCAGGAGAGACAGCAGATACCATTGCTGCATTAAAAGAGGCTAAGAAAAAGGGATCAAGAGTTATAGCCATTACAAACGTCGTTGGAAGTTCTGTCTCCAGAGAAGCAGATGATGTACTATATACATGGGCGGGACCGGAGATTGCTGTAGCTTCTACCAAAGCTTATACTACGCAACTTGTAGCCTCTATCTTATAGCTATGGACCTTGCAATAAAGAAAGGAACGATAACTAAAACAAAGGTTATGGAACTTTGTACAGAATTAAAGAAGCTGCCAGAAAAAGTTCAGTACCTTCTTGACAACAAAGAGACAATTCAAAAATTTGCTTATGAACATTACAACGCAAAAGACGTTTTCTACATTGGAAGAGGATTGGACTATGCTGTTGCTATGGAAGGTTCCTTAAAACTTAAAGAAATATCTTATATTCACTCAGAAGCTTATCCGGCTGGTGAATTAAAACACGGAACTTTAGCCCTTGTAGAAGATGGAACACTTGTGATAGCTCTTGCGACCCAAGAGGACCTTTTTGAAAAGATGCTCAGCAATATAAAAGAAGTAAAGGCAAGAGGCGGTTTTATACTTGCTTTTGCAAAACAAGGCAATCTGCAGCTAGAGGACGTTGTAGACAAAGTAATATATATACCTGATACACTTAAAGAATTAACCTCAGTATTGACAGTTGTACCTTTGCAGCTTTTGGCATATTATATGGCAGTAGAAAAAGGATGTGACGTAGATAAACCGCGTAATCTTGCAAAATCAGTTACAGTAGAATAAAAAGATATTAAAAAAGGTTGAAAAGGACAATAAAAGTTCCTTTTCAACCTTTTTTGTTATCTTCTAATATTTTATAAGGAAATGGAATTTTAATAAGTTAAAAAATAATTGTGAATTTATGAACTAATAATATTTAAAGGCATGTTGACATGCCATTAAACAATTTGCTATTATAGAAAGCAAATCCAGAAAATTAAAAATGGAGGAGTTATTATGATTGTTTTTGAGATAAATACACCGGTAAGAGAAGTGATGGTGGATATTACTGATATGGTGATGCAGGAGATTAGGAAATCTGGTATTGTTGATGGGGCTTGTGTTATCTTTGTGCCTCATACAACAGCGGGAGTTACAATAAACGAAAATGCGGATCCAACTGTAAGAGAAGATATAATGGCGGCTTTAGAAAGAGTAATTCCTAATATGCGTTTTAAACATATGGAAGGCAATTCAGATGCCCATATAAAAGCGTCTCTTATGGGAAGTTCAGTAACTTTAATTATTGAAAATGGAAAACCACTTTTAGGAACTTGGCAGGGTATTTATTTTTGCGAGTTTGATGGTCCAAGGAGAAGGAAAGTTTATATCAAGTTTTTGAAGTGAGTTTACTCAAACCTGCACTCTTCTGGCTTTACATTATACTCAAATTGAATAAAAGAAGGTGCCCTCATTTTCATGTTTTCAGACCATTCCATAAATCTCACTTTACATGTTAGCAAAGGCTTTAACCATTGCACATTTTTTTCTTTAAAGTTATAATAATTATCTGGAGCTTTTATCTCCTTGGCAATTTCATAAAATGCTTTTAATTCCTTCTGGGATAGGCCTGATTCACAACTTCCTATGTTTATTAAATTATTTTCCTCATCGTAAAGTCCCAATATAAGAGCTGTTTTATCAGTTCTGTACCCTATAATAACTGCATTTATTACAATAAAATGTTTTGACTTAAGCCACAGTTTACTCCTTTTCCCTATTAAATATTTTGAATCAACTTTTTTGGCGACAATTCCTTCAAGTCCCCTTTTGCCTGTCTCTTCAAAAAGCCTTTTGCCATGTTCAAAAATAAAATCAGATATTTTTATGACCTCGCTTTCTTTAACTGTTTTTCTAAGTATATCTTTTCTCTCTATAAGTGGCAATTCTACAAGAGATTTGCCGTTTAAGTATAATATATCCCATGTTATGAAAATTACGGGCATTATCTTGCTTAAAAGATTTATTTTTACTAAATTTTGTTGATGCTTTCTCGACATAATGCTTTTGTAACTAGGCTTGCCGTTTTTTAAGACTACCAGTTCACCGTCAAGTATTGCTTCTTTTGCTTTTATTTGTTTATGAAGCAATGCTAAATCCGGAAACTGGTGGGTTATATCAACAAGCCTTCTATCTTGAAGCCTTGTTTTATTTGAAAGAAAAGCGATAGTTCTTGAACCATCCCATTTGATTTCATATATCCATTCAGGATTATCAAAAGGGTCACTACTGAATGCCAGCATAGGTGATATTTTTTCTTCGATCATAGTCATAGCCACTCTTCCTTTATGCGCCTTTTCTTTTGCGACCTTTTTTTGCTTTTTCTTCTTTTTTTTACAGATTCAATACTCGCTTTTAGTGCACTTACTAAATCGAGGACATTGTCAGCTTCAGGTGCTTTTTGAGGAATTTCTATTTCTTTGTCTTGTATCTTTGACTCAATCATTTCAATTAACGTCTTTCTGTAGTTATCATCATATTTTTCGGGTTTGAAATCTGAGGTTAGAGTATCAACAAGTTGTTTGGCCATTTTTATTTCATTTTCATGCAAGTTGACTTCTCTTAAAGGAGGAAGCTGGTTTGTGCTTTTTATTTCATCAGGAAAATGCATTGTTTCCATGACCATGTATTTTTCATCGTACACTCGTATGCATGCGAGGCTTTGCTTGGACCTGATTACCACTTTCGCTATTGCAACTCGTTTTGTTTCTTTCATAGAATCTCTTAAAAGTACATAAGGCTTTGTACCAATATCTTCGGGTACAATGAAATATGTTTTGTCATAATATATGGGGTCTATTTGTCCTATATCGGTAAAATCTACTATATCAATGGTTTTAACTGTTGGCATAGGTATCCTTTCCAAATCTTCCTCATCTATAATGACAAATTTACCTGGTTCGTATTCATATCCTCGTACTATTTCCTCATCTGAAATGGGTCTATTACATACAGGGCAGATTTTTTCATATTTTATAGGAGTTTTACATTCTTTATGAAGTTGCCTAAAATGTATGGCATGGTCTTCTGTAGCGGTATACAGTTTTATGGGGATACTTACAAGACCAAAACTTATTGCTCCTTTCCACATTGAGCGCATATTTAAATCACCTCATATTTAATATTTCCATTAAAAAATTTTTATTAAAAAAATATATATAAGCTGCTATATATGGATATATATGTTTGTTGAAATATGATATTATATACAGTATAATTGGAATTGAATGGGGTGATAAAATTGAAGAATGTAAAAAAGATACTTTCATGGATTCTTATTATTGCTATTGTTGTATTGATACCTATATTTTCGTTTGCAAGAAATCTTCCAAAATTCACTTTTGGGTCAAGGCTTTTATATAGCGGGACGTATGGGACTGATGTAAAAGAATTACAAGCCATGTTAAATAAAGCGGGATTTGATACAGGCACTGTTGACGGCATATTTGGTAAAATGACATTAAATGGAGTTTTAGACTTTCAAAGGTCCAAAAATCTTGTGCCCGATGGAATTGTAGGTCCTAAGACATATGCTGTTCTTGAAACTGTTTCCTGGGCTGACCCGATAGTTTACTCTGTTAAGCCAGGGGATAACTTATACTTTATAGCAAAGCGCCATGGAACGAATGTCCAAAATATAATAGATACAAATGGATTAAATGATGGGGATAGCTTATATGTTGGGCAAAAGATTTTAATTCCTCATCCGCCTGTTGAAGTGCCACAACAATTGAACAATGCTACAAATTATCAAGAACTTAAAAATAACATTCAGGCATTGATATCTCAATATCCTGGCAAATACGGAGTTTACTTTATTGACTTAAATACAGGGCAAACTTTAGAAATAAACGGTTATGATTCGTTTATTGCAGCAAGCACTTATAAAGTACCTCTTAACTTTTACCTTTATACTCTTATAACCGATGGAAAAATAGACCCTAATATGAAGGTGCAATACACTCAAGCTGACTATGAAGGGGGTGCCGGTTCTATACAGGCAGACCCTGTTGGAAGTTATTATACTATAAGAGAGCTTTCAAGACGTTCGATTGAAGAGAGTGATAATATAGCCTCCAATATGATTATGAGAGTTGTAGGAAGGGATAATTATATAAAATTTATGGAAAAATTAGGAGCCTATGTAATACCCTACAGCAGCAATATTACTTCTCCAAGAGATATGAGTATGTATATGAAAAAACTTTTAGATTATGTAAATGCTCATCCGGATACTGCAGGAGAATTAATGTATTATCTTAAAAATACCATATATAATGATAGAATATCTTATCCTATACCAGATGAAATAGAGGTAGCACACAAAATAGGTAATTTGTCCAATGTAGTAAATGATACAGCGATAGTTTTCCATCCGGCGAGACCTTATATATTAACTGTACTTGCAAATGATGTAGATGGTTCTGACGACTCCTATGCATATACTGTAATAAGGCAGATATCAAAAATGGTGTATGACTTTCAAAATAGATAAAAAGTTAAGCCGGGTTTTCCGGCTTAAACTTTTAGTACCTTAAGGCTTAGAACAAAGTTTTATAAGCTATTATAAGTAAAATAACCCCGCTTAGAATCGTGCCAAATTGTCCGATGGTAAAAGAGCCTATTCGCATATTAGCAACTTTTGCCCCTAATTGTACTCCTGCCCATACAGAAACAAAGCTTCCAATTGATGTAGTGAAAGATATAGCAAAGGGACAAAAACCCAAAAGCCCTGCTCCCAGTCCGTTTGTCAGAGCATTTGCTGAAAGGACAATTCCCAAAAGGATTGCTTCCCATAAATTGATTTCTCCGGATTTATCCAAATCTACGATTTCAGGATTTTCCAAAATTTTTTTTTATAGAAGTAGTCTTTGATGATATTCGTTGTATATTTTTGGAAGACGTTTTACGAGGAACAGCCAGTAAAATAATTCTAAGTCCTATTATAAAAAGCAGAAATGCTCCTACAATTAAAGGTAGTGATCCTGGCAGGGTTTTATTTAACCATTTACCAAAAAATATTCCAGACATGCTAAATAAAAAAGAGATTATTGCGATGATTGTATTGGAAAGAATACTTATTCGTATATTTCGTATACCATAGGAAATGCCTACTCCAAAATTATCTATGCTTGATGATATTGCAAACCCTGAAATGATTAGCCATTTCATATGTTCACACTCCTCTCTATCTACCTTTATAGTACGCATTAGATAAAGAAGGTGTGATTTTATTGAAAAAGCATAATATTGTAAGGTATAATTATATTGTAAAAATTTCCTGAAGGAAGTTAGGTAAGGGGATATATATGATTGTATCTTATTGTAAAGTATATCTACATGCCAATTGGGTTCATTCATTAAAAGAAAAAAGAATGATTGTAAGAAGCATTGTAGGTAAGGTAAAAAGTCATTATAATGTATCTATATGCGAAATAGAAAACCAAAATTTACACAAATCAATTGTCATAGGTTTTTCGGTGTGTGGCAGTGATGCTGTTTTAACACATAAAATAGTTCAAGAGGTTGTAGACTATATTGAAAAAAATACAGATGCTTATATAGAAAATATAGAAATGGATACAATAAATGTTTGACTCCAAATGAATTATGTTCATTTGGAGTTTTTATTTTGTGATTTTTATCACAGATTCTATTGAACTTTTAGTTTATCATAATTTGTGGACAAAAGCTTAAAAAAGGAGGAAGTAAAATGAGCATGTTTTGCTATCAATGTCAAGAAGCTTCTCAGGGCATAGGCTGTACAGTACGAGGTGTATGCGGCAAGACAGACGATGTTGCAAATCTTCAAGATTTGCTGGTTTTTACATTGAAAGGTATATCTTATCTAAATTTAAAGGCTAGAGAAGCAGGAGTAAATAAAGATAAGACGGACAGATTCCTTATTGAGGGATTATTTTCCACAATAACTAACGTTAACTTTGACAAAAACTTCTTTATTAACAAAATAAAAGAAGCTGTTGCATTAAGGGAGGAAATAAAACAAGACCTCAAAAAAGCAGAAATTGAAGTAGATGAATCCATTGAAGCTATAAACTGGGTTTATGGTACAGATGAAGATATAGAGGCAATAGCTCGTGAGGTAGGAGTTTTATCTACAAAAGACGAAGATATAAGGTCATTAAGAGAGCTTATCACTTATGGTGTAAAAGGTATGGCGGCTTATGCATATCACGCATATCAGCTGGGATACAAAGATGATAATATATTTAGGTTTATGGAAAAGGCTTTAGCTAAAATTTTAGATGACAGCTTGACTGCAGATGATTATGTGGCTCTTGCACTCGAGGCAGGAAAATTTGGCGTTGATACAATGGCACTTCTTGATAAAGCGAATACATCGACTTATGGCCATCCTGAAATAACAAAAGTTAATATTGGTGTGAGAAATAATCCTGGAATATTGATAAGCGGTCATGATTTGAAAGACTTAGAGCAATTGTTGGAGCAAACTGCTGGTACAGGGGTTGACGTTTATACCCACGGAGAAATGCTTCCTGCTCATTATTACCCGACTTTTAAGAAATATCCACATTTTGTTGGTAACTATGGAAATGCATGGTGGAAGCAAGACAAAGAATTTGAATTATTTAACGGACCAATTTTAATGACTACAAACTGTCTTGTGCCTCCAAAAGATTCCTACAAAGATAGAGTTTACACTACAGGTGTTGTAGGCTTTGAGGGAGCAAAACACATTCCAGAAGGTCCTGATGGAAAAAAGGACTTTTCAGAAATAATTGAACATGCAAAAAGATGCAAGCCACCTGTTGAAATTGAAAGAGGAGAAATAATTGGAGGTTTTGCTCATAACCAAGTTTTAGAGCTGGCAGATAAAATTGTAGAAGCAGTAAAGACAGGAGCTATAAAGAGATTTTTCGTAATGGCAGGCTGCGATGGCAGAATGAAGAGCAGAACCTATTATACCGAATTTGCTAAAGCTCTTCCCAAAGATACAGTCATTTTAACTGCAGGCTGTGCAAAATACAGGTACAACAAGTTAAATCTTGGAGACATAAACGGAATTCCCAGAGTTTTAGATGCAGGACAATGCAATGACTCATACTCATTGGCTTTAATAGCATGAAGCTTAAAGAAGTCTTTGGCTTAAATGATATAAACGAACTTCCTATATCTTACAACATTGCATGGTATGAACAAAAGGCTGTTATAGTGCTTTTGGCCCTTTTATACCTCGGAGTAAAAAATATTCATTTAGGACCTACGCTTCCTGCTTTCTTGTCACCAAATGTTACAAAAGTGTTAGTTGATAAATTTGGCATTGGTGGCATTACAAATGTAGAAGATGATTTAAAAATGTTCATGGGCGAATAAAGATAACGGCTGCAAAGTGCAGCCGTTATCTTTTGCCATTATGATTAATTATTAATCATAATGGTTAAAATTACACTTCCTTTTCTTTTTTTATATACTTTTCTAAATCAGTGGTATTCAAACTCACTTTTATATACCCTTCTATATCTTTCTTTCTTTCCTCAGGCAACATTTCAAAAGCTTTAAAAATTATTTTATCCTTTTCACTGATGTTTTCAAACTCTTCCCTCGATAAATATTTTGCCTCTTCTTCTTTTACATATTCTATTTGTTGCCCAGTAAGAAGCCAATCTATTGAAACATTAAGGGCGTTTTTTAACTTTATCAAAGCATTGGAAGAAGGCATTGATTTGTTATTTTCAAGGTCACTTAAATTTCCAACAGATAATCCTGTGAGTTTGCTTAAAGCTGTTATAGTCAAATTATTTTTTTTACGGGCGTATTTTATGCGTTCGCCAACTGTATCCATAACACTCCTCCCTTTCTGAATTACGATATTAGTATTGACATTTTCGTAATTCAGATATATATTTAAATATAGTTAACTTTTAATCATTATCTATTTTAACACAAATATTTTACTATTCCTACTGAATAAATATATAACCTTTGTTTGCAGGGAAAATAAGGGGGTACTTTGATGAAAAAAAGAAAGTTAACAGATTTTGGGAAGTTAGTGAATGATAGATTAGCAGAACTCAATATGACACAAAAAGAACTATCCCGGTTAATAGGCACCAGTGAGCCATATTTAAGCATGATTTTACATGGGGAAAGGTCAGGAAAAAAATATATTGATAAAATAAAGGAGATATTAAAACTTTGATTAGCGTTTTTGGCATCTTGCAAATTTTTTTTCGACAGGTGTAGTTTTAATATTAGCATAATCTACAGTTTTCGATGTCACAAAAAGCACCAAATAGCTTTGCAGGAGCTTATTAAATGTTTGTTAAGGTAAAAAAAGAGTTTTTTCTGTCGATAAAAATTCTAAAAAATAAAGGATTTTTTACAAAAAAATAGAATATATTAATATATATTGTAAGTTAATAATTAATCTTAAAAAATAAATTGGAGGGGATAGTAAGATGTATTACAGGAAAGTGAGCGAGTACATATCGACAAGGGAGGAAGAAAAGAGAAACATAACTACTCACTACATAGTGGTTATGTCAGAAATAGGTGTTTTTAACGGAAAAGAGGAAGTAAAATTGCCGTCGTATGGAATAAAGATTCATCAAGAAATTTTTGATGGTGAAAAGGGGAAAATTGAAATAATAGAAGAAAAAGTGACAAATATAAGCCCTTACTTTGAAAAAGTGGACAAGCTGGCACAATTCTTTAAAGAAATGACAGTGTCGCCTCTTCATCTGTATGAAATAATTGACGATATATGGGAGGATTACATAACGGACTATGATAGACAAGCCCAATTGTGTAAGGTTGCTATTTAAGAAGGTGTTACACCTTCTTTTATTTTTTTGAAGGATTTTGTGATTTAATAGAGAAATAATATATTGTAATTAGGAGAAGTGGAGGAACTAAGATATGGAAATATTTGTTGGAACGGATATTGTAGAAGTTGAAAGGATAAAAAAAGCTTTTAATACATATTCTAAATTTTTGGAACGAATATTTACTCAAAAGGAGATAGAGTATTTTAACAGTAAAAGGAGGAACTTGACCCATATAGCGGGTTTTTTTTCCGCGAAAGAAAGCGTCTCAAAAGTCTTAGGAACAGGTATAGGTAGTTTTAGCTGGAAAGATATTGAAATATGTCACAATGAAAAGGGAGCGCCTGTTGTAATTTTAAAAGGGAAAGCTAAAAGTATTGCGGACAAAAAGGGAATAAGGGATATAAAGCTATCTATTTCTCATACAAAAACCCATGCTATAAGCTGTGCTATTGCTATTGGAGGTGAAAAAAATGATAGTGCTGACATCAAAACAGATGAGAGAAGTTGAAAAAATAGCTATAGAAAAAATAGGAATTCCTTCTATATGTCTAATGGAAAATGCGGGAAGAGAAACAGCACTAGAAGTAAAAAAGATTTTGGAAGAGAAAAATTTAAACTCTGTAATAATCATATCAGGGAAAGGAAATAATGGGGAGATGGTTATGTAGTGGCTAGAAACCTTTATAATTGGGGAGCCGATGTAAAAGTATTTTTAACTACAAGTATAGGTGCTATTTCAGGAGATGCAAAAGTAAATTTAGATGCAATCCTAAATATGGGGATCTATGTAGCGGAAATTACTCAAAGAGAACATCTAAAATTTTTGGAAAAAGCTATTAAAGAGAGCGATGTCATTGTAGATGCTATTTATGGAATTGGACTTAAAGGAAGAATAACAGGTATAGTAAAAGATATTATAGAAATGATAAACCAAGCAAATAAAATTGTGGTATCTGTCGATATTCCTTCTGGATTAAATGCTGATACGGGTAAAATAGAAGGTTGCGCTATTAAGGCTAGTAAAACAGTTACTATGCAGTTTGTAAAACCTGGCTTATTAGTGTATCCAGGTGTCGATTATGCAGGAGAAGTTCGTGTCGCTGAAATAGGAATTCCTTGCCGGTTAGCAGCGGAGATAGGTTATGATTATAACCTTGTGACTTCAGAAGATGTAAAACTTCCAAAACGGCTTGGGGATACTCATAAGGGAGATTATGGAAAAGCTTTGATTATAGCTGGCTCTAAAAATATGACAGGAGCAGCATATCTTTGTGCTAAAAGTGCTATTAAGACAGGTTGCGGATTGGTGAAATTAGCAGTTCCCCAAAGTGCCCAATCAGTAATTCAGGGAGCACTTTATGAAGTCATAACCTATGGATTAGAGGAGAAAAATGGCATTTTGTCCTATAATGCTTTAAGTAGTGTACTTAAGTTAATAGATGAAAGTGATGTTATTGCTATAGGACCGGGATTGACTCATGACAAAGATATTTCACAGTTGGTGTATGACATTGTAAAAAATGTAGATAAGCCTGTAGTTTTAGATGCTGATGCTCTTAATGCTTTGGTAGGAAGATTGGAAGTTATACAAGGCAAAAGAATTATTCTCACTCCCCATTATGGGGAAATGTCGAGATTGACAGGTCTTACTACAGATGAGATTAAGAATAATCTTTTTGAAGTTGCAAAAACTTTTATTGATAGGTACAAAGTGACACTTGTACTTAAAGGTGCTAAAACAGTAATAGCTACTAAAGAAGGTAGCATATATATAAATAGCACAGGCAATCCTGGTATGGCAACTGCTGGAAGTGGAGACGTCCTAACAGGGATGATTACAGCTTTTTTGGCTCAAGGGTTTAGCGAAGAAAAAGCGGCAATTTATGGGGTATTTTATCATGGAAAGGCGGGAGATATCGCCAGAGAATATGTGGGAGAGTATGGAATGACAGCGATGGATATACTTGAGAACATTCCGGATGCTCTTAAATGCGGTTTGTAAGAGGGTGAGAATTGTTGAAAAAAGCTTTTTTGTGATTGCTTTTGTAATTATATTTTTTCTTTCAGGCTGTGGAACAAAAGCGAAAAAAGTTAAAGATCCTTTTGTGTATATTAAAGAACAATTAAATAAATTAGAAAGTTATACTGCCACAGCAAATGTAGAGCTTTATAACAACAAGATAGAGAGCAAATATACAGTAATGCAGTTTTACAAAAAAGGAAAATTACGATTAGAAGTTTTGGATGAAAGTGGGAATATAGATAAAATTATTGTGTATGACGGAAAAAGAAGTTATGTGTATTTTGCAAGGGTAAATCAAGTTTTTGTAGCAGAAAACACACAAGAGATTCCTTTGTATTCGATGATTACTTCTTTTATAAAAAACTATAATTCAGGTGGAGAAATAGAAAAAGGAGAAATAGATAAATTTTATTTAATAACAGTTCCTATTTTGGACAAAAATGTTTTTATGTACAAGGAACAAATGGCTTTTTCTAAAAAAAATTTGATACCTGAAGAATTAACAATTTTTGATATTAACAATAACATTTTCTCCAGAATAACCTATAAAGATTTTAAGTATAATCCCGAGATAGATGATAAATTATTTACTAAAGATAGTGTAACAACGTTGGCTGCGAATTTTTTGGATTCTTCAGCAATAGAAATAGATGTAAAAGAGGTTTATAAATATTGTGGATTAAATCCTGTAATGCCTGTATATTTGCCACAAGGTTTTAAACTTTTAAATGTGTTGGTAAATGTTAATGAAAATAATGGAGTTATTTTTGTGTATACTTCGGGTAAGAATTTAATAGAAATTTTTGAAACTGTTGTTGACAAAAGCGAAATAACTAATGAAAAAGGATTCTTTTTGAAAGAAGGAGTATATTATAAAGAAAAAGACAATGGCAAAAAGGAATATACTACGATGGTAAATGGCTTGCAAATAGGAATTACTGTAACCGGGGATGTAGATGGAGAAGAGATACTTAAAGTGATAAAATCCTTGAGGTGAAAAACAAGGGGGACTTTTAATGTTTGATAATATAAGGCCAACAAGAGCAGAAATATATTTGGATAATATAGTGCATAATTTGAGTGAAGTAAAAAGATGGGTGGGCAAGAAAGTAAAAATAATGGGTGTAGTGAAAGCCAATGCTTATGGTCATGGCGCTTGTCACGTAGCAAAAGTTTTGGTAGAAAATGGTGTTTGCTATTTGGGGGTAGCGACAATAGAAGAGGCGTTAGAATTAAGGGAATGCGGAATTAATATTCCCATACTCGTTTTTGGATATACTCCTTTAACTCAGGCCGAAGAATTAATTGTGAACAATATAACTCAAACTGTTTTTGATATAACTATGTTGAAGAGTTAGAAAAAATTGCTTTAAATGTGGGTAAAAAAGCTAAAGTACATGTAAAAATTGATACAGGCATGGGACGGATAGGATATACGGATTTAAAGGTAGCAGAAAAAGAAATAGAAAAAATGATGGAAATGGAAGGGGTAGAGGTAGAAGGTATATTTAGTCATTTTGCTACTTCTGATGAAAAAGATAAGAGCTATGCTGAACAACAGTTTGATATGTTCAAAAAACTATTAGAAAGGTTAAAAGAAAAAGGGATAAACATTCCTTTAAAACATATAGCTAACAGTGGAGCAATTATTGACCTTAAATATACTCATTTAGATATGGTGAGACCAGGAATAGTTCTATACGGTAGTTATCCTTCAGAAGAAGTCAAAAGACCATTGGATTTAAGACAGACTATGGGTTTTAAAACTAAAATAGTATATATAAAAGAAGTGCCCGAAGGCACTTCCATAAGTTATGGAAAGACATTTATAACTAAAAGAAAGAGTAAAATTGCTACCTTGCCTGTAGGGTATGCTGACGGTTTTAATAGATTACTTTCTAATAATTATCATGTGCTAGTGAAAGGGAAATATGCTGCTGTGGTTGGAAGGATTTGTATGGACCAAACGATGATAGATGTTACCGATATAGAAGGAGTAGAAGTAGGTGATGATGTAATTATTTTTGGAAATCAAGAGGGAGAAAAAATAACAGCTGAGGAGATTGCTAAAAAATTAAATACTATACCTTATGAAGTATATTGTGGAATATCCAACAGGGTACCTCGAATATATATTTACAAGGGAAAGGTAGTTGGGGAAAAAATTATTTAAAAATTTAGCTTTTATAGTATAAAATTTACAAATGATTGACATCATTATATATAGTAATATATAATAAATTATATAAGTGCGTAAGGAGGTCCTAAAAGTGGGCGAAACAAAGCGAATACTTGTGAGCTTGCCGCAGAGTTTATTAGAAGAGGTTGATGTTCTTGCCGCTATGGAAAACAGGAACCGCAGTGAATTTATAAGAGAAGCGATGAAATTATATATACGGGAGAAGAAAAAAATTCAAATACGAGAGAGCATGAAAAAGGGATATCTTGAGATGGCAGCGATTAACAGTGAACTTGCGGAAATGGGCCTAACCGCAGAAAACGAATGCTTTACAGGATACGAAATGAAATTGAAAAAGTGTGATTGACTATGGTGATAAAGAGGGGAGATATTTTTTATGCCGATTTAAGCCCTGTAATAGGCTCTGAACAGGGCGGAATTCGGCCTGTACTTATAATTCAAAATGATATTGGCAATAAATATAGTCCAACAGTAATAGTAGCGGCAATTACCTCTCAGATCAACAAAGCCAAATTGCCCACTCATGTTGAAATAAATGGGGCAGAATATGGACTTAACAAAGATTCTGTAGTATTGTTAGAACAAATTAGGACTATTGACAAAAAACGTTTAAGAGAAAAAATTGGCCATTTTGACCAGGAAATGATGGAGAAAGTCAATGAAGCTTTGCAAATAAGTTTGGGGTTAATTGACTTTTAAGGACTTATCTTAGGATAAGTTCTTATTTTTTGTTGAAATATCATTTATTTTTTTATAAAATAGAGGTAGGAGAGTGAAATTATAGGAGGAAGAACAAATGAAAAAAGGTTATGCACTTATACTGGTTTTTGTTGCAATTTTAGTGGCTTTAAGTGTTGGTTATGCTGACCAAAATTCTGAACCAGGAAGTCAGCAAGACCCTCTTGTTAGTAAAAGCTATGTTGATTCGCAATATAATGAAGTAAAGCTTATGTGGATGATAAGCTAAAAGAGGCAAAGACAGGGACAAGCTATGAGGTAGTGGAACTAAATGCTGGCGAAGTTTTAACCATGGAAGGTGGTACACAGGCAATAGTGAGAAGTGCAAATTCAGCAGTAATTGTTACAAAAACTGATGGAGTGGCAGACCTTACTGCAGGTACAAATTTAAAAAATAATGATATTATACCTGCCAATCACCTTTTGCTTTTTCCACGATCTGATGGTAGAGGAATAAAAGCGACAAAACGAACATACATAGTCGTAATAGGTAAATATACAAAAAATTAACAGCGCTGTGCGCTGTTTTTTATGCGTTAAAGAAAATTTTGTGATATAATATGAGTAGTTGTAAGTTTGCATTTTAATTCTCCAGAAAAGGAAATAATAAAGGAGAGATTAATTTGAATCTAAAGAAAATACTTATAATAATTATTGCGCTGTCTTTAATGATATCTGTTTTGGTAGACGTAAACAGAATAAAAGTGGAGAACAAGTATGACACAGTAGAAATTGTAGGAGATTTAAAAAGTTTCAAAGACCTTGCGTCTGTAACAGGCAGAGACTTAACTTCTGTACTTTCTGATATGAAATCAGCTGGTCTTATAGGTGTTGCTGTAAATGAGGTTACTCTGGAAAACCTTCAACAATCTGGTGAAATTTCTTTAAGCCTTTTAAAAGACGTAATAAATCTTTATTTATTATCTTCAAATTTAGGGAATGAAGCATTGGAAGACTACTTAAAGAGTCTTACAGATAAGGAAAGAGAGCAGTATGGCAATTACATAGTTGTAACAACAAAAGATGTAAAGATATTCAATTTTCTTAAAGAGGCTTTAACAAAAAGAGTGCCTGAAGACGGATTAAAAGTGCTTGAAAAGAGAGGTAGCTATGCCTTTGTTATCAATAAACCCAAAGATGTTTTTATAACAAAGGGGTTAGGATTTGATGAAAGCGATTTAGGACTGGTAAAGTCGTTAGGCTTTGATGTGATACCGCGAATTGAAAATTTCACAGGTATAAAAGATAAAGACATAGAAGAATATGTTGATATATTAAAAAAATTTAAGGTAAAGACTGTAATCTTTAATGGGACTGATGTTTTAGGAAATCCAGAAAAGATACCGTATGCAGCTTCACTGTTTAAGAAAAATGACATAAATGTAGGCATTATAGATGTACCTATGGGTAAGAAACTTCAAGAGGGGATGAATAAATTTGCTAAGTTTGATAGCTATAAGGGGATAAAAGTCTTTGGAGTTTCAGAAGCAGAAACTCAAAAATACGATGCTTCTGAAATAATAAATAGATGGTATAGAGGAATGATAGAGAGAAATGTGAGAATTATTTATATGAGAGCGAAGATAGAACATTTTAAAAGTGCGGATTACAATATAGAACAAAATAAATCTATGATAGAAGACATGACAAAATACATAAAAAAAGTAGGATTAAAAGTTGGTGTTGCTAAACCTCTTTCTGAACTTCATCAGTCAAAGCTTACGGAAATACTCATAAGTTTGGGAGTTATTGCCGCCGGCTTATTGCTTTTGCAGATGTTAGGAATTGGAGACTATGTGCTAATTTTATCAGGATTGTTGGGGGCTATACTGACTTCTTTAGTGCTGGTAAGCAGATTTAACGATTTAGGGGTCAAAGTAATAGCATTAGCTTCTTCTATAATTTTTCCTTCTCTTGGGATAGGATATTTTATAGACAAAATGAAAGAAATATTGGACAGGAAGAAAAATCTCAGTTTCACATATACCTCTTTAAAAATATTTATTAATTCGCTATTGATTTCTTTTGTAGGGGCTCTTAGTATAGCGGCTATAATGGCTGATAGCAAATATATGTTGAAAATTGACTATTTTAGGGGTGTAAAACTTTCTTTTGTACTACCTTTACTGTTTTATGTTTTATACTATATTGTAAAGATATACGATGCCAATGACTGGAAGACTTTTCTGGAAAGAATAAAGGAATTTTTAAACATAGACATAAAAGTATGGCATTTGGTAGCTATTGTTATAGCAGGGATCATTGGAATTATATACATTTCAAGGACGGGCAATGAACCTATTGTTAAGCCAACAGAGTTAGAACTTAAATTTAGAGACTTTCTTGAGCATACTCTTGTAGCAAGGCCTCGGACTAAAGAGTTTTTAATAGGTGACCCTGCGATTATATTAGCAATTTATGCTGCTTTTAAAAATTCCAAAGGGTGGGCATTTATTATGGGAATATTTGCTTCAATAGGTATCTTGTCAATTGTTAATACTTTTAGCCATATCGGAAGCGTGCTTCCAATTGCGATAGAGCGTACTGTAATTGGTTGGGTGTTGGGGGCTTTAATTGGCATGATTGCTGTATTTATAGTGGACAAGACCTTAAAAAATATAAAAAGGGAGTATTGATATGAAAACAGTCATATCCGGCTATTACGGATTTGATAATATTGGGGATGAAGCTGTTCTAAAATGTCTGGTAGAAGGTTTAAAAGAAAGAGGTATAACAGATATAACAGTTCTTTCTAATAAACCTGATGAAACTTCTAAAAAGTACAACGTAAAAGCAGTAAATAGGAACTCTTTTAAAGAAATATATAAAACGCTAAAACAGGCAGATGTATTGGTAAGTGGCGGTGGCAGTCTTATACAAGATAAAACCAGTAGTAAGAGTTTGTGGTATTATCTAGGGATAATGCTTATGGGAAAATTTCTGAGGAAAAAAGTGTATGTTATAGGGCAAGGTATTGGTCCAGTTGATAAAAAATTTAACAGATGGTTTACTGCAAGAATTTTAGATAAAGTTGATGGAATAGCTGTAAGAGATGAATTATCAAAAGAGTATTTGAAACAGCTAAATGTCAAAAAAGAGGCAGTATTAGCAGCAGACCTTGTGGTAAACTTTTCTATTGGTGATGACAAAAAAGTTTTTGATAAAATTCTTGAGAAAGAAGGAATTGATTTAAATTCCTCACAATATGTTTTGATTTGCACGAGAGAATGGGGAAATTCTGAATTATCAAGGGTTGAGTTGGCCAGTGCTGCAGATTTTATTGCCCAGGATTATGGATATAAAATTGTTTTTCTTCCTTTTTATCACGAGGATATAGAAGAGAGCGATAGGGTTGCTACTTATATGAAAATGCCTTATCAGATTTTAACTGGGAAATACGAGATAGAAGAGATTTTGAGTATCATCAAAGGCAGCAGCTTATTGATAGGTGTAAGACTGCATTCTTTAATTTTTGCGTTTATATCCTTGGTTCCATTTGTTGGTATATCTTATGACCCTAAAGTGGAGGGTTTTTTAAAATCTGTTGGTGAAAGCAGTGCCGGAGATATTAATTCTTTTACTGCCGAAGACATTTTAAAAAAGTAAATTCAATTTTACAGCGAAAAGAAGAGTATATAAATAATATGTCTAAGCGTTTAGTTGAGCTAAAAGAAAGAACAAAAAAGAATTTTGACATATTATTTGAACATAATAAATTTGAGGTGTGAAGATGGAAAGATTAGATATATTTGGAGTGCCAATAGATCGAGTGACAATGATACAAGCAGTAGATATTTTAAATAATTTTTTGCAAGAAAACAGACTGCACATTGTTGCTACGCCTAATGCAGAAATTGTAATGATGGCACAGAAAGATAAAGAATATATGGAAATATTAAATAATACTGATTTAAATGTCCCAGATGGAAGTGGCATTGTTTTTGCTTCAAAAGTTTTTAAAAAACCGCTGCCTGAAAGAGTGGCAGGTTTTGATCTTATGTTAGAATTTATAAAGGATATATCTTCTAAAGGCGTTAAAATTTATTTATTAGGTGCAGCTTGTCAAGTTGCAGAACAAGCTCGTGCTAATTTAGAAAAATTATATCCAGGAGTCAAAATAGTAGGGACCCATCATGGTTATTTTAGTGAGGAGGAAGAAAATAAAATCATAGAAGAGATAAATAATAAAGGTGCAGAAGTTCTTTTTTGTGGCTTTAGGTGCTCCTAAACAAGAGAAATGGATTTATAAAAATAAAGATAAATTAAAGGTAAAAATAGCAATGGGGGTCGGAGGAAGCTTTGATGTAATAGCTGGAAAAGTTAAGAGAGCCCCCTACATTTATAGAAAATTAGGCTTAGAGTGGCTATACAGATTGATTAAAGAGCCTTGGAGATATAAAAGAATGATGGCGCTTCCTAAGTTTGCCATTAAAGTTTTGCTACACAAAAGAGAAGTTGTAAGATAAGGGGAATGCCTTTATGAAAATTTCAGCTAGGAAAATAATAATAGACTTTTTGTGGGTTACGATAGGGACATTACTTGTTAGTTTGTCTCTTGACCTATTTTTGGCACCTAACAGGATTGCTCCTGGTGGAGTAAGTGGACTTGCAGTTGTTTTACGATATTTATTTGGATGGCCGATTGGAGCAGCTACATTGGCAATAAATATTCCACTTTTTATCATTTCGACTAAAGCTTTAGGAACAGGTTTTGGAGCTAAAACACTGTATTCAACTATTTTATTAGGTGTTTCTATTGATGCATTGGCTTTTTTAAAACCTCTTACCCATGATACTATGTTAGCAGCAGTATATGGTGGTATAATAATGGGTGTAGGGCTGGGCATTGTAATAAAATATGGAGCGACAACTGGTGGAACAGATATGGCTGCTATGACTTTGCATAAATACATACACTTTTTAAGTGTGGGTAGAATACTGCTTATAATAGACTTTATAATAATAACTTTAGCAGGAATAGTTTTCAGCCCGGAATTAGCTCTATATGCTTTTGCCACTGAATTTATTTCTATTAAAGTTATTGACCTTATCCAAGAAGGTAGTGGCGATGAGAGAATTGCTATAATTATTTCTGATAAGTATGAGGAAATCAGTAAGTCAATTTTGGAGGAAATGGAAAGGGGGGTAACAGAGTTAAAAGGAAGAGGGGGATATTCAAAAAAGACAAAAACGTTTTATTGTGTGTTGTAACTCGTAGAGAAGTTACAAATTTAAGAAGCCTTGTGAAAAAAATAGACCCTAATGCTTTCGTAATACTATCAACAGCCCATGAAGTTTTAGGAGAAGGATTTAAAAAC
>NZ_BAZY01000026.1 GCF_001310975.1 Thermoanaerobacter thermocopriae JCM 7501
CTAATGAATTACGTGTTGTCTGTCATATTAAATTTTATGATGGTTCCTTAAGTCCTGATAAGCTAAACCTGCTGAATCAATTCCCTTTCATGTAAACTAAACTTGATTTACCAGCCTTACAAACTCAATAGCTTTTTCGGTTATTTTGTCAAACATGCCTTTTGCAATAAGTTCTTTATCTACTAAGCTCCGCCTAAGGATACGCCTGTGGCACCTGCTAAAATAAAATCTTTAATATTATTTTTATTAATTCCTCCCGTCACAAAAATGGGTATATGTTTGAGTGGCCCTAAAATTTCTTTTAAATATTGAGGTCCAAAAACTCCTGCAGGAAAAACTTTAATAAAATCCGCTCCTGCTTCATAACCTGTTAAAATTTCTGTCGGAGTAGTAGCACCAGGAATAACAGGTATACCATACCTATTACATAATTTTATTACATCAAGTCTCATAACCGGTGTAAATATAAATTTTGCACCCGCTATAATAGCAGCCCTCGCAGTTTCCGCATCTAATACTGTTCCAGCACCAACAAAATATTTATTTGCCTTACTTAATTCTTTGATTACATCTATAGCACCGGGAGCTTCAACAGTTATTTCTAATGCTTCAATACCACCTTTTTTTAAGGCATCAGCTAAAGAAAACATTGTGTTTATATCACTATTTCTAATTACAGCTGTAATTTTAAGTTGTTTAAGTTTTTCAATTATTTGTTGTTTTTCCATCTTCTACCCCCTATTTTTTAAAATTATTTTATTTTTGCCTTTTATAAAGATATTTTGGTTCCATGTCTTCTAATATGCTGATAAGTCCTTCCACTGCCATAATTCCCATCCTATCTGTCGCATCTTTGGTAGATGCTCCACAATGAGGTGTTAAAATTATATTGTCTAATTCCAATAATTTACTATCTATCGGTGGTTCTATTTCAAAAACGTCCAATGCCGCTCCTGCAATTTTTTTATTTTTTAACGCGTTATATAGAGCATTCTCGTTTATAATTCCACCACGCGAAGTATTAATTATATAAGCTGTATCTTTCATAATTTTTAATTCTTCCTCATCTATAAAATGATAGGTTTCTTCTGTCAATGGTAAATGTAATGTTATAAAATCAGACTCTTCTAATAATGCTTTTTTATCAACGTATTTCATGCCTATGCTATTTGCAAACTCATAATTAGGGTATTTGTCATATGCTAATATTTTCATATCAAAACCCATAGCTCTTTTGGCAACACATCTACCAATGGCTCCCGTCCCAATAATTCCAATTGTTTTCTTATAAATTTCGTTACCAATTATTTTTTCCCATCGGTTGTTTCTAACTATATTATCTAACTTTATGATTTCTCTGCTTAAACCCAACATTAGAGCAAAAACTAAATCTGCTACAGATTCTTTATTTGCATCAGGCGTATAAGTAATCTTTATCCCCATTCTTTCTGCTTCATCAACATCTATATTATCTACGCCAACTCCATATTTTGTTATCACTTTTAATTTTTTTGCATTTCTCAACACATTGCTTGTTATCTTATCCAAACCAACAATTATACCATCCACATCCTTAATGAGTTCAATCAATTGTGATTCTTCATACGGTTGTCCGGATTCATTTTTTATAATTTCATAATCATACTTTTTTAGCATCTCAAATGGGAGATTACTACTTTTCCCAAAAGATCTTGGCGTAATCAATATTTTTTTCCTCATTCTTATTAAACCTCCCTTTATTTTTAAAGAAAGAAACCTATCTATGTGTTCTATGAATTTTATTTTTAATGACCTTGGTTTAATATTTTGTTCATGTCTATAATAGTAAATGTAATGTTTATTTATTTTAAACCAAATAACTTTAGGGCATCCTCTAAATCAACTCTTTTACTATCTGGAACTGTTTGAAAAAAGACTTCCACGCCAAAATTATCCGCAAGTTCTACAAGTATTTCTAACTCTTCTTTTTTCAAGCTAACACTGGGTATTATAAATTTCCTATCTTGGCTTTTAGCAATACCTCCTATATTTAATTTTTTTATTGGTAAGCCATTGGCAATTGTTTCTTTAACCGAAATTATATCCTTATAAAGTAAAATTACTCTAAATCCGTTAAACTTATCTTTTTTCCATAATGTTATCGTTTCTTCTGTACTAAGTATTTTCAGTGCTACATGAGCTGCTGAGGCAGACATCATATAAACTTGTTTCATAAACTCATCATTCGCAAGGGAATTATCAACTATAAAAATAGAATTACAATTATATCCTTTTACCCATTTGGTCATTACTTGACCATGAATTAATCTGTCATCTACTCTAGCAAACACTATTTCTCCCATTTTAATCACTCACCTTTCTTTTTTCTAGTTTATATATATCTCAAAATTCCTTGCAGAACCCAAAGATACATGAATTTTAAGGGTTCTGCAAGGATCAATAACATATATTTAAATTTAAAATCTTTATATTTTTAAAGTATACCTATTACTCCTAACACTCCAAAAATAACTACTAACCATAAAAGTGCTTGTATTATTTTCAAGCCTTTTTTGGAAAAATATAAATAAACTAATAACACAGTAAGTAAAGGCAATAACCCAGGTAGAATTTTGTCCAATATATCTTGCAACACAAACTCTTTCCCTGAAAGGCTCCATTTTAGAGGAGTACTAACTGATACATATAAAGCTGCTAAAATCCCCATCATAAATGTGCCTAAAATTGATAATCCATCAATTATACTCCTTATTCCCTTGCCACTAACTATTTCAATGGCTGCAGCTCGTCCTAACCGATACCCTAGCTGAGTAAAGTAAAATCCATAAGTAAAAGTTAAAGCCACAAATGCAATCCACGGAATTAATGCACCTAAAGCACTACCTGCTTTCGCCCAAGGAAGGAACATACCTATTAAAATATATTGAACTGTACCAGAATCTATAGCATCTCCTATACCTGCAAGTGGACCCATTAAACCAACTTTAGTGCTATTAATTACATCCGGAGTAACAACATCCTCTCCTTTATTCTCCTCCAATGCTCTAGCCCTCGCCTCTTCTAGAGAAGCTGTAATTCCAAGTATCGTCCCACCGCCCCAAATTGCTTGAGTATTATAAAACACGAGATGTCTTTTATATGCTTCTTTTAAATCTTCACTCTTTTTATACAGTTTTCTCAAAATAGGCATCAACCCCCAAAGAAGAGAAGGGGCTATCATTCTGTCATAACTATGAGGAATTTCATTTGCATACCACCATCTAATCCAACTCAAAAGTAAATCTTTTTTCGTAATTTTACTATCAGTAGAATTAGATTGTGTACCCTTTAAATCATCCTTAGCTTCTATGTTTTCCATCATATGCCATTTACCTCCTCTTTAGATTTCTTGCCCTTCAACCTGTGAATGTGTAACAAGTACATATAGATAAGCTATTATTCCTCCTAAAATTGCGTATGTCACAGTATTGACATTAAGCGGCTTTAAAATTACAGCCATAAAATAAGCTAAAAGAAAGAACACAAGAAATTTTCTTTTTCCTATTACAGTTAGTGTTAACGCAATTCCTAATGCAGGTAGTCCTCCTCCAACAACATTTAACACATGAAATGCCTTTCCAACAGTTAATGTTTTTACTAAATCAGCTATTAGAGGTGTTCCTTTATAAAGTGCAATAAACATTAGTGGAAAGAACAGAACCAAACTTACAAGTATAGGAAGTACAATAATGCTTAAAGTTAATCCTTTTTCATTAAGCTCATCCGCATATTTATCGGTTAAACGAATGATAAATGTATTAATAAAAAATCTTAGAGAATAAAGATAAGAACCTAAAAGTCCTACAGGAACAGCTATAGCAATTGCTGCTTCTGGAGTTAGGCCTCCTAAAATAGCAACCGGTACTGCTATAGCAGTCGCTACAGCAGGTTCACTTGGCATAGCACCTCCTGGAGCAATTAAGCCCATATAAATTAATTGAATGGCAGCTGTAATAGTCATCGCTGTTGGAATATCATGCATAACTATCCCAACTATTAAGCCTGTCATCAAAGGACTAAAACGAAGCATTAATGTAGAGTAACCAAGAGCACGTGCCTCTACTATTGCTATCCATAAAGCTATCAAAGCTGCCTGTGAAATACTTAAACTCATTTGCATTTTTCATTTCCCCCTATCTCGTATAATATAATTTTGGAAATTTCTGGCTAAAGCTTCAGGCTTTAAGCAGAAAAATATTATCTTCTGGTATTATTGTATAACTGTTAACAAGAACTTGGAATCTCTAGCTTACCTCTGTAGAGCCTTCTTTGTTATTACTCGAGTTAGACTGTATTCCCTCCAACTGTCTGCTATTTTTTTACTCGTATGCTGTTTCACCTCTCTTTCTTCACAAACTAAGTGAATTCTTCTCAATTACCTTAATACCATCAACACCAACTTTGTATATGTTATTTATCAGTTCTTTTGTGTCACATGCATTAAGTGAAGACAGCAATTCTATAAGCATAGGCATGTTAACTCCTGTTATAACTTTTACATCGTAATTTTTCATAACATAAAGTGCAACATTAAATGGACTTCCCCCAAATAAATCCACAGCAATTATTACTTCCTTGTTCTCTCTTAGCTTTTCTCTAACAATCTTTTCAACTTCTGCTCTTAAAAGCTCGATATTATCCCCTAAATTAAGTCCCAAGGCTAGCACATTTTCCTGTTTTCCCATAATCACCTCAATTCCGTTTAATAATCCTTTCCCAAAATTTCCATGTGTAATAATTAGTACGAATTTTTCTTTCACTACTACACCTCCGCTTTGCTAATATTTTTAACTTTGAATTTTAAAATACTTCTTTGAAACTTTTTAAAAGTTGATGTTAACTATACTTTATTTTAAATTTTTATCTGCTTCTTTATAATGCAAAAAGCATGCCAAATAGTGTACTAACTATTCAGCATGCTTTGATTAATTACACATTTAACTCTGCTACTCTATCTTTTATAATATCATATATCAGCCTTATTTCTGATGTAGGAATTTCAATTTTGTACATCTCTTCTATGACACTAAAAGAAGATTTAACGAAATTTATGAACTGTCTATGACACTGTTCAAACTCTTCTAAACTATTGTAAAACACAATGGGCTCTTTCATTACTAATCTTTCAATCATTACACTAACGTGTATATATAAGCTTATTTTTAAATCATTTGAAAACCTCACACCAATGAATCTTTCTAAATCGGAAATAGCTTTTTCAACTTGAGCAATTATTTTATCAGGATTTAATATTGTCAAATGATGTAACACATTTTGCAAAGAAAAAAGTCTGACTATCGTTTGATTGATTCGCTGAATTTTTTCAGCATCCGCAACCCCTCTTAAAACTTTACTCAATAGTACATCGCCCTTTCCAGCAATCAAATCTTCTAATGACAAATAAGGTATTTCTTTTATGCCTGGATCTGCTGTACCAATAATTAATTTAACATTAAAGTCTTTAAATATCTCGTCTTTTACACCATTACCTTTAAGTCTATTATAATCGTACGCAATTATTTCAATATCTTCATTTACAAAGCATTCTTTTAAAAGTTCTTTTATTTTTACAGCAGTTCCTATTCCCGTTATACAAGTAGCAATAATAGCATTTCTTTTATTTTTTTGCGACTTAATGAGTTTATAACTACTGCTATTTCTTTGGATTGATTCTGTAACAATTTGTTCTATAGGCTGATTTTGCATTATCTTGTTGCCAACGTCTAAAGCCAATTGAGTAGTAATATTATTAATAATTGCTATGTCTCCCTCGACAATGTCAGTCAAAGACTTGTATATTTCCTCTAAAGAGCCCATATCAACCAATATAATGATTCCTTTGGAGGTATCTATATTCTTTAAATAATCTTGAACTTTTAGCATAATCTCTTGTGTCGACATCTCAATTGGCATATCAAAAGCTTCAAAAACAAACTGTCCCAAAAGCCTATTGGCGACGCTGGCTATGCTACTGGCAGTTGAATAACCATGGGCTATTATTATAGAATTTATGAGATTTGTATTGTCACTTTTATTTAAACTTTTAATATAAAGTGTAAAATAAATTACAGCTATTTGGTTGAGCTTGACGTCCAGGTTAACTTCAATAAGTTCTACCATTTTATTAGCTATTATAAACTCTTTGGGAAAAACATTTTTCAAAACTCTGTATACCATTTTTATATTCTCAGAATACTTCTCGTAAGTTACATCGCTTAATAAATAATTAATAAAATGCGTCAATACTAAAACTGAATTACCATAATATTTAATCCCATACATATTTTGTATTATATTTAACACATTCTCCACTACGCTTTTGATAGCATTGAAAACTATCGAATCTATATAAGTATTGTCATTTTTAAAAATTATTTTATCTGTAAATTCATTCAAATAAATTAAAGCGTCTTTTTTAAAAGTATCCTCACTTATTTCTTTGCTGCTATATCTCTCAAATAGTTCAAATAGCTTGTTTACTACCTCATAAACCTCTCTATCGTCTCCTTTATCCCATGTTAAATCTTCATCTTTTCTATTGTGAGAAATTAACATGCCGTTAAAGTGAAAATTACTTTTTATTATATCTAAATCAGCCTGCATTTCTCTCGGCAGGTCATATAGATGGATTCGCAATATATTTGTCTTCTCTCTTATGACATGGTTATAGGCTTGAGCACAGCTGTATTTTATGACATTCATAAGCTGGCCAATGTTGCCGGATATTTTGGTCTTAAGAAGAACATTCAATACTTGCTTGCTTATTAAAATATCCATTCCCAGATTTTTTGCCTCATTTTTGTAAAAGTTATAGATAAGTTGTAACCTTTCATGTAAAGGTCTGTCATAAAGGGAAGGAATATTTACAACTAATGGGATTCTTCTTAAAAAAGTCTTTGTCAGAGTTTGCTCGGGGTCTTCTGTTGTAGCAAAAATAAACCTCACTTTCGCCGTTCTCCAATTGCCTGTCTCACCAAGCCTTCTAAATATTCCCTTGTCCAAAAATAGAAACAGTTTTTCCTGCCCTTCTGGCGGCAATCTGTGAACTTCATCCAAAAACAAATATCCTCCATCCGCTTCTTCTAAAAGGCCGGGTTTATCTTTATCAGCACCTGTAAATGCTCCTTTTACATAGCCAAAAAGGTTTGCGGAAAGTAGTTCAGGATTGTTAGCATACTCAGCGCAATTAAATATCACATATGGAGCATTTTCATCTATGGCATTGATCGATTTTGCATATTCGTAAATAAGTTGAGCAATGAAGCTTTTACCTACTCCTGTATTTCCAATAAGCAAAATAGGTAGTCCATTGGGAGGATAGGAAGCAGCAGATTTGCATAATTTCACTTGTGTTTTAAGACTGCCGTTATATCCTATAAGCTTTGTAAAAGGGTCATCGTTTGAAACCTTTACAGTTGAATCCAAAGTTTTAGCCGTTTCTTTGAATTCTTTTGCCTTCTTTTCATAAACTTCTTTGTCTAAAAAATAGACAGGCCTTGTGTTTATTTTTATTATTTTGCCCTCTTTATAAAGTTCATTTAATAAATGGCTTGCCACATTCCTTCTTAAATTCAATTTTTTTGCAATTTCTTGGGCAGTCAATCCCTTCTTTTCTTTAATATTTATATCTTTTGACAGCTCTTTTATTAAATTAAAAACCCTCTCTTTGTTTGTCAAGAAAGGTCTCCCCTTTAAGATCTTTAAAACTTTTGTAATTATCACACTAATTAATCTTATTAAAAGTATATCACATAAAAATGAAAATTTTTAGAGGTAATTACTCACTAACTTCTTTTTTAATTGTTTGAGATAAAATCGAAGACATAAAAACTACTACAATCATAAATAACAATATTGCAGAAAAACCTACAAAAACGCCAAAGAGGTCGTTTAGTTTGCCAATTAAAAAATTTGCAAACATATTTATGGTTGAGGCTATGGTTACAGTAATACCAATTATAGCACTGACGTGTTTTTTAAATTCTTTCATAATTGTGGCAATAACGGTTGGAAAAATTATTGAATAAAAAAAGCCTGAAATAGAAATTAAAAAGGCTAAACTTTTTGACAACATACCTATTGCAATAAATACTGCAGCACAAAGGGAAAAAGTTGAAAGGCTTTTAAGATAACCAACCTTTTCGACAATAAAACCACCAAATAATCTCCCTAATGTAAAAGTAGCAAAAAAGATAGAGAGGTATAGAGAGCTTATGGTGTTATCTATTTTGTACCATGTCCTTAAAAATGTAACAGCCCAATTCCCTACACCAAGTTCAGAAGCAACATAAAAACCTAACATAATTGCAAAAAGCCACATTCTTTTATTTCCCAATATTTCGCCATAATTTATTTTTTCTTTTATTATACGTTGTCCCTCTTGTATTTTAATACCCAAAGTAGCCAGCATAAGTATAAAAGCTAAAGCCGCTACAGCCAAATACACCAGCTGCCATGAAAAGTTAAAATGAAGTAACTTCACAGTCATATTAGGGGATATAATAGCTCCCACTCCATAAAAAAATGAAGCAAGTTCATCATTATTGCCTGATTCATTATAAATACCACCGCAGCAACGGCATTTATACCTATTTCCACAGAACCATCCCCATGTTCATAATAAAAGCAAAAAGAAGGAATAAAACAAAATTGGGTGCCATTGAAATTCCAATTATACCCAGTATTATAAGCAGCAAACCACTTAAAAGAACTAATTTTCTACCTATTTTGTCTGCTAAAAAGCCTCCAAAAAAAGTTGACAAGATAAAGCCTAAGCTTCCTACAGATAAAAACAAACCCATCATCGTATAGTCGACACTATAAAAGGTTTTAATGCTCAGTATAAGGGGTCCCTTGACATTTTCTATTATTCCTATGAGCATCATCAAAAGGTAAATAATGACGATTGTATATGTATTTTTGGCCAATAAAATACCTCCCTTGTTTTTAATGTGTATAATAATTATACAGGAAACAAGGGAGGAAAAACAAATTTGGTTATTTAGAATTAACTTCTTTGAACCCATTTACAAATGCTGCAGCTCTCCTCGTTATTTCATCAAATTTTCCTTCTTCGACAAGTTTATTATTTACAAGTTCACTGCCTATTCCTACAGAACACGCTCCAGCTTTTATAAAATCTTTAAAATTGTCAAGATTTACTGCCCCAACTGCCATCATTTCTATTTGCGATAAAGGTCCTTTTAACTGTTTTATATAGTTTGGCCCAAAGACTCCAGCAGGAAACACTTTAACAATCTGCGCTCCATTTTCCCACGCTGTTACTGCTTCTGTAGGTGTCGAAATGCCCGGAACAGGTAGTACATTGTACCTTTGGCATATTCTTATCATTTCGAGATTTAAAGAAGGTGATAATATAAATGATGCTCCTGACAGTATAGCAATTCTCGCAGTTTCAGCATCTAAAACAGTACCTGCACCTATTAACAGCTGATCACTATATTTTTCAACAAGCTTTTCTATCATCTTAGCAGCACCAGGGGTATTAAATGCAACTTCAATAGCTTTTATCCCCCCTGCAATCAGTGAATCTGCAATTCTATATAATGAATCAACGGACGTACCCCTTACAATTGCACAAATTCCTACTTCCTTAATCTTATTTAATACCTCATAACTTTTCATAATCATTCCCTCCTAAAAATTATTCGCCATTAACTATGTGTGCGCCTTGCTTTTTATTTAACACTAGTACAACATTTTTCGCAGCTACAATTCCCATATTAGTAATGGCCTCAGATGTGTATCCTCCAATATGGGATGTTATTACAACATTGTCAAGCTGAAGAAGTGGGCTATTAATAGGTGGCTCTTGTTCCATAACGTCAAGTGCAGCCCCTGCTATTTTCTTATTCGCTAAAGCATTGTATAGTGCGCTTTCATCTACAATACCACCTCTTGAGGTATTTATCAAGAAAGCAGTTGGTTTCATCATGCCAAGTTCTCTTTCGCCAATAAGACCTTTTGTCTCCGGTGTCAATGGAACATGGATAGTTACAATATCTGACTGCTTCAAAAGTTCCTCAAATGAGCAATAAGTTACTCCATATTCTTCTGAAAATTTTAGATCTGGATAAACATCATAGCAAAGTACGTTCATATCAAAACCCTTAGCTCTCTTTGCAACACCTTTCCCTATCTTTCCTAAGCCAATTATGCCCAGAGTCTTTCCGTAGATTTCAGTACCCATTATTCTCTTCCATCCGCCAGATTTTACAATTCTGTCTACAGCAAGTAAATTCCTTGCAAGCACAAGCATGAGCCCAATTACCAAATCAGCCACGGAGTTATTATTAGCGTTTGGAGTATTTGTTACAACAATTCCTTTTTTCTTTGCAGCATTCAAATCAACATTATCATATCCAACCCCGTATCGAGAAATAACCTTCAACTTCTTGCCTGCATTAATTACATCTTCAGTTACTTTATCATTACCTACTATCAGTGCATCAGCATCTTTCACTAAAGGTATAAGTTCTTCTGCACTTAAAGGCCTATCAACCGGAATCTTAACCACCTCACAGTCATTCCCTTTTAATATATTGAACGGCTCATCACTGCTCTCACCAAACGATCTAGCAGTAATCACAACTTTATACTTAGACATTGTATCACCCCTTGAAAATCCAATGTTATTTACTGTTTAAATTGCTTTTTAATTACCCGATATATGCGTTATTTACTGCTTAATAGTATTACCACTCAGCTACCGTTCCATCGTAATTCCTCCACTTTGGATTAGTCCAATGTAATCCTTCCATATCAACTTTTTTGACTAATTCTTCATCAATTTCAATACCAAGTCCTGGGCCCCTTGGGATATCGACAAAGCCATCCTTATACGCAAAAATTTCTTTATTCTTTACAAAATCAAGTAAATCAAAACCTTGATTATAGTGTATGCCTAAACTTTGTTCTTGTATAAATACATTAGGTGTACAGACATCTAATTGTAACGTAGCAGCAAGTGCAATTGGACCATACGGAGCATGTGGAGCTACAGCTACATCAAACGCTTCTGCCATAGCAGATATTTTTTTAGTTTCAAGAATACCCCCTGTTAATGCTACATCCGGTTGAATTATATCTACAGCACCGCTTTTCAATACATCTTTGAATCCCCACCTAGTATATAATCTTTCACCTGTCGCAATAGGTATGGATGTATGACTAGCTATTTCTTTTAGTGCTTCATTGTTTTCAGGTAATACAGGTTCTTCTATAAACATCGGCCTGTATTTTTCTAATTCTTTAGCTAAAACTTTAGCCATTGCCTTATGAACACGTCCGTGGAAATCTATTCCTATCTCCATTTCATAACCAACAGCATCTCTTATTGATGCCACTCTTTCAATAACAGCTTCAATTTTTTTATATGAATCAATATAATGAAGTTCCTCTGTGGCATTCATTTTTATTGCCTTAAAACCTTTATTCTTCCTATCCAAAGCTGCTTCAACTACATCTGATGGTCTATCCCCTCCAATCCATGAGTAAACCATTATTTTATCTCTTGCTTGTCCGCCCAAAAATTCATATACTGGCATATTATAATATTTGCCTTTTATGTCCCATAATGCCATTTCTATGCCTGATAAAATTGTCATATTTATAGGACCGCCTCTAAAAAAAGACCTATACATTACTTGCCAGATATCCTCAATTTGTCTCGGGTCTTTATCAATAAGATACTCTCCCATTTCATATGCACCTGCAACAACTGTTTCTGTTTTAGTACCCGAAATCAATTCACCCCATCCGCTAATCCCTTCATCTGTATCTATCTTTAAAAATATCCATCTTGGTTTTACCTTATATACCTTTAATGATGTAATCTTCATCCTTATTTCTCCCCTCCTCATTTTAAATATCTTACTTACGTTGAACCTTTTTATACTTCCTTTTTTCTTATAATCTAAGAAATGTTTTATTAGCTTACCATGAACACCAAATCTCTTGATTTCTATATATACACGTTTCTGAAAATCCATATATTTCTGCTTTTGTTAATTTACCATTACATACATCTATTATCTCTTGTAAAAGCATTTCACCACATTCCTTAATGCTTTTTTTTCCTTCAATTATATCCGAAACATCTAAATCAATATTATCCGACATTTTTTCATACGTTTGTTTGTTTCCAGTTATTTTAATTAAAGGTATAATGGGATTACCAATAGGAGTACCTCTTCCTGTGGTAAATACACATATCTGCGCTCCTCCAGCTACCATACCAGTAACAGACTCAATGTCATACCCTGGTGTATCCATTATAATGAGACCTTTTTCTTTCGGAATTTCTCCATAACGTACAACTTCATTAATAATGCTTGTTCCACCTTTCATAATCGAACCTAATGATTTTTCTTCTAAAGTGCTCAATCCTCCTTTAATATTTCCCGGTGAAGGATTCGCGCCCCTAATATCTATTCCTAATCTAATAAATTCGTTTTCTAAATTTTTAACTATTGTTAATAAGTTATTCCTGACTCTTTCATTTTTTGTTCTTCTGACTAATATATGTTCTGCTCCAATGAATTCTGTAGTCTCGCCTAAAAATACTGTAGCCCCTTCTTTTATTAAAATATCACTACAATATCCTAATGTTGGATTGGCAGCTATTCCAGAAGTAGCATCAGACCCCCCACAATTAGTTGCTAATGTTATATTAGAAATGTCAACTTCTTCACGTTCTATTTTTGACATCTCTTCTACCATTTTTCGTGCTAATTTAATTCCTTTTTGTATGGTTTTTAGTGTTCCTCCCTCTCCTTGTATACTTATGACTTCTACTGGTTTATTACTCCTTTTTTTAATTTCTTCATATAAATCATAAGCTTGAATAGTTTCACATCCCAATCCAACTATAATGGTTCCATATACGTTAGGATTTAAAGCAAACCCTATTAAAGTCCTGCGCATAAGATCCACACTATTTCCAATTTGCCCACATCCCTTTGGATTAGTTATATATGTCGTACCTTGAACTTGTTCCGATATTAATCTTGCTGTTTCATTTGCACATCCTACAGAAGGTAAAATTAAAACTTTATTTCTTATTCCATATTTGCCATCTGGTCTTTTGTATGCCTTAATTTTCATTTCTTATCCTCACGCTCTCTATATTATCTATATGAACACACTGGCCAATTTCTATAGATTTAATAGCTTTACCTATAACCTCACCATACTTATAAACGTTATTTCCGGATTGAATAGGTACTACTGCGATTTTGTGGTATATTTCTATATTATCTAATGCAATTAGTCTATTAACTGTTTCATTATTATAGATAATATCTACAACATCACCCTTTTGAATCTGTGACAATGCCGTTGCAACACTATCCGCTTTATTTAAAAGAATTGCTTTTTTTGTACTCGGCATTTATATCGCCCCTCATTTACTTTAGCTTAGCTCTAATCAACCAAAACAATATTAGGAGGAGTTTCGCCTTTTAAAACTGCAATTACATTATCAACAGCAGTATTACCCATTCGTTTATTTGATTCAACAGTTGTTCCACCAATATGAGGTGTTAATATAACATTAGGTAAGTCAAAAAAAGGCAAATGCCTAGGAGGTTCAAAATCATATACATCAGTAGCATACCCCTTTAAAGTTCCATCTATCAAAGAGTTGTAAAGAGCTTCATTATCAATAAGTTGACTCCTAGCAGTATTAATCATAATAGCACCTTTTTTTATTAATTTAAATTTATCTGCATTAAGAATATTTAATGTATCGTTGGTTAATGGTAAATGCAAACTTATAAAATCTGCTTCTGATAAAAGTTCCTCTAGCCCTACATACTTTACTCCTAGCTCCAAAGCTAATGGATTTTTTTTGATATCATATCCTAAAATATTCATATCATATCCAGTAGCTCTTTTTGCCACTGCAGTACCTATTGCACCAACTCCGATAATTCCAATAGTTTTTTTACTTAAACTTATACCAACTGGTTTAATCCACTTACCATTTTTTGTATCAGTATTTGCTTGATAAAGCCCACGAGCAAGCATATGAAGTAATCCAAAAGCTAAATCAGCAACTTCTTCGCTATTAGTGCCAGGAGCATTAGTAACAATAATGCCCAATTGATTCGCAGTTTTAACGTCGATGCTATCTACTCCTACTCCATGTTTTGCAATAATCTTGAGTTTCTTACATTTTTTGATAACATCCCCTGGAACTTTATCATTTCCTACTATCAATGCATCCGCATCAGAAGCATATCTTATTATTTCTTCATTTGTAAAAGGTCTTCCAAAAGGATTAAGTATAACTTCACAACCAAATTCTTCGAGACGTTCTACTGGTTCTTTGTTAATTTTTCCAAATGTAACTGCTGTACTAACAACTTTCCATTTTTTCATTTATAGAACCCTCCCTTATTTTTGTAAATTAGGTTATAAAGGAGTACATAACCCCTTTATAACCTTTCCCTTTTTTATCTAATTACTAAAATTATTTTCTATTATCTATTCTCACTAGTTCCATCCTCAGCATAACCAAATGCCCTATACCATGCGGTAGGATTTTTCTTAAAAGAGAACAATATTACAAAAATACTGACATACAGTACAATAAGCCCTATAGGCGTTTTACCTAAGAAGTAAAACAAACCATGTAGCGGTCTAATATCTGCACCAACCATAGCTGCTCCTGTTTCAGGTAGCGAAATTCCCAAAGAAGTTACTGTATGGAAGAAAAGTGGAGATCCAGCACTGGAAATATACAAAGTTATAATTAGGCCAACAACTGTAGTAATATAAGAAGCGATAATATTTCCCCCCATAACTGCTGTTACTGCTGAAGCCAGAAAGAAAGGTGTTACACCTAAATCCGCTAGCATTAGAAACTTATTACCAGGCAAAAGAAATACAAGAGGAACAGCAGTTATCATAGTTAATAATCCTGTTGTAATAACGTCTGGATGCCCTACAGTAAGAGCCGAATCCATCCCAAAGTTTAATTCTCTTTGAATTCCCTTTCTCGAAAGAATATCTCTTACCCTCTCGTTAAGAGGAACAAATCCCTCTAAAAGAGCACCAGTTGCTTTAGGATATAGATAGATATAAGCGCCTGTTCCTATACCTAAAGTGAGAATTTGTGACCAGGTCTGAATATCTCCTAATCGATTGCCCCATGCAAGAAATCCTATAATGGAGGAAATTATAAAACCTATTACAACGGAATCTCCTAGTATACCAAATTTTTCTTTAACAGTTCGAGAACTAATTTGCAACTTGGTTAATCCAATTTTGGTAAAAAGCCATTTAAAAGGAGGAGCTAATAATACAGCACCTTGTCCACTAGCATGTGGGAAAGAAAGCCCTGGTAGATTAAAAAATTTTTGCATCGTAGGCGCTGTAATATCAGCAATTACAAGAAGAAATATCTCAATAGCTACTGCAGCTAAAATACCAAACCAGAGATTATTTGTTGCATAGTATGTCATACTGCCAACAAAAGCCCAATGCCAAAAATTCCATATATCTAAGTCTAAAGTATTTGTCCAACGTAGTAAAAGCATTATAAGATTAACACCTATGCCAATCGGAATAATTAATGCTCCAATTTTTGTTGAATATCCTACAGCCGCTAAGAGGGCCCATCCAGTATCAACATAAGGTAAGTGAACTCCTTTTGTAGTAATCATATCTGAAACAGCTTTTCCGACTGCTCCAAGAAAATATGGATTAAGAATTGATATCAATCCATTAAGCCCAATACCTATATAAAGGGCTGACCTTATGGCTTTTGAAAATTTTACTCCCAGGATTAATTCAAGAATTAGTATAAAAATAGGGAGTAGAACAGCAGCTCCAAAAGTTTTCACAAGCACCGCAAACATTTTTCTTTACCTCCTTATTTATGTTAATTTTTGTTAATGATTTCTAAAATTTGATTAAATACTTGCTCTCTACCTATACCTGTTAAGAACGGAACACCACTTATAACAGGAATTTCTACATCCAATGAAGTTCCTGCCGTAGAAACTACAAAATCAAAATTGCCATCTTTAGTCATCCTTTCCACATCCATTACTCTACCTTGCACAAACTCAGCTTTTATTCCCCTTTTTTCTAATTCCTCTCTCAAAGAAACAAATACCACTGTTGAAGTTGCTACACCATCTGCACATACCACAAGTACACGAACTTTTTTATTCTTTTCTGTGGTTTCCATCTTATCCCACCTCCTTTCTTCTTAATTATTTACTGCCAAGTACTATATAATAGATACAGGATATTGTAATTTTCTAAATTTTGTGTTTTTGACTTACTTTATTTAATTTTCATACGAAATATTTTTTATAACTTTTATTATTTCTTTTCCACTTTCTGCCATCATTAGTTCTTCAAGTAATGACTCATTTTGGATTAATTGAACTATTTGTTGTAACATTTTAACCTGTCCACCACTTTCATTCAAGGCTATCATAAATACTATATTTACATTTACATCTTGCTGTGGATTAGCCATGTTTTTAAATACAATTGGTTTTGATAAAGTAGCCACTGCAACAGCTGATTTTAAAACGTGCTCTACATCAGTATGAGGCAGCGCTACATTATATTTATTTAGAAGTAATCCTGTCGGAAAAGACTGCTCTCGTTTTTTTATTCCTTCCAAAAAACTTTCTTTTACATATCCATTTTTTAATAGTAACTCATACAATCTTTTAAATACTTCTTCTTGACTATTAGCTTTCATTTTGGGAATAATCAATTCTTCATGAAGAAACTCTGAAAAGTTCATTATTGTTTCCTCCTTGATTAAAATGTCTGCTTTTATATCTCGCAAATATCGTGCCAATTATTCGGCTGATATTGTATTCTTTAAAATTATATCTTTTATTTTGTGTTGGGCTTTTAGCTCTTTTCAAAGCATCTATGATTTTTTCATCCGTCATAACTTTATATAAGTAAAACATATAATCCTTTGAATCTTCCTTTAGCGCTATCATAAACACTAAATCTGCTTTAAATTCTCCTTCCCAATAAATAGGCTCTTTTAATTTTGCAATCGCTATGGCAGGTTTTGTGACATGTTCTGGATAACCGTGGGGTATCGCAATTCCTCCTTTTAAAATAGTAGCCCCCATTGACTCTCTTTTATATACACTTAGTAAGAACCTTTCATCTACATAGCCTTTATCTTGCAATATCTCCACCAATTTATCTATAACATCGCTTTTCATAGACGTATCTAAATCATACAAAATAAGGTCTTCCTGTATTACTTCTTTTAAAGGATTTTTCTTCTCTAAATTAACAATTTTTTTAAGCTTTTCAATCCCCTCTCCATTTAAAACTTCTTCTACAGATATAAAAGGTATACTTTTTATACCGGGATTTATTGTACCAACAAAAGCTACCATTTCATTTTCTTCTCTTATTTTTGAAATTTCTTTTTCAATATCTTCCTGCCTGAGCATTCCAACAGGTATTATTTTGTAATTACCTTTTAGTTGTGGTAAGACATCTTCAATATATTTCTTTATTTTTAATGCTGTTCCCTCTCCTGTAATACATACAGTTACAATCGCTTTTGGAAGTTTATCTTTACTCTTTATACCTTCAACTCTTCCTATATACGTTTTATCTACGTCTAACGCATCTGCTATTTCATCTAAATTAGTATCCGGTATAATAGCTCTTCTGACAGCTTCCAACACCATAACCGTGTCTACTCTTCCTACCACTCTTGTAGGTATTCCTGTCCGTTTAGTTATAATTTCACCAAAAGTGATAAGCGAGCCCATGTCAACTAAAATAATGCAACCTTTGCCTTCATTTATTTTTTCAACAACTTCAATCGTTCTTTCAAGGGCAGATTCAGGACTTTCATCCAACGCCATATCTATACCAACCGCATGATTTACCCCTAAAAGTTTGTTAACCACTTCCGCCATGCCACTTGCAACATGGCCGTGCGTAAGCACAACGACACCTACCCTGCCCTTTACTATTTCTTTTTCGCCTGAACGTCCTCAAATACATGGCAATAAAGCCTATTTCTTCCTCTGGCAACTCAATGCCTAATTCTTTCTCTATTTGTTTTGCCATTATTTTAGCGGTAGAATACTCCGCGGGATATTCTCTTATAATATTTTCTAATTGTGGGTTGATTATAGGCTTGCCGCTTAATATTCTTTCATAAGTTGCACTTAAATGGATAGCAAGTGAGTAAAATAAGTTTTCTTCTAACCTACTAAAGCTTTTTTTAGCAATTTCATAAGCTTTTTCAGCCGCCTCCACAATTTTTTCTCCTACTATCCCTTTTAAATCCTTTTTTGAAATTGCGACGTTGGATTTGACATTTATAGCAAACCTTTTTAACTCCTCTTCTATTTCTTTCCCCACAATTTTATCTATTTCTTCTTTGGTAAGGCCTTGATTTTTCAAGTCAATAAACCTTTCTTCTATAAATTGATATATTTCATCCGGAAGCATGTATCTGTCTTCTTTTGGATACAACTTATTTTCCTTGTCAGGATGTACCCAAACATCTTCATTTGAGTACTTTTCAATTTCAGGGCTTCTCTTGCTTACTCTGATTATTCCCATCTTTACATGGTTTGGTAAGTCTGAAAGGTTTATTGTCAATGAAGAATCTTTACTTCCCATGGAGTTCAAAAATGCTCTGGCACAAGCAACCTGGATGTCGCTTCTTAATTGCCCAATATTACCGGGACAGTCATAAAGCATAAGAGCTCTTACTGCCTCTTTTTTTATGATAATTGGTTTGTTAATCCTAAAAGACTCTTTGGAGAAAAAGTTATATATGATTTCGTACCTTTCTTGCGGAGGTCTATCAGCTAAAGAAGGCAGTTCTATCAAGACAGGAATTCTTCGTCTAAAAGTAAGCAACAAAGAAGACTCTGGATTTTCTGTGGTTGCAGCAATTAGCATGATTTGAGCCTCACGAGTGCTTTCTGTCTCTCCCAATCTTCTAAATTTTCCTTTATCAAGAATAGAAAAAAGTATCTCTTGCCCTTCACTGGGAAGCCTGTGAACTTCATCTAAAAACAATATACCGCTATTAGCTTTTTCTACCAATCCTGCTTTAGGAGCATCCGCACCTGTAAAAGCCCCTTTAACATAGCCAAAAAGCTGGGACATGAGAAGCTGAGGATTGTCCGCATAATCAGCACAGTTAAAAACCACAAAAGGCGCATTTTTATTAAATCGTCCAGACTCTATGGCGAAACTATACATTGCTTCTGCAAGCTGGCTTTTACCAGATCCTGAAGGCCCAACTATTAAAGTGTGAAGCCCATGAGGAGGATATAAAACAGCAGCTTTTGCAAGGCTTATCTGAACCCTAAGACTTCCTTCACTGCCAATGATATCTTTAAAGGACAATGTATCTTTATTGGAATTATGGTCTTTATCAACCTTCTGTTTTTCAGCGTTTTGGAAAATTTCTGATTTAACTAGAGTTTTACTACTTTCGCTTTTTAAAATTTCTTTTTTTATTTGTGCAGCCACAAAGCGAGAAATGTTGTATCCTAAATTATTTAACTCTTTTGTCAAATTTCTATCTGAAATATTTGGGTCCTTTGAAATTATTTTTCTTGCATCTTCTAAAAGGTAAGGTTTTCTTCTTTCTCTTGAGTCAGGAATATTATTTTTTAGTCTAAATTGTGTCACATCTTCTCTTTTAATATTGAGAATTGATGCTATTTGTTCATCTGTTAAAGGATTTCTTCTATCTTCTTTTTGTATAATTTCAAAATTCTATCAATCATGGCGACATGCCTCCCTTCCAATGTACATTATGCAAAAAATATACCATAAATATGGCATGAATTGTAGCGGAATATTTAGTTAAATTGCATAAGTTGTGAACAAAAGTTTTTAGATAAAATAAAAAAGACCTTAATAGGTCTTATGGCATAAAAAGTATGGTAGCATTTGTATTAGTCTTTAAGTTAAGCCCTTATTGGATAAAAAATCTTTTGGTGATATTGCTTTGTTAGTTATTTTTTGAAATTTCTCATCTCTTGTAATAATCAAATCACCTTTTAATTTTTTCAAGCATTGCATTTGTAAAGCATCTTCTAAATCTCTAAACTCCTTAAAATTCATTGCTTTCTTTATATCATGTTTTGTTATACTCACTACTTCTACTATACTTAACAAAGCTTCTAATGCTTTTATGCTTTCATTGTGAGAAAGGTTTTTATTTATGAAATAATATATATCCGTAATTGAAAAAGCAGCTAAATAAGCATTTATCTTTTTTTCTTCCGCTAATTTTAATATGTTATAAGCATCTACATCAAAGGGAGTTCTTTTTAATAAAACATCAAGAATAACGTTAGTATCAATTAACACTTTCATCATTTAACCTATTATACCCATATTGTTATTTAACGGGTAATCTTCCCTCCCCTTTAATTGTATTTATTTCTTATTCTTTCTTCCCGTATTTGCTCAGCAGATATATTTTTGTTAGGATAGTCAGATAAAATTCCATACAAAAAATCTGCATTTGGTGTACCTTCTTTTTTTTGCTGGAATAAGTTTTGCAACTTCACGGCCATTTTTCGTTATAATAATTTCTTCCTTATCAACTAATTCTAAATACTTGCCGACTCTTGTTTTGAATTCTGTAGCGCTTACTCTCATTCTTACCACCTCTTTCACTATTTTTATTTACTATATTATCATATTATTCAATTTGATTATATTATCCAATATAGAAATAGTCAATATGCAAAAAACATAAATAACCATTTCTTTAACTTATATATTAGAACAAATATCATAAAAAAACTACCTAAGTTCCATAAAAGCTGCCATGCTGCCTGTTATGCCTTTGTCTCTTCTGTAGGAATAAAATTCACTATTGCAATGGGTGCACATTTGGCTAACTGTAATGTTTCATCTGGTATGCCAGTATTTATAAGTTCAAAGTAGTTGGCAAGCTGTAAATCCAGCATCCATTTGCCCTCCGCCTTTTTTACAAGAGCTTTTTCCCATTCACCAATAACATCTTTAATTTTATTCGCAACGTCATCACCTACTTCATAGCAGCATTTGTATATAGAAGGGCTATCCCTACAAGTATATCTTTAGGATTTGAACCATATTCTTCATCCATCGCATTAACCGTTTTGGGCCCAATGGAAAGCACTGTACCTCTCCATCCTGCGTGTGCAAGGGCAATAACTTTTTTGACAGGGTCTAAGAAAAACAAAGGCACACAGTCGGCATAAAATGTAACCAGAGGAATACCTCTTTCATTAGTCATAAGGCATCTACACCAGAGATATCACTTTCACCAAAGTTTTTTCCTTTATCCTTTAGAGTCACTTTTCTTATAACATCACCATGAACCTGGTCTGAAAAAACCATATCTTCGTAGGAAAAACCGCCAATATCGCATATTATTTTAAAATTTTCATAGACTTCCTCTTTAGTATCATATCTTTTTAAGCTTAAATTCAAGGAAGCATATTTGCCTTTACTTACACCGCCAATTCTAGTAGTAAAAAGGTGTTTGACAAGTCCTGTCTTTTCAAAAGATGGTATTGTATAAAAAACTACTCCTTTTACTTCATTTCTTTTAAAACCTATTTCCAAAGTATCACTCCTTTTTACTTTTTATGCCATACTAATTATTTCTTTCTTTTTTATCTTTGTCATTTTTCCCCTTTTTCTCATTTTCAATTCCAAAAATTCTATTCGTCCATTTAACAAAAGCTATCAGAACTAATAAAAGCAATATTAGTGTTACCACCGAAATTATGGAAATTATAACAAAATACTTTTCCATTAAATTTCTCTCCTTTATCTCCCGTTAATTTCTCTAATTATTATATTACTACAAACGTTACCAAAAATCATTAAAAATTTTAAAAAAAATAGCAGGATTAACCTGCTACAGTTTGTTGACAAAGTTAAAAAATTTTCAAAGGAGATATTTTGCATCGTCGTTCCGATGTTCCAAAGCGACAAAACTAAAGCTCGACCTTCAGGCTCCGGCAGGGTACCGGCACAATCGGCATCCATGCCTTAAGGTGCCCGCCTCCGCCATCCGTGGCTTCGGCCCTGCCTCCGCCTCGGTCTTGCTAAGTTTTGTTATCGCTTTGTAACAAGTCACTCCTTATGCAAAATATCTCCTTTACGAAAGTTTGTCTACAGTCTGTAGCAGGATTAACCTGCTATTTTAGTTCAATAAGTTCATAATCTCTTGTACCCAAGCCAATTTCTTCGCCGTATTTTAATTGTAGTTCTCCTTTTGTTTCAGGGTGCAAAGCTTTAAATTTGTCTTCTCCAGGATTCATGCCATATCCCGCTTCTTCTAAAGCTGTACCTTTATGACCAAATTGTTGATTTACAAGGTCATAGCTTGCCTGGTCTATAGCAACAGGGTCAAAGGAAGCCAATATTCCTATATCAGGAACAATCGGCGCATCACTCCAAGGAGTGCAATCGCAAAGGGGCGTAACATTCATGATAAAGTTTATAAAAGCAATTTTGTCTTTTTTTGTAGAATAAGCGCCATATGCATATTCTGTCATTCTCTCCACAAAAGCATCCATATCAGTTCCCCATTGAGGCTTTATGACCCCATATTGGCAAATGGATACGCATTCCCCACACCCTATACATATAGAAGGGTCAATATAAGCTGAACCATTAACCAAAGATATCGCATTTACGGGGCAATTCCTTATGCACATTTGACAGGCAGTACATCCCTTTCCTACAACAGGCTGCACTGTTGAATGCTGCTGCTGTTTTCCTGCCGCAGGTGCACACCCCATAGCTAAGTTTTTGATGGCTCCTCCAAAACCAGCCAATTCATGACCTTTAAAGTGTGACATTACAATCATTGAGTTTGCAAAAAAAATATTTGAAGCAATTTTTACAGTATCAAAATGTTTTTTGTCAATTTTCACTTCTACAGAGTCTTTACTTAAAATGCCGTCAGCAATTATTATTGGTGCATTTACAACAGCATATGCAAAACCATTTTCAATTGCTGTTGTCAAATGGTCAACTGCATTTGAACGACTACCTTTGTAAAGAGTATTTGTATCTGTTAAAAAGGGCTTTCCCCCATAACTCTTGATTTTATCAACCACTTTTCTTACATATATAGGGTTGATGTAAGCGTTGTTTCCCTTTTCTCCAAAATGAATTTTTATAGCTACCAAGTCATTTTTATCAATAATGTTTTTAAAACCTGCTACATCAAAAATTCTCGCTACTTTGGAGGACAAACTACTGCTGGCTTTATTCGCTCTCAGATTGTAAAAATATACCTTTGATTTCATGATATCACCTCATTTATAAAATTAATTTTTTACAAATTTAGAATTTACAAATCTTATGCCTTTTTTAAAATAGGAAAAAGCAGACCTATCAATAACCAATACAATAACCGAGTAAATTATAGCCCCTGCTAATATAGTTATAAACAGGGCTATAGCCTCATAAATTCTTTTGTCTGACGGCATTTTAACAATAAAATTATTATACATAAAATGCACTAGTACCCCCATTACAATTGATGCCAACATTGCTCTTATAAAACTCATAAACATGTATTTTCCATCTATTTTCCCTACTTTTCTTTTTAAAGAATAAAATAAAAGAAAAGTAGCAAATATAGCCGCAATAGAAGTAGAAAGTGCAAGTCCTCCTAATTTTAAATATCTTACCAAAATTAAATTAAGTGCAATATTTAATAATACAGCCATGGCACCATTTATCATTGGAGTTTTTGTGTCTTTCATAGAGTAAAAACTTCTACTTAAGACATCTCTCAGGCCATATGCAGTCATTCCTATCGCATAATAAAAAAGGGCAATTGAAGTAAGATATGTTGAATTCTCATCAAAAGCTCCTCTTTCAAATAATACTTTTATTATAGGCATTCGGAGTACCATTGCCCCGACTGATACAGGTATTAATATATATAAAATACCACTCACTGCAAAATTTAAACTTTTTAGAAAACCTTCTGTGTCATCAGCTACTGAATGCTTAGATAAAACAGGATATATGACAGTTGCAATTGCTGTTGAAAAAATACCTAGCGCAAACATATTAAGCCTATTGGCATAATTCAATGCAGCAATACTCCCATCAGGCAAAAAAGAAGCTATAACTCTATCTACATACACATTTATAGTTTGTATACCTGTTCCCATAAGTACAGGCATTGCTAATAAAACGACCCTTTTTACTCCTTCATCTTTGAAATCTACTTTCACCCTAAATCTATAACCTAATTTGTACAAAACAGGTAATTGCATTAATGCTTGTAGAAAAGTAGCAATAATAATAGAATAAGCTACTGCTGTAATTCCAAATTTGTCTCCATATAAAATTGCTACCGTTATTACGATAATATTGTAAGGGATGCCTATCATAGCTGGAATAGTGAAATGTTCCATAGACTGAAGAGCACCAGTGAAAATATTAGATGCAGCAATGAACACCATTGTAGGTAATAATATAGTTGTAAGTTTTACTGTCAACTCAAATTTTTCCCCTGTAAAAGCTGGCGCCACAAACTTTACCAGATAAGGCGCAAATAAAAAGCCTAAAATAGTTAAAATTATAGTCGCTAATAAGACTATCCCTAGCAAATTGTTTATAAAATCAAATGCCTTCCGTTTTCCATCTTTTTGAAAGTATTCCGTAAATATTGGTACAACAGTAGTAGCTATTGCTGCAGTCACCGCTGCAAAAAGTATCATAGGTATAACAGTTGCCATATTGTATACATCCATGGAAACAGAGGTACCAAATTGGAAAGCTAAAGTCATATCTCTCAAAAATCCAAATACTTTACTCAGTAGAGTTATTATCATTATGATGCCAGCTGCTTTTACAGTTTTTTTAGCTGTCGACATATATTCAACTCCTACCCCTCTTCAGTCATTATAAACATAAGCTCTGTAGTAGCTGCAATTTCATCTCCAACTTTTGCAATACCTTTAGCTTTAACAAGTCCCATCTTTATAGAATCTATCAAAACCTCTAAAACAAGTTGGTCACCAGGCCTTACCACTTTTTTGAAACGACATTTATCAATACCTGTAAAAAGCCCTAATTTGCCTCTGAATTCTTCTATATTCATAACAGCAATACCGGCTACTTGCGCCAATGCCTCAATAATAAGAACTCCTGGCATTATAGGGTTGTCTGGAAAATGCCCTTGAAAAAAAGGTTCATTAGCCGTCACATTTTTTATTCCAACAGCTTTTTTCCCTTCTTCGATTTCTATTATTCTATCCACCAATAAAAAGGGTATCGGTGTGGAAGAATTTTTTTTATGTCCTTGTTTTCCACCCTATGTTTCACCCCTTTTTAGCCAAATTATAAGAATAAACAAAGCAAATAGCTTATCATTGATTATATCACAAAAAAATGAAAAATAAAAAGGGCAAGCGCCTTGTGCGTGTCAAAAGTTAGTAGGTAAAAATAATAGCTTTTATACTTTTTTAGAAAGTTGATTATACATTTGTTCCGCAAGTCCAAAAGAGCCATTTTGAGCTAACATCTCCGCATATTTATCATATAACATAGAGGTAAAAACATCATTTGCAAGACTATCTCCTGTCAAAGGGTCCTCTGGAATTGTCTTTCTCATCTCATTTAACATAATCCCTATAAAAACTGCCTCTAACTGCTGACACGCTTCTTTAAGTTTTTGCTGGTCTTTATCTTTTATCGCCTGTTGAATTATTCTCTCAAAATCACTACTGTGCTTTTGTAAATAAATCTGTAAGTTATTTATATTAATATTATCTACAGGATTTATTTCCATGTAAAGTCATTCCTTTCAATAAACTATCTTCTCAAATTATTTGCAATTCCAAGCATTTCATCAGCTGCTTGGATAGCTTTTGAATTTATCTCATAAGCTCTTTGTGCGGCAATCATGTCCACCATTTCCTTCACCACTTGGACATTTGAGGTCTCTAAAAATCCTTGCATAACTTTACCCATTCTTCCTTCAAAGTCATCTCTTGTGCCAGGCTGTCCTGACGCTTCTGTTGGCTCATATAGATTATTACCAACACTTAAAAGCCCCTGCGGATTGACGAAATTGTATATTCCTAAAGTAGCTACTTCTCGAGTAGTTCCATTAGCATTCTTTACGCTTATTACTCCTAAAGGTGATACCGAAATATCTTTCTCAGTCCTGTCAAAAACTATAGGATTCCCTCTGTCATCTAATACAGGATAACCGTCAGCAGTCACTAACATCAAAGTGTTACCGTCCGCACTTAGTTTGAAACTTCCATCCCTTGTGTAATAAACTGTGCCATCAGGCCCCAGTACAGCAAAAAAGCCTTCTCCATCTAATGCCAAATCTAAAGGATTATCTGTCTGCTGGAGACTTCCTTCAGTAAAATCTTTTACAATTGCCGAAGGTCTCACACCTACTCCTACTTGCATATTGACAGGTCTGCCTTGTCCACCATATATGTTTTCTCTTTGCAAAGTTTGGTATATTAAATCTTTAAATTCTGCCCTATCTCTTTTAAAAGCTGTAGTATTCACATTTGCGAGGTTATTCGCAATAACATCCACATTAAGCTGTTGAGCCGTCATACCAGAAGCCGCAGACCACAATGCCCTCATCATAATTTTCTACCTCCTTATGGTTTGTTATACTTTCCCAACTTCATTGACAGCTTTTCCAAGAGTCTCATCAAAAGCAATTACAACTTTTTGATTCGATTCATAATTTCTCATCACGCTTATCATATTTACCATTTCCTTAACTGAATTGACGTTTGACTGCTCTAAAAAACCTTGTTTTATTCTCCCTGTTGCAGGAATAACTTGTACATTGGCACTGTTATCTATAAAAAACAAATTATTGCCCTCTTTTCTTAAACCATCATAATTATCAAAATCCACAATTCTAAGCCTGTCCACCAATTGACCATTATTTTTAATGTTACCCATCTCGTCCACTGAAATGTCTCCTTGTGATAACTCAATTGGGCCATTTTCTCCTTGCACAATATATCCTTCTTGTGTGACTAAATATCCATCGTTTGATAAAACAAAAGAACCATCTCTTGTATATCTTTGACCATTGGGGGTATCTATCACAAAAAAGCCATTTCCATCTATTGCAAAGTCTAACTTACCATTGGTTTGAGTAAAACTCCCTTCTTCAAAATTTGTATGAAAAGTGTCAATTAATATCCCGTAATCCACCTTTCCAATTTTCCCATCAGGCGGTACGTTATCGCCACCGTATCTTGTTACTTCAAAATTTGGAAAAGAAGAAGTAATTACTATATCCCTTTTATACCCTGTAGTATTGACATTTGCAAGGTTATTTGTTAAAACATCCATTATCTTTGTCTGAGTAACCATACCAGAAGAAGCAGCATAAAGCCCTCTCAACATAAAAATCACCTTCTTAATTTATTTGATTTTGTATACATCAATTATAGTCTCTGATTTTTCTAATAATTCAAGAGAATCCAATGCTTTTCCCGTACCTAAAGCGACACAACTTATAGGGTCATTTGAAAGATATACAGGTGTATTCATCCTTTCCCTTAAAAGTCTGTCCATTCCTTTAAGCAATGCTCCGCCCCCTGTAAGTACTATACCTTTGTCGCTTATGTCCGCTGCTAATTCAGGAGGAGTTCTTTCTAATACACTGTGTACAGCTGCAACAATTTCTTCAAGGGGCTCTTTTAATGCTTCACATATTTCACTGGAAGTCACTTCTACATTTTGTGGCAAACCGGATATTAAACTTCTTCCTTTTACTAGCATTTTCTCTTCTTTGCCATCAAAGTAGGCAGTACCTATATTTATTTTTATTTCTTCTGCCATTCTTTCTCCTATTATCATCTGATGTTTTTTTCTCATGTGTCTTATAATTGCTTCGTCAAAATTATCACCTGCTACTTTAATACTTTTAGACACCACTGAACCCCCTAAAGAAATTACAGCTATGTCAGTGGTGCCTCCCCCAATATCTACAATCATATTCCCACTTGGTTGTGATATGTCTAACCCTGCTCCTATCGCTGCCGCAATAGGTTCCTCAATAAGATAAGCTTTTCGCGCTCCTGCGTGTATTGCTGCATCAATGACAGCTCTTTTTTCTACCTGTGTTATGCCACTTGGAATACAAATCATTATTTTGGGCCTTACTAAAGACCGTCCTTTGCAGGCTTTGTTTATAAAATACCGGAGCATCTTTTCTGTAACGTCATAGTCAGAAATTACTCCAGCCCGCAGAGGCTTTATAGCCAATATATTCCCTGGCGTCCTGCCTACCATCCTTTGGGCTTCTTCGCCAACTGCAAGAATTTTATTAGTATTTCTATCCATTGCTACAACTGATGGTTCTTTTAAAGCAATTCCTTCCCCTTTGATGTAGACAAGGACAGATGCCGTGCCAAGGTCAATTCCGATATCCTTAGAGAATGCAAACATCTAAACACACCTTTCTTATGTATTTCGACAAAAATGGCATCTATTTAAATTATCGACAATGATGCCGAAATTTTTAATTTATTATCAATTTATTAATTCGCTATAAATTTACAAAATCCTCTTTTATTTTCTTAAAATTTGTTGTTCATTTTTTGATATTTCATTTTAGTGGCCTTTCCGCCTCTTATATGCCTTTCTGCTTTATTTTTGCTTAGAATCTCTCTTACTTCTTTATATAATTCAAAATTTATATCGGGAAGTCTTTCTGTCACATCTTTGTGAACTGTGCTTTTGCTAACTCCAAAAAACTTTCGCAGCTTCTCTCACTGTTGCTTTATGTTCAATTATGTATTTTGATATTTCCAGTGTTCTCTCTTCTATGTAATCTTTCAAAACCAAAACCCCCTTTGGATTTTCAAATCTCATTAATATGTATATGCCAAAACGAAGCTATTAGAATCTTTATAAATACAAAAAAAGACTTGAATACAGTAAGTATTCAAGTCTTAGACTGTATACAAACTTTCGGAAATTGGATATTTTGCATAAGGCACGACTTGTGACAAAGCGTTAACAAAACTTAGCGAGGCCGAGGGCGGAGGCAGGGCCGAAGCCAAGGATGGCGGAGGCGGGCACCTGAGACAGGAGGTCGAATGTGCCCGGGACCCTGCCGGAACCCGAAGGTCGAGCTTAGTTTTGTCGCTTTGGAACATCGGAGTGACGATGCAAAATATCCTATTTTAAAAAATTTTTACTTTGTCAACAAGCTGAGACTTGAATACAGTAAGTATTCAAGTCTTTTTTACAGGTATTTTTATTCAAAATAGGCTATTGGGTCAACAGGCGTTCCATTTTCTAAAAGTTCAAAATGTAAGTGAGGACCTTCACTAACTTCAAACCTTGCCGATTCCCCTATTTTACCTATTTGCTGTCCTTTTACTACTTTTTCTTGTTGTTTTACCAAAATCTCATCCTCTAGATTTGCATACCGCGTTTCCCATTTTCCATTTTTTATAACAACAGTATTCCCTAATTTTGGATCTTTATATACTTTTGCCACAATTCCATCCATGGCTGCCAATACAGGTTCTCCTAGCTTTGAGCCAATATCTATACCTTTATGAGTTGTCCATTCTTGAAGGGTTTTTGAAAACACAAGCTTGTCTTTGGCAAATTCTAATATTATGTCTCCATTTACAGGCTTTAGTAAAACTAATTTTGCAGAAGATAAATCGTTATCTTTTTTTATAGTAGAGGTATTGGCTTGCCATAACAGTTGTTACTTTGCTGTTTTCTAAACTATCACTTTTACCTGAACTTTTAACTTCATCGTTTTCTGCCACAGGTTGAAAGTTTTCTTTCGTTTGTTGACTGATAACAGCTGTAGAATTATTTTGTTGTTCTTTTTCTTTTTGAGCTTGTGCTAGTTCTTTTTCATAACTCCAATCACTTTCAATAGCCGAATTAATTTCTTCCTGCTGTGCTTTTCTGAGTTCTTCTAATTTTTTTTAAATTATTATTAGTGACATATATTGAGGTAGCAGCTATCACTACTATGGATAAAAATAATATTATGTAAAAACCCTTTCTATCAAAAAATCTTATTAACTTCTCCCTGTTTATTCTCACATTTTTCACCTCCAAATGGTATTTTAACCATTAGCCTAACTATTTATACAAAAAATACAGCACTTTATCAGTGCTGTATTTTCAATAAATCTTCAATTTTTACTATTTCTACTCCTGTATAATAATATTTCAATATTTCATCAAACTTTTTGCCTTGTTTTGCCAACGCATTTGCTCCATATTGACTCATTCCCACTCCGTGACCATAACCTATGACGGTTATTACAATGTTATTTCCTTGTGCTTTAAAGTTAAAATTTGTAGAATTTAAATCAAATATTTCCCTTATCTCTTCTCCACCAAAAGTCATATTACCTATTTTCAACGTTTTAATGTGCCCGGCTTGAGTCCTTTCAACATCTTTTATTTGATTTAAAATATCGCTATTATCTAATTTCAAAGAAGGTTTTTTTTGCTTTAATTTATTTATAAATTCCTCTTTTGACATTACAACAGTAGTTTTATATTTTGAGGCTACTTCTTCTCCCGGCGAAACAACACTTCTTAAATAGGGTATTTTACTCTGCCATACATCCTCGGAATTCTCTGTTTTTCCCCCACTTATAGCATGATAAGCCGGTACAATCAAAGCATCATTGTAAACTAATACAAGTTCTTCTGTATCTGCTACCGCTTGTGATATTTTTACATAATATTTGTCAAAATTTTCTCCCCATTTTTGCCTCAACTCCTCCTCCGATTGCCATGCTTGGCAATGTTCAGAATCGGTACACACATCAGCTCCTGGATGTAGCTGGCAACCCTTGCCTCCTAAAACTATTTCTTTCGAGAGTACATAAGTTCTCGCTGTAACAGCTTGTGCCTTTAGTGCCTCTATTTCAAATTCCGCAGGCATTTCCGCTGCAACTACCCCTTTTACGTACTCCTCCAAATCAATTTTTTGAATTTTATTTTGATTTGTTATAAATACATTTACTGTATGATAATCTTTATTATTCAAATTATCTACTTTTACCAGATTCCCTCCATTAATGAGTTTGACCTCATTTTCAGGTGTGGAAGAAGTTCTGTGAGGATTAAAACCAAAAACTATTATAGAAGGTAAAATTATTAAGCTAAAAAATATTAAAAAAACCCCGTAAATGGCATATTTCATTTTTCCCCTCCAAATCTTATATACTCAATAAAATATATGCGAATATGTATACCTTTATTCTATTATTCTATTTCATAAATAAGCAAGAGACTCCTTATAGAGTTTCAGTAGGTAACTAAATAGAACTGCCATTTTGTACAGTTACACCCCACAGGACCAGTACTTACTGTAAAAAGGCGTAGTAACTTGTATAGCCCGCTGGTTTTCTTTAAGGCCAGCCAAACTGACACTTTGTACACTTCTTGTCACAACTTTGCTAAATTTTACTTTGTTTGTATCGTATTAGATCGCCCACGGTATATATTGTGACATTAATAAGTGTATAAAGTTGTATGGGTTATGGTAATACCTTGAGGAATAATTGTAATAAGCACAGAACCGCTTTGTGAAATAAATTTAAAAAAGACTAAACGTTAGTAAAAACAAAAAAATAGCTGCTTTAAAGCAGCCTACATTGGGTTGGGGGTGCAGAATATATTAAATTTTATGGGGAAAAGGGGAATCATTCTTACATTTTAAATTATATTATATACTTTTGCTACTTTAAATAGGACTTAAGTCTCATTTTTTGTTATTTTTATATTTTTTTATACATATATCGACTTACTTCTCATGGGAAATTACATACCCTATCATTTTGTCTCCATCTAAATAAGCATCAAATCGTCCTTCAAATATTTTGACAGCCGTGTCGATATATGTCCCTTTCTTAAACCATTCTTCATTGAAAATATTATCTTTATAACCATCAAATACTGGCATGTATAAAATATTGTCAATATCTAAATCAGCAAAAAAGTGAGTTCCATAAGAAAGTTCTGGCATAAAATCGCCATTTTTTATTCCAAGCTCTACAATCATAGCAGCATTAGATATTTCGTTGTATATAACAGGTACCCCCAAATATGGATTGGAAGACCCCCACCTTCCCGGACCTACAAGAATGTATTTGTCTCCTATACTTTTATTGAGTCTACCTATTATTCGCGCAATTTCATGTTTATCTTTATATTGGCTATAAACTTTATGATCTACGTATACTATATATCTTATGTTTTTCAAGATGCCATTTGTAAGCATCCTATCCCCTTTCAACAAGACACATTTTTTTTCAATATCTTTAGGAATGTGGACTTTTCTGAAACTCTCATAAGAACTTAATGGTCGTGTTTGAAGAAGATAAAACTCGTCTTTTTTTAAGTCATAAGCAAATTCAATGTCAACTGCCATTTCCATTTCTTTCTCAAGATATTTAAATAAATTAGAGATTATGCTGAAAAACCCTTTATGCCTCCTCGGAAAGTTTTCAAAGGTAAAAATATATTTATCAAAAACATCATTGCTTTTATTAAGTATATTAATATCCAAAATAGCATTCTCCCTTTTAGAGTATGTTTGTGCAATATCACCTATTTTATCATGATACGTTAAAAATTGCGGCACTTCATTTATGTTATAGGTCTCCACTTCCCCTGTAATTAAATTTAGTACATCAAAAGCTTCCTGAGAATTTTTAGCTATTTCTTTTGGATTATTGCCTTCCGGTCTTAATCTCAGATTAGTAAGGGAAAAAATTCTCGCATATCCTCTACCAGTACACTTTGTACCCAAACCAAAAACTAATCTCACAACTCCGTCCTCTATTTTAATTCTATCGGTCCACCGCCTATAATTTCGAGAAAATCCTACTCCAGAAACTTCTGGATAAAAATATACTCCTTTTTGGGAACCTATTAGTTGTTGCACAATTACCCCCATTAGATCCTTCTGGCCCGGTGCATGCTTTTTTCTGTAAGCAACAGCATCAGGCTGTATACGCTTAAATAAATTTCTTTAATAGCTTTTTCTAGTTGCTTAACTCTTTCTCTATCTGAGCCTCTATTGGGAATAAACGTAGTATAATATTTGCCAGCAAAAGAATATTTTATATTGTCCTCTAATAAAGAGGAAGACCTTATAGCTAAAGGATAGTGCATCTTACTTAAAATTTCATACAATATCTTTTCATATTCTGTGGGAAATTTAGTCTCCCTAAATCTTATTTCTGCTTCATCATAAGGAGTATCTTCTGTTATATCATTTAAATCGTTGTAATCTAAAAACATTTGATAATAGTCAGTAGCTATAAAAAAGCTTTCAGGTATTTTTACACATTGCTTAAAAACGTCGCTATACTTTTCTACTACCTCTTCTGCAAAGCAAAGTCCTGAAGCTTTTCCTCCAATATGGCCTTTTCCAAAAATTCTATCTTCGTTTTTTTTACTTAAGCGAGGGTTGTAATTTTTATATGATAAAGTCTCAGACATTTTTCCACCGCCTATTGAGAACTTTACTCATATCAGCAAGGTATTTTATTCATAATCACTCCTATTGTTTCGCACATACTTAATGTTTTAACTTTATAAAAAATTATAGCACGAGATTATTTAGTAAACAACAAAAACCTCCCACAAATTTTCTTCGTAGGAGGTGGACATTACCATTAAACAACCTATTCTATA
>NZ_BAZY01000027.1 GCF_001310975.1 Thermoanaerobacter thermocopriae JCM 7501
GCATCTCATTTAAGCTTAAATCCATTGTGACATTTAATGCTATGTTAAATCCACTTGTTAAGTCATCCAACATTATCGGGGATATACCCGTTATGAATATCCTGTCTATTACTCTTTTTGTCCCTATCTTCAATGTCTCATAAAAGTCCCTTACAAAACCTGATGCCCTCACTATCTCTCTATAAAATTCACTGTCCCCCATCGCTATTATGTCATTGGCAAAATGGTCATATTCGTCTATTATTAGATAAATCTTTTTACCTACTTTCTCTACTTCTTCAATTAGTTGGTTTATTATTGATTTTATATCTGATTTCTTTTTGATATGCTCTTTTATTTCGTCTATGTCTTTAAACATATTTCGGTATTTGTTTAAAAAGCTGCTTATTGAATCAATTAGGTTTTGTTTAAAGGATTTTTCTAATCTTTCTCTATTGCCTGTATCTAATCCTGAAAAGTCAAGCTCTAATACCGTATAACTGTTTCTTAGTTTTGTCGGATTCTTCCCTATATACAAGTCGCCAAATAGTTTTTCAAAGTCTTTCTCATTGTTTATGTCATAATAGTTCTCTAATGTGGAAAGAAAAAGACTTTTCCCAAATCTTCTCGGCCTTATGAAAAACAGGTATTTGCTGTTTAGGTTCTCTATCTTCTCTATATACATCGTCTTGTCTACGTAAAGATATCCTTCTTCTCTCATCGCTCTGAAATTTGACATTCCATAGGGTATTTTCTTCATTCTTACCACTCCTAATTTTCCTTATTTTGCGCTTTTTAACTGAGATTTTTCGTGGTACTTTACTACTTAGAAAGATAAAATAAAAGTAATGGTTCAAAATAATAAAGAAGTAATATTTTATCAGTTAATTAATTATACCATACTTTACAAAAAAAGACACACTTTATAGTGTATCTCGATGTCCAATTTACTGGGGAGTCGTGAGATGACAAAGTAAGAACTGATGAAAACATATAAAAACCTTTGCTGACTTTATCATACCATTTCTATTATGAGTAATCAAGATAAAAAAAGAGAGATACACCTTTATTGTATCTCTTGAAGTACCTTTTTGGATTCTTCTATTATCTTTTTGGTCGTTTCAGTCATAGGTTTGGGCTCTAAGGATTTGGAGTTTGCTTTGTCAAACATTTTTTGCACATCAACCGCTTTTTGCAAAAATTCCTTTGCCTTTTCTTTATCTCCATTGTTTAAATAATACATACCAACCTTGTTATAAGCATCAGCTAATTGCTGATAATTTTCTGGCCTCAATGGTTGTACTTCTACCGCTTTTAATACGTATTTAAGGCCAAGGTCAATTTGTCCATGTGCAAGGTAGAAAGCCCCTAATTGTGCATTAAGTTGAGAATTGAAAGGCTCTAACTGCACGGCTTTTTCTTCCTCAAACATCGCTTTTTGAAGCTTTACAGCATCCTTTAACTGGTCACCAAGGCAGTTAAAATTTGCCCGTATGTCATTCTGTATTTTGCATTCCATGGGTCATAGGATACTGCTTTTTCGTAATTTGTTCTGCCAAACAAATTTGTTGTCTCAAAAAGTTATCCCCTTTTACAGCATAACTTAACGCTACTGACATAGAACCAGACATAAACATTACAACGAAGGCTACTAGTATTGCTAAATAGTTTAAGTAAATCTTTTTGTCTTTTATTTTAAATTTTAGTATATCCAAAGAGTTTATTACACCAATTAATGCCCAAAGTGCAATAGATACCGCAGAAAGCGACAGGTCAAAATCCATTGCAGCATGAGCATAAAGACTTACTACGCTTACTATAACAGCAGCAATTAAAATTCCGCCTTTGTCCTCTAAATATCCTTTATATACTCTGTACATGCTCCTGAAAAGTGACACTAACAAAAATACTATAGCGATAGCTCCAATAATACCGGTATCTAAAAGCACCTGCATGAAATAGTTATGGGTTTGTGTAGTCCAATACAGGTAAGATTGGTATTTAAAATATAGTGATGACCATGCGCCGCCACCTGCTCCAAATATAGGATAATCTTTGAAAATTTTAAACCCGTCTTTGTAAAATTGCATCCTCTGTGAACTACTGCGGCTGGTAAAGTCTATATCTTGTACACGGGATGCAATATCCTCTGGCAAGTATTTATATTTTAACATTATGTTTTGTATTTCATGAGGAGCATTTTTAGGATATATTTGTGCTTTTGTAAAAGTTACTGACGTATTTTGGAAGTTATTCACAAATGTTATGGAAAGCCTTTTTGTGTCTTTCAAAGTAGTAAATTCTATTGTTTTTTCTCCTACGAAATTGTCTTTATCGTAAAATTCTGCAATTTTAGTAGATTGGTCATTTTCATTTCTACTGTTTATTATTATACCGTAAGCCCAATCTTTATTTGAGGGATTTTTAGCTGTAACTTCGTATTTTAACACATATATTCTATCAGGTTCTGCACTTACAAACCTTGTAACACTTTTTATACTGTCAGGCTCCTCTGCATCATGTTTTAAAGTCAAAGGGACTTGTGTCGTAAAAACTATATACCCTGCCGCTAACACAAAAACTCCAGTTACTGCAGCAATAGCTATTCCTGCTCTTACATTTATTTTATTGACAATACTTACAATAAAGCTTATTGCGTATGTAACAATTAGTGAAGCAAAAACCCCAATCAAATACCATTTGATTAAGGTAGAAGCTACACCGCTGGCAACTGCCGAATTAAACTTTACTATAGGAAGTGCTGAAGCAATCACAACTCCCACAAAATATATAAAAGGTTCTATTCTTTTGCCCCTTGGCATCAAAAGCATGAGGATAATGCCAAGGAAAGGAAGCATAAGCCATGCGCCGCGAGACAAGGTAAATACATAAGCATAAAACTGTGTATAAGCGGTCACTCCGTATATTGCCTTTAAATATTTATTATCAGTGTAAGAAATTAAAGCTAGATTGACAAGGAAAAAAGCCATCAAAAATGAAGCTGTTGTATTGGGGTATTGAAAAGTAGAGTTTATCCTGCCTCCTACCCATGAACCGTTGTAATGAATGAGATTAACTGAAGACCCAAGTCCCACAATTGCCACAACAAAAGAGCTTAAAACTAGCACGTTTAACAACATAAAAATTTTTTGTTATCTCTTACGGTTCTACTAGCCATAAAATATATGAACAAATAGTCAAAATATCTCAAAACTTCACCTATGCTCGCTCTTATATTTACCGCAAAAAAGTAGAGATTATGTATGCCCCTACAAGAGATAAAGCAGCATAATCTAGGGTAGTACTCACTATAGGTTCTTTTTTCACAATTTTAAAGATAGCCCATATAATAAATACTGCAGAAGTCAATGCAATCGTAGGAACATTTCTTTTTCAAAGTACATGCCTCTAAAAAAAGGTGGATAAAATACAAGAATTAAAAGGAGTATGTAAAATACTGTATTTATGCCTATTAAACTTCTAGACACATTTTTGGCTTGTTTTTTTATTGTCTTTCCTTTTTTTGCAGCTACTTTTTGTGCCATCTTCAATCCCCTTCTCTTGTAGCATTTTAATCCATTAAGACCACAGTATATACATATTCGACAAAAATTTCACTTTTCCTTCTTTTTATCAAATATCATTTACAAATTTAAAATCGCAAAAAGGCACAATTTGTGTCAATCACACATTTTAACTGCAAGAATATAATAAAGTGAAAATAGAAAAAGGAGGATGGATATGAGGCTTAAGTACTTAATTGTATTCCTTTTAGTATTAGCCCTAACAGTTTCTTTATTTGCAGGGTGTACTAATAAAAGTAAAAAATTTACAAAAATCAATTTCATAGAGACAGTCCATTCTATTTTTTACGCTCCCTATTACGTAGCTGTAAGCCAAGGCTTTTTCAAAGAACAGGGACTAGAGCTTGTCGTTACAACTGCTCAAGGGTCAGATAAAGCAGCAACAGCTGTTTTGTCTGGCACAGCAGACATAGGGCTTCAAGGGCCCGAAACGACTGTATACGTACTTAAAGAAGGAAGAGATGATTATCTTGTAAATTTTGGTCAATTGACAAGAAAAGATGGATCTTTTCTCTTGGGAAAAAAGCCTGAACCGGACTTTAAATGGGAAAATTTAAGAGGTAAAAAGGTAATAGGCGGGAGACCCGGTGGGATGCCTCAAATGACACTGGAATACATTTTAAAAGAGCACGGCATAAACCCAAAGACAGATTTGACCCTTATCACCAATCTTCAATTTACAGCCACAGCCGGTGCCTTTATGTCCTCTGATGCAGATTATGTGGCATTATTCGAGCCTACAGCTTCTTTAGTCGAAAAGGAAAAGGGAGGATACATCGTTGCATCAGTTGGCGCCTCCAGTCATGAAGTTCCTTATACCACTTTTAATGCAAGAAAAAGCTATATTGAAAAACATCCTGATATAATACAGCGTTTTGTGAATGCAGTATATAAAGGGATGCTATGGGTAGACTCTCACACCTCTAAAGAAGTAGCGGAAGCAATTAAGCCTTTCTTCCCAGATGCTGATGTAGACCTTATGGCGACAGCAATTGATAGGTACAAAAGTCAAAACACCTGGGGCACCACTCTAAAAATGAAAGCTGAGGACTTTGATTTCCTACAAAATATACTTTTAGATGCAGGTGTAATAAAAGAAAAGGTGGACTCTCACCTTCTAATCAACAATACTTTCGCTGAAAAAGCTGAAAAAATGATCAAAAAGTAAAGTTTTAAATTGTGCTCAATATGTCCGTCCCATATTGAGCACAACTCCCATTTTATTAACTTCGCATAGAAGGGAGTGTCTTTTATGAATAAAATAATGGTCAGCCTCAAAGATGTATCCTTTAATTATCACACCTTAGATGGTGAAACTGAAGCTTTAAAAAATATTTCTTTTGATGTGTACGAAGGAGAATTTGTAGGGATTATAGGCCCTTCTGGTTGTGGTAAATCTACTCTTCTTTCGATTATTTCCGGCCTTTTAAAGCCTTCTTACGGAAGTATAGAGGTAAATGGAAAAATAGGCTATATGCTTCAAAAAGACCACCTCTTTGAATGGCGAAATATATGGCAAAATGTGCTACTTGGACTTGAAATACAAAAAAGCCTAACAGAAGAATCCAAAAAATACGCAGAAGGTTTGCTTATAAAATACGGCCTTAGAGAGTTTAAAAACTATTATCCCAATCAATTGTCAGGAGGAATGCGGCAAAGAGCCGCTCTCATAAGAACATTGGCTTTAAAACCTGATATACTTTTATTAGATGAAGCTTTTTCTGCTTTAGACTACCAAACAAGACTTGCTATATCCGATGAAGTGTATAAAATTCTTAAATACGAGCAAAAAACTGCGGTCATAGTAACCCACGATATCTCAGAGGCAATTTCTATGTGTGACAGAATTATAGTTCTATCAAATAGGCCTGCCCATGTTAAAAAGATTTATGACATTATTTTAACCTGTGAAGACCGCTCTCCAATAGGGTGCAGAAAAGCCCCTGAGTTTAGAGAATATTTTAATTCTATTTGGAAGGAGTTGAATGTCCATGTATGAAGCAGCAACCCCTTATATTTCAAAAGAGCACAGGGAATTTTTAAAAAAGGTAAAGAGAAAAAACATATTGGTGCGAATCACTCAATTTACAATATTAGTCCTCTTTTTTGCAGCATGGGAAATTGTAGCAAGATACAAAATTGTAGACCCTTTTTTGGTCAGTCAGCCTTCAAGAATGTTAAAAACTATGATGACTTTAAGCCAGAATGGTTATTTTTTTATGCACATATGGGTTACTTTGAGTGAAACGATAATAGGTTTTACTCTTGGCACAATAATTGGCATGATAATCGCTATACTTTTGTGGTGGTCAGACTTTTTGTCAAAAGTTGCAGAACCTTATTTAGTAGTACTCAATAGCCTCCCTAAAATTGCATTGGGTCCTATATTTATAGTTTGGATGGGAAATGGAGAAGCTCCAATAATTACAATGGCTCTCGCTATTTCACTGATAGTCACTATAATAAGCTTACAAACGGGTTTTAAGGAAGTTGACGAAGAAAAAATAAAACTTTTAAAAACTTTTGGTGCCACAAAAATGCAAATACTTACAAAATGTATTCTTCCTGCCAGTGTTCCAACGATTATTTCCGCCATAAAAATAAATATCGGACTTTCCTGGGTGGGAGTAATTACAGGAGAATTCTTAGTTTCTAAGGCAGGTTTGGGATATTTGATTGTCTACGGCGGTCAAATTTTTAAGTTGGATTTAGTAATGACAAGTGTCTTGATACTCTCAATACTGTCTGCCTTGATGTATATTTTTATAGTGTATCTTGAAAAAAAGCTGATAAGGTGGAGATAGAAAACAGTGTTTTTTGTCTTTTTATGTGCTAAAATATGTATTGTAGTACTATAACTGCGGGGTGAAAACTAATGAAAATCGCATTGGCACAAATAAATCCAGTTGTAGGAGATATAAAAGGAAACTTCGAAAAGATAGTAGAGTTTATAAATAGAGCAAAATACCAAAAAGCTGACCTTGTGGTGTTCCCTGAACTAGCTACTGTAGGCTATCCTCCTAAAGACTTTTTGTTTATGCAAGATTTTTTAAAGGCCAATGAAAAATATATAAATGAAATAGTTTTACCTGCTACTTATCAAATTGGAGTAATACTGGGTACTGTAAGGCAAGACACAGAAGGCAACCTTTATAATTCTGCTTTTTTTATTTATGACGGTAAAATAGTCGAGGTTTTTGACAAGACTTTACTTCCCAACTATGACGTGTTTGATGAAAAAAGATATTTCAAACCAGCACAATTAAGAGAGGTAGCTTCTTTTAAAGGAATAAAATTGGGAGTTAATATATGTGAAGATATATGGAAAGATTATGTTTTTGAGCCAAATGTAGATTATTCTGTTGATGTTTTAGAAGAGCAATATAAGTTAAAGCCTGATATTTTTATAAATATTTCAGCCTCTCCTTATTACCTGGGTAAACAAAACATGAGAGTAGAATGATAGAGAAAAAGATAAAAAAGTACGCAATTCCTTTTATCTATGTGAATCAAGTTGGTGCAAATGATGAGTTGATATTTGACGGTTCTAGTTTTGTAGTAAATGAAGAGGGCAAAAGAGTGGTACAACTTAAAGCTTTTGAGGAAGACATTAAAATTGTCGATATTGATGAGTTGAAAAATTTTAAAGAGCTCCCCGAAATGAAAGAGGATATATCATGGGTATATAATGCTCTTGTCCTTGGTGTAAGAGATTATTGTAAAAAATCAGGTTTTAAAAAGGCAGTAGTAGGCTTAAGCGGTGGAATAGACTCGGCAGTAGTTTGTGCTATTGCAGTAGAAGCTTTAGGAAAAGAAAATGTTCTTGCCGTCTCAATGCCCTCAAGATACTCCTCTGAAGGAAGTAAAAGTGATGCAAGAATACTGGCTGAAAATTTGGGAATTGAATTTAGAGTAATCCCAATAGAGCCCGTGTTTGAAAGTTATTTATCCGTTTTCAATGGTGATAACAGCGCCATAGGTGACCTGGCAGAAGAAAATATACAAGCAAGAATAAGAGGTAATTATTTAATGTTTATATCAAATAGGGAAGGGCACATTGTTTTAACTACCGGAAATAAATCAGAATTGGCAATGGGATATTGCACTCTTTATGGAGATATGAGTGGAAGCCTTGCACCAATTGCAGATGTCCCTAAGACGATGGTATACGAGCTTGCGAAATATATAAACAGAAGAAAAGAAATAATTCCAATTTCTATAATTGAAAAAGCCCCTTCTGCAGAATTAAGACCTAATCAAAAAGATGAAGATTCATTACCTCCTTATAAGATTTTAGATGAAATACTGAAAATGTATATAGAGGAAAACAGGTCAGTAAAAGAAATAGTAGAAAAGGGATATGATGAAAAATTGGTAAAAGATGTTATAAATAAAGTCAACAGAATAGAGTACAAAAGAAAACAAGCAGCACCTGTACTCAAAGTCACCACCAAAGCCTTTGGAATAGGAAGGCGTATGCCAATTGTTCACAACTTTAAACTATAGCTTTATTTTAGTAACATACGAGGAGGAGATAGCTTGTCAACGCAACTTAAAAGCGACATTGTGCTTATCTTAGTAACTATGGTGTGGGGAACTACATTTATAATAGTCAAAAATGCTATACAGACACTTCCGGTATACAACTTTCTTTTTATACGTTTTTTATTAGCTTTTTTGCTTCTTACAATAATTTTTCATAAAAAATTAAAAACCATTGACAAAAAAACATTGGCTGTTGCTTCGGTAATTGGGGCAATGCTTTTTTTAGGTTATGCCTTTCAGACAATGGGACTTAAATACACTACAGCATCCAAATCAGGGTTTATAAGCGGCTTTAGCGTAGTATTAGTACCAATTTTAGAAGCAGTGTTTCTTAAAAGAAAACCTTCAAAATCTTCAATTTTGGGAATTGTACTTGCTTTTATAGGACTTATACTGCTTACTGCAAATATTGATTTATCTATTAACATAGGTGACTTTTTGACGCTTTTGTGTGCTTTTGCGTTTGGAATGCAGATTGTTTTAATAGCAAAATATGCCTCCACCTTGGATACATACTTGCTCGCTACTATTCAAATAGGAATAGTTGCACTTTTAAGCGGCATTATAACTTTGTTACTTGAAAAGCCTTTTGTACCTACATCTTTCAATGTATGGTCAGCAATTGTAATAACTGGTGTTTTCGCTACGGCCTTTGCTATTGTTGCACAAAATACAATGCAAGCCTATACTACTGCTACCCATGCCGCTTTGATATTTGCATTAGAACCAGTTTTCGCTGCAATAGCTGCTTTTTTAATTGGGGGTGAAGTAATGTCTTTTAGAGCAATACTAGGTGGAATTTTTATGTTTACCGGTATAGTTCTTTCTGAACTACCTGAAAAAGAAACAGGCAAATAACAAAACCTCCTACTGCTTTTAAATTACCAGTAGGAAGTTCTATATTTACATACGGTGATATTTACTTGCAATGTTGAGCCTCGTTAATGCTCTTTTTAAAGCGGCTTCCGCCAAAAGATGTTCATGTTTACTTCTTCTTTGTCTGAGTTTTTCTTCTGCCCTTTCTTTAGCCGCTTGAGCACGAGCTATATCAATTTCTTCAGGCCACTCCACTGCACTGGACAAAATTGTCACACTATCTCTTTTAACTTCCATAAAGCCACCGGAAATAAAGGCTTCTCGCCACTGGCCATCTTCTTTGATCTGCAAAGTACCTGTACCTATGGCTGCTGTCATGGGGATATGGCCTTTTAAAATACCTATTTGACCAGTGGTTATAGTAACTATTATCTCTTCCACATCCCCTTCATAAAATTTTCTATGAGGAGTTAAAACCTCGAGGTGAAAATTTTTATCCATTCATTCCACCTCATTTCATCTTTTCAGCTTTTTCATAGACTTCGTCAATGTTTCCTACCATGTAAAAAGCGGCTTCTGGAATGTCATCCATTTCTCCCTCTACAATCTTTTTAAATCCTCTGATGGTCTCTTTCAGTGGCACGTATTTACCAGGTATTCCAGTAAAAGTTTCTGCTACAAAGAAGGGCTGGGATAAAAATCTCTGTATTTTTCTCGCTCTGTAAACAATGAGTTTGTCTTCGTCTGTCAGCTCTTCCATGCCCAATATGGCGATTATATCCTGTAGTTCTTTATATCTCTCCAAGATTTCTTGTACCTTTCTTGCCACAGAATAATGCTCTTCTCCTACTATATGGGGCTCTAATATGCGGGAAGTAGAATCCAATGGATCAACAGCAGGATATATTCCCATTTCAGCAATACTTCTTGACAAAACAGTTGTCGCATCCAAGTGAGTAAAAGTGGTAGCCGGAGCAGGGTCAGTTAGGTCATCGGCAGGTACATAAACAGCTTGAACTGATGTGATGGAGCCTTTTTTGGTAGAAGTAATTCTCTCTTGCAAAAGCCCCAACTCTGTTGCCAAAGTAGGCTGATATCCAACTGCAGAAGGCATTCTTCCTAAAAGTGCCGAAACTTCTGAACCCGCCTGAACAAATCTAAAGATGTTATCTATAAATAAAAGTACGTCTTGGTGTTCTTCATCTCTGAAATACTCTGCCATTGTAAGTCCTGCAAGAGCTACTCTCATCCTGGCACCCGGTGCTCATTCATCTGCCCAAATACAAAAGCGGTCTTGTCGAGAACCCCTGATTCCTGCATTTCATGCCATAATTCATTTCCTTCACGGGACCTTTCACCAACGCCTGTAAATATTGAATAGCCACCATGCTCTATCGCAACATTTCGTATAAGCTCCATTATCAAAACAGTTTTGCCAACACCAGCCCCGCCAAAAAGCCCTATTTTGCCCCCTTTCGGATAGGGAGTTAGTAAATCTATAACTTTTATCCCCGTCTCCAAAATTTCAGTAGCAGGGCTTTGCTCTTCAAAAGGAGGTGCTTTTCTGTGAATCGACATGTATTTTACATCTTTGACTTCCCCTAATTCATCAATCGGCTGCCCTAACACGTTAAACATCCTACCTAAGGTTCCCTTTCCTACAGGAACCATTATGGTATTGCCTGTATCTATACATTCCATTCCTCTTTGTAAGCCATCAGTTGGAGCCATCGCAATACATCTTACTATATTGTCACCTACGTGCTGTGATACTTCAACAATTAATTCTCTATCCCCCATGGGTATTTTTATAGCATTGTTTATAGGTGGAAGTTCTCCTTCAAATTTTATATCAACAACAGGACCAATGACCTGTGTAATATATCCCTTCTTCAATCTATCATCTCCTTTTATACAGATGCCCCTGCTATTATTTCTGAAAGTTCCTGAGTAATAGAAGATTGTCTCATTTTATTGTATTCTAATGTAAGTCTGTTTATCATCTTGTCAGCATTTGACGTTGCACCATCCATTGCTACCATCCTTGAAAAATGTTCAGAAGCGAAAGCTTGAACAAGTATGCTGTATATTAGGCCTTTTAGATACTCAGGAACAAGTACGTTAAAGACTTCTGCAGCAGAAGGTTCGTATACCATGTCACTGTCAATTACTACTTTCTTCTTTTCAGGTTTCCCTTCCTTAGCTAATTCCATAAAATTATCAATATCCAAAGGTAAAAGCCTCAAGGCTCTTACCTTTTGCACAAGTCCTTGCATTTCAGTATAGACAATAGATATTTCGTCTACCAGTCCTTTATCATAGGCATTTAGTATGAAATCTGTTATTTCCCCTGCTGCAGCTGTTGTTGGATTTTGAGCAGTATATAGAAATTCTATGTCTACATTGTATCCTTTTTTCACAAAGTAGTGTCGCCCCACTTCACCTATTACAACAATTGAGTCTATCTTTTCCCTGTCAATTATTTCTTGAGCTGTTTTTATGACATTGTGATTGTAAGTGCCACAAAGGCCTTTATCTCCTGTTATGACTATTAGAGATTTTCTCTTATCCTTTTTGTCTTGCTCTTTTTTCTCAAGATACCGGGAAGTAACTTCCCCGGTGTGAAGCAATATATCCCTCATAGTAAGCAAAACCTTATGATAATAAGGTCTTACATTGTCTAACATGACTTTTGCCTTTTGAAACTTTGAAGCTGATATTAAATACATAGCTCTTGTAATCTTTCTGGTCTCTTTGACGCTTTTGATACGTAAGGCTATATCTCTTTTTCCCATTAGCTATCACCCTTTGGGGCGTACTTTTGTTTGTATTCCAAAATTGCAGCTTTTAACTTTTCCTCTGTCTCAGAGGTTAAATCTTTTGTTTCCCTTATTGACTGTTTTATTTCGGGATAATTTATATCTAAAAATTCTAAAAGTCCTTTTACAAAAGGTCTCACTTCTTCTACCTCAATATCAGTTACATATCTATTCATCACAGTATATATGGCAATTACTTGATCTTCGACCGGCATTGGCTGATATTGAGGTTGTTTTGTGATTTCAATTATCCTTTCCCCTTGTCTTAAAACGTCAAGGGTCGCTTGGTCCAAGTCAGAACCAAAACGAGCAAAAACCTGTAATTCTCTATACTGAGAAAGTTCTAGCCTTAAATGGCCTGCCACTTTTTTCATCGCCTTTATTTGTGCAGCACCGCCTACTCGGGATACAGATAAGCCCACGTTTATAGCTGGCCGTATCCCTGCATGGAAAAGCTCTGATTCAAGATATATCTGTCCATCCGTAATTGAAATTACATTTGTTGGAATATATGCCGATATATCCCTGCCAACGTCTCAACAATGGGAAGAGCAGTCAAAGAACCTCCGCCGTATTCATCTGCAAGTCTCGCAGAGCGTTCAAGAAGCCTTGAGTGAAGGTAGAACACATCACCAGGGTATGCTTCCCTTCCGGTGGCCTTCTCAAAAGCAAGGATATAGTTCTATAAGCTATTGCGTGTTTGGACAAGTCATCATAAACCACTAATACATCTTTACCCTGGTACATAAAATGTTCTCCTATGGCACATCCTGCGTAAGGTGCAATATACTGAAGTGCGGCTGAGTCACTGGCAGTTGAGGCAACAACTGTTGTATATTCCATAGCGCCATGTTTTTGAAGCATATCTACAATCCCTGCAATAGTTGAGGCTTTTTGTCCTATAGCAACGTATATACAATATACACCTTTGTCTTTTTGATTTATTATAGTATCTATGGCTATTGCAGTTTTGCCTGTCTGTCTATCTCCTATTATTAATTCCCTCTGCCCTCTTCCTATTGGAATCATAGAATCTATGGCCAAAATGCCTGTTTGTAAAGGTGTATCAACAGATTTCCTTTTGATGATTGGTGGAGCTGGATATTCAATAGGGCGTTCTGCCTCATAGTTTATTGGCCCTTTGCCGTCAATGGGTTGCCCTAGAGGATTTACTACTCTTCCTAACATTTCTTTCCCAACAGGCACTTCCATGATTTTTCCTGTTCTTTTTACTGTATCCCCTTCTTTAACTTTTTCAGGGTCTCCAATAACTACAGCACCAACCGTGTCTTCTTCAAGATTTAAGACCATTCCCACGACTCCGCTTTCAAACTCCACCATTTCTCCCAACATAGCATTGTCAAGGCCATAAATTTTGGCAATTCCATCCCCTGACTGAATAACATGACCAATTTCTTGTGTTTCAATGTTGAAATCAAAATTTTTTATTTTTTCTTCTATAACTGAACTTATTTCTTCGGGTTTTATGGCCATATTTTCACCTTCTTAAACTGAGTTTACATTGCCTGTTTAATATTTTTAAGAAGTGCATTAAGCCTTGCTTTTATCGAACCATCAATTACAGTGTTTCCAATGATGAGTTTTAAGCCACCTAATATATTTTTATCGACTAATGGCTCTATGTTTACGCTTTTTGACAGCTTTTTTTCTAATCTTTCTTTAAGCTTTTGCAATACGTCCTCACTCAGTGGATGGGCGGAAATGACTTTTATATCCACTATATTAAAATAGTCTTTATACAAACTCGTAAATTGATCTATAATTTCCCCAATCATGTTTTCTCTTTGTTTTGATATTATGACTTTTATAAAATTTACTATTTCTCTATCAAAATCTTTCAAAATTTGTTCTACAAATTTTATCTTTTTGGTTTTATCAATGCTTTTATTATTAAAAATTTGTTTTACCTTGTCAATTTGCAAGATTTCCATTACTTTCATTAACTCATCGCGATATTCCTTCAATTTATTTTGCTCTTTTGCTACATTAAAAAGGGCATAAGCATACCGCTTAGCAATTACTTGTGCCATGATGCCCCAGCCTCCTCGATTACTTCCTCTATGATGTCTTCATCATTAATTGGAAGCTTTTTCTCCAGCACACGAGAAGCGGCATCAATGACCAGTTGAGATAATTCTTCTCTTAAATCGTGCATTGCTTTAATCTTTTCCAAACTCGCTTCTTCCTTAGCTCTCTCTATTATAGCCTTAGCTTCTTTGTTAGCATCATCTATAATTTTGTTTGCTCTTTCTTCCGCAATTTTTGCGCCCTTTCAATAATAGCTTTTTTCTCATTGTCTGCATTTTGCAATATTTCCTCATATTTTGCTTTTAAATTGTAAGCCTCCTGTTTTTCTCTTTCTGCTTCTTCCAAAGAAGACTTAATCTTGTTTTCTCTATCTTCAAGAAATTGCGTAACAGGTTTAAATAAGAGCCTTTTTAGTATATAGTAGAGAACAAGTATGTTGATTATTGTAAAGATGAAAGTCCAAATGTTAAAAAAGCCCAACTTTTTTCCCTTCTTTCATCAGGAAATCTCTTTTGAGCTTATGGCTTTAATATTATTATGAGGAATGCTACCAGTAAGCCATAAATGGCTGTCGCCTCAGCAAGAGCGCCACCTAATAAAAGAAGCTGCATAATCCTCCCACCTGCTTCGGGTTGCCTTGCCACAGCCTCTACTGCCTTCCCTGTAGCAATACCTATACCAATACCTGCTCCTATACCTGTTAATGCAGCAATACCTGCGCCAATAACTGTCAAATCCATTTAAATCATCTCCTTTTCATTATTAATTTATTATAATTTTTAATTCTAATTTTTAATTCTTTGTCGTTTATTATTAATTGTCATTCATTCTTCTATGGCCTCTTGAATATACAGCATTGTCAAAAACACAAACACTAGCATTTGTAAAAGACCGTCAAAAAGGTCAAAGTATATGCTAAATACCGCAGGAAGCACTATTGGGACGGCCCTTTCTATAAGTCCCATTATTGTAACAGCTGCAAATATATTGCCAAAGAGTCGGGTTGCCAATGACAAAGGCCTTGTAAATAAATCTAAAACATTAATAAAAAAATTTATTGGAGACTTAAAAAAGTATTTTGCATACCCTTTAACTCCTCTTGCTCTTATGGTAGCTATAACAACAGTAATAATTGACATAAGGGCAAGAGCAGAAGTCGCACTTATATCTTTAGTAGGAGGTGCTAATCCAAAAATGCTTATAGTGTTGGCCAAAATCAAAAAAGCTGCTACAGTTCCTAAATAGGGAGTATAATCTTTCCAATACTCCCCTAAAGAATTCTCTACAAATTTATTAAATCCCTCTATTATAAGCTCTACCATATTCTGTGTACCTTCAGGCACTAGTTTCCATCCTTTTGTAACTGCAGAAGCAGCAACAATCAATACAGCCATTATAATCCACTCAACTACTACTGTCATTGTAACAGGTATGCCGCCAAATAGAGGTATTGTAAACACTACTGGTGATTGTATTTGCACTTAATTCGCCTCCTTTTTCTTACCCCCCCAACACATATAATTATAAACCCGTAATGTAAAATCTTCAACTCAAAAATTTCTGATACAAAATATTTCGCATATCAAAATACTTTCTGTCAATATTTTAACTATCAACAGAATTTCACCCATAAATTATACCTCTTATAAATTTTTAATACAAATTGTTTATAACATTTAAAATACACTATCTGTAACTAATTTGTCAAAATTTTAAATAATTATTCTTCTCGTCAATTAAATTTCTCGCAAAATCGCTCAAAATCTCATTTTTACACATTCTTTTCAAAAATTGATAACACTTGTGATACTCCAATCTTTTCTAACGCAGAAAATATTACAACCTCTTCTCGATTAATGTTAAAAATTTTACAAACATCTTTCACCGCTTTTTGGGCTTGTGATTTGCTTACTTTATCCGCTTTAGTTAGTACTACAGTAAAAGGTAAATTTTTATATTTAAACCAATTTATCATTAATAAATCGTCTTCAGTTGGAACTCTTCGTATGTCTATTAAAAGTAATCCATGTCGTAAATTGCGAGAGGTGTTGAGAAAAGTTTCTATATTATGCGCCCATTGTTTTTTCATTTCTTTTGAAACTTTTGCATAGCCATATCCAGGCAAATCTACTAAATAAAATTTGTTGTTTATCAAATAAAAGTTTATACCTCGAGTTTTGCCAGGTCTTGAACTTGTTTTTGCAAGATTTTTTCTATTTAGTACTGTATTTATCAATGTAGATTTGCCCACGTTTGACCTCCCAGCAATTACTATTTGGGGAAGATCGTCTTTTGGATACTGCTCCTCATTAAAAGCAGATCTGGTAAATTCCACAGTTTTAATTTTCATAACAGCCCTCCTTAACCAATGCAAAGTCGAGGACCTCATCAATCCTTTCCACAAACTTGAATTCCAATTTTCGCTTTACACTTTGAGGAATCTCATCTAAATCCCTTTTATTTTCCTCAGGAAGTATTACTTTTGTTATCCCTGCTCTATTGGCTGCTAAAACTTTTTCTTTTACTCCCCCAATTGGAAGGATTTTGCCCGTCAAAGTTATTTCTCCCGTCATCGCTACATCTTTCCTCACAGGAACTTTTTTAAGAGCGGAAACCATAGCTGTCACCATAGTTATTCCTGCTGAAGGACCATCTTTTGGAATTGCACCTTCAGGTACGTGTATATGTATATCAACATTTTTGTAAAAATCTTTATCTATATTTAGTTTATTGGCATTTGCCCTTATGTAACTAAGACCAGCTTGGGCAGATTCTTTCATTACATCTCCTAATTGTCCAGTAAGATTGAGTTTTCCGCTTCCTGGCATTATAGAGGCTTCTACAGTTAAAATTTCTCCTCCTACCCTTGTCCATGCAAGTCCAAAAACTATCCCTATTTCGTCTTTTTGGTTCGCTTTGTCAGTACGGTAAATAGGTTTGCCTAAGTAAGACTGTAAATTTCTTTTTCCAACTTTTATTACTTGTGCGTTTTCTTCCACTATCTTCTTTATAGCCTTTCTTACAATTTGTGATAGATTTTTTTCTAAACCTCTTACTCCTGCTTCACGAGTATATTCCGAAATTATTCCGTAAATAGCAGATTCTTGGATTATTATCTTGTTATCTGGCACCCCATGTTCTTTTAAAATTCTAGGTATTAAATAGTCTTTTGCAATGTGAAGTTTTTCTTCTTCAGTGTATCCAGAAACATATATAATTTCCATTCTATCTAAAAGAGGTGCAGGTATAGTATCTGTAGTGTTAGCCGTTGTTATAAACAGGACCTTTGAAAGGTCAAAAGGTAAATCAAGATAATGGTCTCTAAAAGTGGAGTTTTGTTCTGGATCAAGGACTTCAAGCATTGCAGAGGCAGGGTCACCTCTAAAATCTGAACTCATTTTGTCTATTTCATCCAACAAAAACACCGGATTTTTTGACCCAGCTATTTTTATGGAATTTATAATACCCCCTGGTATAGCTCCTACATAAGTACGCCTGTGTCCCCTTATTTCTGCCTCATCTCTTACCCCACCAAGAGATAATCTAACAAATTTTCTGTTCATTGCTCTGGCAATAGACCTACCTAATGAAGTCTTACCCACACCTGGAGGACCTACAAGGCATAAAATAGGACTTTTAATTTTGTTGTAAAAACTTCTAACTGCTAAAAACTCTATTATCCTCTCTTTTACTTTCTTCAATCCATAATGGTCTTCATCCAATATTTTCTGTGCCCTTTTCAAATCTAAAATATCTTCTGTTTCATAATTCCAAGGCAAATCCAATATCCAATCTAAATATGTTCTCACCACAGAAGCTTCTGCTGAACCAGGCGCCATCTTGGAAAGGCGTTTTAATTCCTCTTTTGCCTTTTTTCTAACCTCTTCGGGTAAATCTTTTTCCTCTATTTTCTTTTCATACTCCTCAACTTCTTGATCAATCTCATCTGTCTCTCCTAATTCAGCCTTTATAGCTTTTAATTGTTCTCTTAAATAATATTCTTTCTGCAATTTATCAATTCGACTTCTAACTTCTGCATTTATTTCTTTTTCAATGCTTAATATTTCTAATTCTTTCATCAAAAATTCTAAAAGAGTTTCTAATCTTTTATTTACATCAAAGCATTCCAAAAGCTGTTGACTTTGATTCGTATTTAAAGATATATGAGCAGCAATCATGTCTGCTAGTCTTCCAGGTTCTTCTATATTTAATACACTATACAAACTCTCTATAGCAGTCCCGAAGTCATATTTACATATTCTTTAAAAGCTGAAGTAACGCTTCTCATTAAAGCCTCAAGCTCTGGCGTCTTCTCAATTTCTTTTTGCTCTTCCTTTTCTATCACTTCCACTTCAAAAAATTCATCATCTCTTGTTATTTGTTGAATTTCAGCACGACTTATCCCTTCTACCAAAACCCTTATAAGTTCTCCTGGCAGTTTTAACATTTGCTTAACTTTTGTAATAGTTCCAACTTTGTAAACGTCGTCAACAGTCGGGTCTTCCACCTCCACTTCCTTTTGTGTTGTAACAAATATTAGCTGGTTTTTCATAAAAGCTTCTTCTAATGCCCTAATTGACTTTTCTCTTCCTATATCAAAATGTAGTACCATGTACGGAAAAATAGTTAATCCTCTTAAAGGAATCATTGGTAATATATACTTTTTTTCTGTCATATCTTCACCCTCTTTTATGCAATATAATCCAACCCCCCTTTCCCTTCACTTTTTTAGTATGCGAAGGAAAAGGGGGATTAATGTAAAAAATTCATTACGAAACAGATTCTGTCTTTTTTATTTTCTTTTTAGTTTTTTGAGCATCTGAGTAAACCAATGTCGGTGGAGCTTTCTTTAATACCGTCTCTTCAGTAATAATGCATTTTTCTATATTCTCACTAGAAGGTATCTCATACATTACGTCCAGCATTATCTCTTCTAAAATAGCTCTTAAGCCTCTTGCGCCTGTTTTCCTTTCTAATGCCTTATCTGCTATAAGATTTAAAGCTTTTTTGTCAAACTCCAGTTTTACGCCATCTAATTCAAACAACTTTTCATATTGCTTTACTAAAGCATTTTTAGGCTCTGTCAATATTCTCACTAAGTCTTCCTTATCCAAAGGATCCAACGTAACTACTATAGGAACCCTTCCTATAAATTCGGGTATCATACCAAATTTTAGAAGGTCCTCAGGCATTATATGGCTTAAAATTTCACCAATATTCTTCTCTTTTCTGCTTTGCACATCAGAGCCAAATCCCAGAGTCTTTTTCCCAATTCTCGACTCTATTATTTTTTCTAGGCCTTCAAAAGCACCACCACATATAAACAATATATTAGTGGTATCAATTTGTATAAACTCTTGGTGAGGATGTTTTCTCCCACCTTGTGGCGGCACATTTGCAATGGTTCCTTCTAAAATTTTTAATAAGGCCTGCTGTACGCCTTCTCCTGAGACATCACGAGTAATAGAAGGATTTTCTGACTTTCTTGCTATTTTATCTATTTCGTCAATGTAAATTATACCTTTTTCCGCTTTTTCTATGTCATAATCTGCTGCTTGTATAAGCTTTAAGAGTATATTCTCTACATCTTCACCTACATACCCAGCTTCAGTTAGAGAAGTTGCATCAGCTATCGCAAAAGGAACGTTTAAAAGTTTCGCCAGTGTCTGAGCCAATAAGGTCTTGCCAGAACCTGTTGGACCTAAAAGCAAAATATTGCTCTTTTGAAGTTCTACATCATCTGGTTTTAGCCTGCTATTAATTCTCTTGTAGTGGTTGTAAACAGCAACAGCTAATGCCTTTTTAGCTTTTTCCTGCCCAATTACATATTGGTCAAGAAATTCTTTTATTTCTTTTGGCTTGGGAAGTTCTCCCATTCCCATATCCATGTCTTCTTCAAATTCTTCATTTATGATTTCTTGGCAAAGTTCGATACACTCATCGCAAATATACACACCAGGTCCTGCAACTAGCCTTTTTACCTGGTCCTGTGTTTTCCCGCAAAAGGAACATTTTAGTTGTTTTTGGTTATCATATTTGGCCATAATTTCACCTCTTTAGGGGCATCATCTTTTATTCCTGATAAGAACCTCGTCTATAATGCCATAAGCTTTTGCATCCTCCGCATCCATGAAGAAGTCCCTTTCAGTATCCGCCTTTATCTTTTCAATAGGCTGCCCCGTATTTTCTGCAAGTATTCTATCTAACTTATCTCTTAACTTTAATATCCTTTCCGCGTGAATCTTAATGTCAGTAGCTTGACCATGCATTCCTCCTAAAGGCTGATGTATCATTATTTCGCTATTAGGAAGTGCAAATCTTTTTCCTTTCGCACCTGCTGCTAATAAAAATGCAGCCATGGATGCCGCCATTCCGACACATAAAGTTACTACATCCGGCTTTATATACTGCATAGTATCATAAATGGCAAAACCTGCAGTTATTGAACCTCCTGGGCTATTTATATAAAGCCAGATGTCTTTGTCAGGGTCTTCAGCTTCCAAGAACAAAAGCTGTGCAATAACCAAACTTGCTGTAGTATCATTTATTTCTTCTCCTAAAAAGACAATCCTGTCCTTTAGCAAACGTGAAAATATATCGTAGGAACGTTCGCCTCTATTAGTCTGCTCTACAACAATCGGTACAAGGCTCATAATCATCACTCCTCTTTACTTATTATTTTACACTGACTAAAAATAAAGTCAATCGTCTTATAATAAGCTATATCTTCTTTTATGCTGTTTATCTGGCTTTCAGTAAGACTTTTCTTGAATTCTTCCAAATTTATTCTGTAATTCGCTGCCATCTCTTTTAATTTATTTTCTAATTCTTCCTCTGTAGCTTCAATATTTTCAATTTTAGCTATTTTGTCTATGACAAGCTGAGTTTTTACTCTGTTTAGAGCTCCCTCCCACATTTCTTTTCTTAAGTCTTCTAATGTCTTCCCTGTAATTGATAAATACCTGTCTAAATCTAATCCCTGATATCTCAAATTGTAATCTAACTCCCTCAAAGAAGCGTCTATCTGTCTTTCCACCATAACATCTGGTATATCAACTTTTGCGTTTTCTACAACTTTCATTACTGCTTTCTCTTTCATTTCATTTTCTGCTTGTTGCCTATTTCTTTCTTCTAATTTTTTCCTTATATCAGCTTTTAATTCATCTATTGTTTCAAATTCGCTTACATCTTTTGCAAATTCATCGTCTAACTCAGGTAATTCTTTTTTATTTAACGCCTTGAGGGTAACTTTAAAAGCGGCAGATTTGCCTCTTAATTCTTCCACTCTATAATCTTCAGGGAAAGTAACATTTACATTAAAATTCTCATTTACATTGTGTCCTATTATTTGGTCTTCAAACCCTGGAATAAAAGTATTACTACCTAATTCTAATTGGTAATTTTCGGCTTTACCGCCTTCAAAAGGCTTGTCATCAATAAATCCTTCAAAGTCTATTACAGCAATATCTCCTCTCTCAGCCGCTCTTCCTTCTACAGGCACAATCCTCGCATTTTGCTGTCTTAATTTTTCTAATTCGTATTCTACATCCCCGTCGTACACATCATACTCTATTTTTTCAATTTCTATGCCTTTATATTCTCCTAACTCTACTTCAGGCATTACAGGCACTGTTGCCTCTAAAATTAAATCTTTCCCTTTACCAATTTGTAAAATATGGATATGTGGGTAATCAACAGGTTGCAAATTAAACGTTTTAAGAGCCTCATTATACGCCTCATCAAAAACATATTCTACAGCATCTTCATAAAGGACTCCTTCGCCATAATATCTTTCTACGATTACTCTCGGAGCCTTTCCTCTTCTAAAACCAGGTACATTAAATTTAGATGCATTTTTCTTAAAAGCAAAATTTAATCCCTCTTCAAATTTTTCACTTGGAATTGTAAGTTCAATCGTGGCAACACTTTTCTCTAATTTTTTAAGACTCACACCCATTAAATAAATCCTCCTATTCTCTTTCTTTGGTATAAGGTCTTCTAAACTTATAATATTATAACATAAAAAAACGGTGAATCAAACACAAGTTATTGTAAATTTTATACAAAAAAAATAATGCTTACTGCATTATTTCTTTCAAAAATATATTATTCCTCGAAATTTTTACTGGTGCGGGCAAAGGGACTTGAACCCCCACGTCATAAGACACCAGATCCTAAGTCTGGCGCGTCTGCCAATTCCGCCATGCCCGCATATTAAAATTGGTGTGCCATTAGGGACTCTAACCATCATCAGCTGATTAAAAGTCCATGCAAGGCCATTTTATCAAAGTTTTTTTAATATGTCAAGAGCGCTTCTAATATACTACAAACAAGCAAAGTTCTTAATGGCTACCTAAATAACTTTATTTTTCTTTTGCTTCTTCCCTTTCTTGAACTGAATTCGATATTTCCTTCATCACGCTTTCTTTTGCAAAATTAATTAGCTCTCCTTCATTTTTCCCGTTATCGGGATATATACTTATGCCAAAATACCATTTCCCCGGCAATTTATCTTTAAGTTTTTTTATTACGACCGCTGTGCCATTAGCTCCTGTAATAGGAAGAATTAAAGCCAAAGTATTTTTATCAACCTCAAATACTGTATCTATGTCACGAAGTTTGTTCTTTACCTGGTCTGCTATTTTTGAGATCCCAATTTTGGCTTTTTCCTCGCATTGCGCCAGAACTAAAGAGAGATTTATATTGCTTCTTTTGGCGCGGTTTATTTCTTTTCTTAGCAGCTCTTTAAGTTCCGGATAGTGATCTCCTTCTTCAACATATCCTATTAGTTTTACTACACGTTTTAAAAGCTCAGCTGCTTTGAAGGGCTTAATGAGATATTCTACTGCACCAACTTCTATTGCCCGTCTAATCGAAGGTGCTGTAGCATCTCCACTTAATATCATCACTGGAATATTTTTGTATTCCGCTTGCGATTTTAGTTTCCGTATAAATTCAAAACCGTTTTGATTCGGCAGATTTATGTCTACAATTACTAAATCAAACAATTCTTTTTTATTTTTTACTTTCAATATTGCTTCTTCAGCAGTGGCTGCTGTTTCAACATCATATCCTTCTACCCCTAATCTATCTTTAACAATAAGCCGTATTAATCTAGAGTCATCTACTATTAGAATGCTCTTACTGTTTTTTCTCTCTACCATAGCTCTTTTATTGAGGCTGGCTTACAAGCCTCACTCTCTATCCCCCTTTCTGTAAAGTGTTTCAGATTAGTGTTACTCGCTTTTTACACAGTTTCTTCCCGCTCTTTTTGCTTCATAAAGCATATTATCTGCTCGTAAAAGAACTGTATCAATGGTATCAGTATCCCTATATTCAGTTACACCAAAGCTTGCTGTCACATCCCCTATTTGTTCCAGTTCTATGCTGCTTATCTGTTTTCTAAGCTCTTCAGCCAGATCAACTGCATTATTCAAAGAAGTTTCGGGCAGGAGGATTATAAATTCTTCTCCTCCCCAGCGTGCGAAATAATCTGTTTTCCGTGCCCTTCTTTTTACTGTGTTAGCAACATTTTTAAGAACCGTATCTCCCCCCGCATGACCAAAGCGGTCATTTATCCTCTTGAAATGATCTAAATCAAACATAATAATCGAAAAAGGCTTTCTATTTCGTTTTACTCGTTCTATTTCCTGCTCCAGCATTTGCATGAAAAAACGCCGGTTATAAATATTTGTAAGGGGATCGGTAATAGATTGGCGGTAAAGTAATTCTTCAAATCTCTTGCGCTCACTTATATCACGAATAATCCCTATTGCATGCCATGCATCTTTAATTCTGACGGCAGAAAGTGAAAGCTCTACATCAATTTCATAGCCGTTTTTGTGTCTTGCTTTCATTTCAATCATTCTACCCACAGCATTTCCTTTACCACTTAAGCGGAATCTTTTAAATGCTTCTCTATATACTTCGTACAGTCGTTCCTCTTGTATTACAAATGCATGTAGCTCCTTCCCAATTATTTCTTCTTTCGAATATCCAAGTATACGCTCCGCTGCAGGGTTCCAAAAAGTTACGTTTCCATTGTCATCAATCATGATAATGGCATCTCCTGCAGATTCCATTATATCATTTAAAATCTCATTCCTTTCCTTCAATTCTTTTTCCATTTTTCTACGCTCTGTTATATCAATCACAAGTTCTGTATATACTTTTTCTACTCCAAGTTCTACAAGTTCCAAGTGAACTTCTACAGGATAGAGAGAACCCTCTTTCCTGCGGTGTACTGTGTTAAAGATAATTTGCTGTTGCTCACCTTTAGCAAGAGGCTCAAGAAGTTCTTTAAAGCTTTGTACGGTAAACTCTGGCTTTAAGTCAACAGGAGTCATTTCTTTAAGCTCTTCTTCAGTATATCCCAAATTTTCCCTTGCTCCCCGGTTCACCGCAATGAACTTCAGCGTCTCCGGATGAAATATGTAAATTTCATTGAGCGAGTCTTCAAAAAGATTTTTATAAAATTCAAGCTCTCTCTTTGCTTTCCATTGTTCGGTGATGTCAAATATAATCAGATGCATCAATGTTTTTCCTTGATAATCTACAGGGGATGAATATACTTCTACTAATCTCTCTTCTCCGTTAGCTAACCGCTGGAAGCAAATGCAGGGATTACAGCCCTTCTTTAAAACTTCCGACCATTTCCGACCATCATCTATGGTAGAAGCGCCCCCAAAAGCTCTATGTCCATCTGCAGCATGGTATCTTTAGAATAACCGTAGAAATGACAGGCAGCTTTGTTGGCATAAATGATGCGTCTGATTCTGGTTCGATAAGTAGCATCACTACATTATGGCTTTCAAACATGCTGTGGAACAACTCTTCTCTCTTTTTCATCTGTATTTTGGCCTCATAGAGCTTAAAAGCCATTTCTATTTGAGATATGAGTACATACTCATCTACACCTTTAAGAACATACCCGTAAGCTGAAACTGCCTTTATTTTTTCCATTATTTCTTTACTGGCATTGGCAGTAAGAAATAGAATTGGGATATCTTTATGCTGCTGAATTATTCTTGCTGCATCTATCCCATCGATTGTTCCTTTAAGTTCTATGTCCATGAGAATTAAATCCGGGTTTTCTAAATCATTTGTTGCTTTTTCAACAGCCTCTTCGCCGGATGTAACTATTTCCGCCTTATATCCGTATTTGTCTAGAATATCTGCTGTTATTTGTGCGTTAAGTTTACTGTCTTCTACAACCAGAATCTTTTTTGGAAGAGCAACATTCATCAGTTAATACCTCCAATTAACACAATTTCGTAGTTACCTTAGTATCTAGTATAAAAATGTTTTTCTATATTTTCCGAAAATTACTCAAGACTTCTATTTTCCGAAATATTATTATACTCTTTTTTCTTAAAAACACAATAAAAATTTTACTTGTCATAATATTACCAATCACACCGGCTATTTTACCATCTATACTTTCGTCGTACTCATCCATATACTCTGGAGTATATTTTAATCGCGTCAATGCCACTTTTACTTCATTTTGACTACTTTTCAATTTTTGCACCATATTGTATTCCACTTTATATCGGAAAATGTAACTAAAAAGTTATTTGTCTCACCTAAAATACTCCTAATCATTTTTTCCTTTGCATATTGACAAAACAAAGAAAAGCAAGTATAATTAATACAGGAAGTAAATAGAAAAGGAGGCAAAGGCGCCTTTAGAAAAAAGGTGCCTTTGCCTTTTTAATTATCAGCCATCAAATTTAAATCTCCATCAAAATTTTATACTAAATATTATCCCCTAAAAAACCTTTTTAAAATATGCAGATCATTTTTATTATACCACAAATTAATTCAAATTTGAAAAAAGGATCACAAAGAGGTGAAAATGGTTACTAATAGGACGTACCTAATGTATACTGAATATTTTAAGAAAAATAAAGAAAAATGTAAAAATCGTAGATATGTTTTTAAAATGATTATAATAGTCAGCAGAATCTGCAGTGGATTCGCACCCTTTTAAAAAGGAGAGGGGTGTAGCAGGACAGGTTATGTGCTTATAGCAAAAATGGAAGATTATTTTTAAAAAACAGAAAATTTTAAAGGAGGATGGTAAGCCGTGCGTAAAGGCATTGTTAGAGGAGTAGCAGCAGGTTTATTATCGTTTTTACTTTTATTTGCTTCGGCGTGTGGAAGTAAGTCTGAGAATAACGATGTTATAAAAATTGGAGCAAACTTAGAGCTGTCGGGAAATGTTGCCACATTGGGGCAATCAGGCTTAAATGGAATTATGTTAGCAGTAGATGAAATTAATAATGCTGGTGGAGTTCTTGGAAAAAAGATTGAAATAGTCAAGTATGACAATAAGTCCGATAATACAGAAGCCGCTGCGGTTGCAACCCGGTTAATTACCCAAGATAAAGTAGTTGCCATTATTGGTTCGGCGACTTCTGGCAATACCCTCTCTTATGTTAACATTGCCGAAACTAATAAAGTTCCTGTGATCTCGCCTTCGGCAACTAACCCTGATGTTACAGTAGATCCTAAAACAGGCAAAGTAAGGGAGTATATTTTCCGGACTTGCTTTATAGATCCTTTTCAGGGAACGGCAATGGCGAAGTTCGTTTTAAATGAATTAAAGCTTAAAAAAGTTGCTGTTTTAAAAGATAATACAGCTCCTTACTCGGTGGGTTTAGCTAAGTTTTTTGTAGAAGCTTTCAAAGCTGGCGGTGGTGAAATCTTAGCTGATGAAAACTACACTACTCAAGATCAGGATTTTCGCTCGGTATTAACCAAGATTAAAAATTTAAAGCCTGAATTTATTTATGTACCTGGTTATTACGAGCAAGTGGGGCAAATTGTAAAGCAAGCACGGGAGCTTGGTATTAATGTTCCTATGGGCGGTGGTGATGGCTGGGATTCGCCAAAGCTTGTTGAAATTGCAGGTGCTGCTGCGCTTAATAACACCTTTATTACCAATCACTATTCGTCTTTAATGCCTGATCCAAAAATTCAGGACTTTGTTAAAAAGTATAAGAAAAAATACGGCAGCGAGCCGGATGCAATGGCTGCAGTAGGTTATGATACGGTACTTGTTTTAGTTGATGCCATTAAACGGGCTGGTGAAGCTACACCTGAAAAAATCAAAGAAGCTTTAATGACCACCAAGGATGTAGAAGGAGTTACTGCCAAAATCTCCATAGATGAAAATCACAATGCTGTTAAAGCTTGGTGATTTTGGAATACAAAGATGGTAAGCAAATCTATAAGGCTTACGTAAATCCTTAAAAGATTAAAGGGGGGAGAATATTCCTCCCCTTAAGAAAATGAATTTAATTAAGGTAGGGTGGATAAGATGAATGAATTTATCCAGCAGTTAATAAATGGAATATCAGTAGGAAGTATTTACGCTTTAATTGCTTTAGGATACACTATGGTTTATGGTATTATAAAACTCATCAATTTTGCCCACGGTGATGTTTACATGCTTGGTGCTTTCGCAGGACTATATGCGACGTTGGTTTTTAAAAATGTCTTTTGTTCCAGCGTTAATTTTTTCCATGATTGTGTGTGCTATTTTAGGCATTATTATCGAAAGATTGGCATATCGTCCTTTAAGAAACTCACCTAAAATTGTAATTTTAATTACTGCAATAGGCGTTTCCCTTCTTTTAGAATATACCACGATGTTTTTCCTGGGTCCACAGCCTCGAGCATTTCCGGAAGTTTTTAAGCATGCTTCGTATACATTGGTTGGCGGAAAGGTTACCATATCAAATAGGGAAATTTTAATTATTGCGGTCACGGTTATCTTAATGATTTTACTACAGTATATAATTCATAATACGAAAATTGGAAAAGCAATGCGGGCAGTTTCTTATGACATGCAAGCTGCTCGTTTAATGGGAATAAATGTGGATACGACAATATCCATCACCTTTGCTCTTGGTTCAGCTTTAGCTGCGGCAGCAGGGGTACTGGTAGGGATATATTACAATAAAGTATTTCCCTTAATGGGAATTATGTTTGGTTTAAAAGCCTTTGTTTCAGCGGTTTTAGGAGGAATAGGAATTATACCTGGAGCAATGACCGGAGGGCTTATTTTAGGGATTACCGAGTCCTTAGTAAGTGGGTACGGCAGTTCTTTATATCGGGATCCTGTAGCTTTTGTGATTTTGATTATTATCCTATTAGTTAAACCTTCTGGCTTATTTGGGAAAAACGTTCGGGAGAAAGTGTAGGTGTTACAGAATGCTGAAAAATTGGTTTACAAAGGAAAATCTTGCAGTAACGTTGTTGCTAGTAGTGCTTATGGTAGGAGTTCAGGTTTTGTATTCAGCAGAAATCATTAGTCCTTTTGTGATGTTAAACTTAATTATTATCGCAATCAATATTATTCTTGCAGTAAGTTTAAATTTAGTGGTTGGTTTTACGGGACAATTTTCTATTGGCCATGCGGGATTTATGGCATTAGGTGCTTATGCGTCGGCTATTATGTCTTTAAATTTTAATGCCCCTTTTATTGTATCCTTGTTAGTTGGAGCAATAGTGGCGGGTATTGGCGGTATTATAATTGGCATACCTACCTTGCGTTTAAGAGGCGATTACTTGGCTATTGCTACTTTAGGACTGGCTGAAATAATCCGGGGGGTAATAACAAATATTGATTATTTAGGTGGAGCTTACGGTTTAATGGGGATACCACAGAGGACTAATTGGCTGTGGGCTTTTGGGTGCATGCTGGTTACAGTTTTAGTTATCAAAAACTTTGTTCAATCCAGCCACGGTCGGGCGTGTATTTCAGTTCGAGAAAATGAAATTGCGGCGGAAGCCATGGGAATAAATACCACGAAATATAAAGTTATAGCTTTCACTATGGGTTCATTTTTTGCTGGAATTGGCGGGGCACTCCTTGCTCATTATATTACCTTTATTGAACCAAATGCTTTTAACTTTTTAAAATCCTTTGATATACTTGTGATGGTAGTTTTAGGAGGACAGGGGAGCCTCACCGGTTCAGTTGTAGCGGCAATTGTACTAACGTTAATTTCTACATTTTTACAGAGTTTAGCAGAACTGCGACTTATAATTTATGCCATAATCTTAATCTTGGTGATGTTATTTAGACCCCAGGGACTTCTTGGAACCCATGAGTTATCCTTTAAGCTTTTGCAGAGAAAGAGAGGTGTAAGTCATGGCAGCCATTCTGCAGACGCATAGGGTGGGGATTAGTTTTGGAGGATTAAAAGCAGTTCAGGATTTAAATCTTACCTTAAATGAAGGAGATTTAGTTGGGTTAATCGGACCAAACGGTGCAGGTAAAACGACGGTTTTTAACCTTTTAACCGGGATTTACCTTCCAACCAGTGGTGACATAATCTTTAAAGGCGAAAGCATAGTAGGGTTAAAGCCTTACCAAATTGCTGCTAAAGGCATAACCCGTACTTTCCAAAACATTCGTTTGTTTGGCGAACTTTCGGTCTTGGAGAATGTTTTAATTGCCAGGCACTTGCATGTTCCATATAATATGATGCATGCTATATTCCGTCTTGGGAAGTTTTACCAAGGAGAAAAGGAAATGCGGGATGAAGCTTACGAGCTATTAAAAATCATGAACTTAGCTCATAAGGCAGAAGAAAAGGCCAAAAACCTACCTTACGGAGAACAGCGTCGATTAGAAATTGCCCGGGCGTTGGCTACTCACCCTTCATTATTACTTTTAGACGAACCAGCAGCAGGCATGAATCCTCGAGAAACGACCGAGTTAATGGAATTAATTGGCTTTATCCGGAGTAAGTTTAACGTGACTATTTTGCTCATTGAGCACGATATGCATTTAGTAATGAACATTTGCGAGCAGATTTACGTTTTGGACTATGGAGTTAATATTGCTCAAGGTACGCCTGAAGAAATTAAAAACAACCCTCGGGTTATTGAAGCATATTTAGGAGAGGAGGCGTAACTATGAGCGAAAAGGAAGTATTAAGAATTGAAGAGTTAAATGTGTTTTACGGGGCCATTCATGCTTTAAAAGGAATATCGCTTACCGTAAACGAAGGAGAAATAGTAACCTTAATCGGGGCAAATGGTGCGGGGAAAAGCACTACTTTAAATACAATTTGCGGATTGGTCAAGCCTAAATCAGGAAAAATAATTTTTGAAGGTAAGGATATTACTGGTAAAACTGCTCATGACATCGTAAAAATGGGCATAAGCCAGGTGCCTGAGGGCCGACGGGTTTTTGCTAACATGTCAGTATTGGAAAACTTGGAATTAGGTGCTTATCTTTTAAAAGATAAAGCAGAATTTAAACGCAGGCTTAGCAGGGTTTTTGAACGGTTTCCGCGGCTTGCGGAAAGAAAGGGACAACTGGCCGGCTCTTTATCTGGCGGAGAACAACAAATGTTAGCGATGGGACGAGCATTAATGTCAGCACCTAGGCTTATGCTTTTAGATGAACCTTCAATGGGCTTAGCTCCCCTGTTGGTTAAAGAGATTTTTGCGATCATTAAAGAACTAAACGAGCAAGGAACTACTATTCTTTTAGTGGAACAAAATGCACATATGGCTCTTTCTATCGCTCATAAAGGCTATGTATTAGAAACAGGAAAAATTGTCTTATCTGGCCCCGCCCGGCAGCTGGCGGAAAACCCGCAGGTAAAAGAAGCTTATCTTGGGGGTTAAAGGGGGGTCAGAGAAGGCAGTTCTTTGAAGGGCTGTGTAAAATTTAAGTAGCTGAAGCAGGAAAAAAAGAAAAGAAAAGGGACTTCACTGATTCATCTAAAATTAAAGAAGGAAATCCTACATAAAAGATAAAAAAATTAAAGAGTGATAGTAAAAAAGTATCCCTTAGGAACGGCTTAAATAAAGGCTTTAAATTATGTACAAGGTTAATAAAAAATTGATAAAGGGGA
>NZ_BAZY01000028.1 GCF_001310975.1 Thermoanaerobacter thermocopriae JCM 7501
TCCCTTCTTTGCTGTCCGTCGCCTCAGCAGCGACGTTTATTAATATATCATTTTTATGTTTCTACTTCAATACCTGTAAAAGGCCATATAAAATCATTTTTCGCAATTACATGTGTTATACTTATTTATGCTTTAAAATACTCCTAATTACAACAATCTGCAATTATTATAGTCATAATTTTTTACACTCAATTTCTGATACCTTTTCTTATTCGTTATTCAAATTCTGTTATATAATAAGAGTGGGTGCAGAAAAAATACCCACTCCAACTCTTTTTTTACTATTTTTCCCACCAAGTATATAGTTTTACTGGTGGAATCATATAGGTCAACCGGCTGTGCTTTAATCCCATACGCACATAAGTCTTAACCATTCTTACTGCAGCAAAGGCCGGATCTATTACCGGAACATCATAACCCTTTTCTTTTAGCCTGTTCATTAGATTCCGAGCTACTCCCATCATCCTGTACAACCTAATACAATAACGTGAACATTTTCTTTTTGAATAGCTTCCAAACTTTCCTTAAATAAAGCATCCTCTAATTTCTGCTTGTCTCCTAAATCTAACACCGGAATATTTACATATCTTATCGATTTTACCCTCTTTTCTATTCCCATTTTAGCAACCAAATCGTGCAACATCGGAACAACATTCGGTAAAACTGTAATAACACCAATGTTTTGGCCAAGTCCTAACACAATTTGCATAGGAGGTTCGAAACCACCACACACGGGTATATCAACAAGTTCCCGGGCAGCATGTACCCCTGGATCCCCGAAACAATCAATAACTATACCCTCAAATCCTTCTTCTTGAGCTTTCTTTACTTTATTTAAGATATCTGGCACAGCCATAGCTTCATCATATTCGCATTCGATGGATGCTGGACCATAATCCAAATTTTCAACATCAACATAATCATCAGGATCTACATAGTGTTTGATTTCCCTTTTAACTTCTTCATTAAATTCATCCGAAGTAATCGGTACAATAATTTTTAGTTTCATAAAAAGCCCTCCTTGTTTTTTCAAAGTTATAGGAAGTGGCTTCCTGCTTCATAGAGCGTTATAATACTCTCCGCAGGCGTAATTTCAAGCCTTTCAGCCTTACCACTCGTAAGGTAAGTGACCCCACCAGACTTGGCTTCCATCTCTTTGGCAGCTCATATCTCTCATATAAAAGATGAATATGAGCTGTTAAAGTCTGTTAAATTAAACTACCTGCAGCTTTAACTCTAATTTTAACCGCATTTCCTGGAAGATATGCTAAAGGTATATCCTCAACGTAAACAATCTCTATTGTGTCAGGATTAGCTCCTGCTTTTATTGCTTCATTTATTGCGCGTTGCTTAGCATCATTTAATGCTGCTTCTCTGCTCATTTCGCTCAAAGAGTAAATACGGTCTACTTCTCCACTAACTTGGGCTATAGCAGCACCTAAAGCATTAGCTACTCCAAAATTATTCGGCCTTATTATTTCACTTACACCATGTATTTCATTACCAACAATAATGCTTCCACCACCAACCAACACAAGAGGTTGTGGATCTTTACTAGTTTTCATCTTGTCAATAGCTTCATTAACCATTTCTTGCATTTTGGCATATACGCGTTTAGCAAATTCTAAAGGTATATCTTTTACTTTTTCCTTGGAACCTACTTCTGCCAATCCCAAACGAACTGCAATGTCAGTAGCAGTTATGGTTTTCCCTCCAAATACCAAAGCCTCTTCGGTAATTCTATATCCTACACTTTCAGGACCTATCTTAATTTCGCCGTTTTTTTCTCGAATAATAGTACCACCGCCAAGTGCAAGCGAAATTAAGTCAGGCATTCTAAAGTTTGTCCGCACTCCACCAATCTCTACGGCAATGGAAGATTCTCTAGGGAATCCCTGAGAAATTACTCCAATGTCACTTGTAGTTCCACCAACATCAAGTACTAGTGCATTTTCTAGTTTGCTAAGAAAAGCTGCTCCACGCATACTGTTTGTAGGGCCACAAGCAATTGTTAAGATAGGATAACGCATCGCATAATCAATCGACATTAAAGTTCCATCGTTTTGACAAAGATATATTTTAGCTTCTGTAAGGCCCTCTCTTTTCAAAGCATCTTTAAAACTATTAGCAGTTGTCCGAGCAACTTCAACTAAAGCAGCATTTAAAACAGTAGCATTTTCTCTTTCAAGTAGGCCAAGGGAACCAATTTCATGAGATAGAGATATTGGTATTTCCCCAAGAACTTCTTGTAATATTTCTTTTGCTCTTAATTCATGTTTATTGTTAACCGGAGAGAATACAGATACTATTGCAATACTTTCTACTTTGCCTTTAATTTCTTTAGCGATTTTACGAAGCTCATTTTCATCCAATGGACTTATCTCTCTACCATCAAATTCATTTCCGCCGGCAATTAGGTAATAGTGATTTCCTACTGCATCAACTAAATCCTTAGGCCAATCAACTAGTGGAGCAATTGCTGCGGTTGCGGGTTTACCAATTCGAATAATTGCAGTTTTACAAAGCCTTTTGCGCTCAGCAACCGCATTCGTAGCATGGGTTGTTCCTAACATTGCATATTTTATTTTTTTTCGGTCTATCTTGCTTTTATATAATACTTTATTCATTGCTTCAAATATCCCGCTCGAAACATCTTTAGTAGTAGGTACTTTAACACTCTCTACTAATTCCAGATTTTCATCTACTAAAACTGCATCAGTATTGGTTCCACCAACATCAATTCCAATACGATATTCCATTTTTTCCTACCTCCTTTTAACCTCTATTGAGTTCTTCTACAGGTATATAATCAACATCATATCCAAAGTAACGCGGACCAACTGTTTCTATACCTTTTTTAGTTCTCCACTTCTCATCACACGGAATTCCTATAATAAATACTCTCTGTCCATAACGTAATCCTTCGGTGGTTATAGGTAAGGCTGTATGGGCATCAACGGTACAAATCAAGTCAGGCACTGTAGCTACAACTTTCCCATTGCGACGTGCTATTAAATTTTCATTTTGGAAATCAATAATCATTGCTTCCCCTTTGTATTGGTCAATTCCGTCTATATGAGCTTCTCCACGAACAAATCCACGTAGTACGCCTTTGCACATCAGAAATTTTGCCTTTAAAAAGCATATAGCCACCTGTTACCTCTAAAAGCGCCTCTATTGGATTTTCACCTTTTTTGCGGGCTTCGCGTATCGCTTTTCCAATTTGTGCTGAATAAGATACAACATTTCTTATTCCTGCTTGTTTTACATCTTTTCCACTCATCGGGTAAATTGCTATCATAACTGATCCACCCATAACTACTGTAGCGTTCCTCGCAAGGCTTTCAGTCCAGAAATTATTGATAGTATGTAAAAGTATAGAATTACCTTTTTCATCTGCTAAAACCATAGGTGTTGCAGAAACTCCATAAAGATGATATGTTACCATTTGCAACTCTGGAAAAGCCCTTCCCATACCATCTACATCTACCAATGGTACCTTTCTTTCACCTGCAACCATAATAGGTATCATTGAATTAACGCCACCAGCTTCAATAGGAAGAACTGCATATACTTCCTTTCCAAGAAAACTTTGGAGACTATCGAAAGCCTTGAAAATCTCTTTTCCTGAAGGAACCTTTTCTACCAATACTGTCGGCGCTCCCATCATTGCCACGGGAACAACTAATGCATCATCAGGTATGTTCTCCACATCAATAAGTTCTACTGGACCATTTCTTTGTATAGATTGAATAGCCATAAGCTTACCTACATAAGGGTCTCCTCCTCCCCCAGTTCCAAGAAGAGCAGCCCCTACTGCGATATCTTCCACCGCTTGTAAATCGATTTTCTCCAATTTTTCTATATCTTTCTTCATTTTCTATAACCTCCTTGTAAAGATATATTGAAATATAAAAACTATACAACTCCGAACATTAAATTTCGAGATACCCCAAAGACCCTAAAAGGAAACTATCGTTTTATATGCATAACCATTTTCTTTCTATTTTTTTCCTCAATGCAAAGCAGTAGCTGATTTTGACACTTTCAATACATAATACAATACCAAATAGCATACCATTGAAGATATTATGCCATTTATGGCTGAAATACCTGTTTTCATAAACAATGCCACAATAAAGCCTATAACCAATGATGCTATTCCTATCCAGTTAATATCTACAATACCAGCCTCCCACATATTTCTATTTCCTTTTTTGCATATCCAGTAATCCGCAATCATGCTACCGGCAATAGGCGGTATACTTGCAGTAAGTACAGTAAGGAAAGAAGTAAAATAGTTTAATATGCCCATGATGGCAAGGACAGTGCCTATAGCACCGGCTATAAAGGTCATAAGTGGTCTTAATTTATTCTCCATGTTAAAAAGGCTTACAATAGCTAGCCCCCCTGAGTAGGCGTTTACCGTGTTGGTAGTCCATGTAGCCAAAATAAGGATTACAGCACCCACAAATCCCAGCCCTAATTGAGCTAAAGCAATTGTTATGTCATATGTACCGGCTACTACAGTGAGGAGTGCCCCAACTACAAGTAGAAACATCCCCGCTGGCCAGACACCCACAAGTCCTGATGTCAAAGCATCCTTCCTACTTTTTGCATATCTTGAAAAGTCAGCAGCAATGACGCCTCCTACTGCAAATCCTCCAACAGCCAAACCAATCGCATAACTCCAGGAATAGCGATCTTTTGGTACATAATTTATCAAATTCTCTATACCGAATGTTGTCAAAACCTGTATTAGACCTACTATAGAGAGAAATACGAGCGCTGGTATGGCAATATAATTTAAGTATTCCAGTGCCTTATAGCCATATACAGCAGTCACTAGCATAATAATACCCCATACCAATCCACTTAACCATACAGGTATATAAATCCCAAGCCACATGTTCATTATTTGAGAAAACGCAGCTCCACATACACTTGCTTGTACTCCAAACCATCCTATACAGGATATTGCAAGAATAGCAGAAATTATAAACCGTGCCCCCTCTCTGCCAAAAGCCGATGAGGACGTAACCACGGTGGGAACCCCTAAATCAGCACCCTGCATTCCTTGAAATGTCATATATACAATTATTATTGTATAACCTATAGCTCCAGCAATTATAGCCTCTAATAGTGGCATGCCCTGGACTATCGCTCCCCCTACCATCAAAGATGATACACATATCATTGATCCTGCCCATATAAGGGCTATACTATACCATGGTCTCTTTTCTGACTCTGGAATCGGATCCAATGCATGTTGTTCCACAATAACGACCCCCTGTCTTGATATTTTTTAATTAAACTTGTAAGATTCATTCAATACTTTGGTATTTTGTTTGCTTTTTTGTTCCAAAACATCTTTTCTTTTTTACTTTAAAGTTATAAAACTTTAAATTTCTGAATAAATTAGATAGCAAATATCGTGCCAATTTGTTTTTAAGTTATCAGTTAAAAAGAGAGAAAAATAAAACGTTTAAGAGTGTATAATTGATAAAATATGTTGACATAAAGTTTTCTTTGAATTAGAATTGTAATAAATAAATCGGTTTATATTTTACGCATTCACTGTATTTTTCTCATTTATTCTCACTTTTTCTCAAAATTTCTCATTTTAAAGCGGTGATAAAATTTATGAGAAATAATTTGATTGATTCTCTTCAAGAAACCTTTGGTTTTGTAACCGAACTTCAGAAAGAATGTTTATCATTTATATCACCTTCAAAAGCAGGCTATCATGTTTGGTCACCACCATGTACTCCCACTTGTCCAAATATCAACAATTGCCCTTATGATTTAATACTTTCTTTTAAAATAGAAAAGAACAATTTTTTGGTTGCTTTACCTAAAAAACGTAGCAAAAATTTAAAAATAACGCCTGCCTCAATCATTAAATTTTTGCAGATTGTATTAGAAACATCATTCGCTTCTGAACAAAAAACAAATAATATTTTATTACTAGAACAGACATTGCAATTTTAGCAAAACAATCAAACATAGAATTCTACCTCTTCAACAACAAAGGGCAAATAATCTTAAGTCAAAATTCTTCTTTTGTTCAGCTCTCTCCATCTGATATTTGGGAAAAACTAGGTGATGCCAATGGTTCAGAAGGATTTATAAAAACTCAATGGGGAAATTTTTATTATCACCTCTTTGTAAAAAATGATAAACCAATAGGCTTAATAATCTGGAAAATCAAATCATTCCAAAAAAATGTAAATTTTTGTCCATCAAGCAAAGATTATTCTTTTGCTATTATAGGTAAAAACTATCATTTTACTGAAATAAAAAACTCATCCGTCAAATAGCTGCAACTGAGCATACAATACTTCTTCAAGGTGAAAGTGGTACAGGCAAAGAGCTTTTTGCTCGTTATATTCATCACTTAAGTCCTCGAAAAGATGGTCCTTTTATTGCCATAAACTGCGCCGCAATCCCTGAAAACCTTCTTGAAAGCGAACTTTTCGGCTATGAAGATGGTTCATTTACAGGTGCTCGTCGCGGTGGCAAACCGGGTAAATTTGAACTTGCTAATGGCGGAACAATTTTTCTTGACGAAATTGGAGACATGCCTTTACCATTACAAGCAAAATTATTACGGGTTTTGGAAGACCGACAAGTAGAACGAATTGGTGCTACTATTTCTCGTCCAGTTGATATAAGGGTTATTGCAGCAACTAATAAAAATTTAAAAGAATTAATTGATGCTAAATTATTTAGAGAAGACCTTTTTTTCCGCTTAAGTGTTTTCCCAGTCTACATACCAGCACTACGTGAGCGCCGAGATGATATCCTTCTTCTTTTAGACTTTTATTTAAAAAATATCTGTCTTGAACAAGATAAACCATTTAAAATTTTCAGTCCAGAAACTATTGAAATTCTTCAGAATTACAGCTGGCCAGGAAACATACGAGAATTAAAGAATGTAGTAACTTACGCCGTTTCACTTTGTAAAGACGATATAATCACTCCACAGTATTTACCGAAGTACTTACAAAATGGCGTATCCTTTAATAAATATCAGTTTACTAACGTTAAAAGCGAACATTCATTTATTGAAGATGAACAGCTCAAAAATCAATTGGAAATTTTATTAGCTAAATATGGCAAATCTACACAATCAAAAAAATTGATTGCTCAAGAATTAGGCATTAGTTTAGCAACCCTTTATCGTTGGCTTAAAAAATATCACATAAGGTAGGTGTGAATATGCAAGAAATTACCTCTGATTGGATTGAACCACTTTGGTATGGCAGTATTTTTCTTGGTTCGGGTGGTGGAGGAAAAAGTGAACTTTTGGCATCCGTACTGGATAAAGCTTTACAAAACCGTGTTATTCCTTTACTAACCCTTGATGAATTGTCTGAAAGTAACTTTTTCTGCGGTATAGGTCTTTTAGGTTCACCGGAATTATGTGAAGAAAATTTACCTCGGGTAAAGAAGCTAGTATTGCCATTGAGGAATTAGAAAAATATACTGGGTTCCAGTTTAATGGAATCTCAATTGTTGAAGGAGCAGGAGTTAATATCTTTTATCCACTTTTAGCAGCACTTCAAACTGGTTTGCCAGTTATTGATGGTGATGCTATGGGAAGAGCTTTCCCCGAACTACAAATGACTACTTATCATCTTGAAAACTTACCTGTTACCCCTTTGGTACTAGTTGATGGCAGTTATAACGTGCATCTGTTCCTTGAAAAGCAAGATACATTTCTTTTAGAACTTAATACGCGCCAGATTGTTTGCCAACAAGGAGGAGTTGGTTATTTTGCAGGCTTTCCTTATTCCGGTTCCGTATTAAAAAAAGTTTTACTTCCAAGTACTCTAACTTTTGCCCGTGAAATAGGTGAATGCTTTTTACATGCTGATAATTACCACGAGCTATTCAACTTGCTTTTAGAGGTAACTTCTAATTCTTTTTATGGTCCTATAGTCGAAATTTTCAAGGTACCATAAAAATATATCCGCATATGAAACTGCCAAGTGGAAAGCAGCAACACTAATCTCACCAAAAGGTGAAGAATTACAACTTCTTTTTCAATATGAGAATTTACTTGCGTTCAAAAATGGTCATATAGCGCTAGTGTACCCGATTTAATTTCCGCAATTGATCTAAATAAACTTAAACCAGTAAATAACAATGAAATTTATGAAGGTCAGCCTCTAGTGCTTCTAGGTCTGCCGGCACCACTTCGACTCAGAATCAATAAAGCTTTAGATGTAGTTGGTCCCCAATGTTTTGGTTATCGAACTATTTACGTGCCGCTAGAAAAACTATATTGGGATTACTACCATGAAAAGGAGGTATTTTTTTGAAAGTTACGTTAGGAATTTTTATAAATGGTCAACACGGAACTATTATTGCTGGGTCAGGTAAATATCTTTTGTACGAGAGAAAATTTTCTTCACAAACTTTTTTAAACGAATTGCAACATTGTCTTACTGTCCTGGGTTTATCTAAAAAAAATGTCAGTAAAATCTATTTTACCCCGCCCTTTTCTTTTTCACCAGAAAATAAGACGAGTTCAATAATCCATCTTAGGCTTGTCCCAGAACAATTTAGTGATTTTTCTGTTTATCCTCAAAATTTACAAAAATCAGTTAAAATCTTGCAAGTAGCTCCACAAAAGCTTTTGCAAAAATTAGAAGAAAACGAAGATCAAATTAAAAAAGCTAAAGTAATTTCCATAATTACACCTTTTGGATTGGTTTATCCAGAAAAAGAGAACAAAGCAGTTTATACAATAAACAAATTTAATCAAGGAATAATACTAAAATCCCAAAATTACCCACATCTCGGTTTTCATAAACGAGAAAAATCATTATTAATAGCTGACAATTTTGTGGTTGCAGTATCACCTTATGTACAACAGCTTAAAAATTTTTTTGCCCCTCATTCTCCAGGAATATATTGGGTTGAAAATGAAGCTGTTTATTTAACTGAAGATTTTTTACCACAAACTTGCGGTAAAATTTACGAATTTACACCATTAATACAACTAGCCCGAGGTGCTGCCGTTTCCTTCGGTTATGATTATGCTTTAGCCCTTTTTAAAATAGGTTCTATATTTAAACTTTTTCAAATACAAAATTATGTTGAAGTAAGTGAATTATCCTCACCTTTTAGTTTCGCTGCTACTTCTTCAGTACAGCCTTTACTTGATGATATTAAAGGCAAACTTCCTAAAGCTCTTCAGGATGTAATTCCTATTTTTAACTTTTCCAGTTGCTATTTTTCTGATTCTTATCCGTACCGGTTTTATCAGATTACTTTTTCAAAATCACTCCGTTACATTGGTTTGCTCACAGCTCCATCGATTTTAACATCTATTACTGTTTGTAAACAAGAAGATTTATATTACCACAAAAAAAGACTACTAAAAAATTTATACCTAGTTAATAAGAACTATAATCTTCTAAAAAAGCCTATAGCTTTTTGTCAAGAAACTCCTATTCGTTATTTAACTTCTAATCATACAATCTTAAAAGTGGAACTAAAAGAGTCAAACTCATTCCAGTAGTATAAAAATATCAACTTCATTTTTCCTAAATTTTTATTCCTCTACGCTTATGAACAAATTACAATAACTTATCTAATTCCTCTTTAATTTTTTTAAAGTCCTCCATTGCAGGCTCTAATTTTTCAGGGTCTCTCAAAATTGCAGCTGGATGGTAAGTTGCTATTATTTTGACGCCTTTTCTTTCAAACCATTGGCCTCTCATTACCGTTATTTTAAAATTTTTGTCTATTATAGCCTTTGCTGCAGTCGCTCCAAGACATACTATTATTTTAGGAGCTATTATTGCAACTTGGTTTCTTAAATAAGGTAAACATGCGTCAACTTCACTTTGCAAAGGCACTCTATTGTTTGGTGGTCTACACTTTACTATATTAGCAATATAGACTTCTCCTCTTTTTAATCCAACCTCCTCTAGCATTTTATTAAGAAGTTGGCCAGCTCTTCCTACAAAAGGTCTTCCTTGTAAATCTTCATCTCTTCCTGGTCCTTCTCCCACAAATATAACTTTTGCTCTTAAATTTCCTTCTCCAAAAACCATATTAGTTTTCGTTTTACTAAGGTCACATTTTGTACAATGTAAACACTCTAAATACAATTCTTTCAAGGGTAAAAGCGCCATTTTTATCACCTTTTTAAATTAGTTTTATATTTTTTTCTTTCAATGTCATATAAATTATTGCCATAAATATCTATAGTAACAATAACAGGGAAATTCTCAACAAAAAATTTATAGATAGCCTCCGTACCTAAATCTTCATAAGCCACTATTTCAGCTTTTTTTACTTTTTGTGCCAATAATGCTCCTGCTCCTCCTATAGCAGTGAAATAGACCGCTTTATACCTTTTCATGGCTTCTATGACTTCTTTACTCCTATACCCCTTTCCTATCATGCCTTTTAATCCCAATTCAATTAATACCGGTGTGTATTTATCCATTCTTCCGCTTGTGGTAGGGCCACAACTTCCTACAACTTGTCCCGGTTTAGGAGGACATGGCCCTACATAATAAATTATACTATTTTTTATCTCAAAAGGTAATTCCCTTCCTTTCTTTAATGACTCTATCATTCTTTTATGAGCTTCATCTCTTGCTGTATAGATTTCTCCTGATAACAATACTAAGTCCCCTGCATTAAGCTGGTCTATTATTTCTTCAGTCAAAGGCGTATTTACTCTTTTATACATCTCATTACCTCCTACATACTATAATATAAAAGTAGCATGTCTTGTAACATGACATCCTAAATTGACAGCTACAGGAAGAGAAGCTATATGGGTAGGATAAGTTTCAATATGAACATCAAGAGCAGTGTTTTTTCCACCTAAGCCTTGGGGGCCAATTCCCAACATATTTATTTCTCGCAATAATTCTTCCTCTAATTTAGCTAACATTTTATCTGGATTTCTTTGCCCTATATCTCTTAACAAGGCTTTTTTTGCAAGATATGGAGCATATTCAAAGTCTCCTCCAATACCTATTCCTACTATTAATGGAGGACAAGCATTTGGACCAGCTTTTTCAACTGTTTCTATAACAAAACTCTTAACTCCTTCTACTCCTTCAGAAGGTTTCAGCATTTTTAAAGCGCTCATGTTTTCACTCCCTGCCCCTTTAGGCATTACAGTTATTGAAAATTTATCACCTTTACAAATATGATAATGGATTATTGCAGGAGTATTATCACCTGTATTTATTCGTAAAATTGGACTTTTTACAACAGACTTTCTCAAATACCCCTCCTCATACCCCAGTCTTACCCCTTCATTTATCGCTTCTTCTAAACTGCCATTTACTATATGTACTTCTTGTCCCATCTCTACAAAAACTATTACTATTCCTGTGTCTTGACATATAGGCATCCTTTGTGTTTTTGCTACTTCAGCATTTGCAATTATATCTTTTAAAATTTCCCTACCTAAAGGGCTTATTTCCTCTTTTATTCTTTCTTTTAAACTTGTAAATATATCTTGAGGTAATTCATAATTAGCTTCAATACATAGCAATTTTACTATTTCAGTAATTTTTTTTGCTTGTATTTCTTTCAAAATTTTTCACTCCCTCTTAAGTTCTTTCAACTATATAATACTATTTTTTTGTAAATTTTTTAAGGAAATTTTGTTGAAGTAAGGCAATGGCAAGTAGGTCTTTGCAATTTCTGCACGTCCTCCAAAAATAACTTGTCAGGTATGCGGTTTTCCTTCTGTTTCTCCTGTATGTACTTTCTGCCGCACATAGGTGGTAAACAACCAATGAAAAAATGCGCCAGAAAAGGCGCATTCATTTATATATTTCCCGTTTTTTCTAAGACTCTGTAAAGCATAGCTGCTGCCTCTGCTCTTGTGGCGTTCTCTTTGGGCCTGAAGGTGTTATCTTTATATCCTTTTACTATACCAAGCTTTACTGCATTTGCTACTGCATTCTTTGCCCATTCGCTTATCTTGTTGTTATCACTGAAAGTGGTATTGCCTATGTTGTCCTCTCTGTACTCTACAAGCTTTCCGTATACTCTCATTATTACTGCTGCCATCTCTTCTCTTGTTATTGGGTCATTTGGCTCATATTCTTACCGTCTCCTAATATTATACCAGCCTTGTATGCTGCTTCTACTGCGTTTGCATACCATGCCCCTTCTTTTACGTCATTGAATTGTCCTTTGTAAGGCTTCTCTTCTATCCCTAATGCCCTTGTCATTAATGCTGCAAATTCTGCTCTGGTTATTTTTTTGTTTGGTAAAAAGGTGTTTTCATCTATCCCTTTTATTATGTGCCTTGATGCCAGTACATTTATTACGTCATATGCCCAATTGTCTTTTGATACGTCTTTGAATTGTTTGTTGTATTGAAAAGCTGCATAGGTTGAGAAGTGTTTCGCTTCAAATGTTATTGTATTTGTCTCTCTGTCAATTTTTCCTCCTATGTATTCCCATTGATTTGTCGTCTCGTTTAAGTAGTATGCTCCTACTTTCCTTATGTCTTTTGCACCTTCTATGTTAAATGTCATTTTTACAGGTGACCCTATTTTTATGTCTTTGTCTCCTGCTTTTATTGTTATGTCATAGGCATCTGTTACAGGCTCGAAAGTTGAAGCTTCCTTTTTGCCTTTGTTGTGTATGTTAAGTTTTATTGTTCCTGCTTTGTTTATGAGGTCAATTGTTTCTTGTGAGACTGTCAAAGTTTTTGCATCAAATTGAAGGGCTACTTCGTCTAATTTTACTACTACGTTTTTGTTATATTCTACTATTAAATTAAACACAGTTACAGGTATTTCTAATGCTTTTTGAGGGGTAGTTCCTATGTTTGTTAAGTCAAATTGTATTTCTTGTTTTGAAGTGTCTTTTATGTCTTTTGCCACTTTGTTTTCGTCTACTTTAAGAATTGTTGTGTTATTTTCTACAACTACTCTGCCTTGTGATACTTCCTCCGATGGTTCTGTTGGTGAAGTAGGCGTAGGTTGTCTCTCATGGCCGGGCTTTTCTCTTGTAACAGTTATTGTTATATCTTTTGTAAGTTCATTATTCTTGTCGCCACTGGGCTCTACATGTATTTTGATAGTATTTACGCCATATTCTAAAGGAATCACTTTTGTAAATACTCCATTTTCTTGTTGCACAAAAGATTCATCATTTATAGTTACTTTCGCACCTTTGTAAGTATTGCCGCGAATCTCTATTTCACTCGTATTTGCATCGACAGTAGTGTTGTCTTTTGGAGAATAAATATATATCGGCAAATCTCTCCATCTTTGTACTGTGTCATTTATTACCATTGTATTTGAACCTTGATTGGTAACAGTTACCTTCCTATTGTCAATTTCCTCTCCGTATTCGCCCTTTTCTACTTTATCCCAGCTCCCTCTCGCATATTTATACTCAATCTTTGTACCCTCATTTAAAGTAAGTGTAATACTGTATGTGTTAGGTCCAGTCTTTATCATTTGCTGAGCAGTTGGATTCCAAAAAGCATCCGGGAAGTTTCCAGCAATATTTACTCCATCATCAGGGGTATAATCAGGCACTGTGACATTAAATGTCACTTTTATAGGTATCATGTCAGGTGTCGCTTTTACTGTATTTGATGCTCTCCTATTATAGGAGGTATCAACTGCCACAACTTTATAATAATACACATTGCCATTTACTACATCTGTATCTACGTAGTTATACACACTGTCAGATACAGTAGCAATTTTCACAAATGGGCCAGTCTCACTTGAAGACTTATAGATTTCGTAGCCGTAAATAGCAACATCATCAGCTGACGGACTCCAGTTAAGTGTAACTCTTGAGGATTCAATTCCTGGTTGCTGTAAGACTTGAACAGTTGGAGGAACTGAATCATTAGATGGAACTACAGTAAATTGTTTAACATCTGTCTGTGTCCAATCTTGACCTTGGTTAGAAGAAAATCTCATAATGTATTCCCATGTGCCTACCATGTCAGGTACAAATTTAGCCATGTATTTGTCATTATTTCCAGAATCCCCTACATATTGTGCATCAACCCACGTCCAGTCACTATTTATAGCAACACCTTCCACTCTGTTATATACGGCACTGTACACAGCATCTCCTACAGTATTGCCAAGGTATCTGTAGCCAAGTTGCGCTATCATATTTTCCCCTTGGCCAGGTTTATCTGTAAGCCTTCTGCCCATACTTCAGCATACACTTCAACTGGATTATTTACGCCTATTACATGTGTATCGGCTTGATTCATATTTCCCGCCCAGCCAATAGGAAATGCTGGATATGCTTCGACTTCATTGCTTAAAGCACTTTCATTTCCATAATTATCTACGGCTGTTACAGCATACACATACTTTAAACCATTAGTAACATCTGTATCAGTATAGCTGGTTTGCGTAACATTTGAAGCTATTTTTTCATATAGTCCTCCTTTAACTGTTGAACGATAGATATTATAACTCACTGCTCTGTCTACTGCACTCCATGAAAGGTCTACTTTGCCATTTCCTGAGACTGCTTTAAGGTCTTGAATTGGCTGAGGCGCTGTCAAATTCTGTCCTGGATCTGAAATGAGTATAGCTCCATCCATTGATCCAACTTCTACAACAATTTGTCCATCATTAACAGTATATGTCTTGCCACTTAAGGCATCTGTAAATGTCACACCATCTCTTATAAATTTAGTGGTATCTATTGAAACTTGTTTTGCGTCACCTTTATTAATTACAACAATCGCCACACTGTCAGGATAAGATTTTCCAAAAACGTCTTTTCCATTTATAATTCTTCTTCCAAAGGCAAAAACATCGCCATTTGCATAAAGTGTCTCAAGGTCTCCTGTTTTTAAAACTTGATTTTCATTCCTTATGTTTACGACTTTCTTAAAGAAATCCTGGAGATCTTTGTCTTCCCTTCCCCAGGGGAATGTTCTCCTGTTATCTGGGTCTTTTCCACCGGATTGTCCTGCCTCGTCGCCATAGTAAATAGAAGGCATTCCCGGATAGCCCATTTGCAATATTGCGGCAAGTTTAAGCCTTTTGACTGCAAGGTCTTTAGCAGCCTGAGAATTTTGATTTTCATCAGCAGAATTATATCCAAATACCGTTAATATTCTCATGGTGTCATGAGAACCTAAAAGATTCATAGTAGAATAAAATACTGGAAGAGGATATCTCTCGTATATACTCATAAGCCTTTGGTTAAGTTTTGCCGCATCTATAGGATTATGAACCACATTTCCATCATCAAATGATTCATCCAATATAAAGTCAATTACTGCATTTCTAAAAAGGTAATTCATAACCGAATTAAAGGAGTCTCCAAGTAAATAAGATGATGCATCCTCCCAAACTTCTGCAATCATTGGTGCATTCGATTTCACAGTATTAATGGAATTTCTAAAATGTGTCCAAAAGTCATTGGATACTTCATTTGCTACATCCAATCTCCATCCATCTGCACCTGCATTTGTGTCTCCATCAGGATTTAGCCAATACTTAGATATCGCATCAGAGTTATTTATGATAAAGTCTGCCCAGCTTTTAACGTTGTACTCACTGCCATTTATCTGCCTTATGACAGGTAGGCTGTCAAATCCCCACCATCCTTCATATGTTCCATCAGGCTTTATTTCATACCACTCACCGTATGGAGACTTTGCCTGATCTCCTTGCAACCATGCCTGATAAGCGCCTAGTCCTTTGTCTAAATATTTCCCATATCTATCAAAGTAAATGCTATCATCACTCGTATGGTTGAAAACGCCATCAAGTATTACCTTAATCCCTTTTGCATGGGCATCTTCCATGAGTTTTTTAAACACATCTAAATTTCCAAACATAGGGTCTATTTTTGAGTAATCAGCAGTATCATATTTGTGATTTGAAGGAGAATCAAAAATTGGGTTAAGGTAAATTACTGATATTCCAAGTTCTTTTAGATAATCAAGTTTATCATCTATTCCTTTTAAATCACCTCCAAAGAAGTCATTGTTCCATATACCGTCATATTTGTAACCGGGTTTATCTTTGTCATTTGGATTATCAGGAAGTTCGTACCAGTCATCATGGAATTCTACAGGGTCACTTCCTCGACTCAAAGTTCTTGCATGGTCATTTGAGGTGTCTCCATTGTAAAACCTGTCAGGAAATATCTGATACATTACTGCACCTTTCATCCAATCAGGGGTGTCTAAATTTTTATCATATACAGTAAGTTCAAAGTCTTTATTTACAGTATCTGTGGCTTTACCCTCACCCCCCAATTGTTCATCGTTATCTCCGTAATAAGCAGTTTTTGTCCCGTCTTTAAGTATAAAGTAATACCAAATTCTTGTGGGATGGTCAAAGCTTAACTTAACTTCCCAGTATTCATATTTCCCATCAGGACTTTGACCGATTTTGTACATGGGTACTTCTATTCTTGTTTTCTTAATATCATCCCAATAGGAAATCTTAGCTGACTCAAGGTCGTGATTTCTTGCTTGTATTCTTAATGTCACAGTATCTCCCGTTTTTATTGCACCGAAAGGCGAGCGGAAGAATGGGTCATGAGTGTCATGTCTTAAATCGTCATAATATATGTTATTATCAGGTCCTGTAAGAGGTGGATTATAATCCGTCCATATTTTATGTGAAACCGAATCATAGTAAAATGTAATCTTAGTATCATAGGCTACATTCAAAGGAATATTTGGCCCATTTTGTTCACCATTTAAGCCATAATTTATATCCCATGAGGCCCTAAAGTCACTTTAAACTCATAATTTCCTTTTGGAACGTTTGCAGTGTATTCGTATACATTATTAAATTTGTAATCCCTCATTACGGCTGTAGAAGTTTCTGGACTCCAGTCACTACCTGCTCCTATTGCTGATTGTATAGTACCTACAATTCTTGGAAGTTTTTCTTCCGGAATTGGTGTATATTTTGTAGAATCAGTAACACTTGAAGTACTGTAATTGTAATAAAAAGTCACTACAGAGTCTTTATCAAGATGAAATTTTAAATTATTTCCAAAACCATCTGGTATCCACTGACTCCCATTCAAAACTATTTTATACTCATAATCACCTGCAGGTAATGCAGTATGTGTCGTGTATTCATAAAAACCATTGCCTTTATATGTCATTACTGTTATGCTGCTGTCGCCCTTCCAGTCGGTATCCCCAAGTTTTGACTGAAAATTGCCTGCCACAACAGCAGTCGCTGGTGCTGTATCTGTCTCAGCTTTTGCAAATTCCATAGGCATTGAGCCAAACACTGCTGTAAAAATTAAAAGAAATGACAATAAAAACCCTAATATTCTTTTATTAAACATTATAATCCCCCTTTCCACTATGTTTTTATCTAAAAATCTTTCAAAAAGCTCTTTTCCAATATCACCCCCATCTCTTTTAAGCAATCGCTTTCACAAGTCACAAAAAGATAAATGTACTTATGTACACATTTCCTTGTGCAAATTTTTGCGCAACCGTTTTCCTTTGTATTTATTATAAATTATAGCTTTTTTGTTGTCAATATGTTGTTAACACATACACTATATGTAAATTTTAAATTTATAGGGCTACTATAAAGCAGCCCTATAAATTATATTTGCTTTAGCCTTTGCGTTATCTCCATTTTATCTGCTTTTTCTGCTAAAAGTATTATAAACACTAAGAACAGCACTCCAAATCCTGCAATTATAGAGATATTGTGCAGTATTGCGCTAATATTGTTCCCAGATATTGCCTCCCTAAGTCCTGCAACTCCATATGTCATAGGCAAATAAGGATTTATTACGTTGAAAAATTTAGGTAAAAGTTCCATTGGGAAAGTTCCTCCTGATGAGGTTAGTTGAAGCATTAATAATACTACTGCAAAGAATTTACCTGCAATGCCAAATAGCATTACAAAAAGCTGAATTATAGCGATAAAAGTGAGAGACATCACAGCATTTATTAAGTAATAGTAGAATAAATTATGCACATCTAATTTTAGCCCTTCTACAAGTACAAAACTTGATACCACCGATTGCAAGATACCTACTAATGCTAAAGACATAAATTTTCCTAATTGTATAGAAACATTGTTCATTCCTTCGTATTTTTCCTTATCAAAAATATCTATCAAGAAGAAGAGTATTAATGAACCCACCCACAAGGATAGAGGTATAAAATATGGTGCAAACCCAATTCCATAATTTTTAACTGGATAAAGTCTTCTAGTATCAAGTATTATAGGTTCATTAATCATATCCTTTTTAGTCGTTGTAATTCCTGATGAATCTATTTTTTGAGACGCATCACCTAATTTTTGCACTAAAAGCCTCTGATTATCATATAAACTTTTTGCTCCATCTGCAAATTGCCTAGTTCCATCTTTAAGAAGTGCCATACCATTATATAAAGAATTAGCACCATTATATAATTTTGAGGATCCATCGCTTAAATTTTTTATCCCATTATTGAGACTATATAAGCCATTTGAAATTTCTTTTAATTTTTCTCCCGCTGTATTTATGCCTACACTAAGCTGGCTACGCCACTGTGCAATTTATTTGAACCGTCTACAAGTTGGCTGGACACTTGAGACATATATGAAAGACCTGATGCTAAAGAATCCATACCATTATTAATTGTATTGGAAGCCTCCTGCAATTGTGCAAGAGCAGTGTTTAATTGTTGAACTTTTGTCAAACCGCTATTTAAGTTTTGACTCATGCTATCAATCCCTGCATTAGAATATGCAATCGCAATAAGGACTTTTTGTAGTTCAGGGTCGCTACTTGCTTCAGGGTGTTTTGCAATATAATCTTTCAAAGCAACCTGCGCACTATCTAAAGCTGTAGAAATTTGGCTCAAGCCACTTCCCAGTTGTGAAATACTGTCGGCGAAAGAAGAAACATTTTGCCCTACTTGATTATATCCATTGACAAGAGAATTGATTCCATCTTTTAGTTTAATAGCACTATTAGAAGCATCATTTAATCCTTGATTAATTCCTGTTATTCCATTTTGTAATGAATTCATTCCACTTAACAAGGCTTCTGTATTGCTTGCATCAGAAAATTTTTGCGAAAGAAGACTTGCTCCATTGTATAAAGCTGTAGAACCATTTAACGCTTGATTAAGGCCATTTCTTAAATCTAATACGCCTTCTTTTATTTGTTTGCTTCCATCTAATGCAGCACTCATACTCTCGTTTAATTTACGTGCACCATCATATAATTCTAACGTACCTGTTGCAAGTTATTCTCTGCCTCCGAAGCTTCTTTTAAACCACTGCTTAATTCATCAACACTTTTAAAAAGAGCATCAATATATCCTTTTCTTATAGAATTTGCTATTTCTGTTTGAAGACTTTCTATAGCTTTATTGCCAATTTGTGTTGCAAGGAAATTTTTCTTATCGTTAGTTATATACTCAATAGTAGCCTTCTTGGGAGTAGAAGAATCAACACTTGTAATATTTTGAGTAAAATCCTCGGGAATCATAATCATAAAGTAATATTTTTTTCCTTTAACTCCGTCAATACCTTTTTTATAATCTACAAAATCCCATTTAAATTCTTTGTTGTTTTTTAACTTTTGTACAATTTCATTCCCAAAGTTTTCTTGTTTGCCATTGTATACTCCGCCTCTGTCTTCATTGACAACTGCAATCGGGAGTTTATCTAACATAGAATAAGGGTCCCAAAAGGCATATAAATATAGAAAGCTGTAAAGCAAAGGCATAAAAGCAACAACAATAACTGCAACCCTTATAAACCTACTTTTTATTATTTTTTCTATTTCTTTTGCTGCCACTTCAAATGCTTTCAATTTTTCTCCTCCTTTCATCAATTTTTAGACTGACCAGTCAGTACAGTTATTATTATATTCTCCTCTTCTCAATGTGTCAATAAAAAAGTACCTTTGATTTCAAAAATAAAAAACACCTCCTTTGAGGTGTATTATCATTGAAGTTGAAGCCCTTTTAATGCAAAATTAAACACACTATCCGTTATATCGTGTGGATTAAATTTCTGGTTACTATCTTCTACAACTTTCAATGCCAAAATTGAACTTATCATGCCAAAAAAGGCAGCTGCTACTATCTTTCATCACAATCAGCAATGAGTTTTTGCTCCTTGCCTTCTTTAATAATATTTTCTATTAACTCAAGATAAGTATATAATTTCTCCCTGAATTTGCGAGGAACTTCCCCATGACCCCATATCTGGCTTAGCAAAACTATTATAAAGTCGTGATTTCTGTACAAAAAATTAGTCTGTACAAAGATGATTTTCTGTAGTTTTTCTATAGCATTATTTAGCTTACCTATCTCTTCTATTGCTTCTTGTTTCAAAATTTTTATACCTTCTTCAATTAAAAACTCCAATATATCGTCTTTGCTTTTAAAATGATAATACAATGTCCCTTTTGCTACCCCAGCATTTTCCGCTATTTCTTCCATGGTGCTTTTGTAAAATCCACTTTTTGAAAAGGTCTTTATCGCCGCTTTAAAAATCTTTTCTTTTGTCTTATTCATTTCCCTTCATTCCCTTTCAATAAAATTAAACATATATCATTTTAACTGTCATTCCGCCATCCACAATGAGATTCGCTCCTGTAATAAAAGAAGCTTCTTCCGAACATAAAAATAAACATGCATTTGCTACGTCCTCTGGCTTACCTACCCGCCCTGCAGGATGCTGCAAATGGTCCTCTTCTGTCAATTGGGGCTTTTTAGCTTCTCTACTTTTCTTCCATTCAGACACTTCTATCCATCCCGGACTTATAGAATTCACTCTTATTTTATCATAACCTAAACTTATTGCAAGAGAGTGGGTTAAGGCTATAATACCTCCTTTTGAAGCAGAATAAGGTTCTGTATGAGGTTCTGACATAAATGCCCTTGTAGAAGCAATGTTTATTATGACTCCTCCACCATTGTCTCTCATGTGAGGAGCAACATATTTTGAACACATATATGTTCCTCTCAAGTTGACATTTATAACTCTATCCCATTCCTCCATGGGCCTTGTGTAAATCGTCCCTCTTGCTCCAACACCTGCATTGTTTATCAAAATATCGATCTTACCATAGGTTTTTATCGTCTTATCTACCAAATTCCCAACATCTTCCTCTAAAGAAACATCTGTATGTACAAAAAGTGAGTCTCCACCTTTAGATTTTATATATTCTTCATTTTCTATGCCAGCTTCATCGTCAATATCGGCTATAACTACTTTTGCTCCTTTATCAGCAAAAGTTTGCACGATACACCGCCCTATTCCCTGTCCTCCACCTGTCACTATCACTACTTTGTCATTAAAATCCATAGTTATTAACCCTCCAATCTCTTAACTTATAAAAGAAGATAAGGTAACCCCACTCATTTACTAAACTTTGAAGAGGTTTACCTTATCTATAAAAAGTATACCTCAAAAAAATAGCAAAAATCAAATAAATTTTGTGAATAAATTTATTTTAACTTATACCTTTCTATAGCACTTTCTATAATCTTCCCAATAAATTCTCCTCTTGTTAAACCTGCCGCTTTTGCCATATAACCCATATATCCGTGATGAACATGCTTTTCACCTTTGCTACTTGACATTGTAAGTCCCGCAAATGTATTCAATTCTAAGAAATAAGGAACATTATCTTTGCTTAAAATCATATCAATTCTTGCAAAATCCTTGGCATTTAAAACCTTATAAATATTTAAAGCCGTCTCTTTAATCTTTTCTTCCACTTCCTTTGATACTTCCATAGGGCATTTTATTATCTCATTGTCAAACATTTTATGTTCATAAGTATTAGTTTTAACGTTATTATATCCTACTTCCAATAAAGGCAATACTTGTGGGTGTTTATATCCGATTATTCCAACGGTCACTTCTTTTCCTTCAATAAATTCTTCGATTAGTGCTGCTTGTCCTATTTTTTCTGTTATCTTGCTTACAACTTGTGGAAGTTTATCCTTGTCATAAACTATATTTTCTTCATCTATTCCTGCACTTCCTCTTCCACTAATAGGTTTTACAAATAAAGGAAATCTAAGATGACCCACGGGAGGAATCTCTTGAGAATTTTTCGCAACTACATATTTAGGTGTCGGCAAACCGTGAAAAGCCACAATGTCTTTTCTCATTCTTTTATCGGTAGCCACCAGATCTAATCCAGACCCAACGTATGGTATGTTGAATACTTCCAGAAACGCTACTTCTTTCATGCTTGAGGCATTAAAAATTAAATCGACTTTTTCTTTTTTTATAGTTTCATAAGTTTCTAATGGATCTTCCTTCCATTCTATGAGAACTGAATCAAATCCAGCTTCTTTTATGGCCATATAATGATGGTATGCTTCATCATAGGCATCGTCATATACTTTGTCTGGCATCAATTTCCTCTGAAATTCGACATTCCTGAATTTCCTCCAGAGCACACCGATCTTCATATGGTATCACCCTTTTCAATTTTTATAAAATTTTTAGAAGAAAAAAGGAATATCACTTAAATACAATATCTGTATGATTCACTATCATTTCAGTTATAATGAGTGAAATTACGCTCTCAGCTCCTTCATTTAAATTTACTCCATCTTTAGTTAGGCCGTCATAGCAACCTCCTGTTTCCTCATCCACTAAACTTACATTTCTTGAGTTTTCACCTAAAAACCATTTATAGCATTTAAAAGCTTTTTCTCTGTACTTTTCTTCTTTAAAAATTTTATAAGCTTCTGTATACATAAGAGCAGTTTCACATGCCTCTATCGGCTGTTCATCAAACTCTGCAGGTTTTTCATTTCCTTTTTTGTACCATCCTTTACAGCCAACCGGTTTAAAATAGTCATTTTTAAAAGTTACTTTCGCTAAAAATTCCATACTTTCTTTTGCAACCTCTAAGACTTCCTCATCTTTTGTAACAGTGTATACTTTAAGAAGAGACCATGGAATTACTGCATTGCTGTAAGTCATTACATTTTCAAACCATTTCCACTCTCCATCTTTGTTTTGTCTATATCTTTGGACTATCTTTTTTGAAATAGAAATCATCAAATTTTTTATCTTCTCTTTGTTAAATTCAGTAACATCAGAATTATATAAAAGGCTTAATCCTATTAACGAATAAGCGTTACCGCGAAGAAAATTTAAATTTGCCACATTGGGTAAAGCTTTTTTTAGTAATGCTAGTGCTACATTTTTAAATCCGTTTGACAAATTAGTATTTAATAAATATCCCAATGACCAAAGACATCTTCCAAAGCAATCTTCAGTTCCAACTTCTTCAATAAATTCTCTATTGTAGTTCATAAAATTTCTAAAATATCCTTTGCTGTTTTGGGCATAAATCAAGAAAGAAAGATATCTTCTTAAAAGCTCAAGATACTTTTCATCTTTGTAAACTTCATATAGCATTGAAGCAGCAATAAGAGCTCTTGTATTGTCATCAGTAGTATAGCCTTTTGTCAAATCGGGTATAGAGTAAAGGGAATGTTGCAAAATACCTGTATCATCCGTTAAATTGAAAAGATGCTGAAACTTAGTTGATACCTTCATTATTCCATTTCCCCCTTCCTCTATATCACAATTTCCTCCCTTGATCTACTGTCCAATACAGACAAAATCATTATGACATACCTGTAAGCAACGTTATTCCACATCATTGCATTACCTAATTTCTTAATTGCTGACTCTATCTGTAGTCTTTTTTCAGGATTTTCAAATACATATTCAATATGTTTAGCTAAAGAATTTGCATCACGGAAGTTAGCCAGTAAACCTCTTCCTTCACCTAAAATTTCTTCAGCATACATATAAGGAGTAGAAATAATCACTTTTCCTAAACCTGCTGCATATGCTAACGTACCGCTTACAGCTTGTTCTTTGTTTAAGTATGGAGTCATATATATGTCTGACATCTTCAAATATTCCAAAATCTCTTTCTTTGTAAGATATTTATCTGCAAATTTTACATTCTTTTCTATTCCAAGCTCGCGGACTAATTTTTGTAGTCTCTCCCTGTATTCTTCCCCAAATTCTCTCTTTATGTTTGGATGGGTTTGGCCTAAAATTAGATATAGTACCTCTTTGTATTTTTGAGCTACAATACTTATTGCTTCTATACCGTACTCTATTCCCTTACCAGGATTTATAAGACCAAAAGTGCTTATTATTTTTCGTCCTTGAAATCCATATTTTTCTTTTAATGTTTCCTTGGGCAATACTGGAAGACTGGGAACTCCATGAGGAATCACTGTGATTTTACAGGAGGGTATGTGATATATCTTCTCAAGAAGTGGTATGGTATTTTTTGACATCGTTACTACGCGAATACTTTTTTCACCTAATTTTCTAAGTATCGTAAGTTGTTTTTCATCTGGATTTGATAACACTGTGTGGACAGTTAAGACAAAGGGTATATTTAAGTTGTCTACCAAATCTAATAAGTACTCTCCCCATTTTCCTCCAAATATTCCGTATTCATGTTCTATAACGAGCAAATCTATGTTTGAGTTATTTAATTTCCTGGCTAACCTTACATAATCTTCTCTTACAAATTGTTGTAACTGATATTTGACATCACTGTCGTATTCATAAACTTTATTGTCATTTATTGCAATTACTCCTGCAAAATTTATAAGTTTTATCTTTTTTATTTCATTAACTAGATCTTGAGTAAAGGTCGCAATACCACATTCTCTTGGTGGATAAGTGCTTAAAAATGCTACATTTCTCCCCGTTATATTCATCATATCACACCCCCTTCTTAGTTTGCTTAGTATTAAGTTGTCATTGTGCTACTCGCTAACCTATTAGCTGTAAACACTGTATTCTTAATTTCCATATTCACCTCTACGATACATTCTGAAGTTACAACTGCATTGTCTAATCTCGCAAACCTGCGAACTTTTACATTATTCCACAATATGCTTTTGGATACTTTGCTTTCTTGACCTATTCGACAGTTATTCCCAATTACTGTATAAGGTCCTACCGTAGCATAAGCATCAATTTCAGTATTATTTCCAATATAAGCAGGTCCTATTACTCTTGCAGTAGGATGAATTTTAACATTGTCTCCCAAAATTATTCCTCTTGAGAAATTAGTACTTATAAATCTTGATTTTCCTCTTAAAATATCCTCATGAACTTTTTTATACTTGTCTATTGTACCTATGTCTATCCAGTAACCGTTAAATTTATAAATAGCCATTCTATACCCTTTTTCAAGAAGCGTTGGATAGGTCTCTCGTTCTACAGACACCACTGTATTTTCTGGAATTTCCTTTAGCACATCAGGTTCAAATACATATACTCCTGCGTTAATATATTTAGAATTGCTCTCGCCTGGTTTGGGCTTCTCTTTAAAAGCAGTTATAAACCCTTTTTCATCAAATTCTATAACACCGTACTGAGAAGTATCTCTTACTTCAATAGATGCAATAGTTACTTGTGCTCTTTTTCTCTTGTGGTATTTTATCAAGTCTGCATAGTTAACATCGCTGACAATATCAGAATTTAAAATGAGAAAAGTATCATCAAAAAATTTTTCGGCGTTCTTTATTGCTCCGCCAGTTCCCAAAGGAGATTCTTCTGTAATGTAGTGTATTTTTACACCTAAATCTTCTTTCTGTCTAAAATAATCTTCAATATACTGGGATTTATAATAAGTACTTATTACAACCTCATCTATTCCACTTTTTTTAAGGTTTAAAATAATACTTTCTAAAAGAGGCCTTCCCATGATAGGAACCATTGGTTTTGGCAGGTCATCTGTAAGAGGTCTGAGTCTCGTCCCTAAACCTCCTGCCAATAGCAACGCCTTCATAAAAGACCCCCTCCTTATTTATGAAGTTTCAAAAATTAAGTTTAAAAACAAAAGAAGGGTGTGAGTGAGTGATGTAATTATAAGAACGAGAAGAACCAAGAAGAGGAAAAATATATTAGCACTCTTTAAATTCGGCTGCTAATAAGTATTATAATTAATCCTTTTTGGCATGTCAAGTACTTTTCTGTAAATAAAAAACAGGCCTTTTAAAGCCTGTTAAAAATGATATCTTTCATCTCTAAAGTAGCCACACCTATAACAGTATCCGCTCCTCCGTAATAAACGTAAATAGTATCATCTTTTACAGCATTACCACAACTAAATACAACATTAGGAATGTACCCTTCTTTTTCCCACTTAAGTTCTGGCTCTAATATAGGCTGTTTTTGCCTTGCAATAACCTTTGATGGATCTTCTAAATCTAAAAGGACTGCTCCCAATCTATATACATTATTGTCATCAGCTGCATGATATATCAAAAACCAACCGTCCTTTGTCTTAATAGGAGGTCCTCCAATTCCTACCCTCGTGCTTTCCCATGTGTTGGGAATGGGTTTTAATATTGGTTTATGGTCGTACCAATTTTTTAAATCGTCAGAAAATGCTATCCAAATATCGGGATATCTCCTGTGCAACATTACATATTTACCCTCAACTTTTTCAGGAAACAAAGAGGCATCTTTATTAGGTTCATCTAAAACTACTCCTTTTCTCTCCCAATCTATAAGGTTTTTGGATGTAGCCAAACAAATCCTATAGTCATCATCGAATCTGTCCCCAAAACCTGTGTACATCATATAATAAATGCCGTCAATTTTAACTATCCTTGGGTCTTCTAATCCTCTGAGCTCTTGTTCTGTCTCATTGCTCAGCACTGGTTTGTCTAATCTCATAAAATTAATTCCGTCTTTGCTAACTGCGTATCCTAAACGAGAAGTATATTTCCCATATTTAGCATGGGGTCCAATGTCAGTAGCTCTGTAAATCAAGTGAAATAGTCCATTGTCATAAATTGCTGCAGTGTTGAAAACCGCTGCTCTTTCCCATTCATTTTCTGCTTTTGGTACAAGTACTGGCTTATCCGACAATCTCTTTAATCTTATCACGTAACACACTCCTTTTAAAATTTTACTTTTCTTTTTTCAATAGCTGCTACACCTATATGGGTATCTGCTGCTCCATAATATACGTAATACATGTCATTTGCTTCAATCGCACCGCAGCTAAACACCACATTAGGCACAAGCCCATTTATTTCCCAATCAAGCTCTGGCTCTAAAATAGGCTCTTTTTGTCTTGCAACAACCTTTGACGGATCCTTTAAGTCTAAAAGAGCTGCACCAAGTCTATATACATTTTTGTCATCCACCCCGTGATATATTAATAACCATCCATCTTCTCTTTTTAAAGGAGGTCCTGCTATGCCAATTTTCTTTGACTCCCATGTGTGAGGTTTAGGGGACATTATAATCTTATGGTCATACCAGTTTACTAAATCGTCAGAATAAGCAATCCAAATATCGGGCATTCTTCTATGAAAAAGCACGTACTTTCCATTTATTTTTTCGGATAAAAGCGCTGCATCTTTATTAGGCTCATCGAAGACAATTTTGTGCCCTTTCCAATTTTTTAAATCAAAAGACCAAACCATACATATTCTAAAATCCAACCAGTCCCTGCCTCCAAAACCTGTATAGAGCATGTAATACTTATTGTCTATTTTTGTAATCCTTGGGTCCTCTACTCCCCAAGCTTCTTGTGGAGTCTCACCTACTAAAACAGGCTTATCAAATCTTTTGAAATTTATACCATCTTCACTTACAGCATATCCAATGGAGGATATAAATTTATATCTTTCTTCGGGCTTTTCAGTATTCAACACAAATTTATTATTAGAGGCTCTGTAAAACAAGTGAAATTTATTATCTTCATATATTACTGCCGCATTAAAAACAGCCCCCCTCTCCCATTCATGCTCTTTTACCGGAGACAATATGGGTTTGTCACTAAGTCTCGTCAGTCTGAACATCCCTCCATTTATACCCCCTTTTCCAGCAATATTGCAACTACTCCATTAGCCTCTATTGTTAAATATTCTAAATTAATCTGCCTTCCGCTGATTAAATCTTGTATTTTCTCACTATTTTTTGTTTTTTCTCTTACGTTTATCTTAGTGTCGATATCTATGTCTTCATGATTTATAAAGAGTACAAGGGTTTTTCCGTCATAATCAAACTCTTTTACTTCAATATAAGGAGACTCTACTTTTACATTGTATTCTATTCCGCTCAGCTCTTTAGCATACTTATAAATCAAATAAGACCTGTCAGTCTTATATACATCGGGCATATAACTTAAATAGAGCTCAATAGGATACGTAAAGTCGTATTTTTTTATCTCATTTGATAAGACATAGTTCCACAGCCAAGCATCATGTCTTGACTTTGCTTTTATATAATTGTCCGGCTCGTTTGAAAGGTCCCAAAACAAAATAGCAGATTCATCTTTGTACTTTTCAGCAAAAAAGCGTACCAATTTAATTTGATGCCTCAACATAAATGAATCACTGTATATATTTCTGCCTTCTCTCCACGGCACATCCCAATTCTCACCGCTCATATGCCCCACAAAAAAAGTAGGCGCGATTTTCATATCAACTTCATGACATATCTTGATAAGCTCGTCAAACTTTTTCACCGCTTCCTCTGATATTACATCAGGTTTTGGCTGAAAATCCTCCCAAAAAAGATTTATTCTCATTACATTAATGCCTAAGCTTTTCGCTTCAATAAATTCACTTTTTATCTCATCATGATTCCACTCTTTACCAATATCATATACTCTAAAAATACAAAATTTCGTGTTATAATTACATCATAGACTCTTTTTGGGGGTAATTTATATGGCAAAGATGAGAATAGATAAACTTTTATCAAATATAGGCATTGGTACAAGAAAAGAGGTTAAAAAATTCATTAAAGAAGGTCTTGTATTGGTAAATGGAAATACAGTAAAAGATGCTGGTCTAATTGTAGATACTGAATTTGATGAAATTTTATTTGATGGCGAAAAGATCAATTACAAAGAATTTATATATATTATGATGAATAAACCAAAAGGAGTTATTAGCGCTACATATGATCCTATTGAAAAAACCGTTATTGACTTATTACCGCAAGAATTAAAAGCTCGAAATCCCTTTCCAGTAGGAAGACTTGATAAAGATACAGAAGGATTGCTTCTTATAACGAACGATGGAAATTTAGCACATAAGCTTTTATCTCCAAAAAAAAATGTGATAAAAAAATATTATGCTGAAATATTAGGTTTTGTAAATGAAAGGGATATTAAAGCTTTTAAAGAAGGTATTGTACTTGAAGATGGCTATAAAACTCTTCCTGCAGACCTTGAAATTCTTTTATCCTCTGAGGTATCAAAAGTTTATGTTTATATAAGAGAAGGGAAATACCACCAAATAAAAAGAATGTTTGAATCAGTTGGCAAAAAGGTCGTATACCTTAAAAGATTGGCCATGGGTAGTCTTACCCTTGACGAAAATCTAAAACCTGGGCAGTGGAGAGAATTGTCTGAAGAAGAGCTATCTCTCCTGAAAAAGTCGATATAAAAATAAGGCTTTCGCCAAGCCTTTCAAATAAATCCCCCATCTACTGTTATAACTTGCCCTGTTATGAAATTTGACTTGTCAGATAATAAAAACAATACAGCATTTGCTACATCTTGAGGTTTCCCTATGCTCATAAGTGGGATACCCTCAATTAAGTGTTCCTTTTCTTCCCTATTTAAAATGTTGTTCATTCGAGTGTCAATTACTCCAGGAGCAATACAATTAACTCTTATTTTAGAAGGCCCTAGCTCTTTTGCCAAAGCCTTTGTAAAAGCTATTATTCCTCCTTTAGATGCTGAATAATGTACTTCACAAGAAGCCCCAGAAATACCCCAAATTGAAGAAATATTTATAATACTCCCATATTTTTGAGGTAACATATACCTTAAAACACTTTGTGTGCAATTGAAAATACCTTTTAAATTGACATTCATCATCTTATCCCAATCTTCTTCTGTTATTTCTATAAATGGTTTGATTTGGGCAATTCCTGCATTATTTATAAGATAATCAATGCGACCAAATCTATTGTAAATACTATCAATCATATTATCTACCTGTTGTCTATCTGAAATATCTGCTTTAAAAATTTCCGCATAACTGAAATTATTTTTTATGTATTCTTTAAGTCCCACTGCTTTATCATAACTGTTATTATAATGTATTGCTATAGAAGCACCTTCTTTTGCAAGCTCTATACAAATTTCTCTTCCTATGTCCCCAGCACCACCAGTTACAATCGCTACTTTGCCATTTAACATCTCTTTCACCTTCTACAACAATCGATAGTTCTTTTTGTAATTTTATAAAAAAATAAAATTATGTCAATATCAAAAAAATAATGAAAGGTTCTGCTTTTACCTCGCAGAACCTTCATTTTCTTATGGAGCGGATGACGGGATTCGAACCCGCGATCCTCGGCTTGGGAAGCCGATGCTCTACCACTGAGCCACATCCGCATTTTTT
>NZ_BAZY01000029.1 GCF_001310975.1 Thermoanaerobacter thermocopriae JCM 7501
TTCATAATTATTTTCATTTAATAAACATATGTCAATAATTATTTATAAAAAATATAAGAAGTCGGGACTTCAACTTCCCCGACTTCTTATATCTCGTCAACTTCCACAAACTTAGCCAATATGTCATCTACTGGAATTATGAGATATTCCTCTCCCTCGTGTTTTATCTTAGTACCCGAAAACTCTTTATATATAACCCTATCCCCCACAGCAAGCTCATCAGACGCGCCTGCTGCAAGAGCTTCAATTATTCCTTGATTTAATTTTTCTTCAGCAGTTTTGGGAATTATCACTCCGCCTATCTTTTTCTCCTCAGGCTCTTTTTCTAATTTAATAAGTGCATGACCATTTATCGGTTGTATTTTCGTCATAGTTTCTTCCCCTTTCTTTTATTATTTTTTACCGCTCGTTATTACATTACTTATTATACTTCACTTATATGACAAGGTACAAGAAAACTTATTGGTCAGTGATTCCCAGCAATTGATTTAGCTTAGCTTTATCAAACCCTACTACAATTGTACCATCAATATCCGTCTGTGGCACACCTCTTTGACCACTCCGCCTTACCAATTCTGCTGCTGCACTCGGATTTTTGCTCACATCTATTTCTCTGAAAGGTATATTATGTTGTCTTAAATATGCCTTTGTAGCATTACACCATGGACAAGAAGGAGTAGTGTAAACAGTGACCCTGTGAACCTTTTGCCCTTTTCCATCAGAAACTTTTGAGGGAGCAACGATCAAAAGTTTTTCATAATATTCTTTGTTTTGAAGTCCAAATACAAACTGCCATGGCTCTTTATCCTTGAAAAGTATCACTGAGGCACAACTTTGATGCCATATTGTGGATGAATATCTCTTATTTCAGAAGCATTTACCACATAAACAGGAACTTTTGGATTGTCTTCACTGAATTTTTTTATAACTTCTAAAGCCTCAAGACTTTTTTGTGAAGAATTAGAATAAAACATTAGCATAAAAAGCTCTTCTTTATTCTTTATTTCTTCGAAATGCTTTGCATCCTTTATAAATTCCAGCATCAAATCACCTCTTTAAATATTTATGATATCCAATTCGAGATTTTATTATCAATCAAATTATTTCTCTTTATCTTACTACTACCCCCCAGAAGTATTGGTTAGCAATTTATATTATAAGGAAATTTATTTTAAAAATCAAGATGCTTTTAATAATCTTTCTTTTTTAAAAAGAGTAATAACCTCTCTCAATTAGAATAAAAGATAAAAACTCCCCTAATAAGAGAGTTTATCTAAAACATATACTTTTTCTTTTTCAATATATTTTATTACTTCTCTATAAACGAATTCCTCAAAATATTCTGCCTCTTTATAGGTAAATATTCCATCTTTTACAACTGTCTCATAGCAAAATACCGGAGAATATTCTTTTAATCTTTCTATTTTTTTAGCTTGCTCTTTCACCATTCTAAAAGCTCCAATGTTGACATCTCTTATACCCTCTTTGGGAATCTCTAAAAAGAGTTCTCTTAAAAAATCAGAATAGACATCTTCAAAATTTTCTATATACATCACAGGTTCAATAGAAATCCTAACTTTTAAGCCCTTTGATATGGCACTCTTTAAATTTTTCACTCTTTTATCTAAAGAAGGTGTAAACCTTTCGTATTTTTTTATAACAGGCTGTGGTAACAACGTCCATGCGAAAATTACATTAGAAGGTATGTCGATAGATTTCACAGAAGAAAAATTGGTACTTTTTGTTCGTATCTCTATTACGAGATTTTTATTTCCCTTTGCATATTCAATCCATCTTTTGGTATATCCTGTAAGATATTCTAAAGCAAGTATATCTGTTTCATAAGATATGCTTAAATAGACCTTTTGGTTTTGTGTAAGTTTATCTATTTCTTTAAAATAGTCCTCAATATTCACAAAAATAACAAGATGTCCCGAAGGGTACATACCTTGTAAATAGCAATAGTCACAATCATATACACAATTGAATATATTTGATGTATGATAAAAATTGGTATTTCCAAAGTCTTCACAAAGTTTGGAACCTTTATATATAAAATCATATTTTTTTTTAGCCAGTATAAGATTTTGCCTTTCTTTTTGTATAAGGTAGTTTTGATTAGGTCTATTAAATACTTCACTATATCTGTCAATAAGCACTACTTTACTTTTAGGAAATTTCTGTAGAATATTTTGCGTTATAGGACTGTGAAGTATCTCCTTCTCAACGTAAATGTGAGAGAATTTTTTCAAAGGCCCTCTTCCTCTCTTCTTTATTATTTACCTGTACATCATAAAAGTCTTTTAAAAAATCTATGTTTTTGCCTTTTCTAATCTTATAATGTAGGCAAGCCTTATGAAAAATTTGCCTTTGACTTACTGTAAGTTTTAGCTTTTGTGAAAGAAAATTTATAATTTCTCTTTCATAAAAGGAAAATATTTCGCTAGTCTTAAAACTATTTTTTAATATTTTAATAAATTCATCCAATTCCTTTACTTTGTTTTTTATTAGCTTATAAATTTTATCTTTAGAAACACCCTCGAAATCTGTACTATCAGAGACAATTTTTAAAATGTAAATTCTGTGGGTTTCAAAAAATTTAGAAGCTGCTTGATAAAAACCGCTGGCTTCCATATCACAAAGTCTTGCTGTCATCAATCCTTTATCTTTCACTACATAATTAAAAGTTTCTATATCACTTTCATCAAAAGGATGGTCTATCAAAATATCAGGTATATAATTTTTATGAGTTTCATTGTCTATAATTTTGCTAATAAGGTATATATTCCCTATTTTTTCATCAATATCTTTCGAACCACATACACCAAGGTTTATTATAAAGCTTTGTGGATCACACAAATATCGAGTTGCCGCATGAGAAACAGCTATACTGCTATTTACTTTGCCCACTCCTGTTACTACCAACGTTATTTCTTCATTTTTAAAAACTTGAAAATATCGATTTTCTACATCTTTTTTTAAGCCAAAATATTCAATTAGAGGTTTTGCCTCAATATATAAAGCAGTTGCGATAAAGACCATCTTAGCACCTCTTTCAAGAACATATAAAATTTGTGCCAAGAGAAATTCTCTTGACACAAAAAGCTCCCCCTTTATTCTTTAATGACAAGCCTGTGATACTCTTTTTTGCCCTTTCTTATTAAAATGCTATTATCTTTTATCATATCATCTTTTATATATTCATCAATACTTTCAACTTTTTCATTGTTTATATACAATCCGCCTTGTTGAATAAGTCTTCTTCCTTCGCTCTTTGAGGGTATTATTTTTGCCTCAAAAAGCACATCTAAAACTTTTTTGCCTAAAACATCAGAAGGCACTGTAACAGAAGGTACATTGTTTAAATCGCCACCACCTTCAAATAAAGCCTCTGCCGCCTTTTGTGATTTTTGCGCCTCCTCCTCACCGTGTACGAGTTTTGTAACCTCATATGCTAGTATTTTTTTCGCCTCATTTATTTCTTTATCCTTTAGTGCCCCTAATCTTCTCACTTCATCCATAGGCAAGAAAGTTAGAAGTGCCAGAGCCTTTTCCACATCCGCATCAGCTATGTTTCTCCAGTATTGATAAAACTCATAAGGCGAAGTCTTATTCGGGTCAAGCCATACCGCTCCTTTTTCTGTTTTGCCCATTTTCTTACCTTCGCTGGTAGTAAGCAAAGTAAATGTCATGCCATAAGCCTGTTTACCTTCTTTTTTTCGTATAAGCTCTATTCCAGCAATAATATTAGACCATTGATCGTCTCCCCCCATCTGCATTACACAATTGTATCTTCTGTTTAATTCGAGAAAATCATAAGCCTGCATCAGCATGTAGTTAAATTCTAAAAAGGAGAGACCTCTTTCTAATCGGGACTTAAAGCATTCTGCAGTAAGCATTCTATTTACTGAGAAGTGAACCCCTATGTCTCGCAAAAATTCAATATAATTTAAGTTTAAAAGCCAATCAGCGTTATTGGCTATAATGGCTTTCCCATCAGAAAAATCAATAAGCCTTTGCATTTGCTTTTTAAAAGCCTCAGCATTTCTGTTTATTTCCTCTTTAGTAAGCATTTTCCTCATATCAGTCCTACCACTTGGGTCTCCCACCATAGCAGTTCCGCCGCCTATTAACACAATAGGCCTGTGGCCTGCTTTTTGCATGTGGGACATTACCATAATTTGAAGAAAATGTCCTACATGCAAACTGTCTGCAGTAGGGTCAAAACCTATGTAAAATGTGACTTTTTCCTTTTCTAAAAGCTCTTTTATTTCATTTTCATGAGTCATTTGCTGAATATATCCTCTTTCTTGCAAAACATCAAGTACAGACACGATAATACCTCCATCATCTTATTTTTGTATATTTTATCAAATGAAAAGCGTATTTTTCAAATATTTTTGACAATATAATTTTATCACTTTATAATATTGATTATCAACAAAATGAAAGATGTGATAATATGAATTACAAAGTCTATGCTATAGGTAATAAGGTAGAAAAGTTCTATTCTGATGCAATAAAAGAATATCAAAAGAGGCTAAGTAAATTTTGCAATATCACTTTTTCAAGCTACAAAAATCTTCAAAAAATACCTTTTCAAAAAATGAATAAATATTACAAGATAAAAATATCACCCAAAGGTAAATCTTTGTCTTCAGAGGAATTAGCAGAAAAAATAAAAGAGTTTGAACTTACTGGAATAACAGATATATTAATAATCATAGGAAATGAAAAAATTCATTGTAGTGATACCCTAAGCATAAGTAGCATGAAAATGAGTTTAGGTTTGACTTCCACTATTTTCTTTGAACAGTTATATAGGGCATATAAAATTTTAAACAATGAACCTTATCATAAGTAATTTTCTTTACTTAAAGCTAGATAAATTTGCTCTAAAAGTATGAGTCTCATCAATTGGTGAGGAAAAGTCATCTTAGAAAAAGAAAGATTTGCGTGAGATTGCTTTTTTATATTTTCCCACAATCCTAGCGAGCTCCCTATTACAAAAGTCATTTCTCTATAACCAGATTGAAAAGTAGCCTTTAAAAACTTGGAAAACTCATATGAATCCACTTCTTTTCCTTCTATAGCAAGAGAAACAACAAAGCTTCCCTTTTTTATTTTAGAAAGAATTCTTTCACCTTCTTTGCGCAAAATCTCCTCTTTTTCTTTTTCATTTAAATTTTGAGGAACTTTTTCTTCTTCTATTTCTTTAATTTCTATTTCACAATAAGGACGCAATTTTTTTAAATAAAAATCTATCCCATCATTTATATAGTTCTGCTTTATTTTCCCAACAGCTATTATATATATCTTCATTATTAAGCCCCTCATTTTTAAACTACAAGATATTTAGGTAGCTCATCACAAAAATCGCATTTATGAGGTACCAGCCAATCAGTAAAAGAAACTTCATCTAATTTATAGATATCTGGTGGCTGCTCATACACTTCAACAAATTCTTCAATAGCATCCTCTAAATGCTTTTCACACACAACAAACATAAAACCTCTCCTATTCTCCGAGAGTTATAGTAGTATATCCTGTCTTCCCTGTTACGGTTTTGTACTTGACTTTTATTTTGTCTCCTGGATTTTTTTCATAAATAATACATTTTAAACTTGTCATAGTATTTACAGGTTTTCCATCTACCTGCAAAATAATATAGCCTTTCCTAATACCAGCTTTATAAGCAGGACCTGTAGGGTCAATATCTGCCACATATATGCCCTCATATATGTAGACATCTGTGGAAATGTAACTGGCAATCTCTTTATCATAGGCAACTATGCCAACATAAGGTGCTTTAAATGTACCAGTTTCTATCACTTTCTTAAGTATAGGCTTTACAATATTTATAGGTATAGCAAAGCCCAATCCTTCAGCGGTTGTCACCTTTGCAGTATTTATTCCAATTGCATAGCCTCGAGAATCCACTAAAGGTCCTCCGCTATTTCCTGGATTTATAGAAGCATCTGTCTGTATAAGGTCTTCCATAATTCGCGGTTTTCCACCCTCAGTAATAGGAAGGCTCCTATTTAAAGCACTTATTATTCCCGAAGTAACCGTCCTTTGAAATCTAAGTCCTAAAGGATTTCCAATTGCTATTGCAGTTTGCCCTACCGATATCTTGTCAGAATCCCCTAAGTATAACTGGCAGGTCTTTTGCATCAATTTTCAAAATAGAAAGGTCTAAAACAGAGTCACTCCATAAAACTTTACCTGGAAGTATACTGCCATTGCTTAAATATACCTTTATATTTTTGGATTTTTCATTAGCTACATGATTGTTTGTTATAATATAGCCATTTGGATCAACAATAAAACCAGAACCTACACCTTCTACAGCTTTTTCTATAAAATAAAATTCTCTTCGAAATTCTACAGTAGTAATCCCCACAACAGCAGGAGTGTCTTTTTTTGCCACTATTTCCGCTATTGTAGGAGATTCTTTTGTTGGTATCACTATTTCTGTTTTCATTCCTGAAGAAGGAGGATAAGGTATAGGGATAACTTTACCCCATAAATATTTTGGTGCAATATATACAAATACTAAAGAGCTAACCAAAGCAGTTATAATTGCAACAGCAAAAAAACTCTTTAATTGACGCTGCATAATATCACCTCATTAAATAGGATGAGATATTATGCAGCGCATTATACTCAAAATTTTATAGCTTTTTATTCCTTTACCCTTACTATATCAGCACCTAATTGTTGAAGCTTTACTTCCATTGCTTCATAACCTCTATCTATATGATAAACCTCCATAACCTCTGTCGTACCTTCTGCAGCAAGCCCTGCTATAACCATTGCCGCACCTCCTCTTAAGTCTGTCGCATAAAGAGGTGCACCTGTCAATTTCTCTACACCTTCAAATATTGCATTCCTTCCTTCTATCCTTACTTTTGCTCCCATTTTCTCTAATTCATTTAAATATTTAAATCTATTTTCATAGATATTTTCAGTAATGACACTTATGCCTTCAGCCAAAGCCAAAAGCACCGCAAAAGGCTGTTGCATATCTGTTGGAAAACCAGGATAAGGTAAAGTCCTTATATCAACATGCTTCAAAGGCCCTTCTCTTTTTATTCTTACCACATCGTCATGTTCTTCAACAATAACTCCCATTTCTGTCAGTTTTGCAATAATTGCCTCTAAGTGATTTGGAATTACTCCTTTTATATACACATCACCTTTTGTCGCAGCAGCTGCCACCATGTAAGTTCCTGCTTCTATTTGGTCAGGAATAATGGTATAGTGACATCCGTGAAGTCTGTCTACCCCTGTTATCTTGATAGTATCTGTACCAGCGCCCTTGATATTTGCTCCCATTGCATTTAAAAAGTTTGCTACATCAACTACATGGGGCTCTTTTGCACAGTTTTCTAATATTGTTACTCCCTCAGCTTTAACCGATGCCAACATCAAATTTATAGTAGCACCCACGCTTACTACATCAAAATATATATGATTACCTACTAACTTGTCTGCTTTAATCCTTATAAGTCCACCTTCTATAGTAGTTTTTGCTCCTAAAGCTTCAAAACCCTTGATATGCTGGTCAATAGGCCTGACACCAATATTACACCCGCCCGGCATCGCAATTACTGCTTCATTAAACTTGCTTAAAAGTGCTCCAACAAGATAATACGATGCCCTCATTTTGCTCGCTAAATCTCGAGGAGGGTAAAAGGAATTTAAGCCTGTTGGGTCAATCATTATTTCGTGTTTTTTCTCCTCTACTTTTCCTCCTAGATGACGTATCATCTGTGTTAACAATTTTATATCATTTATATCAGGTAAATTATCTATCACACTCGGAGTATCAGCCAATAGCGCTGCGGGAAGAATTGCAACAGCAGAATTTTTGGCACCACTTATCTGTACACTTCCTGTAAGAGGTTTTCCTCCTCTGATTACGAATTTTTCCATTTTTTAATCTTCCCTTCAAGTCAAATTAAATTAAAAAGACACATATCTCACAATATATACTTTAATACAATTTAATATATTTTACAAGTATTTAAAGAAGAAAAAGAAAAAGAAGAAGGCGGAATTATTTGCCTTCTTCAAAATTTCCTGTATAAGCGTTTACGTAATACTTATCCCCTTCTTCTGTAGTTATTCTCCAAACAGGGACCGCTTCTCCTTTTGTGGCATTACTCCAATTAAAATAATAGCCTAATTTTATTTCCTTTATCACCATAGGTTTTGTATCCGTCTTAATCTCCACAAGTTTTAAAAGCGCATAAGCCGCATCTATCACATCTTTTTTAACCCTTTCCATTTCAACAGAATCAAACCATGATTTTGAAAATTCAAAACTTTTCTCACCTATTTTCCCTTCCATCCAACCACCATCTATAAAGTAATCCTTATAGGTTTGAAAATAGTTTACCTCCACCTTCTTCCCTTGAGTAATTTTTTTAACTTGGCCATCTATTTCTTTAAGTTGATAACTATTTATAAAATCCTGTATATACTCTTCCTTTTGAGAAGAAGACATATCTTTAAATTTATCACTTTCTTCAAAATAATAAAAACTGATGCCGTCTACTTTGATAATCTTATTTCCAAATTTAAAAATTGTATATTTATTTTCTTTGTACTTTCCATATTCTTGCCCTTTAATAAAATTCTCTAAAACAAAATCTTCATCAAATATTTCTCTCGTTACTTTAATAAGAGGCATTGGCTCTTTCTTTTGTGGAATTGTAGTTTCCAAAATTATGTTATTTTGTGACAAAACCTTCTTTAAAGAATGCAAATCACTTTCAGATAAAAGATGAGGTTCTGGCTTATTCATTTTAGCAATAGTTAGATATAAAAGAACATTCAAAATCGCAAAAGTGATTATCATCACTGTTTTTGCTTTAGACCAGTTCATAATCTATACCCCATTGTAAATCAACTTCCCATTAAATATGTTTATAAAAAACTCTTTATCCTTACCCTCTCCTATCCAAACAGGGATAAATTGTCCTTCATAATATAAATAACCTATTTTTAAATCAGAAATTGTCTGTTGCCAGTTTATGTTTTTTAAACTCATTAAAAGGGATTGTTTCAATTTTGTATGGGAAATTAAATAGTTTCCATTACTTGTCAAATCTAAATACAAAACTCGCGCATATTGGATATTGCCATTTGAAATATTTATTTCAATAGGAAAATTCGACATTTCTTTTTGGAAAATTCGAAGAGGATAATCAAATATATAATTAAAATAAAAAGTATACTCCCCTTTTTCTTGCTTGAAATCCACCAGATAAATATTGTCCGCTTTTATCCCTATTTCCTCTAAAAAAGCAATAGACTTATTCAATGCAAAAATTTTATCAGTTGAAGACGCTTCAGAAATGGTATTGTAAAACTCCATAAATCCATTTTGATATAGTCGTAAACTTCTTAAACCGTCGGTATAAACAGTACAGCCGTCATTTTCGGTAATTTTTCTTACAATAGAAATATTTGTAAAAAACTTCTTTAAAAAGTGGTGGTCAGCTTTAAAACTTGTCATTTTATTGGATATTTTATTAATAGAAAAGGTAAGTGAGGGTATATACACATTTTTTTCAAAATAATCCTTGCCTTCTTCATAAACAGATTCACACACAGTGACATCCTCTTTAGGCAAAGTCTTTAGAATGTTTTTTAAATCTCCCATTTTTGAATAATTTAAGCTGTAAAATTTTTTATTAGCCGCATCTCTTAAAAAAAATTTGATTTTTTTCTATATTAACAACAATTTCTCTTACATATATACTGCTATTTATTTTTCTAAACCAGCTATCTCTGTTACTAAAATTATCTTTTAATAAGTCAGCATTTATATTTTTTCCTAGTAAAAATCGTATAAATGTATCTTTTTGTGCATATTCCCAGCTATTATCATCGGATTCACTTATTTTCTCTTCTTTAGTTGAATTAATAAAATCTACTGTTTTTTCCCATAAAGAAAAAGAAAAATCCGCATTTGACACCAAATATACTTTACCTTGAATACTAACAAAAGTGTATTCTGGTCTAATTATACGAAAAATGTCCACTTTTGTATTTGTGGACTTTTTGTCAATGAATAAAAATTCATTTTGAAGAAAGGATATCCATAATTTGTAAGTTAAATACATACTCGTTACAACAAGAAAAAACAATAGCAGTGATTTAACTTTTTCCTTCATCACTCAAGCCCTCTATCTTAAAAGGGATTTTATTATGTCTTCAATAGCAGTTATTGTTATTCTTAAAACCCCGTCCTTTTTTGTGAGTATCACATGCCCTTTCAATATTTGGAGCTGGTCTCCTTTATAAGCTTTTATGACAATGTAATTATCTCCATAGCTTAAAGTTAATAATTTTGCAAAAAGCATCGTGTCATCTATAACCCATTTATGGCTTAAATTGTCGTTTAAAATAAGCTCTACGACAGTATTAGGTTGTCCACTTCCAGAAATTATAAAATATTTATTATCCGTTTTTACATCATCTATATCTGTTTTAACTGTTATTAGGTCTTTTGCATAACCATATGACATAAAAAGGGTCATAAACATAACCACTGCTACAAATAGAACAATTATTTTTTTCAAGGATATCCCTCCTTCTCTTTTATGTTTTCATTATACCCTACTATTATTACAGTATTGTTACAGTAATATTAAACTATTATTACGAATTTACTGGTATGGTAGTTTAACCCTGACTATGGTGCCTTTTCCCACTTCGCTTTCTATGTTTACCTCTCCTTTGTGAAGTTCCACAATCTGTTTTACAATAGAAAGTCCTAATCCTGTACCTCCAAGCTCTCTGGATCTAGCCTTATCTACTCTATAAAATCTTTCAAAAATTCGAGGCAGGTCTTCTTTAGGAATTCCTATGCCATTGTCCTCCACAATTAAACTTGCAAAACTTTCATCGTATTCCGTCATTATTTTTATCATCCCGTTTTCTGGAGTATACTTTATAGCATTAGTTACCAAGTTAACTATAACTTGTTCCATTTTATCTCTGTCAATATATACATATCTCGGCGTTTCTTGAAGGTCTACGATGAGTTTTTGATTTTTCTTTTGAGCTTCAATAGAAAGCCTGTTTATTGCCTCCACCACTATGTCATTTAAATTTTTTTGCTCAAATTTGAGGTTGTTATCTTCAGAATCCATTTTAGATAAAAGAAGTAAATCTTTTACTAGGCGTGTCATTCTGTCAGTTTCTGAATCTATTATTTTTAGAAACTTTTTAGAATACTCAGCATCTACATCGCTGTAAAGAAGAGTCTCAACATAGCTTTTTATAGTAGCAATAGGAGTTCTAAGCTCATGGGAGACATTTGCCACAAACTCTTTCCTCATGGTGTCCAATTTATGTTGCTCCGTGATATCGTGAAGCACATATACATATCCTTCTATTTGTTGATTGCCTTTTAGCGGAGCTATGTTAACTGTTAAAACCTTGTTTCCACAATTCATTGTCGCAACTACATCTTCTTTTTTTAAATTTAGTATTCCCTCTATTGGCATCCCTAATTCCAAATTTGCATTTAACATTTTTTCAGCAGCCTCATTAAAGTGTATTATTCTACCTTTGGCATCCGTTGCAACAACACCATCTGTCATAAAGCGTATGATAGCTTCTATTTTGTTTTTTTCTCCTTGAATGCCATTTAAAGTCTGCTTTAACCGTAAAGACAAAAAATTAAACATTTCACCTAACTTTCCTATTTCATCATTAGATTTTATCCTTATCCTCACATCAAAATCGCCATCTGCCATTTTTTGTGCATATTTTGTTACTTCTTTTATTGGGTCTGTTATAGTTTTGGACAAAATATACCCAAGTACCATAGTAATTGCAACAGCAAAAAGAGTAGCACTTAAAAGAATCAAATTGACATCAGCTAAAGTCTGATATATTCCACTTAAAGAACCGCTTATATACACAACACCATTTATTTTACCATCACTATTGTAAACTGGCATGGCAAAACTTTTTATTTTTCCACTAGAATTATAGTCATCAGTAACTTCACTTCCGATTTGCCCTGACAAGGCTTTAACAATAGCGGGAGTCACCATCTTTCCTTTGTCTCCCGTTGAACTGGCCAAAATATTTCCTTCATTGTCTAAAATATACACATACTTTACATTTGAATTAGGACCCATGTACATATTTATTATATTCTTTAAACTTTTTGCATCCATGTTGTCTTTAAGGGTAAAAGAAATACCGCGTACTTGCGCTTCAAGGTAATTGTCAAAATTATTCATATGGTAATTTTCAAGAGATTTATAGAGATATACCCATATGATTTCCATTGCTACAAGTATTAACAAACTATATATGAGAATTATTTTCCATTGGATACTTTTAAATCTGCCTTTCATCGCTAAAATAGTAACCAACCCCTCTTTTTGTGTGAATAAGCTTGGGGTTACTGGGGTCATCTTCTATTTTTTCTCTCAGTCTTCTTATGGTGACATCTACAGTTCTAATATCACCCAGATATTCATAACCCCATACTTTTTCCAATAGCATTTCACGAGAAAAAATAAGTCCTTTGTTTAAAACGAGAAATTTTAAAAGTTCAAATTCTCTAGAGGTGAGTTCCACTTCTTTATTGTCTTTTTCTACTTTATACTTTGATATATCAATTTTTAAATTTTTTACGCAAAGGACATTACCAGACTCATTTCCGTTTAAACTAATTCTCCTTAAATTAGCCTTTACTCTTGCTATAAGTTCTCTTATAGAAAAAGGTTTTGTTATGTAATCATCGGCTCCCAACTCCAACCCCAGCACTTTGTCTACTTCTTCCTCTTTGGCCGTTAGCATCAAAATAGGTATGGTCATTGATTGCCTTAAAGTTCTTAGAACTGAAAAACCATCTAATTTAGGCAACATCACATCAAGTATTATTAAATCTGGATTTTGTTCTTTTGCTATTTTTAAAGCCTCTTCTCCATCATAAGCCTCATACGTTATGTATCCTTCTTTTTCCAGGTTGTATTTGATTATCTCAACTATTGGCTTTTCATCATCAACTATAAGTATTCTATGAGTCATTTTTGTTCCCCCCTTATCCTTTTCATAAGGTTAAAGCAAGAAGAACATTGCTCTTCTTGCTTTATTTCACTGAATCCACAAATTTCTCTAAATTTTGCCCCGTGACTTTGTAAAAGCTCTCACTTAAATTTAATCCTTCCCCCAAATATTTTAAAATCTCTCTTATGCTTTGCATCCCATATTTGTCAGTTATGGCTTTTACTATTTCAAAAGACCTTTTATAAGCTAATGTTTCGTCTAATTGGTTAAAATTATAAGTCAACTCTTTAAGAGAATATGGCTTATCAGTTGTTATATATTCACCCCAGACAAAACCGTTTTCTCGATATTCTTCCAGAAGAGCTATACCTTCTGTAAACCACACAGGGTAATTGCCTTTTGCAACGTCATCTACAATAAGATGAGCAAATTCGTGTACAATTGGCCCCTCATGCTCAAAAACTTTTTCCAGGTCTTTTGTAGGACTAATCCACAGCTCGGGGGATGCTATGCTTATAATTCCATTTAAATAAATCCCCATAGCAGTGTCCCCTTTTGCAAGTGAAAAGTCCCTGTTCATTTTCTCAGCGTCATGGTACATTATAATGACAATTTTACCAACTGGTTTGTGACCTAAATCTTTGGTAACACTGTCATAATGTTTTTCTGCAATTTTTAAAACAAGAGGAACGTATTTTTCATCTGGCGGTGTATATCGTACAATAAAGTGTTCACTTTGTGCTGTTTTGTAATCTTTTACATTATCTGTTAAATTGTCCTCTTTTATTTCTCTTACATAAGGATAAGAAACCACCATAATTTTGTTAGCATAATAAAGAGAAATTAATAAAATAAGTGCAATAGAAAAAACAATAATTTTCTTTTTCAACCTGTATCACCTCACACACAATCAAAACCCTGTATGTAATTTATATGTAAATGCATTTATATGTATGAAGCAATACAGGTCTTTTTGACAAATATAATTACAACTGTATTATAACATTCATAAATACTTGTAGCAACCCCACAAAAATAAAAAGCCCTGTATAGGCTTCGTTTATTGACAAAGTTAAAAAATTATTTAAAGTAGATATTTTACATCGTTGCTCCGAAGTTCCAAAGCGACAAAGCTAAAGCGCGACTTTCGGATTACTGCGGGGTACCGGGCACATTCGACGTCCTGTCTTAGGTGCCCGCCTCCGTCCTCCTTGGCTTCGGCCCCGCCTCCATCCTCAGTCTTGCTAAGCTTTGTTAGCACTTTGTCACAAGTCGCAACTTATGTAAAATATCTACTTTATGAAAGTTTGTCATCAGTCTGAAGCCCTGTATAGGCTTGTCATAATTTCATCTATTTAAATAGGGCAAAGGATTAACTGGAACCCCATTTTTTCTCACTTCAAAGTGCACATGGGGTCCTGTCGCATGACCAGTAGAGCCTACCAAAGCAATTTTTTGTCCTTTCGCCACTTTATCGCCTTTTTTAACAAGGAGTTTACTAGCATGTCCATAATAAGTAACATAACCATTGTGATGGTCAATTTTCACTAAATATCCATAGCCACTTTCCCAACCTGAAAATATAACAGTACCTCCATCTGCAGCATAAATAGGAGAACCTTGTGGTGCCGCTATATCAACTCCTGTGTGAAGTCTCCCCCATCTTTGTCCAAATCTTGAAGTGATAGTACCTCTCGCAGGATAATTAAAGAACCCTGTAGCAATATAAGATATTCTTTTCGAACCTACTGCAACTATTTTGTTAACAGGATTTTTAAGGACATTTTCACTCTCTATTTTTTTAGAAACCTCAATGCCATTGTAACTTACAACAACAGCAGTTACCTCTTTTAAGCCTTTTTTACCTTCTACCAACACTTTAGACTGATTAGCATACAGTTTGTCATCTTGAGTATATTTTGTCTCAAAAGGTATTTCCTCTTTGTAAACTATTCTCTTTTCAGTAACAACCGTAACATTAGGTACAGCAGGGGATAAATATATTACCTGTCCTGGTTTTAAATTTTCTGTAAGTCCAGGATTTAATTTTAAAATATCATCAATGTACATATCATGTCTCTTGCAATAGACCACAAACTATCGTTTTCTTTTACAGTGTATGTAACAGCTTTTTTTACAGGTTGTTGCAATATTTTTAACGCCTCTTCTCGGCTTGCTAAATATTTTGGAGGTATGTACTTTTCTTCAATTTTGACATCCTCTTTAAAATACGTTCTATCAGAATCTTTTGCGTATTTATTCTTTAACATTTCAAGAACCTTATTTGCTTCTTTTTCATTTTTTAACGCAGTCACAAATTTGCCATCCACTATTATGACAGCAGCTTTATAACTAAAACTCATAGCATTTTCCAAATTAGCATAAATTTTATGTAAATCTGTCAGATCTTTTTTACCTACTCTTACCCTTTCAAATTTTATTTGTTGGTTTAAAACTATATCCGTTCCTGTCTTCTGCCTTTCTCTTTTATGCAATTCTTCTATAAAATTTTTTACCTCATTTATATTCTTGGTAATTCCAATAGTTTCACCATCTACTATTATCTTGTAGGCAAAACCTTCTTCATATGCAATAAAAGATAGCCCTATGGCTAGTGCTACAACAAAAGCTATAAGATTGTCCTTGTAAGTCTTTAATAAAACAAGAAAAAACTTATAGCTTTTATCCCTCGCCTTCCCCATAGTATTCTCCTTTCTTTTGTAAATCCTTTTTAATTATACCATACTTTTTTGTGAAAACAAATTTTAATTGATTTTCTAGCATCTTTCATATTATATGTTATATTTTAAGGTAATATTCCTATATATATTTATTTTAAAAATACACTCAAATATTCCGATAATTAAGTTAAATTCTTTTCAATTGAAGAGGCTATTTCGCTGTGTTATAATATATTCGAGGTGGGGAGGATGAGCATTTTTAGACTTTTAAACGAAAATGACGATTGGGGAAGTACTCCTGTGAGCAATTATTTTATAAATCATTTCATGCTAGATGCCCCAGGTGAATATGTCAAAGTATATATCTTAGGATTAAAATATTGCTATTATGGCAATGAAATACCTTTGAAAACTTTAGCAGATAAATTATTTATGTCAGATATAGAAATTGACAAAGCTTTGAAGTACTGGGAAAAATCTGGTTTAATTAAATTAAAATACATAGACGGGGAATACACAGTTGAATATCTCCCAGTTATTCCGCAGTCAACCTCAAACCACACTCTGTCTTTGCAAGACCCTCAAGTAAAACAAATGTTTGAAGCAATCGAAATGACCTTAGGAAGACCTTTAACCCCAACAGAAATGGAAACATATTTAAGTTGGATAGATGAATACGGTTTTTCCTTGGAAATAATAACAATGTTAGTGAGTTATTGCGCTTCTAAAAACAAAACTTCTTTAAGATATATGGAAAAGGTAGCAATAGCTTGGTATGATGCAGGTCTTAAGACTGCACTGGATGTAGAAGAATACTTAAAAGCAGAAAACAAAAAATGGCAAAATTATAGAAGAATTTTAAATGCTTTGGGCCTTAAAGAGGATGAAATAATGGAATCTCACAAAGAGATGATGGACCGCTGGATGGAGGATTTAGGTTTTGATGTAGATGTGATAATAAAAGCCTGCAATGAATGTACCCTTAAATTGAATGAACCTAGTTTCCCTTATATAAACAAAATACTAATCAACTGGTTTAATGAAGGAATACGAACAGTGGAAGATTTAGAAAATAAAAAGTCCTCTACAAAAAAGAAAACCCCTGTTACCTCAGGTTTCAAAGCTCCGAAAAACTATTTTAACAGCTACTCTCAGAGAAGCTACGACATAGAAGATTTAGAGAAAAAGCTTTTAGCCCATTCAAGGAGTGAATTTAATGAATGAAAATATCATTTATGAAATCCTTAAAGAATATGAAATGAAAAGAGATAGGGCTTTAAAAGATGCCCTCAATCGTAAAAACAAGCTTTACAAGGAAATTCCTGAACTTGAAAAAATTGAAGAAGAGATTAAGAAGGTGGGAATCGAAATAACTCAATCAATTTTTAAAGAACCTGAAAAGGGAAGAGACCTTTTAAATCTTTTAAAAGAGAAGTTAAATAATTTAAAAAAGAAAAAAGCTAATCTACTGGAATCTAATGGATATCCTGAAGACTATCTAGAACCTAAATACGAATGCAACGTATGCAAAGACACAGGATATGTAAATGGAAAGAGATGTAAATGCTTTGACCAAAAACTTATAAATATCTACTATAAGCAATCAAGTATAGCCGAAATACTCAAAAAAGAAAATTTCTCCAATTTCAGTTTTGAATATTATTCAGACAAACCCTTCGGTGATAAGCCTTCTCCAAGAAGCAACATGAAAAATATTGTAGAGTTTTCACTCAACTTTATAAAAAATTTTGACACTACCGCTGAAAGTCTTTTTTTCTACGGCGATTCAGGGCTTGGTAAAACCTTCCTCGCTAATTGTATAGCAAAGGAATTATTAGATAGAGGTAAAAGTGTGATATATCGCACAGCTCCAGATTTAATTGAGGGCTTGAGAATAAATAAGCTTAATGCTGATGGCAACAGTTACAATGATTATTTGGAATTGTTAAAAGAATGTGACCTCCTTATAATCGACGATTTGGGAACAGAGTCCATAACTGCTTTTAGTTTGCAAGAATTTTTTAATATTTTAAATGCAAGACTATTGCTTGGCAAAAAATTTATTATCTCCACAAATTTACCTTTATCAGAAATAATGGCAATTTATCCCGAAAGAATTTATTCGCGAATTTTCGGCCATTTTAAATTGCTTAATTTTTACGGCGAGGATATAAGACTAAAACGGAAAATGATAATTTAATAAAACCATTCTTGGAAAAATCCACCTGTATCTTTGCCTGTAATATTGTCCACTACGTCAATTAAATCTTGCGTAGTGGCAATTTTATATTTGTATTTTTCGTAATAACTCTGAAGAACCTTTTTGAATTCTTCGTCACCTATCAGATTCCTCAGATTATAAAAAACCATTGCTCCTTTATTATAAGCTATATTAGTGTACTCCTTCCACTCTTTAAAATCTGCCAAAGTCTTAGCAAAGGAAACATCTGAATTGGTGTTTAGAAATTTATTGAATTCTCCCTCTACAACAAGTCTATAAACCTCATCAGCTGTTGCCTTACCGTAATACCTTTCTATATACATAATTGTAGTATACTCTGTCAATCCTTCATCCAGCCAAGACTCCTTTATTTGATTATTTCCCACAACACCATACCACCACTGATGAGCAGTTTCATGAGCAATTACATATTCTAAATGAAACAAATTAGCTTTTGTATACAAATCCTTTGATATCATTACAAGATTAGGATATTCCATGCCTCCCATGTAAAAATCAGTCTGCACAACAGAATATTGTTTATAAGGATACTTGCCAATATAATCATTGTAAAACTTGATTGCATCTACAGCAAATTTAAGAGCCTTATTTCCATATTCTTCCGTAAAATAATAGGATCTAACTTTTATGCCATCTACATGCTTCTCTGATATTTTAAATTTTTTGCTTAAAACCATAGCAAAATCCCTTACTCTTTTTGCTTCAATAATTAATTCTTTGGAATCTCCATAGTTTTTCTCTTCTTTCATTTCTCCAGTGGAGGCAACTATCATGTTTTTAGGTACTGACAATTTTACTTTGTAATTTGCTATATTACTATAAAAAGGATCTCCAAAAATATAGTAGGGGTCATTATTCCAGCCATTTTTATCATATACAGAGAGTATAGGATACCAATTTCCTACCTGTACAGTATTGCTCCCATAGCCAAATCTACTTCTGCAAGGTGGAATTTGTACTTTGTAGGTCATATTGATTTGTATTGTTTCTCCTTTTTTTAATTCTTTAGGTAATTTTATTTTTAAAATTTCCTCATTAGGTTCTTCTAATTCGTAAGTAGCTGGAATGTCTTTGTCAAAAGTAACTTTTTCAATCTCTATAAATCCTGGCTTAAAACCATTAGGATATGCAAAAGGGAGCTCTTCCTTCGTAAAAGGCAAATTCTCTTGTGTCTTGAAAGCATTTGGATATAAATGAAAGTATATTTCTTTTAAAGGAATATCATTAGTATTTATATATTTAACTGTTTGAGTAGCATAAATTATTTTATTTTGGTCATCATATTTTGCTTCAATTGTGTAAGACGTAAGTCGAGTCTCCTCAGGCAAAAGATAAAACACTAAGCCGATAATTACAATTATAACTAAACCTAGTAGTGTTTTTTGTTTTATTTTCATATAACCAGCTCCCTTAAATTATCCTTCAATATATATTAGTACAGATCTTTAAATAATAGAACTTTTTCACTTAAAAAATAAAAAGCACCTTCAAAAACGAAAAGGTGCTTTTAGCTCAATTCATGAATAAATAATCCACTTCTTAGTTTAGGTTCAAACCAGGTAGACTTAGGAGGCATTATCATTCCCGCATCGGCAACAGCAATTAAGTCTTCAACTGTTGTCGGGTGCATAGAAAAAGCCACTTTCATGTCTTCGTTAACTCTTCTTTCTAATTCTTCTAAGCCTCTAATTCCTCCTACAAAATCAATCCTTTTATCAGTTCTCGGATCTTTTATCCCTAAAATAGGATCTAACAGATTCTTTTGTAAGATGGACACATCTAAGCTTTCTATCGGATCCGATGGGTTAAAAGTACCTTCTTTGGCAGTAAGTTTGTACCAATTTCCTGATAGATACATGCCAAAAGTGTGCTTTTGCGAAGGATTGAAAGGCTGGCCTTCATTACATTTCTCTATTTCAAATTTCTCTTTTAATTTTTCGATAAATTCACTTTCGGAATAACCGTTTAAATCCTTTACCACCCTATTATATGGCATGATAAAAACTTCATCATGGGGCACTAGCACTGCTAAAAAATAGTTAAACTCCTCATCTCCTTTATAATCAGGATTTTGTTCTCGCCTCTTTAAGCCTACTTTTACAGAAGCAGCAGCCCGATGATGTCCATCTGCAATGTAAAGATAGCCTATTTCCTTAAAAACAGAAGTAATTTTATCTATTAAAGTTTTGTCATCTATAATCCACACTGTATGTCTTATTTCATCCTCTGATGTAAATCATATATAGGTTCTTTGCTCTCCATCCAGCTATTTAACAACTTTTTAAGCTCTTGATTGGCTTTGTACGTTAAAAAAACTGGACTGGTGTGAGCATCACAGTAATCCATGTGATTTATTCTATCCTGTTCTTTCTCCGGCAGAGTAAGCTCATGCTTTTTAATTATTCCTTCTAAATACTCATCAATTGAAACAGCCGCCACCAATCCCACTTGACTCCTGCCATTCATTATTTCTCTATAGATGTAATAGTTCTCGTCATTATCTTTTATTAACAGCCCTTTTTTAAGCATTCTGTCAAAATTTTCTCTCGCTTTTTCATAAACTATTCCATTGTAAGGATTTATAGAGGGAGCTAAATCTATTTCTGCTCTATCCACATGAAGAAATGAATAAGGATTATCTTTCGCCAAATTCCTCGCTTCTTCCGTATTTACAACGTCATAAGGTAAGGACGCTATCTTATCTGCCAATCCCGGTACAGGCCTTATTGCTTAAATGGTTTTACTGTAGCCATAATAATCCTCCTAAAAATTTATTTCAACTGGTTTCAATGCTTTTATTATATCATATCACTTTATAAATGCAATGCATTAAAGTAAATTATCTTTTAATCTCACTTCCCGACAAATAATCCCCCGGCTCTACATTAAAATTTATAGTTTTGCCATTACTTACTGCAATTACAGTCCCACATTTATCTGTCCTATATACTATTATTCCTAATGAGCTAAGCTTTTTCATTGTTTCTTTGTGGGGATGACCATAGTCATTGTATTTACCGCAAGATATAACAGCATATTTAGGATGTACTGCCTTTAAAAATGCCCACGTAGAAGCTGAAGAACTGCCATGATGTCCAATTTTTAATACGTCAGCTTTTAAATTATATCCTTCACTTAGCATTTCCTTTTCAGATTGTTCACCAGCATCTCCTGTAAATAAAAAAGAGGTATTACCATACGTAATTTTTACTACCGCACTGTAATTATTTAAGTCCTCGTAATGGGAACTATTTGGCGCAAGCATTTTTGCAATTACACCATCTCCAAGGTCAATTACTACTCCTGCTTTTGCAACATTTATAGACAGTCCCTTCAATTTGGCTGCCTTTAGAACTTCTTCAAATGTCCTTGTTGTCGTCGTTACTTTAGGTATGTAAAACTTTCCTATTTTGAAAGTTTTTAAAACTTCCACTATACCTCCTATGTGGTCATTATGAGGGTGGGTTCCGATAAGTATGTCAATTTTATTGATTCTGCGGCTTTTTATGTAATTTACAACTTTGCTACCCATTTCAGGCGTTCCTGCATCTATTAACATCGTTTTGCCTGATGGAGTTTGTATAAACATGCTATCGCCTTGCCCAACATCTATATAATTTACTGTTAAAATATCCTTTCCAGCTTCTTTAACTACCTTTTGTTGACTTTTTATCTCCTCCTGTAAAAACTGTGAAGCCTCATGAATAGACGCATTGTCAAATATTGTACAACCTACTAATATAAAGGCAAATAATATCAATGTAAAAGATAGCAGTAATCTCTTTTTGTACATAGCTAGAGCCTCTCCTCCAACTTGTTTTCCATTTTAGGATTTATCTGTTTTTATTCGTCTTTAAATAAATCTTTTGCTAAATCTTCAACAGCTCTTTTGCGTTTTTCTGTTTCCCCTTTATCTACATCCACACTAAATATTACTACATCACCTTCTTTTACATTCTTAGGAAGTAATTCTCGAGGTAAATTAAAAGTCTTATGTTTCCATTCTATGACTGCCCAATCCCCTTCAAATCTATCTATAATGCAAATTTCATTTTTCTTACTCATTATCATTCACCCCATGCAAAATTTCACTAAAACAAAAAAACAAGGTCTTATCAACCTTGCTTTTTGACAAAAAAATGGAGCTGGCGAAAGGACTTGAACCTTCAACCTGCTGATTACAAGTCCCATAACAGCTACTTTTGTTGATGTTCTTTTAGGTGTTACAAGTCCTTACAACCTGCATGTATTAAGGATTTCAGCCATTTGTAATATTATGTTAAATTGCTTGAGATTCATTAAGTTTTTTTCAGTTCGCAATCAACTCGCAATCAAAAAAAATTAACTTCCAAATAGCATTTGTTTTAACTTTTGTGTAGCCTCTTCCTGCATAGTAGGTAAAACATGGCTATAAGTATCAAGTGTTAATGTTATATTCGCATGTCCCAATCTTTCACTTACTACTTTAGGATTTTCACCTGCTAATAAAAGAAGTGTAGCGCATGTATGCCTTAAATCATAAAGTCTTATATTTGGTAATCCTGCGTTTTTTAGAAGAGGTTTAAAATATTGATAATTAATATTTGCAAGGTCAAGAGGTCTTCCTGTTTCAGTAGCAAATACAAGTCCATAATCGACATATACCTTTGGGTCTTTCAATTTTTCTTCCCATTCTTCTGGTTTAAATTTATTCTTATCCTTATCATAATTGATATATTCTTTTGCCTTAAGCTTTTCCTTTGACTGTTGTTTCCTATGCTCCTTTAAGTCATTCATAACTTCTCTTGGTAAAGGAATTGTTCTTCTGCTTTGTGGTGTCTTTGGTTCTTTTAATTGCCAATTGTTTTTTACTCTGGTCAAAGTCCTTTGTACTGCAATACGATTATTTTTCCAGTCTATATCTTCCCATTTAAGGCCTAAGGCTTCACTTGGTCTCATACCACTTATAAGTAGCAATTCAAATAATATCCCCCATCTGTTATAAACACAAGCTTCTAAAAACTTTTTAGCCTGTTCTGGCGTTAAAACTTTCATCTCTTTTTTTGCCTGCTTCGGCAATGTAGTTCCATCACACGGGTTATATCTTAACATCTGCCACTTAATAGCTTGCTTTAATGCTTCATTTAAAACTGTATGTGTATATCTTATAGTTCTTGCTGATAGGCCCTGCTCTAACATATTATTGTACATATTTTGTATTATTAAAGGTGTTAATTTTAAAAGCTTATAGTTCCCAATAGCAGGATTGATATACAATCTTATCTTTTGTTCATAATCGTTGTAAGTTTTGAGTGCTAAAGAGGATTTTTTTGTCTCAAGCCATTTTTTAAGATAATCCTTAACCGTAATATTAGTTTCATCTATTGGCAATGTCCCTGTATCATACTCTACTATTTTTTTGGCTAAATATTTTTGTGCTTCTGCTTTGTTTTTACATTCGATTGTTTCAATATAGTATTTCCTTTTTCCATTACCATCAGTACCAATATAAAAGCTTATCTTATACTTCTTTCCCTTAATTATTTCTTTCACTGACCCTCTTTGTCTTGCCATAACATAACCTCCTTGAAATAGACCTATTTTATAATGCTCGTTTCACATCTTTTATACTAAAGCCTTCTTCACCTTGAATTAACCTCTTTTTGTTATTTAAGGGAAGAGAGCTGCAAAATTGCAACCCCTTTTATCAACTGTAAATCCTTTCTACAATGCCTGCCAATGCCAATAAAAAGGAATCTTTGCTCAGTCCCGAAAACACCTCTAAAGGTGTTATTTTGTAGTTGTTATAAAGATTAAATGCCAATGCAATTAGTTTTCTATCTTCATTTGTCCATTCGCCATCATCTAAACATTCTGGTTTTATTGTGTGGTCTTTAAAATCGTAAATCTTATCAATGTTTTGATAGAGACTATCTTTCCCTGATAGAATATGAAACAAAGCAATCCTCTCTTTGTCCTGTAGATGTGTTTTATCCCTCTCTAAGAGGTTAGATAACTGTTTTAAATGGTCTTCCTCAATTTCAAGCTTTATAGATACCTTAGAAGGCATAAATCCTCTCTCCTTTCAACTTTAGTCAATTTGGTTAATGTTCTTCTTCCTACTTTGTACGAATTTCGTACGAAACTCTTCTTTTAACTTTCCTCATATAACTTAATAAATTTAAACATATTTTATTAAGTTATATTATAATGTAATATAACGACCATGTCAATTTATTTTAATATACTTTGTTAGTTTTTATTGATATAAATTATATCCTGTGCTATTATTGTAAAAGAGGTGATTATCGTGGAAGAATACTTTACAGTAAAAGAAGTATCTGAAAAGCTAAAGCTAAATACTATGACTATTTATAAATGGATTAAACAAGGGAAAATTAGAGCTATTAAGCTTGGTGATACATGGCGAATATCTGAAAGTGAATTAAATCGGATATTGAATGAAAACAAAAACGTATAAGTGTTTTATAATCTATTATGACTTATTGTAACTTATTATACTAAATTGCTATTTCGTATAATTATACTACTTTAAAGTGGTAAATTAGCCTTTTCCAAAAAAACAGTAAAACCTGCGAATATGTGTTCACTACCCCGCCTGCCGGTTCCTGCTATGAAAATATACAAGATTTTATACCCCCTACTCCCTCAAAGCCTTATATCTCAAGCCTTACGCCATTTTTAAAAGCCTCTGTTTTGTAACACTTTGTAACACTTTTATCTAATTTTTTGTCTCCTTTTCGTCTCCTTTAGATTTCAAAACTCTGTAGACATCTTATAGGCGTTTTAAATGTGTTCTTTGATATATTGTTAATGTAAAATATGCCAAAAACCCAATAAAACCTGATTTATAGCCTACTGCAGGATTTTAAAAGGTTGCATTTATTGGACATTTTTTAACATTTTAGCTTAATAACTTCTCCCTCAAAACCTTAAGTTTCCTAAGCTCTAAAACATTAGCATTTGTTAGCATTTCAGCCCCCCTCGTGTGAAATACCCTAGCAGGGGGGTATTTATTGTATTATTCCCCTTCTATAAGATAAAGGGAATTTTGTGCGCGCTAAACTACGCCCGCCGGTTCTCAAGAAGGTTATATAAAATTTCTTTATACCCCTACCCTATAAGTTTTACTAACTATCTTATATGCCTTTATCTCTTCGTCCCAATAGATAGTATAAATATCTACCTCATATTTTTTAGCCATTTCTTTAGCCTTTTTATATGCCTCTTCTATTTCTGCGAATACACTATATAGCTCTGCTACACCTTCATATAATTTACTAATACTCTTTTCCCTAAAGGCTTGATTAACCTTTTCCATAGCTTCATCATGCTTTTGATTAAGTATAAGATTATGCTTTTCAATCCATGTAATAGCTCCATAATTGCCATTTTCATAATACTTTCTTGCTAATTCTTCTAACTTAACCTTCAGGTAATTATAAGCTTTATCTTCGTCCCATTTTTGTTTTTCTTCCCATGCTTTTTTGACTTTGTTTAGAAGGCTTTTATCTTCCCAATAAGATTTACTTTCCATTTTTACACCTCCTTACTTAATGTTTTCTTTTTTATTACGTTCAAAAAGGTCATTAAGGTCAAAAAGCCTAATCATGCGTATTGTAGCCATTTCAAAAACTAAACAAAAAGGTTCAAAAAGATTTTGTAAAATAAAAGTTTTTGACTTATTCATTTTCAATCTGTTTTGTAATAACTCCTTCTACAATTTTGCTTCTCTTTTCCTTCTCTAAAGCTTCTTTTTCTTCTGTCCAACCTTTAGTTTTTTTAAAGAAATAACTTGACTTATAATTTAGTCTTTATGTTACTTAATGTTTTCTTTTTGTCTCACCTTCAAACCCTTGCTACAAGCCTTTTTGACCTTTTTGTGTTTTTTGTTCTAATACTATTTTTGTTCATTAAGTTCCCATACTGTTTTAGACCTGCCTTTAGTGGGTATACTGTTCCCAATGATTGACCCTTTAGCTGAAAGTTTCTGTAAAGTGTCCCTTATTCTTATTGCTGGTATTTTTCTATTAAAGACATTTACATAAATCTCTGTTTGTGTCATAGGACCTCTTTTTAATGCTTCCAATATTCTATCTTGTATCTCATCCCCTGAACTATCGCCAAAAATAAATTCTACTGATTGTTCGCTTCTTTGCCATATTGCTAATGCACTCTCTATATGCTCCTTTCTTATGACCTTTGATTTATCTAATATTGCATAAATCAATGATAATCTTAAAACTTGTGCTTCTGCTCTACTTGTAATAGCCCCAATCACTCCATCTTTACCCTCTGTTAAAATAGGATATGCTTCTTTCCAAAATTCCGTTGCTTCATCATCTCTGCGTATTTCACCTTTATTTTCTCTTGCCCATCTAAACACATCAACTAACTTTTGTATAATTTCGTTATAGATTGTATCTGGTATAACTGGACCTTCTGGCAATAGTTTGCTTCTTCTTACACATTGCCATATAAATCTGTTCGCAAATCCGTTAAATAATTCTACGTTCCTTAAGTGGTTCCTTAACTCTTCTACTGTAATATGGCCAATAATTGATACATGAGGTCCAGTTACAATTGCAGGATTGTTTTTGCTTAAGGACTGTATCTTATATCCATCCCATGCTTGCCTAATAATAGGTGATAATATGTTGCCTTCTCTTTGCATCCTCTTTAGGATAGTAGCAAATTCGCTTTCTGTAACTAAAAGCCTTTTATCCTCGACTCCTAAGTCAGTTAATTCTTCTTTAAATTCTCCTGTCTTTTTGTCTTTTACTTTTTCTACTATAGGGTCTCTTATAGCCCAAATAAGTCCTTCACCGCTGGCTAATCCTTCTACATTTTTATCCTTTATATAATCCTCATCTATTCTTTTAAAAGCCTCTCTTACTGGTCCTAAAGAGGTTCCTTTCCTTGCCTTTGCAGTATCACCTATTAGCAATGTGAAAATGTTTGTACCATGTGTATCTGCTGCTACTTTCGTATATATGTTTTTGCCTATATAATTACCTATCGTTGTAAGAAAGCTCATTAATAAAGCTACATTGTCGGCTTCTGTATATGGTTCAATGGCTCTTATAATTTCCCCTATAAGCCCATGATAAGCCGCTTCTGGCAAATCCTCTGGCCATGGTATAGCTTCCTCTATTTCTTCTTCCTGTATATTATCCTTCTGTCGTTGTGGTATAATAGTATTAAAGAATTTTTCTGTATTCGGTAATTGTCTTTCTTGCTTGAATTTTTTTATTGCTTCTATAACTTCTTGCTTAGTTTCCATTGTTTAACCTCCTCCACTACAAAAAGTTTATCTTGAATATTTCCCTCAAGAAGTAGGTCCAACCAGTAATTAATTAGGTCCTGCTCATGGCATGCTTCTACAAATTCACTTAGTTCCATATCTTTAGGCTCGCTAATAGCCTGCTTTATTTTTGTGTATAAATGGTTTAGTTCACATAGATAATCATAAGTCTCGTCAAACGCCTTTAAAAAGTCATTATAAAGTTTATCTTCCTCTTGTTTCTGCCGTATACGTTGCTGTATTTTTTTCTTTTCTTCTTTGGTTAATCTCCTCTCTTCAGGAAGAGGTACATTAAAATCCTCCGCTAACCTATAAACCGCTTCTAATGGTTCAAGGTTAAAATATCTCGCTACAAAATCTATAACGTCTCCATGTGCTCCACAACCAAAGCAATAAAAGGATTCTTCATAGATTGCCAATGAAGGGTTCTTATCATTATGAAATGGACACTTAATCCAATGGTACCTCCCCCTTTTAATAGGGTGCAGGCCATAATATTCTATAGCCTGCACTAAAGGAATGCTATCTTTAATTAGAGTAAATTTATCGATAGCGCTATTAATCATCTTTAACACCTTCGATTAAAATATCATTCTAATAAATCGATGACTTCAGTAATACTTAACTCATCCTCAGCTATCTCATGCTTTTTTGCATTTCCTTTGATTGTAGAAGGCCTTTTACCTAACCTATAAGGATATAAAGGACAATCTTTTATAGGACAAAGTTCAACTTCCTTATATTGATAATTGCTACATTCCAAACATTTCTTTCTAATTGCCTTCAAAGGTGTTAGCATAATTATGCCTCCCTTCCTACGTGCCTATTTTTTATTTCACAATGCTTAAAAGGTATAAATATATGCCTTAACTATTTGTCTTAAAAAAACGGTAACTATCTTATGATTTTTTACGAATTACAAGGCTTTCGATATCTTCTTTTAAGGCTTTAACGTCTTTTAACGCCTGTAGGATTAAGACTAAGCAAATAATACAAGTGATTATACTTATTAGCATTCCTTATTCAGCCTCCCTTTTCCAACCGCCGGGATATCCTTGCCCGCCATTATCAAGCCATTCCTGTAATTTATCTGGGTCTACTCTTAATTGCCTGCCTATTCGTATTACCGGTAACAGTCCTTCCCTTGCCAAGGCGTATACTCTGTCCTCCTTCAAGTCAAGTATTCTTGCTACCTCCGGTAACCTTAATAACTTTTTATCCATAATAAAACACCTCCTATGCTCATAATAAAACATAGAAGGTGTTCAAAAAACGCAATTTTTTTAATTCATATATAATTTACCAGTAAATTCTATATGTTTCACAAAATTTACCCCTTTTTCGGTCTTCCCCCTTTGCTTGTCGGTCTTGGTTCTAAACCTACTAAATCAGCAATTTCATTAATTGCATTACTAACATTTTGCCTTGTAACATGATATTCTCTAGCTATTTTTTCTTTCGACCAACCTTGCACTTGGTATCTGACAAACCATTCAAAATGTTCAACTTGGCGTTTTTCTGTGCCTTTTACATAATTCTTTTCCTGCGCTTCCATTTTACATTTTTCAATGTATTTATTAAGGTATTCATTAAACTTCGCTTGGACCTTTTCCTTAAATTGTTTTTCTGTTTCAAACGCTATATCCCATTTAAATTTTTCCGGGAATTCAAATAAAGGTAAATCCAACCCCCAAAATACGACACCTCTATATTGCCATTCTTCATAAATTTTGCTGCCCACATATGGCGATAATCGATACCAATGGCTCATAGTTTCAATTGCAGTTTCTAATATCCAACTGCAATTAATATTATATCGTTCTGCCCATTTAATTAATTCATCCTTAAGTGGTATTAAATCTGGATAAAATTCATCTGTTAATTCATTAATATAATGGTTTATTGCATCCTCTATATCTTTATCATTCCATGCAAGTATTGTAAATTCATTTTTCTTATTTTTATATTTGTTTAATCTTGAAATATAATTTGTTTGTACCTTTTTCGCTTCTTCTATCTCTATAATTAATTGCTTATAAATAGAATAAACGTTATTATAAAGTGTATGTAATATTTCTGGCATTTCTTTTTTTATAGTATTCAAAAATATATTTCGTGCATTTTCTTTTGATATTATGTTATCTTGCGGTTCCATTTCACCATATGCTAAATTCATTGCTAACATCCTCCTTGCTTTTCCCTGCAAGGACAGGATATAATATATATGGTCGTGTATAATCCTTGGTCCTTGCCATGGGTTATTTTTTATCTAAGTAAATCTTATAATATATTATACCATATATACACATCTAAAACTATATTAAACACTATATATAGTATATTAAAAAGTAGCTGTTTTTCAAGATTTCAACTCGCAATCAACTCGCAATCAAAAAAGGGTATCGACTTTTTATCGATACCCTTAAACCTGCTCAAATACTGGAGCTGGCGAAAGGACTTGAACCTTCAACCTGCTGATTACAAGTCAGCTGCTCTGCCAATTGAGCTACGCCAGCACCTTTTTAGCCCTTCGTTATCCTGACATTTATATATTATACTTAGAACGGCAGTACATGTCAAGCTTTTTTATAAATTTTTTCTAGAA
>NZ_BAZY01000030.1 GCF_001310975.1 Thermoanaerobacter thermocopriae JCM 7501
GCCTGTCTTTGCAGGCTTTATTTTTATTGCAGTTAATAACTTTTTTCTAAAAGTTATTTAAGGTATAATATAAGAAAATACGTGTAATAAAGGAGGACTTTATGAATATAAGAGAAGAAACTTTAAAACTCCATAAAAAAAATAAAGGCAAACTGGAAATTGTAAGCAAAGTAAAAATAAAAACTGATGAAGATTTAGCTTTAGCCTATACTCCTGGTGTTGCAGAGCCTTGTAAGGAGATACATAAAAATAGTGATTTAGTATATGACTATACTGCAAAGAGCCACATGGTTGCGGTTGTAACAGATGGTTCAGCTGTTTTGGGTTTAGGCAACATAGGGCCACAAGCAGCTCTTCCTGTTATGGAAGGAAAAGCAGTTTTATTTAAAGAATTTGGAGGCGTTGATGCAGTACCTATATGTCTTGCTACTCAAGATGTTGAAGAAATTATAAAAACTGTGGTGAACATTTCACCTGCATTCGGTGGTATAAATCTTGAAGATATTTCTGCACCTCGTTGTTTTGAAGTAGAAAGAAGGTTAGATGAAATTTTGGATATACCTGTTTTTCATGACGACCAGCATGGAACGGCAGTTGTAACTTTGGCTGCTTTAATAAATGCTTTAAAAATTGTAGAAAAAGAATTAAAAGAAGTTACTGCCGTTGTAAATGGTGCTGGAGCAGCAGGAATTGCAATTACTAAATTTTTGATAAAAGCGGGTATAAAAGATGTAATAGTTTGCGATAGAAGTGGTATCATATATGAAGGAAGAGAAGACAAAGACTTCTCTAAAAAAGAAATTGCAAAAATATCAAATAAAGGAAAATTAAAAGGGACTTTGAAAGATGCTTTAAAAGGAGCTGATGTGTTTATTGGGGTATCAGCACCTAATGTATTAAATAAAGAAATGATAAAAACAATGGCCAAAAAACCAATAGTTTTCGCGTTAGCCAATCCAGTGCCTGAAATATATCCTAATGAAGCAAAAGAGGCAGGAGCTTATGTAGTAGGTACTGGTAGATCTGATTTTCCAAACCAAATAAATAATGTGTTGGCTTTTCCAGGTATATTTAGAGGGGCATTAGAAGTTAGGGCTACTACAATTAACGAGGAGATGAAAATTAGTGCTGCTTATTCTATTGCCCAAACTGTTTCAGAAAGCGAACTTGATCCGAAGTATGTAATTCCAAAGCCCTTTGATAAAAGAGTTCTTAAAAATGTAGCAATAGCAGTTGCGAAAGCGGCAATAGAGACAGGGGTAGCGAGAGTCAACTTAGATTTAAAAGAGTTTGAAAAAAGTTTTAATAAATAATAAAGTAAGCAAGAGGTGGAAGGATGTGAATAAACGTCAAAAATTTTTCAAGGGAAAGCTATATAAATCTGTAAGAGGAAATTTTTTTGAAGAAGAAACTTACGAAAATACAGATAGAAAAAATTTAAAGGGAAAAAGCAATTTTTTCATCTCTTATAAATCAACAAGACCATCAGGAACTGGCAGATGAAGGGGAAGAAATCTATGAAAATGAGTGAAAAATGGTGAAAATTTTAGAATATAAGAGATATTTTTATTATTTGATGAAAATATTAGAATAAATCACTTACTTTAGTGTGAAAAAGCTATTGACGAGAGGATAAAAAAATGTAAAAATATATTCGAAGGTCAAAGAAAGTCAAAGTAAAAGTAAGAGACGTGGTGATGGAAATGGCAAGGCTTAGTGATTTGATTGAAAATTTTATAAAAGAACTAATGGAAGAAGCTGGTAAACATTATATAGAAATTCAAAGAAATGAATTAGCAAATGTTTTTAATTGTGCCCCATCTCAAATAAACTATGTGTTAGAGACGCGTTTTACTATTGACAGAGGATACATCATAGAAAGTAAAAGAGGTGGCGGAGGTTATATAAAAATTTATAAAACTTCTATATCAAACAATTGGATAAATAAAATAATAGAAAGTATAGGAGATAATATTTCGGAGAGTAAAGCAAGGCATTACATTGATGCTCTTTTAGACCACAATATTATAACTTCCAGGGAAGCAGCTTTGATGAAAGCTGTAGTTAATGATAAAATTCTTCCTTTTTCTCAAGAGGATAAAAATATGTTGCGAGCATTATTACTTAAGGCAATGCTTATAGAAATTGCTCGCAACAAGTAAGGGAGGGAATTTTTGTGATGTGTGATAAATGCAAAATAAGGCCTGCTACAGTTCATTTCACTAAAATAGTAAACGGAGTAAAAACTGAAACGCATTTGTGTGACCAGTGCGCAGCAGAAGAGGGAATTTTAAATACAGAAGTTTTTTCAACTTTTACACCTTTTTCAGTTCAAAATTTATTGTCAGGTTTAATGGACTTTTTGCCTGGAATAGATGACTTTACAAAAAAGCCTTTAAAGTGTAGTCGCTGTGGCATGACTTATGAAGATTTCAAAAAAATTGGAAGATTAGGGTGTAGTTTCTGTTATGATGCTTTTGCTGAGGAACTGGCTCCTCTGATGAGGAGAATACACGGCAGTACAGAACACAGAGGAAAAATTCCTAAAAAAGCCGGGGGTAGAATGAGAGTAAAAAGAGAAATTGAGGAACTAAAGTTACAATTAGAAAAAGCTGTTAAAGAAGAAGCTTATGAAAAAGCAGCAGAACTAAGAGATAAAATCAGAGAATTGGAGAAAGAATTAGGAAAGTAGGTGACAAAGATGTTTAAATATGATAAAGATGTGGTTTTGTCTAGTAGAATTAGACTTGCTCGAAACATCAAAGATATTCCTTTTCCTACTATTATGACAGAAGAGCAAGGACGCAAGGTTATAGATTTAGTTAGAAAGGCTATATTAGGAAGTAATACTATTTTGTCTACCCAATTTGTAGAATACGACATGAAGAAATTGACCCCTATTGACAGGCAATCACTTGTAGAAAAACACCTTATAAGCCCTGACCTTTCACAAAATACAAAGAGTGGTTATGTACTTATAAAAGATGACAATACAGTAAGCATAATGGTCAATGAAGAGGACCATCTTAGAATACAATGCATATTAGAAGGATTAAAGCTTAATGAAAGCTGGGATACTGCGGATAAAGTTGACGATTTGATTGAAGAAACTATCGACTATGCCTATGATGAAAAGATAGGTTATTTGACTTCTTGTCCTACTAACGTAGGCACAGGGATACGAGCCTCAGTCATGGTTCATCTTCCCGCTCTTACTATCACTGGGCAAATAAGCAATATTTTGAATTCTGCTTCCAAAATAGGTATGGCAGTAAGAGGAATATACGGAGAAGGTACACAAGCTTTGGGAGATATTTATCAAATTTCCAATCAAGTCACTCTTGGCCAAAGTGAAAGAGAAATAATTGAAAATATTGAAGGAGTGGCAAGACAAATTATCTCTAGCGAAAGAAAAGCCAGAGAGGACCTATACAAAAAACAAAGAATTCAAATAGAAGATAGAGTAGGAAGAGCCTATGGAATTTTATCTCATGCAAAAATAATGTCTACCAAGGAATACATGACTTTAATGTCTGATGTGAGATTAGGGGCAGTTTTGGGAATATTAGATGTGGACATAAATAGAATTGATATTCTCACTACGCATATACAACCAGGTAATTTACAAAAAATTTATGGAATTCAGTTAGATCCCTATGAAAGAGATGTGAAAAGGCAGAATATATAATAAGTCAAATAAACAGAAAAGATAATTTGTAGGAGGTGTTTGATATGGCAATGTTTGGAAGATTTACAGAAAGAGCTCAAAAAGCTCTTTATTTGGCACAGGAGGAAGCGAGGTCTTTTTATCATAATTATGTAGGGACAGAGCATATTTTATTGGGATTATTAAAAGAAAATGAAGGTATAGCAGCAAGAACTTTAAAAAAATTAGGAGTAACTTATGAAACTACAAGAGAAAAGGTACTATCTTTGATTGGAATGGGAAATATCCCGGGTGACGTGGTAGGATATACACCACGGGCTAAAAGGGTATTGGAATTGAGTCTTAGTGAGGCAAGAAGATTTAATACCAGCTATATTGGAACCGAGCACATTTTATTAGGGATTTTAAGAGAGGGTGAAGGAGTCGCTGTACGAATTTTAATGGAACAAGGTATAGATTTCAATAGAGTGAGAGAGGAGATTGTAAAGATGCTTAACGAAGAGCCTTCAGGAGGACCTGCAAAGGCAACAAAGGTTAAAAATACAAATACCCCTACTCTAAATCAATTTGGAAGAGATTTGACCGAGCTTGCAAGAGATGGTAAACTTGACCCTGTAATAGGAAGAGAAAAAGAGATTGAAAGAGTTATACAGATTCTGAGCAGGAGGACAAAAAATAATCCTGTCCTAATAGGTGAACCGGGTGTTGGTAAAACTGCTATTGTAGAAGGACTTGCTCAAAAGATTGTAGAAGGTGAAATTCCTGAAATTTTGAAAGATAAAAGAGTTGTAACTTTAGACATGGCTTCTATGGTAGCAGGTACAAAATATAGAGGCGAATTTGAAGATAGGTTAAAAACAGTATTAAATGAGGTTATAAAGGCAGGAAATGTGATACTATTTATAGATGAGATGCACACTTTAATTGGAGCAGGTGCAGCGGAAGGTGCAATAGATGCATCAAACATTTTAAAACCGGCACTTGCAAGAGGTGAAATTCAAGTAGTTGGAGCAACTACTTTGGAGGAATACAGAAAATATGTAGAAAGAGACCCTGCATTAGAAAGAAGATTCCAACCAATAATTGTAGATGAACCAACTGTGGAAGAGACTATTGAAATATTGAAAGGATTAAGAGATAAATATGAAGCCCATCATAGGGTTAAAATTACTGATGAAGCTTTAGAGGCAGCGGCTAGACTTTCTCACAGATATATTGCAGATAGATTTTTACCTGACAAAGCTATTGACTTAATAGATGAAGCTGCTTCTCGCGTAAGGTTGAAGACAGTGACTGCACCTCCAGAGATAAAAGAACTGGAAGATAAAATCAATGACCTCATAAAAGAAAAGGAAGAAGCGATAAAGACTCAAGAGTACGAAAAAGCTGCGAAAATAAGAGATGAAGAACAAAAATTAAGAGAAGAATTGGAAAAATTAAAAGCCAAATGGCAACAAAATTCTCTTTCTAATGAAAAAAGTGTGGGACCAGAAGAAATTGCACAAGTTGTATCTCTGTGGACAGGAATACCTGTAAAAAAATTGGCTGAAGAAGAATCAGAAAGGCTGTTACATTTAGAAGAGATATTGCATGAAAGAGTCATAGGGCAAGATGAAGCTGTAGAAGCAGTAGCAAGGGCTATAAGAAGGGCAAGAGTGGGCTTAAAAGATCCAAAAAGACCAATAGGTTCGTTTATCTTCTTGGGTCCTACTGGAGTTGGTAAAACAGAACTTACAAAGGCTTTGGCAGAAGCACTTTTTGGCGATGAAAATGCCATGATTAGGCTTGATATGTCAGAGTATATGGAAAGGCATACCGTCTCCAAACTTATTGGTTCACCTCCAGGATATGTAGGATTTGAAGAAGGTGGACAATTAACAGAAAAAGTAAGAAGAAAGCCCTATTCAGTAATCTTGCTGGATGAAATTGAAAAGGCCCATCCTGACGTGTTTAACATTCTCCTTCAAATATTAGAGGATGGAAGACTCACTGATTCAAAAGGTAGGACTGTAGATTTCAAAAATACCGTTATAATCATGACATCAAACGTAGGAGCAGAATTGCTAAAAAAACAAGCTACTTTAGGATTTATGCCACAAGAAAAAGAAGATAAAGCTTCTCATGAGAAGGTAAAAGAGACACTAATGGCAGAATTAAGAAAGACCTTTAGACCTGAATTCTTAAATAGGGTGGATGAAATAATTGTATTCCATCAGTTGACAAAAGAAGACATTGAAAAGATTGCTGATATAATGATGAAAGAATTGAATGATAGATTAAAAGAGAACAATATTAAACTGGAGTTTACCCCTGAAGGTAAAGAGGAAATTATTAAACAAGGATATGATCCAAACTACGGTGCAAGGCCTTTAAGAAGAGTTATACAAAGGATTGTAGAGAATCAATTGTCTGAACTTATGTTGCAGGGGAAAGTAAAACCTGGAGATGAGCTTATAGTGACTGCAAAAGATGGAAAAATAGAGTTTGTGAAAAAAGATGCGGTTCAAAAGACTTAGCCTCGAGCTAAGTCTTTTTTTACTTAAAGATAATATATATATTCAGTAGAAGTATTTGAAGAAGGTGTGAGCATATGGAAAAAGATAGGTTTTATACTGTAAGAGGTTACCAAATTCGTTTCCAGAAGAGGAAACAACTTACCCCAGCAATGGAAGACTATATAGAAATGATCTATAGAGAAAGTCTTAAAAGTCCCTATACCCGTGTAAATCTTCTTTCTGAGCTTTTAAATGTAAAAGCTCCTTCAACTACTAAAATGCTTCAGAAATTAAAAGAATTTGGGCTTGTGGAGTATCAAAAATATGGGGTGGTAGGTTTAACAGAAAAGGGCAAAGAAATGGGTAAGTTTTTATTGGATAGGCATTCTACTGTAGAGGAATTTTTAAAAAATTTAGGGGTTAAAGAGAGATTGTTAGAACAGACAGAATTAATTGAACACAATATATCTATTGAAACGTTAGAAAAAATGAGAAAATTTAATAGGTTTTTAAAAGAAAATCCAGAAATAAAAGAAAAGTATCAAAAAAGTAACCCGTAAATGTGGGTTGTCAGCCTTTTGAAGAAGTATTAATGGATTTTAGTAGCTTTAAAAAGGAATTTATAAGGTACAATGAGCAAAAGCTTGCAGATTATAAGCCTATTAGTGTGTGCGAAATTTTAATTTATGTTGTACAAAAAAATATATTGACATTTGGTTAAGTAAAATATACAATAATATTAAAAGTAAGCGCAAGCGATTGCAACACTGTTGCAATTAAGCGCTTTTAAAAAATACATTTCAAGAAAGCGATTGCTGTAATATATTAGCAATTACTTGTAAGATAGAATTAATACTGGTGGTAGCTTTCTAATCACATTTATGTAGGTGCTATCATTCTATTATATAGATAGATATAAAGGGGGTGAAGAGCCAGATTCAAAAGAACGATGGAATGAATAAAATAGAATCAAATACTTTTGAGATAAAAATTTTTTGACAACACAAGAAAACGTTTTACATTTTTGCTAAAAGATTTATTCAAGCCATTAACACAAAAAAATTAAAAAAAGAGGTGTGGATATTCATGAAAAAGTATTTATGGCTGATTTTAATACTTGTAATATTTATGACTTTCACTGCTTGTGCGCCTGAAAGTCAGTCTAGTACACCACAACCAAGTGAGGTCAATAAAGATGGACAATTGTTACCAGAACCGGGTGCAAAATTGCTCGTCTGGGAAAGTGAAGGTCCGGAGGGAGAATTCATTCAGTATGCAGCGAAGAAATTTACTGAAAAATATGGTGTTGAAGTGGTGTATGAACCCGTTACTCATACGGATGCTCCCGGAAAACTAGCTACAGATGGCCCGGCAGGAATTGGTGCCGATGTATTTGCAGCACCTCATGATAAAACCGGAGAGCTGGTGGCTTCAGGTCTAATTCAAGAAAACGATCTTTTTGCAGACCGAATTCGAAATGAGTTCATGCAAGGAGCGGTGGATGCAGTTTCTTTCCAAGGAGTTGTGTACGGATATCCAACAGGAATTGAAACTTATGCCTTGTTTTACAATAAGGAATATGTAAAAGAGCCACCTAAAACTTATCAGGATATTGTCGAATTTGCAAAGGAATTTAATGACCTTGCATCAATCGATTTGGGTTTATGTGGGATGTAGGAAATGCATATTACTCCCATAGTTTTGTAGCAGGATATGGTGGTTATGTCTTTGGAAAGGGAGGAACAGATAAGGATGACATTGGTTTAAACTCAAAAGAAGCAGTTGAAGGTGCCAAATTTTTAGTTTCTCTTAAGGAGATTCTACCTCTAAAGAGCGATGATACCAATTATCAAGTCATGGATGGCATGTTTAAAGAAGGTAAGGCCGCTATGATAATAAATGGACCATGGGCAGTAAGGGGCTATCAGGAGGCAGGTGTTGATTTTGGTATTGCACCACTTCCGTTGTTGCCAAACGGTGAACATCCTGCAAGTTTTTCTGGTGTTCGTACCATGTTTGTAAGTGCTTATACGAAATATCCTAATGCTGCAAAACTATTTGCTGATTTTATTACTTCAGAAGAAATGCTACTGAAACGTTATGAAATTACAAAGCAGATTCCTCCAATGAAGTCATTAATGAACGCAGATATCATTAAAAGCGATCCCTATGCGGCACCTTTCCTGGAGCAAGCACAGTTTGCTGTGCCGATGCCTTCCATCCTCAAATGGGGGTTGTCTGGGAGCCGTATGCCAGGGCGTTTCAGGTTATGTGGAATGATGGTGTAGACCCGCAAAAAGCACTGGATGAAGCTGTTCAGACAATAAAAGATGCAATTGCCATACAGTAAATATTTATCTAGTTATCTATCATTTGCATCTGCAAATGACTAGATTTTTCTAAAAAGATGGGAGGGAAAAGCATGAGAAGATCCAAAAAAGCAGCATTACTTTCTGCATTATTTATGGGACTTGGACAGCTATATAACCGAGAAATTGTCAAGGGCATTTTGATTGCCATTATTGGCATTATTATTGTCATTAATATTCCATATTTTCTTTACGCCTATTGGGGCCTGATAACACTAGGAGAACAGCCTTTACACTATGTGAACGGAATTGCGCAGGGAGATCATTCCATATTTTTATTGATACAGGGTATTATAGCGGCTTTAGTTACGCTTGTTATTTTAATAATTTATATATTAAATATTGTTGATGCCTTAAAAACCGGGGAGGCGAGGGAACAAGGCGAAAAGCCTATGGCATAGGTGATTTTATCAAACATATTTCTCATAAATATTTTCCTTATTTTTCTTTAAGTCCTTTATTTATTTTAATATTGTTTTTTACCGTACTGCCGATTTTATTTACCATTTCCATCGCTTTTACCAATTATTCTGCTCCTAATCATTTACCTCCCAGAAACCTAGTAGACTGGGTAGGTTTTACAAATTTTAAGAATTTGGTAAATTTAAAAATATGGAAAAATACTTTTATTGGGGTAGGCATTTGGACCGTTATATGGGCGGTATTGGCAGCCTTGACCAGTTATTTTGGAGGGTTATTACTGGCTTTATTGATTAACTCCTCGGAAGTTCGCTTAAAGAAGTTTTGGCGAACCATTTATATATTACCTATGCAATACCGGGGTTCATTTCTATCCTGATTATGCGATTAATGTTTACGGGATTAGGGCCAGTCAACAGTTTTCTGGTAAAGCTGGGATTTGAACGAATACCGTGGTTGACCAATTCTACAATGGCAAAGCTGGTGGCGATTCTGGTGAATATATGGCTGGGAGCTCCTTACTTCATGGCGTTAATGTCAGGGACATTGACCAACATTCCTAGTGATTTGTATGAAGCAGCAGAGATTGACGGAGCTACTTCAAGCCAAAAATTTTGGAAAATTACTCTGCCATTGGTGTTGCATGCCACAACACCGCTATTGATTTTAAGTTTTACCCATAACTTCAATAACTTTACGCTGATTTACCTTTTAACCAATGGAGGCCCTGCAAATCCTGCATATCGCTATGCAGGACATACAGATATTTTAATTTCCTGGATTTACAAGCTAACCATAGAACAAAATCAATATCACATGCTTCTGTTATATCCATTATTATGTTCATTGTTATCGCCACTATATCTACTTTAACCTTTAGCAAGACAAAGTCTTTCAGGGAGGAGGACATGATACAATGACAGTGAAATTTAATGAAAATCAACTGACAACGGGAATGAAGTCGCCAAAAAAAAGGATTACTCTTGTTGATATGATCCGTAAAGCATGCATTTATAGTCTTCTTGTTGTCATTAGTCTTATTGTTATTATTCCTATACTATGGATCATTGGTTCTTCCTTAAGTCCAGGCGACAGTTTGTTTAGCTCTACCTTGATACCCAAAAATCCCAGCTTGATTCATTACCGTAATTTGCTCACTAACTCGGATTTTCCCCTGTGGTATAAAAATACGTTGAAAATTGCAACAATTAACATGGTTGTATCAGTTTTTTTATCCACCAGTTCTGCGTATGTATTTTCGCGATACCGGTTTAGGGGAAGAAAGCCAACATTGATGGTAATGCTGGTGCTTCAAATGTTTCCGAGTTTTCTGGCTATGACAGCCATTTACGTATTGCTACTGCAGTTAGGATTATTAGACACTCATCTTGGATTAATTCTTGTTTATGCTACTGGCCAAATACCTTATAACACATGGGTGGCAAAAGGGTATTTTGACGGGATTTCACGCAGTATGGACGAAGCTGCAAAAATTGACGGGGCATCCAATTTTACAATATTTTATAAAATTATTTTACCTTTGGCAAAACCCATTATTACCTTCATAGCCTTAACCAACTTTACCGGACCATGGATGGACTTTGTGCTACCAAAATTAATTCTTCGCAGTGCTGACAAAAAAACCCTGGCAATGGGATTATATGACATGGCCGTCAATCAACACAATACAAAATTTACTGTTTTTGCAGCCGGAGCTGTGTTGGTAGCTATTCCCATTACATTGCTATTTATCTATCTCCAAAAACATATTGTGGAGGGACTAACAAAAGGAGCAGTAAAAATCTAATACTTTAAAACAGATTAAGCCTATAGCGTAGAGGTTAAATTTGGCTAAAAATGAGACTTTAAAGGCTTAATTGACTAATCACAAAATATTGAAATAGGGGGATGACCTGTGGCTGCTTTAATTAAGAAAAAAAATTTAAGTGTTTTAGTGGTCGTGATAATACTGCTGGTTTTCTTTTTCAGTTTTCAGCCGGTTACTGCCGAAGCCACGAGTACTGGAGGATTAGGCCCTGTAACGCCAAAGGATACTATTTATCAAATTATTACAGATCGGTTTTATGATGGTGATCCATCAAACAATATTCCTCCAGGTTTCGATCCTACACTTTTTGACGGAACAGGAACTGACTTGAAGCTGTATCAAGGAGGTGATTGGAAGGGAATTATTGAGAAAATTCCTTATTTAAAAGAAATGGGCATTACAGCAGTTTGGATTTCTGCTCCTTATGCCAATCGTGATACGGTAATTGAAGATTATCATCCGGACGGCAGCGTCGACAGGTGGACCAGTTTTCACGGATATCATGCTAGAAACTATTTTGCTACTAATAAGCATTTCGGAGAAATGCAGGATTTTATTGCATTGAGGGATGCTCTCCACAGCAACAGAATAAAACTGGTTATTGACTTTGTATCAAATCATAGTAGCAGATGGCAAAATCCTACATTAAACTATCAGCCGGAAGATGGAAGATTGTACGAACCTGACAAAGATGAAAATGGAAATTATGTATTTGACAGTAATGGAAATCCGGCAGATTATAACGGAGACGGAATAGTTGAAAATTTATTGGCTGATCCACACAATGATATTGATGGTTTTTTCCACGGATTAGGGGATCGAGGAGATGATACTACTAGATTTGGGTATCGTTACAAGGATTTGGGTTCTCTAGCAGATTATTCTCAGGAGAATCCCGAGGTGGTGGAACATCTAGAAAAAGCTGCAATATTTTGGAAATCAAAAGGTATAGATGGTGTACGTCATGATGCAACTCTTCATATGAATCCAGCTTTTGTTCAAGGGTTTAAAGATGCGATTGATTCTGCACCAGGGGGACCTCTTACTCATTTTGGAGAATTTTTTATCGGACGTCCAGATCCTAAATATGAAGAATATCGTACCTTTCCTGATCGAACTGGGGTTAATAATTTAGATTTTGAATACTATCGTGCAGCGACCAATACTTTTGGTTATTTTTCTGAAACCATGAGAGACTTTGGTGAAATGATGATAAAACCAGCAATGATTATATTTATGAAAATCAAGCGGTTACCTTTATCGATAATCATGATGTAACCAGGTTTAGATATATACAGCCAAATGACAAACCTTATCATGCAGCGTTAGCAGTCTTAATGACATCCCGTGGGATACCTAATATATATTATGGTACCGAACAATACTTATATCCTGCAGATGACAGTGATATTGCCGGAAGAATGTTCATGCAGACATCAACTTCCTTTGATCAAACCACAACAGCTTATAAGCTGATACGCAAACTTTCTGATTTGAGAAAAAGCAATGAAGCAGTTTCTTACGGTACAACAGAAATACTTTACAGTACAGATGATGTATTAGTTTTCAAACGGCAATTTTACGACAAACAAGTAATTGTTGCCGTAAATCGACAACCCGATAGAAGTTTTGATGTACCGGATTTAAATACCACACTGCCTGTAGGAACCTATCATGACGTACTCGAGGGATTACTATACGGAAAATCCATGTCGGTAGTGGAGGAAAATGGTCAGCTTAAAATTAAAGGCTTTACCTCTCGGGAGGAGAAGTAAACATTTGGTCGTATAATCCTTCCCTGGGGACAGAAATTCCAAGGATAGGCGATGTTATTTCTACAATGGGTCGTCCAGGTAATCTAATTTATATCTATGGAACTGGTCTTGGAGGCAATGTTACGGTGAAATTTGATACAACATTGGCTCAAGTAGTATCCAATAGTAATGAAATGATTATTGCGGTTGTTCCCAATACACCGGGAATTAAGAACATTACGGTGGAAAAAGGAAACTATACCAGTAATCCTTTCCGCTATCATGTGTTATCTGGTGATCTGGTTCAGGTGATATTTAAAGTAAATGCAACAACAGAATGGGGCCAAAATATTCATATTGTTGGAAATTTGCCGGAACTTGGGAATTGGGATCCTACTCTGTCGACAGAAGCGATGATGTGCCCCAATTACCCCGAATGGTTTTTGCCGGTGAGTGTTCCAATGGGGACAACATTTGAGTTTAAATTTATTAAAAAAGACAGTAACGGGAATGTTATATGGGAAAGTGGTGAAAATCGTATCTTTACTTCTCCTAATATATCCACCGGAACCGTTGATACACCACTATACAATTGGAGGGATTGAAAAAAGAGGAATTGAGTTTTAGCACTATTCCTCGGACTTGTAGGTAAAGTCTAAGAAATCCTGAATAATAAAAGGGATTTCTTGATTCAATTATTACCCCAAGACAACTTAGTAAGAAAAATAAAAAAGCAGTTGATTTTGATTTCACTATAAGAAGCAATAAAGCACAAATTCATAAATGTTGCTTGTTTTTACATGCATGGCAACCCGTTAATGCGGGTTGTTTTTTATGTAACAGGACAAAAATGAAACACATATTTTAAATAAGGTAAATAAATTTAGTTTTGTCTAAAATGGAGGGAGTTAATTTGGAAAATCATGAGACTATCATAGCGACTGAAAAACTTTTTTCTCTCTCTCATATTTTTAAAAAGGTTTTAAAATATTTCGGACCGGCTTTTGTGATAAGTGTTGCCTATATTGATCCAGGAAATTTTGCTACAAATATAAGTGGAGGTTCTACATTTAATTATCATTTAATATGGGTAATACTTTGGAGCAATATTATGGCCATTTTTTTGCAAGTCATGGCTGCGAAATTAGGAATCGCAACGGGACGTAATCTGCCAGAAATGTGTAGTTTGGTTTTTAAACGAAAAGTCAATTGGGTCTTGTGGATAGCAGCAGAATTAGCGGCTATGGCTACAGATTTGGCGGAATTTTTAGGCGGTACTTTGGGATTATATTTGCTTTTTCGTATACCTCTTATGTATGCAGGACTTTTGACAGGATTTATAACTTTTATTATTGTATACTTAGAAAAATATGGGCAAAAATTAGTTGAAATGGTTATTTTTTTGTTAATATCAATTATTAGCTTTTCTTACGCTTTTGAACTTTTTTTAGCAAAACCAGATTGGGGAAAAGTATTGTATCATACTGTGATTCCTTCTATTCCAAATAGAGAAGCTTTGTTAATAGCGGTCGGAATATTAGGAGCTACAGTAATGCCCCATGTGATTTATTTGCATTCCCAGTTAGTTCAATATAGAAATAAGGGGAATACATTAGAAGAAAAAAAAGAACACTTAAGAATGGAAAAAATAGATATTTTTGTGGCAATGAATATAGCATTTATAATAAATGCGGCTATGCTAATAGTTTCGGCGGCTGTTTTTTATAAAAATGGAATAGTGGTAGAGTCTATTGAAGAAGCTCATATGTCATTAAAACCATTGTTAGGTCCCTTATCCAGCTGGGCTTTTGGAATAGCGCTTTTGGCCTCTGGTTTATCTTCTTCTGCAGTAGGTACAATGGCAGGGCAGACTATAATGAAGGGCTTTGTAGATTTGGATATTCCATTAAATTTACGAAGACTTATAACCATGATGCCAGCCTTAATAATAATTTTATTGGGAATTGATCCTTTTAAAACCCTTATTATAAGCCAAGTGATTTTGAGTTTTGAACTTCCTATGGCTATAATCCCAATGCTTTTGATTACTTCTCAAAAAAAGTTTATGGGTGAATTTATAAATACACCTATTGAAAAAATTATTGGTATAATTGTGGCTTCCGTTATAATCTTTTTAAATGGGCTGCTTCTGTATTTCACTTTTATGGGAGGTGCATAAAAGTGTGATATAATTAAAAGAGAATTCTGCGAAAGATAGAAAGATGGTGGAGATATGGCCAAATCAAATACAAAATTTGTATGTAGAGAGTGTGGTTTTGAAAGTAGTAAATGGATGGGAAGATGTCCTAATTGTGAAAGCTGGAATTCTTTTGAGGAAGAAGTTATAGAGAATCTAAAAAATTTTAAAATAACTAAAAATACATCTCAAATATATCTTCTTCAAGATGTAACTTTTTCAGAAGAGGAAAGGATAAGGACAGGGATTGAAGAGTTTGACAGGGTTTTAGGTGGCGGAATTGTAAAGGGGTCTCTTGTTTTGATAGGTGGTGACCCAGGAATTGGGAAGTCTACTTTGTTATTTCAGGTAGCAGGGAATATTTCTGATGAAAAAGTAGTTCTTTACGTGTCAGGAGAGGAATCAATTCAGCAGATTAAATTGAGAGCAGATAGAATTTTGAAAGAAAAACAGCGAATATATCTTTTGTGTGAGACAAATATAGAGGAGATAGAGAGAAAAATTAATGACATAAATCCAAATTTTGTTATTATTGATTCTATACAGACGATGTACACTGAGGAAAGTCAGACAATACCGGGTAGTATTTCTCAGATAAGGCAAGTGACTCAAAAGTTGATGGAGATTTCAAAGCAAAAAGACATAAGTATTTTTTGATAGGACATGTTACAAAAGAAGGAGCAATAGCGGGACCTAAAGTTTTGGAACATATGGTAGACACGGTTCTATATTTTGAAGGAGATAGAACCCAGTCTTTTAGGGTATTGCGGGCTGTCAAAAACCGCTTTGGCGCAACTCACGAAATTGGAGTTTTTGATATGGAGGAGGATGGGCTCCGCGAAATACGAAATCCTTCTGAATTTATTCTTTCAAACAGGCCTAAAAATGTTCCGGGGACTGCGGTTGTGTCTTCCATTCAAGGGACGAGGCCAATTTTAATGGAAGTGCAGTCTTTGATATGTAAGACTAGCTTTGGAGTGCCGAGAAGAATGGCTACTGGATTTGACTACAATCGCTTTATATTGCTTTTAGCAGTTATGGAAAAAAGACTTGGTATAAATCTTTCGCAATTTGATGCATATGTAAATGTGGCGGGAGGAATGAAAATTCAAGAACCAGCTGCTGACCTGGGGATAATTGTGTCTTCTCTTTCTGGATATTTTAATATACCTATTCCTGAAGATGTTTGTTTTATAGGAGAGGTGGGATTGACAGGAGAGGTTAGAGGAGTTAGTAATATAGATAAACGAATAAGTGAAGCACAAAAGATGGGATTTTCTCAAGTTTTATCCCTGACATGAAGACAAAAGAGATAAAAAAGTTTGAGAATACAAAGATTACTAAAATAAGGGATATAAAGGAGATTGTGGATTTTTTAAAAAAAATAGAACAAAAAGCATCTCCATAGAAGAGATGCTTCAGACTGTAGACAAACTTTTGGAAAGGATTTTGTCGCTTTGGAACACTGGAGCTACGATGCAAAATATCTCCTTTAAAAAATTTTTGACTTTGTCAACAAATTAAAGCGTCTCCATAGAAGGGACGCTTATCATTTACAGCATATTAAATATACCCAAAGTATTTAATTCCTTATGTTTTTTAAGAAGTATATCGTAAAAATTAAGTCCCAAAACATTACACAGAGCGATTATGTAAAATACATTGTTGCCTATTTCTGCTTCTATTACCTCTTTACAGTTTTCACAAAGCTGACCTTCCAGATGGGTTTTAAAATATTTATGGGCTTCTTCTAAAGTTGCGTCAGGGGGAGTCTCTTGTTTGGTGGCATTTATCCTTATGCAACCGCACTCAGTTACTGATTTAGCAACAGCTCTATTTATACGGGCACTGCTTTCTTGTATTTTTGTAAGTATGTCCATTATACTTCTATGGCGTAAGAGATATTCGTCTACTGTATTTTGAAGGTCGTCTACAATAATATCTTTCATTTTTTGTCCACTCCCGTTCTATGAGTTTTTAAGGCTCTCCTTGCTTTTATTATAGACTTAAACTATTTCCATGTCAATATTTAGAATGGCATTTAAATACATTATATAGCATTAATGTAATTTTAATCTTTTGTTAAATTGACAATCCTTCTACATAAGTAGTATACTGTAATTGGCAGCCACATTATACGTGTAAAAATTGTGAAATATTTTTATTCCTTTCCCCAATTTTGCTTATAATAATGTGAAAAATAGCCAATAATAGAGATGGGAGGTGATAATATGTTGTATAAAATTATAAGAGGTGGAATTGGATTACTGGGAATGGCAGCGGGCTTTGAACTGACAAAGCTTTTGTTAAATCTTGTAAAAGATCAGAACTTTGTGCTTATACAATTAAATTATTTTTCAACGGTAATAGCTTATATTATAGGTACTTTAATGGGTGGAATTATATTTTATGTCATTTCTCCTAAATTTATAAAGTGGGGGAAAGACTTTGAACAGTGGCTGGAAGTGAAATTGCAGAATATGCCGATTGATGAAATTTTAATAGGGGCATTCGGGCTAATAGTAGGGCTTATTGTGGCTAATTTGCTGAGCGCGCCTCTTTATCCTATCTTAGTTGTAGGAAAAGTAGTGCCAATTCTTTTGAATTTGCTTTTGGGGTATTTGGGCATTAGAATTTCTTTAAAGAAAAAAGATGATATTTTAAATGTGTTTTCCTTTATGAAAAGGTTGGGACCGCAAAAGACTGTTAAAAACGAATACAATGGAATACCAAAAATTTTGGACACCAGTGTAATTATAGATGGTAGGATATTTGACATATGTAAGACAGGCTTTATTGAAGGACCTTTGATAATTCCGGCTTTTGTATTGGAGGAATTAAGACATATTGCAGATTCTTCAGATTCGTTAAAGAGAAATAGGGGTAGACGAGGACTAGATGTTTTAAATAAGATACAAAATGAGTTAAATATTAAAGTGGAAATTGTAGATAAGGAAATTGATGCGGCAGAAGTAGATACAAAACTTTTGAAACTTGCCCAAATGTTAAAGGGAAAAATAATAACTAATGATTATAATTTAAACAAAGTAGCAGAATTTCACAGGGTCCCTGTTTTAAACATAAATGAGCTTTCCAATGCGGTAAAGCCAATTGTTCTTCCGGGAGAAGAAATGGTGGTGCAAGTTATTAAAGATGGGAAAGAGGCCGGACAAGGAGTTGCTTATTTGGACGATGGCACGATGATTGTAGTAGATGGTGGCAAAAAATTCATAGGTAATACCATAGAAGTGCTTGTTACTAGTGTTTTGCAAACTGCTGCAGGAAGGATGATATTTGCAAAGCCTAAACAGGCAGAACAAGAAAAGGCTATATGAAAAACGCAGGGAAACCTGTGTTTTTTATGTGAAAATGATATAATTGGAGTGTCCATTATTTTACTTGTGAGGTAGAGAAAATGAATGTAAGTGCGGTAATAGTAGCGGCAGGCAAGGGCATTAGGATGGGTCACACAGTAAATAAAGTGTACCTTCCTATAGCCGGAAAACCAGTTTTGTATTATTCTCTCAAAACCTTTGATGAAATTGATTGGATCAAAGAAATTGTTGCTGTTGTATCAAAGGAAGAAATAGAATACTGCAAAGAAAATGTAATAAAAAGGTATTTTTTCAAAAAACCAGTTAAATTAGTTGAAGGAGGTAGTGAGAGGCAATATTCTGTTTATAATGGAATTATAAACACAGAGAGAAATTGCGAAATTATAACAATTCATGATGGAGCAAGGCCTTTAATTGAGAAAGAAGTAGTTATAAAAGCTTTAAAAGAAGCTTATTTGTATAAAGCAGCAGCAGTAGGAGTACCTGTGAAAGATACTATAAAAGTGGTTGATGAAAAAAATTTTATTTTAAATACTCCTGATAGAAAATATTTATGGGCAATTCAAACTCCTCAGGTATTTGAAAGGAATTTGATTATTAAAGCTCATCAAAAGGCACTTGAAGATGGTTTTTTAGGGACAGATGACACAGTGTTAGTGGAGAGATTGGGTTATAAAGTGAAAGTAGTTGAAGGAGATTATAGAAATATAAAAATAACTACGCCAGAGGATTTGATTGTGGCAGAAGCCTTCTTGAAAAATAACGTTTTATAAAAATCCTCATATAATTTAATAGAGAATTTTCTATTAAGTTATATGAGGGTGATTGTATGGATACCCCTGTAGTTTTTGTGCACGGGATATTTGGCTCTATTTTTACTCCAACTCCTTTGGGGAAAATATGGAGTTTTGGCCCTGCGTCACATGCTTATAGCCCTTTTATAGAAAATTTGGCAAGTTAGGCCTAGTAGAAGGGAAAAATCTATTTATATGTTATTATGAATGGTGGAAAAGAGTGCCGGATTCTGTTGATACCCTTAAACTGACTATTGAAGAGGCGAAAGCTAAGACTGGCAGCCCTAAAGTAGATTTGATATGCCATAGCATGGGAGGACTTTTGGCAAGAAGTTATATTCAAAGCGATAAGTATCAATTTGATGTGGGTAGATTGATATTTTTAGCTACTCCCCATTTTGGAGCGACAAATGCTTATTATGGTTGGGAAGGGGGGACTGTGCCTCCAGAGGATGATGATTTTATAAATTTACTCTTTAAAGGGTTCTTGTGGATATTTTCAAAAATTAAAGGAGAGAGTGACGCCATCACTGTTATTAGAAAATATATCCCTTCTGTGAAAGACTTAATGCCTTCTCGCGAATATGGAAATTATATTTTTATGTATCCTACTCGATATGATAAAATTTTGTTTAAAAATATTGAGTATATGAAAGTTATAAATGAGTTTTTGAATAGTCTAAATGAACAGGTAGGAGTTTTATACGACAGAGTCAAGAAAATCTATGTTTTTTCAGGAGATGGGATATATACTAATAAGTTTATTCAAGTGGAAAAACCAGTAAGTGAGATAGTATGGCCAGATGGCAAACCAGTAGGTGTAATAAAAGACGATAAAGGGGACGGTACAGTTTTTAGAAAGAGCGCGTTAGGAGTAGAAGGAGAAAAATTTATTGTTAAAACAGGCCATATTGGAATTTTAAATAAATCTATTCCTTATTTGCAACAAATATTAGGGGTGAAAGAAAAACCCAAAGTTTCTATTTTAGAAAAAGTTGTATCATATTTGAGTATCATAACTGACAAGAAAATAGTAGTGTTAGATAGGAGTGAAAATACTACAAGCTATGATATCTTTGGCAAATTTGTGTGGCATCTGAATTTAAAACCTGAGGGGGAATATCGCATTTCTGCAAGAGAGCCTTTTGTTTCGGAGGTATATATTGAGACTAACAAAGGTAATTTTGTAAAAAAGATTAAACCATCTCGCTTTTCAAGAGATATAAGTATAAGTTTAGAAGTTGATAAAGAAGGGAATTTTAGAGTAAAGGATGGTTAAAGTGAGAGTGGGGTTAGGATATGACGTCCACAAGTTTAAAAAAGGAAGAAAGTTAATACTGGGGGGAGTAGAAATTCCCCATGATAAAGGTTTGGCAGGCCATTCTGATGCAGATGTTTTGATACACGCCTTAATTGATGCTATTTTAGGAGCAGCTGGTTTAGGAGATATAGGGGAGCACTTTCCTGATACGGAAATAGCCTATAAAGATATTGATAGTAGCCTTTTATTAAAAAAAGTGTTGGCAATGATAGAGAATAAATTTAGAATAAATAATGTTGATTGTATTATTGTAACGCAAAAGCCTAAGTTATCTCCTTATAAAGAGCAAATAACAATAAAATTATCAGAATTATTAAAAATCGAAAAAAAAAAGAATAAATGTAAAAGCAAAAACAGAGGAAGGATTAGGTTTTACAGGTAGACAAGAGGGAATAAAAGCCTATGTTATTGTTAGTTTAGAAGAATTAGATGTTGACATAAAAAAGTAGGTAAAATAAAATTTACTTAAAATTATGCACTTAGGAGGATGGAAATGAGGTTATCGCAATTATTAGTTCCGACTTTAAGAGAAATTCCTGCTGAAGCTGAAATTCCCAGTCATATTTTAATGTTAAAAGCTGCATTGATGAGGAAATTGGCTTCGGGGGTATATATTTACTTGCCATTAGGGCAAAGGGTACTTAGAAAAGTGGAGCAAATTATAAGAGAAGAAATGGACAGAGCTGGCAGCCAAGAGGTACTAATGTCTGCTCTTATTCCAGCAGAACTTTTGAAAGAAAGTGGAAGATGGGATGTATTTGGTCCTGAGATGTTCAAGCTAAAAGATAGAAATGAAAGGGACTTTTGCTTAGGACCTACACATGAAGAAGTTTTTACAGACCTTATTAGAAATGAAGTGAAGTCTTATAGGCAGCTTCCTCTTATTTTATATCAAATTCAAACTAAGTTTAGAGATGAAAGGCGCCCGAGATTTGGTGTCATGAGAAGTAGAGAATTTATAATGAAGGACGCTTACAGCTTTGATGTGGATTGGGAAGGTTTGGATAAATCCTTTGAAAAAATGTATGAGGCTTATTGCCGAATATTTGATAGATGTGGGCTTAAATATTTGGTGGTAGAAGCAGATTCAGGCGCTATGGGAGGAAAAGACTCAAAAGAGTTTATGGTAATATCTAGTGTAGGGGAAGCAGTGATAGCTTATTGTGACAATTGTGGCTATGCTGCAAATGAGGAAAAGGCAGAATGCCTTATCAATCAAGAAATAGTTGAAGAGATGTTGCCAAAAGAAAAAGTATATACACCAAATGTTAGAACAATTGAAGAGTTGGTTGGATTTTTAGGGATTACTTCTGACAAGTTTGTAAAAACTCTTATATACAAAGCAAAAGACAAAGTTGTAGCAGCATTAGTTAGAGGGGATAGGGACTTAAATGTGACAAAGCTTTTAAATATTTTGGAAATAAGAGAAGAGGAATTAGAATTGGCAGATGCATCAATAGTGGAAAAGGTTACAGGCGCAGAAGTTGGATTTGCAGGACCTATAGGATTAAAAGGTGAAGTAATGATAATAGTAGATAATGAGATTCCGCAAATGAGGAATTTTATAGTAGGGGCAAACGAGACAGATTATCATATTAAAAATGTAAACTATGGTAGAGACTTTAAAGCCGATGTTGTGGCGGATATCAAAAATGTTATTGAAGGAGATAAATGCCCCAGATGTGGCTCACCTCTTAAGATTGACAGAGGGATAGAGGTTGGGCATATTTTTAAATTAGGAACGAAGTACAGTAATGCTTTAGGAGCTAAATATGTAGATGAAGAAGGCAATGAAAAGCCAATAGTAATGGGCTGCTATGGTATAGGAATTAATAGAACAGTGGCTGCTATTATAGAACAAAATCATGATGATAAAGGCATTATATGGCCTATGAGTGTTGCGCCCTATCATGTGATTATAGTACCTGTCAATGTTTCTAATGAAGCTCAAAATGGAGTAGCCGAAGATATATATGCTGCTTTGCAAAAAGAGGGAATAGAGGTTTTGATAGATGATAGAGATTTGAGAGCTGGTGTCAAATTTAATGATGCCGATTTGTTAGGAATACCTATAAGGATTACTGTAGGGAAAAAAGTAAGTGATGGAATAGTGGAAATAAAATTGAGGGAAAATGAAGAAGCAGAAGAGGTAAAAATTTCTGATGTTGTAGAAAAGGTGAAAAATATTATAAAAGAGAAGATGTGAGGGGTTCCTTAAAGGAATCCCTTGTTTTGTATAAAGGAAGTTTTTATGTGAAAAAATATTTGTCAAAAGGTTAAAAAGGAGGGACTCTTGTGAATATTTATATAATGGGTATTAGTGTGGAGAAAAGGAGTGAATTTGGCCCAAAAGTTCAAGAAGTGTTGACAAAACATGGTGACCAAATAATTGCAAGGTTTGGAATACATGATTCACAAAATGGCAGTGGTCTTATTACTTTGAATGTAAGAGGCAAAGAAAAATTTATGGAGGAATTAGCAGAGGAATTAGGTGCTATTCCTACAGTTACAGTCAAATACATGAATTTAAAATAAAGTTTTTAGAGCTGACGTTTGCACTGCTTGCTCCGGTGACCTCACAGCTAAACTAACGCTCGACTTCAGATTCTGGCGGAATTCCGGGCACAATCGTCTCCCATGCCTCAGGTGCCCGCCTCCAGTATCCTTGCCTCCGGACCCGCCTTCATCTTTTGCTCTTGCTAAGCTTAGCAACTGTTCAGTCAAGTCGAGCGCTTAGCGCAAAACGTCGCCTAATCTACAGAATTTTACACACAATTGTCACTTCATCTATTTAAAAAGCGCAAAATTTGTTATAATTAAATCTAGTACAGTAACATTAACAAAAAAGGATGGAGTGACACACATGAGTAATTTGAGGGTTAGATTTGCGCCAAGCCCTACAGGAGCTATTCATATAGGGAATATAAGAACTGCTTTGTTTAATTATCTTTTTTCAAGAAGTGAAGGAGCTACTTTTGTTTTAAGGATTGAAGACACGGATCTAGAAAGGTCTTCAAAAGATTTTGAAGAATTAATTTTTAAAGAATTAGAGTGGTTAGGTATAGAATGGGACGAAGGGCCAGACAAACCAGGTCCTTATGGCCCTTATAGGCAAAGTGAAAGACTTGCAATTTATCATAAATTTGCCCAGAAACTTATTGAAGAAAAAAAAGCATATAGATGCTATTGCACTCCTGAGGAATTAGAAGAAGATAGGAAAAAGGCTGTGGAAAGAGGAGATATACCTCGTTATTCTGGAAGGTGTAGGTATCTTACAAAGGAGCAAGAAGAGGCTTTTATAAAAGAAGGGAGAAAACCTGTAATAAGGTTTATTGTTCCTGACGATGAAGTCATAGAGTTTGAAGACATGATAAAAGGGAAAATTACAATAAAAAGTGATACTTTAGGTGGGGACATGGTAATTGTCAAATCAGACGGAATGCCTACTTACAATTTTGCAGTTGTAATTGATGATGCTCTTATGAAGATTACACATGTAATAAGAGGAGAAGACCACATATACAATACTCCTAAACAGATACTCATCTATAAAGCTTTAGGATTTGAGATTCCCACATTTGCCCATGCACCTTTAATATTGGGACCAGATAGGACTAAACTTTCTAAAAGGCATGGGAATACTTATATAGGCCAGTATAGAGAATTGGGATATTTGCCAGAGGCTATGTTTAACTTTTTATCTCTTTTAAGTTGGTCACCGGAGGATAATGTAGAAATCATGTCAAAAGAAGAAATAATAAAGAAATTTAATTTTAGAAGGATTCACAGTGCTAATCCTGTTTTTGACATTGAAAAGCTTAATTGGATGAACCAACAGTATATACAAAAAAGCTCTGTTGAAAGAATTGTAGATTTGGCTATTCCACATTTAAGAAGGGCAGGATACATTGACGAAATAAATGATATGATGTATAATTGGCTAAAGGATGTAATATCTCTTTACAAAGACGGGCTTCAATATGTGGCTCAAATTATTGAAAAAGCTAAGATGTTTTTTGTAGAAGAGGTTGACTATTCTGAGGAAACAATGAAAATATTAGAAGAGAACCCAAACAGTAAAATTGTGTTAGAGGGAATCAAAAGAGCCATAGAAGAATCAGAACAGTTAACAGAAGAATACGTAAAAGATTTGCTTAAGAAATTGCAGAAACAAACAAATGTAAAAGGAAAAGAGTTTTTCATGCCAATCAGAGTAGCAATAACAGGAGAAGACCATGGACCTGAATTGGTGAAGATTATTCCACTTGTAGGGAAAGATAAAGTGATAAATAGGCTTAAAAGAGCGATAAATTTAATAAAGGAAAAAAGCGATGAGAAGAAGAGTATTATAACATAAGCCTTCAGAGAAGAGCTACCATAGGCTGCGAGTAGCTCGAGGATATGTTATAAGAAGTGCATCTTTGAGCTGTATCCCTGAAATTTCAGTAGGGGGTTACCGGCATGTGCCGTTATCTAAAAGGAGTGGAGTCTAAAGCTCAAGCAGAGTGGAACCACGGGAGTCCCCCCCTCGTCTCTGAGATGAGGGGGGTAAATTTTTAAGGAGGTGTTTAGTATTGTTTAAGACTTTAAAAGAAGACATACAAGTTATTTTTGAAAGAGACCCTGCTGCCAAAAGTGTGCTGGAGGTTGTATTATGTTATCCTGGGCTCCATGCTATAATACTGCACAGAATTGCCCATTATTTATATAAAAAGGGTTTAATTTTACTTCCTCGACTTATTTCACAGTTTAATAGATTTCTCACAGGAATTGAAATACATCCTGGTGCTAAGATAGGCAGGAGATTTTTTATTGATCACGGTATGGGGGTTGTAATTGGTGAGACTACAGAGATTGGTGACGATGTGACAATATATCAAGGGGTAACTTTGGGAGGTACAGGGAAAGAAAAAGGGAAAAGACACCCTACTATAAAAAATAATGTAGTTATAGGAAGTGGAGCTAAAGTATTAGGTCCTATTGTAGTGGGAGAAAATTCAAAAATAGGTGCAGGGGCAGTTGTATTAAAAGATGTACCTCCTAATAGCACAGTAGTTGGAGTACCTGCTCGCTGTGTGAAAAAAGATAATGTACGTATAGCTTCTTCCTATGGTGTAGATTTAGAACATGGCAAACTTCCTGACCCTGTGGAAGAAGAATTGCAAAAATTAAGAAAAAGAGTTGAAAAGTTAGAACAAATCTTAATTGCAAGGGAGGAAAAGAAGGATGAAGCTATATAATACTCTTTCGAGGACAAAAGAAGAATTTCAGCCTTTAAATGATAAGGTAGTGAACATGTACGTTTGTGGGCCTACAGTATATAATTATATCCATATCGGAAATGCTAGGGCTTTTATTGTATTTGATACGGTAAGAAGATATTTAGAATATAAAGGTTATAAAGTAAATTACGTTCAAAATTTTACTGATATTGACGATAAAATAATTAAAAGAGCTCAGGAAGAAAATGTTACTACAAAAGAATTAGCGGAGAAATATATACATGAATATTTTAAAGATGCAGATAATTTGGGTATAAAAAGAGCAACAGTTCATCCTAAGGCGACAGAGCATATTGAAGATATAGTCAAATTTATAAAGATTTTAATCGATAAAGGTTATGCTTATGTGGTAAATGGAAATGTTTATTTTGAAACTGCGAAATTTAAGGATTATGGAAAGCTTTCTCACAAAAATATAGAAGAATTGCAAGCAGGCGCAAGAATTGAGATAAACGAAGAAAAGAAAAATCCATTGGATTTTGTTTTGTGGAAAGCTCAAAAGCCTGGTGAACCTGCATGGGATAGTCCGTGGGGAAGAGGAAGACCGGGATGGCATATAGAATGTTCTGTCATGTCTACGAAATATTTAGGAAAAACTTTAGATATCCATGCAGGAGGTCCTGATTTGATATTTCCTCATCACGAGAATGAAATTGCTCAAAGTGAAGCATTATATGGTCAACAATTTTCTAAATATTGGATGCATATAGGGTATTTAAATATAAATAATGAAAAAATGTCAAAATCTAAAGGAAATTTCTTTACAGTAAGAGAGATTACAGAAAAGTATCATCCTGAAGTTTTAAGACTTTTTATGCTTATGGCCCATTACAGAAATCCCATTAATTTTAGTTTAGATTTAATGGATCAGGCCAATTCTGCTTATGAAAGATTATTAAATGCGATGGCTAATTTAAAACATTTGTTGACTGTGTGCAAAGAAAGAGAATTAAACGAAGAAGAAAAAAGAATAGTAGAAAAGTTTGAAGAATATAAAAAAGAGTTTGAAGAAGCAATGGATGACGATTTTAATACTGCAGATGCCATATCAGTTTTGTTTGAAATGGCAAAAACTGCTAATATAAATCTAAGTGGAAATTCTTCAAAGGAATTGGTAAAATATATTTTGGATATGTTTTTAAAACTCTCAGAAATTTTAGGACTTTTTTATAGAACTGTAAAAACTGATATTGATGATGAGGAAATACTGGCTTTAATAGAAAAAAGACAACAAGCAAGGAAAGAAAAGAATTGGAAGTTAGCTGACGAAATAAGAGATAGACTGAGAGAAAAAGGAATAATTTTAGAAGATACGCCAGAGGGAGTAAGATGGAAAAGAATGTGATGGGTTCTTTAGGAAATTTCAAGTTTCTTGAAAAGGAGGGGGTGTCAAGTTTGTCACCCCTTGTTTTAGCTTTTATTGGGGATGCCGTGTATAGTTTGTATATCCGCACAAGGATTGTAGCCCAAAAAAACCAACATGTTAAATTTTTACACAGAGAGACAGTTAAGTATGTAAAAGCCCAAGCACAGGCAGAATCTATAAAAAAAATTTATGATCTTCTCTCAGAAGAGGAAAAAGATATAGTTAGAAGAGGAAGGAATATTAAGTCTAATACTACACCTAAAGGAGTAGAAGTACAGGACTATAGGTATGCTACGGGATTTGAAGCTTTACTAGGTTATCTATATCTTGCAGGAGAATTTGAAAGATTAAAAAATATTCTTGAGCTTTCTGTACAAGTTATTGAGGAATAGGTGATGGTTATGAAAGAGCAGGATGTAATTTTTGGTAGAAATCCAGTAATGGAAGCTATAAAAAGTGGAAAAGAAATTGAAAAAATTTATATTTCTAAAACAGCAAAAGGTAATATTTCAAAAATAATAAATCTTGCAAAAGAAGCAGGTATTGTAGTTTCTACCACTGATAATGAAACTTTAAGCAAACTGGCCGGCAGTCAAAATCATCAAGGAATTGTAGCTTTGTCTGCTGTCTATCAATATTTTGAAGTAGAAGACCTTTTAGAGTATGCTGAGCAAAAGAAAGAAAAACCTTTTTTGTTGATATTAGATGAGATAACTGACCCTCACAATTTGGGTGCGATTATAAGAAGCGCAGAGGCTTTTGGGGTCCATGGGATAATAATTCCAAAAAGACGGGCAGTAGGAGTGAACGCTACTGTGGTAAAAACTTCTGCTGGAGCAGTGGAGCATATGAAAATAGCAAAAGTATCAAATATTAACAACACAATACGAAACTTAAAAGAAAGAGGCTTATGGATTGTTGGTACAGATGTAAATGGAGGAAAAAGCTTTGAAGAGATTGATTATGATTTTCCTGTTGCTCTTGTTATCGGAAATGAAGGAAAAGGGGTTTCTAAATTAGTTTTACAAAATTGCGATTTTGTAGTTAAAATCCTATGAAGGGTAAGATAAATTCTTTAAATGCATCTGTAGCTGCTTCTCTTTTAATTTACCAGGTAGTTTCAAAAAGAAAAGATAAGGCGTGATGTTCTCTTGTATATGTTAGTAGATGGTTATAATGTGATAAATAATTGGCAGATTTTAAAAAAAGAAGCGCAAAAAAGCTTGGAAGATGCGCGAGATAAGTTAATAGATATATTGGCTGATTTTAGAGGATATTCAGGGATAAATATAATCTTAGTTTTTGACGCAATGTATGTAAAAGGAAGTTTAGAAAAACATGAAGAAATTAGTGGGATTGAAGTCGTTTACACAAAAGAAGGTGAATCGGCAGATCACTTTATAGAGTTAAAAGTGGTGGAATTAGCGAAAAAGGAGCGAGTAATTGTGGTAAGTTCTGATTGGACTGTGCAACAGGTGGTTTTAGCTCATGGTGCAATAAGAATGTCTGCAAGAGAGCTTTACGAGGAGATGAACAAATATATTGAAAGCCATAAAAAAAGCTATATAAATACAATTTATAAAGACAATTTGGAAGAACGTTTAGATAGTGAAATAGTAAAAAAGCTGCGCAAAATGGCAGAAAACAGCTAAAATTAGCTTGACTACCTTTACCAATATAATGTATAATTATAACGTATAAAGTTGCTGGAATAATAAATGGGGGCGGTATTGGTGAAATCTGGGGCGCAGCAGGATTACTATCAAACATATGACCAAATGGAAGAGGAGGAGGTAGTTTTTAGAGCTCAAAAAGGGGACGAAGCCGCTTTAGAGTACCTTCTTGAGAGGTATAAAAGCTTTGTAAAAGCAAAGGCTCGCGCCTATTTTTTAGTGGGTGCCGATAAGGAAGACATTATGCAAGAAGGGATGATAGGTCTTTACAAAGCAATAAGAGATTATAAAAGTGACAAGCTCTCCTCTTTCAAAGCTTTTGCGGAGTTATGCGTGACTCGTCAAATTATTACTGCCATTAAAACTGCAACGAGACAGAAGCACATACCGCTTAATTCTTATATTTCCCTCAATAAGCCTATCTTTGATGAAGAATCTGATAGGACTCTTTTGGACGTTGTTTCTACCCAATGTATTGCTGACCCTGAGGAGTTAATAATAAGTAAAGAAGAATACGTTAACATTGAAAACAAAATGGAAGAATTATTAAGCGGATTAGAGTGGGAGGTCTTGGTATCATATTTAGATGGCAAGTCTTATCAAGAAATTGCGGAAGATCTAAATAGGCATGTTAAATCTATAGACAATGCATTACAGCGGGTAAAAAGAAAATTAGAAAGGTATCTTGAAATGAGAAACAGCTAACTATTGACATTTAGAAAACTTTATAGTAAAATCAAAAATCGGAGTCGTGATTTTCCCTTTTGCCCACGTAGCTCAGTAGGTAGAGCGTCGCCTTGGTAAGGCGGAGGTCACCGGTTCGATCCCGGTCGCGGGCTCCAATTTTGTTGTTAAAGTTTTTTTTTATCATAGAAGGTTTGGTTTTTAACAACAGAAATTAAAATGTATAAAATGTCACTTTTGTGACATAATTTTAAGAAACACTAGGATAAGTTTATTGTGTAAAGGAGGAAAAAAGGATGGCGAAGCAAAAATTTGAGAGGACGAAA
>NZ_BAZY01000031.1 GCF_001310975.1 Thermoanaerobacter thermocopriae JCM 7501
TAAAATATTTTCATGTGGTATATATAATAATTCGACAAATGGGAGGGGAAATCCTACATAAAAGATAAAAAATTCAAGAGCGATAGGAAAAAGTATGTCTGCAGAATCGCTTAAATAAAAGCTCTTGAATTTTGCACAAGTCTATACTTTTGTCAGAAAGGAGGTGAAAACATGTTAAAAGACAAAAAAATAAACCTGAGTTATCTTCCTTATGGTGATATTTGTAAACGTTCAAGAAGTAGTGTGATTTTCGATGTTGATTACGAAAGTTTTGAGCAAGAATTGCTGAAAGCAATCGAAGCAGAAATGGAAAAAGTAGAATTGGGGGAACATGAGACGGAAAAAGAAGAAATAGAAAGAGAAGAGATTTTATGAAGCAGAGGAGTATATACTCCTCTGTCCTTAATAATAACACTAAATAGGTGATTGCAAAATGAGATAAATATTATAGTAAAAAAGTTACATTACGAGGAACAAAATAAAGTTGTTTAGCTTTGATTTTCATAGGAATTCCTCCCTTTCCTTTTGTAATTTGGGCTGTGATTTGGTCTTTTATGTAAATTTGTATAAATTTAACGAACATGGGAGAAATTCCTTTGAAAATATTTTGAAAATATACAACGAAGTTCCTTAATCCATAAGGATTGTGGGATTCTCCAAAGACTTAAAAAACTTAAAAAACATCATCAAGAAGAAGGGGGGATCTAATTTTGAAGTATAGAACGTCAAAATTTGTTCATTTTTTAAAAGGAAATAAAGAAGATGAATATATAATCTTTAATGCATTTACCTTAGATGTTTTTGTAGTAGATAAGACCGTAAAAGGTTTTATTGAGAGTCTAATTGATCCCCAGGAAATAGAAATTAATGAGATAACAAAAGAACTTATTGATAAAAAAATTATAATAAGAAATGATTTTGATGAGTTCGCTTATGCTAAAAAATATAGAGAATTAATAAGAAAAAAAGCTAAGGAATTACCTAGTCGCATAGGATTTATGCGAATATCATTAACTGAAAAATGTAATCTTAAGTGTAACTATTGCTTTGTCCGGAAGATTCATGATAAAAAAGGTGATATGCCAGTTGAAAAGTTTAGTGAAATAATGTTGTGGTTTATAAAAGAAAACAAAGGTAGCAGGCCTGTAATTCAATATTTTGGTGGTGAACCACTGTTACGAATGGACTTGATTGAACTTGGACATTTGCTATTAGAAAAAGCCAAGCAGAATGGAGAAATTATTGATTATGTTGAAGAAATAGTTACAAACGGGACTTTAATGACAGAGAATTTAGCAGAGTACTTCATTTCTAATAATTTTAATATATCATTTAGTATAGATGGTTGGAAAGATATAAATGATAAAAATAGGGTATTTCCTGACGGGTCAGGGAGCTTTAATAGATTAATCGAAGGTGTTAATAATTATAAAAATGCTGGCGGAAAACTATCAGCTATTATTACATTCACGAATGACAATATAGACAAGGCGGAAGAAATCATACATTTCTTAGTAGAAAGTGTTGGATTCGAAGAAATAAGTATTAATACACCCCAACCGGTCGATAAAGGTTGGGAAGTGAATGGAGAAGAATTTGCAAAAGCAGTAACAGCAGTATGGAAATATTGCAATAATAATAAGATACCATTAAATCATCCAGGGAATAATGTAGCTTTTTTAATCAATAAAAAACTTCCACAGATGAATTCATGTATGAACTTAACGTATGGACAAAATAGTAATACTTGGGGGGTTTATGTGACTAGTGATTTAAAAGTTTCTAAATGTTTAGTTGGCTTTGATGAAAGTATTACATTAAAATTTTCGGATTTAAAGTTCCATAAAGGGTTTGAGACTTGGCATTTTAATGATAACAGTAAAGATATTTGTTTGGAATGCATTGCTTACAATATTTGTGGTGGTCCATGTCAGTATGAAGCTTTGGTTAGAAATGGTAAATTAAATCCAGATAAATGCAAGTTTTATAAATATATAATTAAGTGGGCTATTTTGCAATAGAGAGGAGGAACCTATGAATAAACGTATTTTTATTGATGATATCTGGGAAGTAAATGATAATGAATTTATGATAATGGGCAGGGTCCAATCGATTATAAATTCTAACGTTGCAATTAAGGATTATTCAGGTACGATAATCTTAACACTGGATGCATGGAAGTATGATCTTAATGTAAATGACATTGTTTCAGTTGTAGTAGTAAAACAAAATGGTATAATCAAAGTTAAGGAATGTAATGTATTATCAACGGCATGTCGAGATGAGGAAACTACTTTATTAAGAAATTATCTTGACAGATATAATGTTGAATTTTTCGAAAAATTAATAGTTTAGAGGACTCTGTTCGGGATTTTCTAAAAAAAGAGAAATTTATTGAACTGAGAAATCCTATTCTATGGGTACCAGTACAGGAATATGGGACAAAAGAATGGAGGATACAGAATCCTATTACCAAAGAAACACCCTATATTTTGTTACAATCTCCTAATATATTAAATCTTATTTCAGCTGTTGCCGGAATTGAAAGGAACTTCCAATTTCACCCGTGTTTTAGATTAGCTGAAGAAAATAGCTTAGCAAGAAATGATTCATTAATTGAATTTACTCAACTTGCAATAACGGCAGCTTTTTTAACTAACGAAGAAGCTATGAGATTAATTGAAGATATGTTTTTTTATATTATAAAAAAGCACTTTAATATCGAAATTGAAAAACCTTTTGAGATTCTAGATTATCATGAAAGTATGAAACTATATTCTACTGATCATCCTGATTTAAGGTTTAGAAAATTTTATCGCCCAAGTTTTATAATTAACGGATATAAATACACCGGGCTGATAATACCTGCTTATGTTAACAAAAAAATAGAAGAGTTTCTAATAAATAAGACATATCAACAAGATAGAGAAAATTCAAATTTTTTCTCTTATGATGAAAATAAAACTTTGAAGCAAAAATTAGGTGATATTAAAGCAGATTATTTAATTGATGAATGGTTTGAAAATAATGAAATTGAGAAAGTTGGCTATATTCTATTATTACCTAGTAGTATTGAAACTGATATTTTCTATAATAGGATTAGTAAGACATTGTATCCAAAATTATTTGGTAAAGTTGAAAAGTATAAGTTCTGTTGGATTAAGAACTATCCCTTTATAAATGAATTGGAATATGATTCTCAAAGTTTGCATGATGCAATAGGGCAAAATATTTTTACTAAAAGGATAAGGAATTCCAATGATACAGAAGGAATCGATTTAGTGCTAAACGGTATAGAGATTGCAAGTGGTGGGCAGAAAGTAAACACTGCTGAAGAGTTTATTGAATCACTTGAACTTCTTAAAATTAAGGATAAACAAAAAAATTATGATTATTTTATAAAGGTTCTTAAGATGGGTGCTCCACCTCTATTTTCAATAGGAATTGGTTGGGAAAGGACTTTACTTGCATTATTTGAAACAAAAACAATAAGTGATGTTATGGTTTTCCCAAAAGATCAATTTGGAAATCCAGAAATAATTTCTATCTGTGAATAAATTAAAAATGTAAAAAATTAAGGTGATAGTTTTCTAAAATATGGTTAAGTTTTCTAAAATTATTATAAACACTCTCAATATACACAAAAGTGTGACAAAGATGTTTTTCATACAATATTGAAGGTGAATTACTGTTTATAGAAAATGAAAATTAGTATAGTGTTTTATGAATTTAGATTAAAGATGTAAAAATTTTACATAACTATCTAAAATAAAAGTAAGTAAACTTTAGCAAACATTTTTAAAAAGTATATTAAAAACAATTTTTCTGATTAACTATTAAATATTCAAAGTATACTTGTCATGTGCGAAAATTAACTTAAAGGATGTGGTAGAATTGTGATTGATGAGTTAAGAAATAAATATATCGATGTAATAGCTAAACAATTTCCGAGTAGAGCGATATTATGGGGAAAAAACAATTATAATTTAGGCGATTTCTCAAAACACCAATTAGAAAATTATATAACTTCACTGAACGAATTAATTTGCAAGATTGATAGTATAGAAAATACAGAATGTATTAACGAAAAAGTAAGCTTAAAAAGAGCTATATTATACCGCAAATTTGAAATTGAGACTCTTGCTTTATGGAAAACTAAACCCCAATTTTATGCTGCAAATGCCCTTAAAGGAATTAGTATTCATTGGAGGAATCTAGAAGCAATAGAACATGGTTATTTTGATCAGGTTGCTGTTAAAGAAAAATTAAACCAATTATCATCTTTTTTTAATATAGCTTTATCAAATTTATCCGATGGTATGGTTAGTAAATTGGATATTCTATTAGCAGTTAATTTAATAAAGACAGAATGGAATAGTATTATTAAGAAAGCTCACCTAATTGGTTTGCGTGATAATGAAATAAATTATCTGAATAAGGTTGTACAGAAATTTATCGTAGACTTAAAAAATTTAAATAATGGTAATAATCAACCCTTTTTAATACCTTTAGGTAGAGAAAAATTTGAGAGATTATTATATTTGGAGTCTGGTTTAAAAGTTTCTAGTGAAAGTTTATTAGAAGACGTCAAAACAAATATTAAGGAAAATCATTATATTTTTAGTAACCCTAGAGAGAAAGCAATTGGAGTAGAATTTAATGACTTATTTGATAAAAATACAATAACCAAACTGGAGGAGTATTTTGGTGAACTATTAAACTGTGGTGATTTAAAAATATGTAAAACTAATATATTTTCAAACGTAAAGGGGTTTCATTATATAAAAAGCTATAATTTATCTTCAAAGGAACCAAAGGGAATTGCATTTTGTCCGTATGGCCAAAAAATAACAGATAGGCAAGTGTTGGGAATAGTACATGAGACATATCCAGGACATCATTTTTCGTACTGTGTACAATTTAAAAAAAATCGTTTAGCAAGTATCTTATATCATAATAGTATTTTTGAAGAAGGATGGGCTAAATTTGCAGAAGAAAAATATGTACAAATTAGACCTGAATTAAGATTGGAACATGCTTTTTATAATTCATTTAGAAAAATGGTCGTACTTGCTTTCGCAGCATTGAAAATTCACGCATTTGAAACTGAAATTAATAAAGTAATACACGAAATATCTAAAATATTTGATTACGATATTTCTACGGCAAAATCAATTTGTATTCAAGCATATGATGACCCAATACAAGCTATATCATACTTTTTAGGATATAATTATGTAAAATGGCAAGTAAGTAAATGCAATAAAAAAATAGATTTATTTATTAAAGAAATGATAGAAGAACATGATTGTAACATGGAGGGTTTATCTTATGATGAAATTAGAAGAGTATAAAAAAGCTACCGTGTTATATGGGGTTCTCGGTTCATTGTATAACATGGCTGACAAGCTTTATGGAACAGTTTTTATACTTTTGATGTATGATAGAAATATAGGCTCGAATATGATTAGTGTTGTTTTTGCGATTTCTTCTCTGGCTTTAGCAGCATTTGATTACCCTACTGGAAATATTTCAGACAAGTATGGGAGGAAAAAGACCGCAGGTATTGGATTCTTATTTTGGGGAATTGGAATGATTGCATATGGGTACTCTACTGAAACTTGGGGTTTTATCTTTTCATCAATTATAATGTCATTTGGAATTGCGTTGATTTCAGGTGCCCTACAATCTTGGTACGTGGACTATCTTCATAAATTAAATAAACTGGATTATAAAGATAAAATTATCCCTAAGTTAACAGGGATAACAAGTTTTTTTGCAGCGGTAACTTTGGCAATAGGAACTGTATTGATTAAAAAAAGTTTAAATCTTCCAGTAGTTATTAGCGGTATAATTGCTTGCATTGCAGGTGTTATAGCTTTATTGTTTTTAGAAGACAATTATGGAGAAACTACTACTGATAATATTTTCGTAGATATTGTTAATAATACTAAGAAATTGGTAAAAGATAAAAATATGATGAAAATACTAATAAGAAATTTATTTGCGCATACAGCATTTATTTGTTTCATTTTGTCATGGCAAATTTATGGAGCAAATAACGTTGGATTAGATCCCAGCTTAAATGGAATTCTTTTGATAATTTTCATGTTATTATTTACCTTTTCAGGTTTTATTACATCAAAACTTGTAGATTATTTTAAAGCGGTTTATATTTCAATTGTTGGAATGTTAATCGCTGTATTAGGATTAATCATTGTTTTCCTCATGCCCAACGTATACTTCTTTATATTGGGATTATGTGCTTTTGAGTTTGGACTAGGTATAGACCAATCTGCAAGTAACGCTTGGATACATGATTATATACCTAATGACAAAAGAGCGACATTTTACTCTGGTTTATCGGCTGTAAGATCTTTTTATGGTTTTTTTGTATCGATAGCAATTGGCTATTTTATTGAATATTTTGGCTATACATATGTTTGGCTGTTAGCAGCAATTGCAGAAATTTGTGCAGCAATTTACTTGCATGTTAATATTAACAATCTGATACCAGCTATTCAACCGATATATAGGAAATAACTAAGACTATGCAAATTTTAAGTAATCAAAACTAATGTACCTTTTATAAAAAACTTTATTATTACACTTTTTGATTGTTTATTCGTATTTATTAATGATGAAATATTAAATAAATAACAAATGATGTAGAAATTTTCGTAATAAATATTGAATTCATAAAACTTATCAATGGTTATTAAATTTGGCAAGGAATGATGGAAGTATTTAATTTGAGGAAGGATAGCGATGGATGAGTATAAAAAAGTAATCATTAATACTTTAAATGAATTTTCTATAATATACTTAATTTATGCAGAAGAATTTATGTCAGAGTTTCAAAAATATATTTTTAGTATAGTGTTAAATTCAAACTTAAATATTAAAAAATATAGGTATAATAGTATAACAGAGTTTTCTGGTATACTTGATAAGTTAAAAAAGGATTTACCTCTTAAAAAGAAAGTAAATATAATATATTTTAAACCAATCATAGATATAGATGTCAAACAAGGAAAAATATTTCATTCATGGCTTTTAGATTGTTTTTGTAATGATATCTATGTACTCTATGTAGAAACATTGGTTAATGAAAGGGTTATTAATTATAAAGATCAGATTGCAATTTTAGAGTTTAAGGCAGGACGTGAAGTATTTAAAAGTGTAAAAAAATACAATGAAATGCTGTTACAAGCATTAAATACTGCTAAAAAGCTGAGGATTATTTCCGAGACAGGAGTAGATATTTCATTTGAATTTGATAGAAAAGATATTTATACGGAAGCTTTTGATATCTATAATGAAAAAATTACACAATTTCCAGGAGGAGAAGTATTTTTATTACCACACTGTGAGACCGTTAATGGTATAATTGTTCAAGTTGTAAATAATAATAAATTTGTTATAAAAGTCAAAAACGGTGTTGCAGATTTAACTGATTGTAAGAAATTTATTAATAGGACTAAAGATTTATTAGTTGAAGTAGGATTTGGAACTAACCCAGCAATCCCTTCTATACCTACTTTGGATTTATATGAAAAGAAATTAGGAACTTGCCATTTCGGTTTTGGAGATAGTTTACTTTTAAATGGCTCAAATAAAGATGATCATCATTTTGATATAGTTGTACCTGAATTTAAAATGATTTTGGACGATAGTGTTTTATTTCAATTTAGGGGTGATGATTTTGAGACAAAGCCATATAGAGAGAATAACACTTTATTATAAACATAATTTATCCAAATGTTTTTATGCGAGTGTTAAATTTACTGATACTTGTAAACACTTTGAATTTGCTTTGCAAAATTATTTAACATTGATTGATATTAGAGATGATGGGTATAATAAAAAAGATTATCAGTACATAAATGGAAAGTATACTGTTAGCAGCAACACCGGATTCCGGAAATTGTTTCTAAAGTATAAAATAGAATATGAAGGTAACATTTTGGTTTTACCTCCTGATACGATTTTCCCCATTGTAGAAGATATAGGATATCCAATTCAATATGTTTTATATTTATTCGATGAAAATAATGAATTGTATATAAATCTTCCTCCTGATAAGGGGAAAAAAAGAACCTTCTATCATTTATATGATTTAGCTTTAATTTCTGAAAGTTTGATAGGTACTCTAGATATATTAATGGAAAATGAAAATGTTTATTTAAGTGATCACATAAGTAAATTATATAGCAATATCAATATAAAAATAGTAAGTGTTTTACAAAAATTTGCAATATTATATAAAAAACTTACAGGGTTGACATTATCGGTACGAATTATTTCTTTAAAAGATATTAATATATTAGGCGTGTCTTATCCGAATTTGATAATTTTAAATGAAACCCTTTTGAAATATCCTATTACCATGCTGTATACATACATGATACATGAATTGATTCATCAATTTTTAGGAATAAAGATTCGGTTTACTGGAAGTGGACGATGGTTTTTATTAGAAAGCATTACAGAGTATTTACAATGTGTTTTTGTTAAATTAATAGGAGGTAATTCATTGTTTGATATTATGTTAAAAAAATGTGAAGAGTTATATCGTAGTAATTTTGATGCTTCTAAAAAAATATCTATATCAGAATATAATGAGAATAACAATGAACGTGAATACTTAGGGTTAATATGTGGTAAAGGTGTACTTGTAATTGATATGTTTATAGAAAAATATGGATGTAACGAAAAGACCCTTAAGAATATAACTCTGGATCTGTTAAATTTTAAAGATGGGGTCACTATAGTCGACTTTGAAGGGATATTAATAAAATATTACGGTGATGGCGTTAAAGAGTTTTTTAAAAATGGATCTATACTGCAGATATAGATATAGGGAGTGAATTTTTCTTATTGGAGAGGAGAAAGAGTGTATGATTAGAGTATTAGGGTTAATAGTGACATCAGATTGTAATTTGCGATGTAGTTATTGTGATTATAGTAATAAAAGGAGAGATAAGAAATCTAATTTATTAGTTGAAGATGTGGAAAGGTTCATTCTAGCTATGAGTGATTATATGAACCTCGGTGAAATAATGATCACAGGGGGAGAACCTTTTTTACTTTCAAATATTGAATATTGGATACTTACAATGAAAAAGTATTCTCCTAATATTAGCATTTTAACAAATGGTACTTTAATTGATTCCGAGCAAATTAGGTGGTTAAAAAAGCATTCTGTAACCGTGCATATAAGCATAGATAGCCTAAATAGTGAATATTCAGAGCTATACAGAGGCGGACATGAAAAATTATTATCGATTCTTTCAAAATTTGAAAAAGAAAATTATAAGAATTTAAAATTAAATATTACGATGAGCAGAGCAAATATTGAAGATGTTCACAAAATAATATGTTATGCGAAGAAAAATATGTTTGGTTACGCAATAAACTTACTAGATTTGCCTCCACAGAATGAACTATCTTGGTATAATGCTACTGAAAGAGAGCGCCATGAAGCGATAGAGATAATAAAAAAATATATGCCTCAACGCAATAATTTCTATGAAAAGTTGGCGAAGAGTTTAATATCGAAGAGACCAATAAAGAAAATACCAAAATGCATAATTCCAAGGAATTATTTCATTATTGATAGTGATGGTAAAGTATATCCCTGTTATCTTTATAAGAAAAGCATTGGTACAATATTTGACGAAGAATATGAAATTATAAATAATCATAAAAATTTAGTTAGTATAAAAGAAAAAAATGGCTATGAGTGTATTACTACAAGATGTTTTTCATTATTATAAGAAATATGACGAGTTCTCTAAATGTGTTAGTATTTCAGTTCTAAAACCCCAAACTTGCTGTATGATTTTTGTTATATTCTCACATTGTTTGAAAGCAATGCATCTAATTACCCTAAATTCTCTTTTGATTATACTAAGTTCTAAGTGTCCAAAAATTGATAATTTTGTAGCATTAGAGTCAAAGTAGGTACTAGGTTAAACTTTTTTAGCTAGAATCACTCGATACAGGCGAACGTGCCGCTTAACTTTAACATAAGTGGTTAGATTGCAAAATGGAAAGCTGGAAAAGAGTGATAAAAGAGGTGCTCCTCATTACAGATTATCTCTGTGTTGGTTTAAAAGTTACTTTGAATAAGCTACAAAAATATTGAATTGGAAGAAAATAGCTATATAGTTGATTTTAGAATATCAAGGGGACTCGATTATTATACAAACATCAAACAGTATTTTTGTAATCATTTCAAGAGATATTGGTTCGTAGGGGGTGTATGATTGGTTAAAGATATGATGAACTCATAGAAGAATGCGGATGTCTTTTATGCTGGGTGTGTGATTGGGAATGGGAATAGAGAGACTTTTACTTACTTTAGAGCAAAAGGGTATTAAAATTCTAAAGTCAAAAAGATCAGATCTATTTCTAAGGTTGTGTATGTGAAGATTCAAAAATTTTTTACTTTTATCCTTACGAATAAATTAAGATTTAACGAATTGAAAATAGAAACGTATACATGGTAAGAAGACTAAAGGCCCAAGTTGAATACGCCAATAAGTTAAATATTAAATTTGCGATGATAACAGAGGAAGAGGACTAAAAAGAAAGTAGGGTTAGATTAAAAAATTGGAAAGCGAAGAAAAAGTAGAAATTTTAATTGATGAGATAAAAATAAAAAAAAGGAGGAATTTTGATGAGGTACCAGTTGGGAGGATTTAAAAGAACCCACATGTGCGGAGAGCTCACTGTTGAAGATGTGGGAAAGTCTGTCGTAGTGATGGGATGGGTCAACAGCAGGAGAGACCACGGAGGATTAGTTTTTATAGATTTGAGGGACAGAACAGGAATTGTGCAGATAGTATTCAGTGAACAGGTTTCTAAAGAGGCTTTTGAAAAAGTGCAAAGCGTGAGAAGTGAATATGTGTTAGCAGTGGAAGGGGAAGTAGTAAAAAGACTTCCTGAAAATGTAAATCCTAAAATACCCACAGGAGAAATAGAAATTTACGCCAAAAATTTGAAGATTTTGAGCAAGTCTGAAACACCTCCTTTTCCAATAGAGGATAGGAGCAATGTATCGGAAGCGGTAAGGCTCAAATACAGGTACCTGGACTTGAGAAGACCTTCAATGCAGAGGAATTTAATCACTCGCTTTAAGCTTACGCAGGCAGTACGGGAGTTTCTCAATGACAATGGCTTTATAGAGATAGAAACTCCCATGCTGATAAAGAGCACTCCTGAAGGCGCAGGGATTATCTTGTGCCAAGCAGAATTTATCCTGGCAAGTTTTACGCGCTGCCTCAGTCTCCCCAGATATTCAAGCAGCTTTTGATGATTGCGGGATTTGACAGGTATTATCAAATTGCAAGGTGCTTAAGGGATGAAGACTTGAGAGCTGACAGGCAGCCAGAGTTTACGCAGATAGATATTGAAATGTCCTTTGTAGAGGTTGAAGATGTCCTTGATATAAATGAGAGAATGATAAAGCACGTATTCAAAAAAGTCTTAGACGTAGACCTTGATATTCCCTTTAAAAGGCTGACTTACCAGGAAGCAATGGAGAGATTCGGTACTGACAAACCTGACTTGAGGTTTGGAATGGAGCTTAAAGATTTGTCCGACATACTAAGAGAGTCAGAGTTTAATGTGTTTAAAAATGCTTTGAAAAACGGCGGGTCAATAAGGGGTATAAATGTAAAAGGAGCTACTTCAATGACAAGAAAGCAGCTGGATGAACTGGTGGAATTCGCTAAAAACTTTGGGGCAAAAGGCCTCTTGTGGATGCAGGTTTTGGAAGGAGAAGTGAAGTCACCTGCCACTAAATTTTTGACTGAAGGAGAATTGAATAAAATTTTGGAAAGACTTGAAGCAGAAGTGGGAGATTTACTTTTGATAGTTGCGGATAAAGATGAAGTGGTCTTTGACACACTGGGGCATTTGAGAGTTGAGATGGCAAAAAGATTTAACCTCATTGATGAGAGTAAATACGAGTTTGTATGGGTTGTTGATTTCCCGCTTTTAGAGTATGACGAAGAAGAAAAAAGGTATGTTGCAAAGCACCATCCATTTACATCACCTAAAGATGAAGATATAGACCTTTTAGAAAAAGAGCCTTTAAAGGTGAAGGCAAAATTATATGACATAATTTTAAATGGCATAGAAATTGGTGGAGGCGGTATCAGAATATCCGATACTGAATTGCAGAAGAGGATGTTTAAAGTGCTTGGATTCAGCGAAGAAGAGGCTTGGAAGGAATTTGGATTTTTAATGGAAGCCTTTAAATACGGTGCTCCTCCTCACGGAGGAATAGCATACGGGCTTGATAGGCTTGCAATGATAATGACAGGAAGCGACACCATAAGGGATGTGATTGCATTTCCAAAGACGCAAAACGCTGTATGCCTGATGTCAGATGCGCCGTCGCGAGTTTCTGAAAAGCAGCTAAAAGAGCTTCATATAAAAATGGATTAATAAACGTTTACTAGTTAAGAAATAATAAAGGCTCTTTGTCAATAGTTGGGGTGAGTATTTTTCTGAATGCCCACCTGTAAATCTTATCACATAATATGGCAATATTCCCAAATTATTAGTTATGATAAGAGATATAGCTAGAAGTATGGGTGGATATTTATCTATGCCTTTTCATCAAAGCTCTATAATATTCTTGAATATCCTTTATCAGTAAAAATAGTATTAAGTTAGAACATTAAGCATTACAATATAATGTTCAGTTTGTTGACAAAGCAAAATTTTAGCTCCTGTTTTCTTAGTACCGAAGGCAGGGGCTTAATATTATTTAGACTCCCATGCCGCAACAAATGCGGCACCAGCAGAGAATGAAAATGTCCTTTTTTGATGATATAATCAGTATAGCGGCTGGTGAAGGCAGGTCGTTTTTATTCTGATGCTTCGAGCTCGATGATTAGACTGAACCACAACGACCGGGTGCACCACAGACTGTTGCTCCAATATGGAAGCACGCGGGATAGAATAATCGATAGAGGTTGTTGCACCAGCCCTTCAAATCTAAAAGCCGCTTAAGGATGATACAAATGGAAGTTATATATCCACGTTGTTGTGGCTTAGACATTCATAAAAAGACTGTAGTAGCTTGCGTAATTACACCAGAAGAAAAAGAAATACGTACATTCTCCACGATGACTGAAGATATACTAGCTATGGTGGACTGGATTAAAAGTAAAAGTTGTACACATGTAGCGATGGAAAGTACAGGTTCTTACTGGAAGCCTATTTACAACATTCTTGAGATTGAAGAACTTAATCCAATAGTAGTAAACGCTAAACACATTAAGAATGTACCGGGCAGAAAAACGGATGTAAAAGATGCGGAGTGGATTGCAGGATTATTGCAGCATGGTTTACTGCAGGGCAGTTATATACCTTCAAGAGAGCAGCGGGAATTGCGGGAATTAGTAAGATATCGACGGAGCTTAATAGAAGAACGTGCCAGAGAAATAAACCGGATGCAAAAAGTATTAGAGGGAGCAAATATTAAACTTGCTTCTGTGACTACAGATATACTGGGGAAATCATCACGTGCGATGATTGAAGCTATAATTAATGGAGAAGAAGATCCTGCCATTTTATCCGAATTGGCTCAGAAACGATTAAAGAATAAGAAAGAAGAACTAAAGAAAGCTTTAAATGGTTTAATAGGGCCACATCAAAGATTAATGTTAAAGACACAGCTTTTACATATAGATTTTCTCGATGAACAAATAGCCTTATTGGATGAAGAGATAAAGAGGCGAATGCTCCCTTTTGAGGAGGACCTGGAGCGTTTAGACACTATTCCAGGAGTAGGCAGACGCACAGCTGAACACATAATAGCTCTTGACTTTGTCAGTTCGAAACCCAAAAAGCTTGGGAATACAGGTATTGACAAAAAATGGGCGTGAAATTTGTCACTACATTACTTTCTCATGCTAATTAATTCCATGCCTTCCTCATACGTAATGAAATTTTTTGGTGCTTTTATTTTCATCACCTTCAATATGTCTTCAGCTTCCTCCTCCATCTTTTGTTTAATTAAATATTTCTTCCCATTTATCTCTATCTCCACAAAATTCATTGAATCTATCGCTTCTTTTATTCTATCACTGCTTAATTCTTTCCCCTTAGACCTCAAGCTGTATTCTAAAGTTCTTTCCAGTAAAAATGCTAAATAGCACACAACAAAATGCCCTCTTATCCTTTTTTCCGTCCAGTGAAATATTGGTCTTACCTTAAGACAGCTTTTCATTACTCTGAAAGACTGCTCTATCTTCCATAAATCATGATATGCATTTAAAACTTCTGTCACACTCATTTCTTTCTTGCTGGTCTGAATTGCATAAAAACCGTCAAATTTCTCATCTCTCTTTATTGCTTCTTCATCCAGTACATATTCTTCTGATTCGGAAATGCGTCTTAAATATTTCCTTCCTCCTCTCTTTTCTGCTGCCCTTACGTTGCCGGGCCTTTCTAAAAGTTCTTTTGCTTTTTCTACTAGCCTTTGCCTCTCTTCTTTATCTTTTTTGGCCCTCTTGCTTGAATAGGTTATTATTAGATTCTCAGGTATCTTGAATATTTCCCCTTCTCCCGTTTTGATAATATTCTCTCTTTCTATGACCTTGAATCTAAACTCTTCACCAAATATTTCTCTGTCAAATCTCCATTTCTTCTCCTCAAGAACTTGATACCCCTCTTCATCAAATACTCTCTCTAAAATCTCTTTACTCATGTTTTTCAGTCTGCTTGCCACAATGTAGTCGTATCCCGCTTCTTTTATCAGCTTTAAATTAAGTTTACTGTTAAGACCTTTGTCTGCAACTATTATTACCTGGTCTATGCAGAATTTCTCTTTCAGTTTCCTCAAAATTTCTATCATGGTCTTGCTGTCAACAGTGTCTCCTGGAAACAGTTCATATCCAACTGGTCTTCCTTCTTTATCTACAAGCATGCCCATTACCACTTGTACCTCATTTACCTTGTTATCCTTGCTAAATCCAAAATCCCTTAAATCATCTTGCTTAATGCTTTCAAAGTAAAATGTTGTCACATCATAAAAAACAACATCAACTACCATGTTAAATAAATCTCTATTCTTGTGATAAAGATATAGCTCTAAATCCTCTTTTATCTGGGCCAGAATATCTAATCCCCTGTACAGCTGATTCAAATCAATATCTTCTTCGAATCCAAAATATCTGTTTTTTGCGGTAGTACGTCTGAAGTTTGCTTACTGGTTGAATTAATCTTTGTGCTGTCATTAAAAATGCCACTTTATCAATGTCAAACTTTATCCTGGAATTTTGGGAGCTATACTGTTTGAGAAATTTATCTATTTCAAGCTCTTTCCAAAGTTTTCTATACACAATATATCCCCAGTTTTTAATAATTCCTTCTGAAACATCTTCTGGAAAAAGCTTGATGGAACCTGTTTCTTCACTGGAGCTTAAAAATATTTTTTGCAATTTATCTACAAGATTAATGAAAGAGGGATCATTTTTGAGTTCATCAATTCTACCGAGATTAAGCAAGACTTTTTGCTTTATTTTACCATTTTCGCGATAATTATGGACAATTTTGGCATATTCATAACCACCAGCTTTAGTTATTTTGAGAAACATATGGCATCACCTTTATGTTAGTTTATTACATTATACTACAAAAAGTGAATATAGTCAAGTATTATGGCAATAATTAGAAGAAAAATTGTCCCTACAGTTTTGAAAAATTTTTTAATCCTAAAAACAAAAAACCCTTGAAAATCAAGGGTTTGATATTTTTTACCAGCCCAAAAATGACCTCCAACTGACAAAGTCAAGGAAAATAAAATTCTCAATATGGCATCAAAAGATAACAAAGAGGCAGAAATGGCAGGGTATAAATCCGATGCATTTCAAGGATTTCAAGGAGCTTTATCTATTGTGTCAGGGTTTGCAATGTTTTTTGTGAATATTCTAGTAGCCACATATTTGGTTTTAAGAGGCTACATCACAGTAGGTTCTATGATTGCCGCTGTACAGCTTATGAACTACATAGTGAATCCTTTAATTTCTGCATCTGTATATGCTACAAAGATAAAATCTGTTGAAAAAATAGCAGATAAAATCCAAAAAGAAATAATAGACGTAAGCAAAGAGGAAGTCTCACAGGGAGATAAACCTTTTGAATTTAGAAATTCCATAGAAATCAAGAACCTAACCTTTTCCTACGATGGGAAGAGGAATGCTTTGTCAAACATAAACATAAAGCTTGATAAAGGCAAAAAGTATACATTAGTTGGAGAAAGTGGATGTGGAAAGACCACGCTACTTAGAGTGCTATTAAATCACATTACAGATTATGATGGGCAAGTGCTCATTGATGGAATAGATATAAGAGAATTTGACCCTGCTTCCTATTACAGGAAAGTTAGTATTATACAGCAGAATGTCTTTATGTTTGGTGACACATTAAAGAATAACATTTGCCTTTACAGTGAATGCAGTGAAGAAGAACTCAATGAGGCATTGAGACAATCTGGTTTAATTCAGGTTGTTGAGAAACTTCCCAAAGGACTCGATACAATAGTAGGAGAAGGGGAAGTAGAGCTATCAGGAGGAGAGAGACAGAGGATAGCAATTGCAAGAGCACTAATCAAGAAAGCGGAAATACTGCTGATAGACGAAGCTACGGCGGCTTTAGACAAAGTTACGGCGAGCGATATAGAGAGGACGCTTATAAATTTAGATGCGACAGTGCTTGCTGTAACCCATAAATTGACCCCAGAGATACTGAAAAAGTATGATGAAATATTTGTAATGAGAGATGGAGAAATCATTGAAAGAGGCACATTGGATGAACTATTAGATAAGAGGGGGTATTTCTATTATATGTACAATTATGGGATTGATGAGAAAAAAGAGATGGAGGCTTCAGAAGAAGCTGTATAAAAATTTTGTGTGAAACACCAGAGAAATGAAAAAGAAAGATTTATAGTTTAAAATGAACAGCTCATAAAAAATTGAAATGCTGTGAAAATGAAAATGTTCAAAAATTTATATCCAGAAGATGAGAAAATAAGACAGAGGGTGTTGAAAGTAATTGAATCATTAGAAAGTTAAGGCACCAATTAGAGTGATTTTGAATTGCTGCCTTATTCTTTCTACTTAAATTACAAAAGTTTACTCCTTAAGATGAGAAATATTTTTCACAGATATTTAAAAAGTACACCGGTCTTACTCCAACGCAGTACAGGGACAGCCTTTAGGAATTTTTGTGTTTTTGTGCTATAATAATTTTGAAAACATTTTATTAGGGGGCGTTTTCAAATGGAGAAGTTACAATTAGAAGATTTTACAAAATTTAAATTTTTGTCAGGATTAAAATATTCGCCAAGTGGTAGCTGTGCAGCATTTGTGGTACATAGAATGGACGTTGAGGAGAACAAGTATTTGTCTAACATATGGGTTTTGGATACAAGGACTAAAAAATATTTTCAGCTGACTTCCTTTAATGAGGAGAGAGGATTTGTATGGCTTGACGATGATTACATACTTTTTGCAAGTAGCAGAAATCCAAAGGACAAAGAAAAGGCAGAAAGTGGAGAGGAATTTACAAAGTACTACAAAATTAACATACACGGAGGAGAAGCTGTTGAGGCTTTTGTGATACCTAAAAAGGTTACAGAGATTTTGCCTGTTGATGACGATACTTTTCTCTTGATTGCACTTTATAATGTAAATAAAAAGGATTTGGAGGGTTTGAGTGAGGAGGAGAAGAAAAAAGAGCTTGAAAGGAGAAAAGAGGAGAAAGATTACGAAGTATTTGATGAGATTCCTTTTTGGGCGAATGGCGAAGGAGTCATCAATAAAGACAGGGGAAGGCTCTATGTTTATAAATTAAGTGATAATAAATTGCAGCCTATAACAGATGAATACACTGAGGTGTATTCTTTAAAGCTCAACAAAGATAAGACAAAAGCTGTGTTTATAGGAAAAAGTTATAAGGACAAAATGCCTTTGACAAGTGATGTTTATATATACAATTTAAAGGTTGGAGAACTTAAGAAAGTGAATAAGGATTCAGATTTTTCCTATAGGTATGTGGATTTTTTAGGAGATAAGATAATATGCGCTGGAACAGATATGAAAAAATACGGTATAAATGAAAACAGCAAGTTCTACATTTTAGAGGAGTCAGGCGAAAGAAGGTGCATAACCCCTGAGCTCGATATGAGTTTAGGAAATTCTGTAAACTCTGATGTGAGGTACGGTTCAGGCTTTAGTTTTAAAGCAGAAGGAGATTATTTGTACTTCATATCTACAGAGAGGTACAATGCTTATCTTAACAGAATAAATTTAGAAGGGAAAATAGAAAAAGTGATAGATAAAGATGGATCTGTGGATATGTTTGATGTATGTGGCGATGATATTCTTTTTATCGGTTTTAGAGGATTAAAGCTTTTGGAGCTTTATGAGTACAAAGACGGGCAAGAGATACAGATTACTGACTTTAATGAATGGGTGCAGAAGGAAAAGAAACTTTCAAAGCCTGAAAGAGTAGAAGTAGAGATAAGACCAGGTCATTTTATAGATGGTTGGGTTATAAAGCCTATAGACTATGAAGAAGGCAAGAAGTATCCTGCAATATTGGATATCCATGGAGGACCTAAAACTGTATATGGGGAAATTTATTTTCACGAAATGCAATACTGGGCAGCAGAAGGGTATTTTGTGTTTTTCTGCAATCCGGTAGGAAGCGATGGCAGAGGAAACGAATTTGCTGATATAAGAGGAAAATATGGGACAATTGATTATGAAGATATTATGAAATTTACAGATTATGTGCTTGAAAATTACAAAGACATTGACTCTGAAAGAGTTGGCGTTACAGGCGGTTCTTATGGAGGATTTATGACAAACTGGATAATAGGGCATACAGATAGGTTTAAGGCAGCAGTCTCTCAAAGGAGCATATCAAACTGGTTTACAGAGTTTGGAACTACAGATATAGGTTATTACTTTGTGCCAGATCAGGTGGGCGGTACTCCCTGGGACAACTTTGAGAAATACTGGGACAATTCTCCGCTTAAATATGCTGATAAAGTGAAGACTCCGACATTGTTCCTGCATTCTGATGAGGACTACAGGTGCTGGCTTGCTGAAGCTCTTCAAATGTTCATGGCTCTTAAATACTTTGGAGTGGAGTCAAAGTTGGTGATCTGTCATGGTGAAAACCACGACCTTTCAAGGAGCGGAAAACCAAAGCACAGGATAAGAAGGCTTAAAGAGATAACTGATTGGTTTAATAAGTATTTAAAGTGAGAAAAAATACCCTACGGTGTAAGTAGGGTATTTTTTTATGCTAACAAGGCTGCTACTACACCTACTAAAAAAATTCCATCGAATATACCTGCTCCTCCTATACTTATAGCATGAGAGTTTAAGTCTTTAAAATGAGGAAGATTAAGAAGGTCTGCTCCAATTAATGTACCTAAAACTCCCGAGATGTATGCTACAGGAGCTGCATCATTATGAGATAGCAAAATTGCTGCAGCAGCTGCTACAAGAGGTGGTATAAAGGCAGGAAGCGAAATACCAACTCCTGGCACAGGTTTAGCTAATGCTTTGGCAACAGCTGTGACTATTATAGTAGCTATTATCGTAGGGGTTAAAGGAGTTCTTTGCATGAGGTATATACTGAATAGCACAGGGATGATGGCTCCCCCTACATTTACGGCAATTATTTGTTCACGCACTCTGGGAGGATAGTAGAAAAGAAAAGGAAAAAATATTTCTTCTTCATCATGTACTATAAATTTTTTGCGAGATATAGGAATATTGATTACACTTCCTATTAAAGATAAGCTAAAAAGAAAAACTGCCATTTGAGGAGATAACCCTAATTTTGCAAAAGAAAAAGTAGCTGCTTGTATGAAAAATACAAATATTAAAAAGGGAAACAATAATATTAGAAAAAATATCCAAATTAAAGGCATTACAAAAACCTCCTTAAATATTTGCCGCTATATTGTTATAATATCATAAAAGTGATAGTTATATCCATTAATTTGTAAAAATTCTTTTGTTTTTTGGAAAAAAAGAATATAATATATTTGTCAAAATTTATTCGACGAGGTGTAGCGATGATAACGAGAGAAATGATAGAAAGAATAAATTTCCTTTATCACAAATCACAAACAGAAGGTTTAACAGAAGAGGAAAAAGAAGAGCAAAAAAGGCTGAGGCAAGAATATGTGAAAGAAATAAAAGAGAGAGTAAGAAGAGAGTTAGAAAATATTAGATGTGCTAACAATAGTTGCGAACATTGTGGTCATGACCATCATTACCATAGACATTAAAAATAAAGGAGAGATGGAAAATGTATGAAGGTACAAAGGGGAAAGTGAAGGATGATATTCCGGAATATATAACTTTGGAAGAAGCATTTACATTAAACAAAAATCAAGTTAGAGAAAATTACAAAGAATATATAAATTCAGTTTTTGTATCTATGCTTTCAATGCTTCAGTTTGATAAACTTTTTGTAAGAGCTAAAGGAGTTTCAGTATGGGATAATGAAGGAAATGAGTATTATGATTTTTTAGGAGGTTATGGTGCTTTAAATTTAGGGCATAACCCCGATGAGGTTATCGAAGCTGTAGAAAAAGTAAAAGATATGCCTAATATATTGCAAGCGGCTATTGGAAATTTGCCGGGGGTTCTTGCTCATAATCTTGCAAAAGTGACACCAGGGAATCTTAAAAGGAGCTTTTTTTGTAACAGTGGTGCAGAAGCAGTAGAAGGAGCTTTAAAACTTGCTAAAATTGCTTCAGGAAAACAAAAAATAGTTTACTGTCAGAACTCCTTTCACGGCAAATCCATGGGTGCCCTTTCAGTGACAGGGCGAGAAAAGTATCAAAGGTATTTTAAACCACTTGTGCCGGAGACAGTTCCTATTCCATTTGGAGATGAAAAAGCTTTGGAGGAAGCTTTGAAAGGTAGAGATGTTGCTGCTTTTATAGTAGAGCCTATCCAAGGGGAAGGAGGAGTGATTGTCCCCCATGAAGGCTATTTGCAAAAAGTACGGGAATTGTGTACTAAGTATGATGCTTATTTAATATTAGATGAGGTCCAAACTGGTTTTGGAAGAACAGGAAAAATGTTTGCATGTGAGCACGAAGGAATAGTGCCTGACATAATGTGCCTTGCTAAGTCTTTAGGTGGAGGAGTTATGCCTATTGGTGCCTATATAACCACAGAGGAGATATGGCAAAAAGCTTATGGGACTATGGAAAAAGCTCTTTTACATACTTCTACTTTTGGCGGTAATACCTATGCTTGTGCTGCTGCGATTGCTTCAATACAAGCTATTATAGAAAAAAAGCTTCCTGATGCTGCAAAAGAAAAAGGTGAATACTTTTTAGGTCGATTAAAAGAATTAAAAGAAAAACATTCAAAACTTATAAAAGATGTTAGAGGAAGGGGACTTTTAATAGGAGTAGAGTTTAATCAACCAGATAGTGGACTTCTTGACAAAATTTCTCGAGGGGCTATCTCAAAGCTTTCCAGTGAATATCTCGGCTCTTTAATTGCTGGAGAGCTTCAAAATAAACACAAAATTATAACAGCTTACACTTTGAATAATCCAAATGTAATAAGATTAGAACCTCCTTTGATTGTGACAAAAGAACAAATTGACAAAGTTGTAGATGCGTTAGATGAAATTCTCACAAGAAATAGTAGTTTTTTAGGTATTACTGTATCAGGTGCTAAAACAGTTTTAGGGTCATTACTTAAAAGGCAGTGAAGAGGTGAATTAACTTTGAAAGAATTATTTGAAAAAGGAATTACTTTTGAGGAATTTGTAGAAGAATCGGAGGAGAATATTGCTAAAAGAATAAAGGAGAGATATGAAAAAACGATGTTAGATGAAGACTTGATAGAGAAAATAAAATTTAAAGATGAGGTAAATATTTTGGCATTTGCTGAAAGTTGGTGTCCTGATTCTCAAGTTAATGTGCCTATAGTTGCAAAAATCGCAAGTTATAATAAGAATTTTAAACTGAGAATTTTAAAAAGAGAAGGTAACGAAGAGCACATGAAACCTTATTATATAGATGGTAAAGCTAAAATACCAACTTTTGTATTTATGGATAAAGATTTTAAAGAAATTGGTCATTGGATAGAAAGGCCTGGAATTGTAAAAGAACTTGCAAAAAGTGGAGAAGAAGACTGGAGAAGAGATTATCTTAAAGGGAAATATGATAAAAATGTAATTGAGGAAATTGTTAATATTTTGTCCCGGTAAGTGTGCCGGGTCTTTTTAAATTCGTTTAATTTATTAAGCTTTTGAACGAAAATTAATAGTAAAGGGAGATAATAAAATTAAATCGAATAGATTTGGAGGTTGCATAATACACAATAAAATGTATAATTAAATAAGCAATCCACAAAATATTGTGTTTTTACACAAGAGGAGGAATTTCCTGTGAAAATCTCTGAAAACGCGAAGAAGGTTCTGGAAAGAAGGTATTTGGCTAAAGATGAAAATGGCAAGCCTATTGAGACAGTTGAGAAGATGTTTGAAAGGGTTGCAAGGACTATCGCTGAAGTGGATTTAATTTATGACAAAAATGCTGATGTAGAAGCAGTAAAGAAAAGATTTTATGATATGATGGTAGATCTAGATTTTTTGCCTAATTCACCAACCTTAATGAATGCGGGTAGACCATTAGGTCAGCTTTCAGCTTGCTTTGTTCTTCCTGTAGGAGATTCTATGGAGGAAATTTTTGACGCGGTAAAGTACGCGGCAATTATTCACAAAAGCGGTGGAGGTACGGGATTTAGCTTTTCTCGCCTACGGCCCAAAGGAGCTACAGTCAGAACGACTGGAGGCGTTGCATCAGGACCCGTTAGTTTTATGAAAGTTTTTAATGCAGCGACAGAAGCGGTAAAGCAAGGTGGTACTCGTAGAGGAGCAAACATGGGTATTCTACGGGTAGACCACCCTGATATATTGGAGTTTATACAGTGTAAAAAAGATAACAATGAAATAACGAATTTTAATATAAGCGTGGCTATTACAGAAGAATTTATGAAGGCTGTTGAGGAAGACGGGGAATACGATTTAATAGATCCTCATACAGGTAAGGTTACAAATAGATTAAGAGCGAGAGAAGTCTTTGATCTGATTGTAGAAATGGCTTGGAGAAATGGTGAACCGGGTATTGTATTTTTAGATAGAATAAATGAGAAAAATCCTACTCCTGAGGTTGGAGAGATTGAGTCTACCAATCCCTGCGGTGAACAGCCACTTCTTCCTTATGAATCTTGTAACTTAGGTTCAATTAATCTTGAAAACATGTTAAAAAAGGTAGAAGGCAGATACGAAATAGATTATGACAAACTTAGAGAAACGGTTTATGATGCAGTACATTTTTTGGACAATGTTATAGATGCGAATAAATATCCACTTCCTCAAATTGAAGAAATGACAAAAGGTACTCGAAAAATAGGACTTGGAGTAATGGGATTTGCTAACATGCTTTTAAGACTTGGCATACCTTATGATTCTGATGAGGCAGTTGAACTTGGCGAAAAATTGATGGAGTTTATTGATAAAACTTCCAAAGAAGCATCGATTAAATTAGCAGAACAAAGAGGTACCTTTGGTTTCTATGATAAGAGTATTTACAAAAAAATGGGTATAAAAATTCGAAACGCTACAACTACTACTATTGCCCCGACTGGCACCATATCTATCATTGCAGGTACTTCTAGTGGCATAGAACCGGTGTTTGCAATAGCTATGACGCGAAATGTTATGGATAATACACAACTGGTGGAAGTAAACCCGGTATTTAAAGAGATTGCTATTGAGAGAGGGTTTTATTCGGATGAACTAATGCGAGAAATTGCCCAAAAGGGCAGCCTCAAAGACATAAAGGGTATACCAAAAGATGTTAAAAGGGTTTTTGTGATAGCCCATGATATTGACCCCGAGTGCACATTAAAATGCAAGCAGCTTTTCAAAAACATGTTGATAATGCTGTTTCTAAGACTGTGAACTTTAGAAATGAAGCCACAGTAGAGGACGTTAGAAAAACTTATCTTCTTGCCTATAAACTTGGTTGTAAGGGGGTTACTATATACAGAGATGGAAGCCGTGAATCGCAAGTATTGAATTTAGGTATAAAGGAAAAGAAAGAAGAAGCAAAGCCTAGAGAAGAGCAAACTAAAAAAGAACTTTTACGACCAAGGCCAAGACCTCCCGTGACGAGAGGAATAACTGAAAAAGTGAGGATAGGTTGTGGAAATCTTTATATAACAGTTAATTATGACGACCAAGGCATATGTGAGGTATTTACAAATCTTGGAAGAGCAGGCGGATGTCCTTCACAGTCAGAAGCTACCAGTAGGCTTATATCTATAGCATTGCGCTCAGGCATTGACGCTAAAACAATTGTAGAGCAATTGAAAGGTATAAGATGTCATTCCACTTTAAGGCAAATGGCTACCAACAAAGAAATAAAGGTGTTATCTTGCCTGATGCTATTGGCAAGGTTATTGAAAAAGTGATGAAAATTCGAGTGGAAGAAGAACAACAATTTGCACCTATCGACGTACCTATATATGAAAATAATTATAATGGCGATAAAGATGACCCTAAACTAGAGGTTGCGTTGAGTGAGGCTGACTTATTAGAGAAAGAAGGACTTTGCCTGAATGTGGCAGCCCAATAGAACATGAAGGTGGCTGTGTTGTGTGTAAGAATTGTGGTTATTCTAAATGCGGTTGATATTTATAAAAACCCTTCTGTAGCAATTGCTACAGAGGGGTTTTTATAAATATTTAAAAGGGTATACAAAATTCGACATTTTATGATGGAGATTTGTGGTACAATTGGCTCTGATAAATAAAAGTGATTAACTTTACAAATCTTGTCAGTCCAAGAAGGATTTTTGAAATAAATGTAGAATACTAATATGATTCGGAAAAACGAGGGGATTAGTATGGGGAAGTACAGGGAACTGGTTTTTAATATAACCTTAATTACGGTAGGAAGTATATTATTTGTGTGGGCACTTTACTACTGCAAAAGCGGGATTGATTGGAGAGTTTTTTTGATTTTGTTAGTTTTCGCAATAATTCTGGATAATCTTGGAATATTGTATACAGATATTAAATTGTCTTTAAGCCCTACAATAGGAATGATTACTTTTTTGATTTTTGGCACAGTTGGAGCGGCTGCTCTCATGATAGCATCTGTTATGTTTGATACTATTGTAATAAGGAAAAAGGTAAAAAATGGGTTTTTAAATGGGGGAATGCTTTCTATTACATATTTATTAGCTGGATGGTTTTATGAATTCATAGGTGGAAAAATTGGCATAATTTCTCTCTCGCAAGTTAAATATATTTTAAGTTATGTCATAGTGAGTTTTCTTTTGAACAACTTTATATTATACTATGCGTTAAAAGTACAAGGGAAGATTTTGTTTAAAGAGTATTGGAATGAGAGTGTATTATTAGAGTTGGGCACTTATATAGTGATGATTCCTGTTTCATTAGTCCTTGCATATATTTATTTTAAATATGAGCTTCTGCTTTTTGTGTTATCTTTAACTCCACTTATATTCATAGCATATGCTTTTAGAATGATTAGAGATTTGATTAAGGCAAATAAAAGGCTTAACGCTATATATGAGATGGTTAAAATGATAAATTCGAAGCTAGAGTTAGAGAAAATATTAGATACTATCATGGAAGTTATTTCTCAAGTTGTTTCTATATCTGCAGCAGCAATATACTTAACAGATTCTAATGGAGTAGCTACTTTAGTAAAATCGATAGGTAATCGAGAAGGAGAAGAGGGATTTAAAAAGAATTATTTTAAAGATGAAGGAATAATAGGAAAGTGCATATCCTCTAACAAAACAATAGCAATTAAAGATTTGAAGCAGGATAAAAGATTTTTAAAGGAACAATTTTTGCATAACTATGGCAGCGTCGTAGTATCTCCTTTAAGGTCTTCGGGTTCTGCTATTGGATGCCTGGCGGTATTGCATGTAGATACAAATGTCTTCGATGAGGATTCTGTTAGAATCATAGAGATAATTGTAGATCAGGCATCTGTTGCAATAATCAATGCTAAGCGGTATTATGAAGTTACAAAAAAGTCTATTACTGATCCTTTAACAAAGACTTATAATAGAAGATATTTTAATGATGCATTAATGGAAAATATTATGAGGCAGATGAGAACAGTGAGCCTGTAAGCCTTATAATGTTTGATTTGGATAATTTTAAATTGATAAATGATACTTATGGCCATTTAATTGGAGATGAAGTACTTAAGGAAGTGGCAAAACGTATAAAAAACAATGTGAGAAGTGATGATATTGTAGCACGATTTGGCGGAGAAGAATTTGCAGTAATTTTACCGAAACTTACTGCGGAACAAGCCTACACGATAGCGGAGAGGATAAGAAGTGAAGTATCTTCTAAACCAGTGAAAACTGAAAAGGGAGACATACACATAACTATAACAGGAGGAGTAGCGGATTATCCTAGAAAAGCTGATTCTGCTGAAAAACTTATAAGCCATGCGGATAGAGCTTTGTATGCAGGTGGCAAAAGTAAAGGAAGAAACAAAATTGCTATATATGAAGTGTGAAAAAGACTTAAAGAGGAGACTGGGAAAATATTTTCCTGGTCTTTTTTATTTTATCCATTGATTTAATCAATTAATAAAGTTTTACCACATTAATAAGGTATAAAAAGTTACACTTAAATTCCTTGAAAATAAACGCTTTTTAGGTATAATATTAATCGAAAGGCGAAATAAATTTGTTAATAGAGTTACCACATTAAATGTGGTAAAAGGGTGATTAGTTATGGATAGGATACTTGAGATTATAAATATGCTTTTAAATAGTGAAAAACCCCTTACGGTTGATTATATTGCAAATAGATTGAAAGTGTCTAATAAAACAATAAGGAATGATTTAAAAAAAGTTGAAGAATATGTACAACAAAAAGGCGTAAAAATTATCAAAAAACCAAGAGTAGGCATTTTATTAGAGGGTCCTAGAAATAAGAGACTTGAGCTTGCTGATGAGATTAAAAAGAGTTTAGACTTTGAAGAGCCTTTTTCGCCTGAAGCAAGAAAAAACTACATTTTAAAGCGATTATTTATGAGCAAAGGAAGTGTTACTATAAAAGAACTAGCTGAGGAACTTTATGTAAGTAGGGTTACAATACACAAAGATTTACGAAATGTTGAAAAATGGCTTAACAAATTTAATCTAAAACTTTTAAAAAAACCTAATTATGGCATTGAAGTGGTAGGCGATGAGGAGAATTGGCGAAATGCAGTGGCAAGCTTAATTGTTTCAACTAAAGAACAAAAAGAATTAAAAGAATTTTTATATAATGATTACACTGGTAGGATAGATTATAGAACATTAGTGCAATTAAAGGAACTTTTTGATATTGATTATAAGCAACTTGAAAAAATAGTTAGTAATGCTGAATCAAAACTCAAATTTAGGTTTTCGGATGAAGCTTTTATAAGTTTGGTTATACATGTAGCTATTTCTATCGAAAGACTAAAGCATAAAAAAGATGTTAAATTATCAAAGACGGTCTTAAATAATCTAAAGCAAAAAGATGAATATGTGATAGCTCAACAGATGGCGAAAGAGATAGAGACGAAATTTAATGTAGTTCTTCCTGAATCAGAAATAGGATATATTGTATTGCATATTATTGGTACTAAAATGCAGCAAAATAAAATTGAAGATGTGAATTTGGAGTTGGAAGATGAAGAAAGTATTGAACTAGCGGTTATTATGTCAAAAGAAATTATAAATATTGCTGAAAGGGCATTGTGCATTGATTTAAGCAATGATAAGCAATTGCTAAATGGTTTGATACTTCATTTAAGACCAACTATAAATAGGCTCAAATATGGTTTAACACTAAGAAATCCACTGTTAAACGATATTAAAGAAAATTATCCTGAAATATATGGGGTTGCATGGATGACAAGTGTTGTATTTGAGAAGTATTTAGGTAAAAAAGTTGCAGAAGAGGAAATAGGTTATATTGCACTACATTTAGGTGCTGCAGTTGAACGAGCTAAAAAACCACTTAGAGCCTTGGTTGTTTGTACAACTGGCATTGGAACGGCACAACTTCTTGCGGCAAGGCTTGAGAAATCTTTTAAACAGATAGAAATAAAAGACATAATTTCTTCTGTTTCGCTACATGAGAGTATCTTAAATGACATAGATATAGTTATCTCTACTGTACCTATTGAGATAAATAAACCTTTTATAAATATAAGTCCTTTATTAACTCAAAATGATATAAAGCGACTTGATGAATTTATAGAAAGTCTAACTAAAAAATCTAATTTAATAGAGACCCAGTTAATTGAGGTTGATGATATTTACCTACAAAAAGAGGATTTGCTAAGTAAGGTATGCATGGAGTTAAGTAAAAAAGGATATGTAAAAGATGAATATCTTGAAGATGTCATAACGCGAGAAAAAATAGCTTCTACAGCTATAGGAAATGGTATTGCAATTCCCCATGGTTTACCAGAACATGTTAATAAATCAGTTTTTACAGTGGTGAGACTAAAAAATCCTATGGTTTGGGATGAAGAAAAGGTAGATATGTTATTTATGATAGCTTTAACTCAGAGAGATATAGGGAAAGCTAGGTATATATTTAGAAAATTGTATAATAAACTTGAATCATCTGAATTTGTAGAAAGTATAAAAAAAGCAAAAAACAAAGAAGAAATTATAAAGTTATTGGAGGTAATTTACGATGCTGATAAATAAAAATCTTGTTACACTAAATCTTAAAGCAAAAACCAAAGAAGAGGCAATTAAAAAATTAGCAGAATTGGCGCAAAAAGAAGGGAAAATAACTTCTGTAGATGAGTATGTAAAATGCGTGCTTGAAAGAGAGAAGGCATATACAACGGGGGTGGGGAATGGAATTGCAATACCACATGGAAAATCAAAAACTGTAAAGGAGGCGGTGATAGTATTTGGTAAGACATCTGATGGAATAGAATGGGATTCGTTAGATGGGAAACCTGTCAATTTAATTTTTCTCTTAGGGGTGCCTGAAGAAAATGTGAATAACGTCCATCTTAAAATATTATCACAATTATCTCGAAAATTAATGAATGATAATTTTGTTGAAATCCTTAAAAGAGCAATAACTATTGAAGAAATCTTAAATGCTTTAAGTGATATTCGAGTAAGTTAAAAATAAACAAAAACAAAATATA
>NZ_BAZY01000032.1 GCF_001310975.1 Thermoanaerobacter thermocopriae JCM 7501
CCTTATATCATGGAAATTTGTAACTAACAGATTGAATTTCTACACAACAAATCGCTCTTGCGTGTATATACTATATCACAAATATATATCAATAACAACACTTAAAAATATTCATTAAACCCAAATAACAGCTATTTAATTGAATATATCTTATTATTGCATCATAATCCTCATTTTTATGAGTTTAAATCGGTGTAAACATTGTAGTAAAATAGAGTGGAGGCACAAGGCCTCCAAAAACTATTTTTTATTAGTAAGAACATTTTGTTGATTCTGCTGAGTTGTTTGTTGAGTAGCTTGAGACTGTTGATTAAGTTTGTTATGGTTATTTATATAATTTAACCTATTAGTGAGCATAGTAACGTGTCTTTGCATATCTTGTTGCATTTGCTGGAACATTTGTTTTGCAGCAGGGTCCTCTGTGGAGCTTGCAAACTGCGCATAAGTTCCAAGGGCAGCTTGTGCTGTTGCAATAGCCTTTTCCATATCACTTTTGACAGTCATAAAAATCCTCCTTTTATTTGTTTTTCATAAATTATTATTTCAAAAAGGAGGATTTTTAAACTGTTTATTTTTGTATCAGCTTCAAGCAATATACTGAAGAATTATCAAAAGAATTATCCCAGGAATACCTAAAAAACCTGCAACAAGAGCAGTAACAGGATTTATAGCTATATATAATCCAATGGATTTTCCTAACAAATTTATAATTAACAAAATGAATCCACCAATAATTCCATTTATTATAATTTTTAACAAAATTTTTTTTGGCACAACTAATAGCCAACCTAAAAAGTAAAGGAGAAATAAGCCTATTAGATAAGCAATAATTATATTGTATTCAATGCTTATGTTCATATAAAAACCCCCTAAGAGTTTATACTGTTATATTTATACTTAGGGGAAGGACAATTTATGATAAAAGAGAGCTAAAATTATCAAAATTTATTCCCTCTTCTCTTGCTCTTTTTAGCAAATATATGTACTTTCTCTTTAAACTCTCTAACCGATATATAGCATAATCTACTAAATCAGGGTCTGTAACATTTTGAAAATAAATTTCTGCATCTTTCAATTCTTTTATCGTTTGCTTTACTTCATTTACTAATTGATAGTTCTCGCTATTATAGTCATATATATTTTTTGTTACCGCTATTTCTTTTAAATAATCAAAAAGCATTCCCATAATATACCTCCTCAACCGTATTATTTCCTTAAATACGGTTGAGTATACATCAACACACTACTTCTTTTAAAATTTCTAAAGATTTTCTACTTACTTTGTTATTTTTTACTGATCTTGCAATAATATCTATAGCCTGTTTAGGTTCAAGACCTTTTCTATACGGCCTGTCTTCTGTCAATGCTTGATACATATCACATACTGCTATATGCCTATCAATCTCTCCAATTTCGTCGCCTTTTAATCCCTCAGGATATCCACTTCCATCTAATTTTTCGTGATGATTTGCAGCCCATTCGGCTATATCATCTATTCCTCCTATTTCTTTGAGTATTTTTTTAGTATAATAGGTATGAGATTTTATAACCATAAATTCTTCCTCAGTAAGCTTGTCTGGTTTGTCAAGAATAAAATTAGGTACAGCTAGCTTTCCAAGGTCATGGAGCAAACCTGCAATTTTTATTTTCCTTCTTGTTTCTTCATCATAGCCTATCACTTTAGCCATGTGATATGCTAAATCTGAAATACCTTTTGAGTGGTTATATGTAAATCTGCTTCTATTATCAATAATTGCGCAAAAACCTCTGCTATATCTTCTAATTCATCAATTTCTATTGAAATCGTATCTTTAGGTTCAATTGTTTTTAATATACTTTTTATATCAAAATATTTATAATCAAGCCAAAATTTTTCTTGCCTTGTAAGCTCAAATAAAGCATTTGCAACCAAAGGATTGAACATTTTACCAGAACTATTTTTTATAAATTCTTTGATATTATTCCGAATATTATACTCCCTTTCTTTTCCAATCAATGATGTGTATCGTATATCCAATTGATCAGCTATAAAAATGATTTGGGCTCCTAACGGAATAGCATCTCCTTTCAGTTTAAAATATCCACTGCCATCGTAATTTTCGTGATGATATCTTATAATCTCTGAAAAATGTTTTCCAAAGGGAAGCTTCTTTACAACTTCACTGCCTCTCACGCTGTGTTTCCACCATTCATCCGTGTTAAAGTCTTCATATACATCTCCTTTTCCTATATCATGCAAAAAGGCAGAATAATATATTTTTTTATATCTTCTTCATTTAAATTCAACATTTTTGCAATCCTTAAAGATATATAAGCCACTCTTCTTGCATGTCCCATGTTTTTATACTCTTGAACATCAAGAGCCAAAGATATAGCAGACAGGAGATCGTTATAATTTAAATTCACATTTTATTCCTCCTAACTGATATTTATTTTCTACTGATATCTATTATACACCAATCAAATTAAATTTCCCACACAATTTCCGATATAATATCCCACCACTCCTCCTATTAGCCCAAATACAATTGTTAAGGCCATATACTTAAAGGCTTGAAAATATTTTTGTTTTTAATTAAATCTATTGTCTCATGAGAAAAAGTTGAATATGTTGTAAAAGCACCTAGGAATCCTGTTGTTAAAAAAAGTTTAACATCATCGTCTAAATTTACATTTATTTTAGGACTTGATAAAAAATTTAATAAAAACGAACCTAATACATTTATAATGAAAGTTTCGATTGGAATAATTATCTGTCGCTTTTCTTTTATATGCCGTGATATTTCATATCTCAATATTGCTCCAAAAAATCCTCCAATTCCAACATACAATGTACTTTTAATCATTCCTTTTCCCTCTCCTTAAGAAACTCAAATATTTTGTCAGCAAATTCAAATCCTAAATATGACATTAAAAGTCCTCCTATTATTGATAAAATCACATAATTTAAAGCAATATAAATTTCCCTCGCCTTTAATAAATTTATTGTTTCCATGCTAAAAGTAGAAAATGTCGTAAAAGCTCCAATAAATCCTGTTGTTATCGCTAACCTCAAATTAGTATTTATCTTGTATTTATCCATAGTAAAATTTGTGATAAAACTTAATAAAAACGAACCTAAAATATTTATCATAAAAGTTTCAATGGGAAACACCGTATGATGCATTTTTGTAAAGTAAATTGTTATTAAGTATCTGAGTACTGCTCCAAAAAATCCTCCAACCCCCATATAAATGTATTCCATGAAAATCTCCCTTTCTATTTACATTTTTAGACAATAAAAAACTCCTATTAGGCCTGTCATCCTAATAGGAGCCATTAGCGTTTCCGCATTTACGGCGAGCTCCATCGCCTTCTCAAATTTGTCATAATTTATTATAATAAACTACAAAGAAAAATGCAATACCCTTTACAATTCCCTTCTACCTTCTAAAGCCCTTGAAAGAGTCACAACATCAGTGTATTCAAGGTCACCGCCCACTGGCACTCCATGGGCAATTCTTGTAACCTTTACTCCTAATGGCTTGAGTAGCTTAGCAATGTACATTGCAGTTGCTTCTCCTTCTATATCAGGATTTGTAGCAAGTATTACTTCTTTTACATTCCCATTTTTTACTCTGTCTAAAAGTTCTTTAATTTTTATATCTTCTGGTCCTATCCCTTCTATTGGGGAAATAACACCATGGAGTACATGATACACTCCTTTATATTCTCGTATTTTCTCCATTGCCACAACGTCCATAGGATGAGAGACAACACATATAAGAGAATTATCTCTTTCTTCATCACTACATATGTTACATACCTCTGTGTCAGTTATGTTGTAACAAATTTTACAATACTTTATTTTTTCTTTAGCATCTATAATCGATTGAGATAAACTTTTTACCTCTTCTGTCGGCATGTTTATTATGAAAAAAGCAAGCCTTTGCGCTGTCTTAGGACCTATACCAGGCAACTTTGACAGTTCTTCTATAAGTTTTGCTAAAGATGCCGAATAATAGCCCATTTTTTCACCTCAAAACAGTCCAGGAATATTTAATCCTCCAGTTATCTTTGCCATTTCAGAAGCGATCATTTCTTCTGCATTTCTCAAAGCTTGATTAACCGCAGCTAATACAAGGTCTTCCAGCGTTTCAACATCTTCTTTGTCTACTACATCAGGGTTTATTTCAATACTTACAAGCTCTTTTCTGCCATTAGCAACTGCTTTTACCATTCCACCACCGGCAGTAGCTTCCACCGTTTTTTGTACTAATTGTTCTTGCATTTTTTTTATTTCTTCTTGCATTTGCTGGGCTTGTTTAATCATATTATTTATATTAAACCCGCCCGGAAATCCTCCTTTTGCCATAATAATTTAACCTCCTAAAATTTATTCTAAAAACATTTATATGCTTTTTTGAATTATTTGTGAAAATTATATTATCTCTATATCTTCGCCAAAAAACTCTTTAACTTGCTGAACCAATAATTCTTCTTCATTTTTCTTTAATTCAAACTTCAAACGGATTGATTTACCAACCAGTTTTTTTACTATTTCTTCAATAAAACTCTTGTTTTCCGCTTTGTTCAATTCCTCTTTAAATAAAGCATTCTCTTCAGGATATTCTACCACAATTGTACCATTTTTAAAATAAGGAGTTCCTTTTTCTATAAAAGCGTACAAGGCTATTCTTTCTTTTTTATCGTCTCTTTTACTTCAATCCAAACTTTTTCTAGATCTATATCCTCTTGTTCTATTATTTGTTGTTGTTTTTTCTTTTTTGGTAAAGTATTTCTCTCCTTATTTTCATCTTCTTCTTTTTCTTCTTTTAAAAAAAATTGGCCTTTTGTTAATTTATCCTCTATTTGCTCCACCCTTGATAACAAGCTCAACATATCATAAGAAATCTCCGGTTTTATCAACCTCAAAATAGTTATTTCTAAAAGAGTTAACGGAGATATAGCATATTTAATTTCTCGTTGAAGATTTGTGAATTTTTCTAAAGCATTAGTCAAAAAAGCAGTGCCAAAGTTTTGCACTTTTTCTTTTATCGTTTCTGCATTGCTATACAAAATTTCTTTTAATTCTTCTCCTCCTGTTTTGTAAAGGACCATATCTCTTAGAATATAAGTTAAAGACTTTAAAAAATTTCCTAAGTCTATTCCATAAGATAAAATTTTATCTAACTGTTTCAAAGAAGCTGCTACATCTTTAGCGTTTATATAATCTAAAAGGGAAAATAGCATTTCATCATTAGCTACGCCTAACATTTCACATACATCTTCATAAGTTATAAAACCTTCTTTGTAAGATATGCATTGCTCCAGTAGACTTATCGCATCTCGCATAGAACCATTTCCATAAAGGGCAATAGTTTTAAGTCCTTTATCTTCGATTTTTATTCCACTGTCATTACAAATTCTATCAAGATTTTGAGCAATTAACCGTGTAGGTATTCTTTTAAAGTCAAACCTCTGACATCGTGACAAAATAGTATCAGGCAATTTATCTGGTTCAGTCGTAGCAAGAATAAAAATCACATGAGAAGGGGGTTCTTCTAATGTTTTTAAAAGAGCGTTAAAAGCCCCTGTAGAAAGCATATGCACTTCATCAATTATATATACTTTGTACTTTGTTTGAGAAGGAGCATAAATTACAGACTCTCTTAGCTCTCTTACATCATTTACACTGTTATTAGAAGCAGCATCAATCTCTAAAACATCCATAGTAGTGTTGTTATTTATAGCGTGGCAAATATCACAAGAATTGCAAGGCTCTCCCTCTGTATTATTTAAGCAATTAACTGCCTTTGCAAAAATTTTGGCTATACTGGTTTTTCCTGTACCTCTTGTACCTGTAAAAAGATAAGCATGCCCTATCCTATTAAGCTTTATTTGATTTTTTAAAGTTTTTACAATATGCTCCTGCCCTACTACCTCTTTAAAGCTTTTAGGCCTGTACTTTCTATATAAAGACTGATACATACTTTAACACCTCATTATCTTCAATTGTAACAAAAAAAAGATATATTTCTATATCTTTTAAGAAGCATTTGAAAAAACTTGATTTTTTATCTCTTCTAATTTGTGCTTTTCATTCATGTAAAGAGAAATAAAAGCATCTACTACTTCAGGGTGAAATTGCGTTCCTTTATATTTTAAAAGCTCATTTATCGCTTCTTCAACATTCATTCCCTTTCTGTAAGACCTATCTGAAGTCATGGCATCAAAAGCATCCGCCACGCCAAGAATTGCTGCTTCTATAGGAATTTCCTCTCCTTTTAACCCATAAGGATAACCTTTCCCATCATATCGCTCATGATGCTTTGAAACAGCCTCTAATATCTCTTCTGGTAGATCTATAGGCATCAAAATTTTTCTTGATATCTCTGGATGACTTTTAATTACTTTATATTCTTCATCTGTAAGTTTTCCCGCCTTCAAAAGAATAGCATCCGAAGTACCTATCTTTCCTACATCATGCAATATCCCAGCAATTCTAAGTTGTTCTATTTTTTCTCTTGAAAGCCCTATATATTCCCCTATCAACGCCGCGTATTGAGATACTCTCATTGAATGCCCTTTGGTGTAAACATCTTTCGCTTCAACTGCATAAGCAAGAGCTTCTATCGTTTTTATAAATAATTTTTTGACCTCATCATAAAGCCTAGAATTCTCAATTGCAACAGAAACTGCACTCGCTATCGACCTCAACAAGCTCATGTTTTTTACTGTTTTAGTAGAGGTCCATACAGTTAATATTCCAATTGTCTCATTTCTTGAAACCAAAGGAACAATAACAGCTGAAAAGACTTCTTTAGCAGCAAAAATAGGAGCTAAATTTTTATCATGTGGAAATTCCTCAACCCTCTTTATTTTTATTTCTTTCAAATTTATTAAATCATTCATATCCTCTCGTGGCAATTCTATTTCATTTAAAATAGGATAGTTTCTAAGCTCTCCCCCTTTTATAAGCAATATAAATTTTTGAGACTTTTTATCATACTCTCTTATGGTACACAGCGGTGAATTGAGCATATTTGCTACTTTTTCCACGATCGCATTTAACACTTCCTTCATGTCACTTCCTGATGTCAAAAGCTTTCCTACATCGTTAATGGCTAATATTTCATTGTTTTTTTCAGCTATTTGCTGTTTAACATGATAAACCTCTGTAATATCCCGGGAAATTCCTTGTATTCCTACTACCTCTCCATCAGTTTTAAGCCTTTTCACATGAGTTTCTGTTATGACCAGTAAGCCTTCTTTACTTTTAAAATTAATCTCCGAAAAATTGATTTTCCCTGCCATCATCTCTTTTAACGTCTCTTTACTTTCTTCATCCACAATCTCCAAAAGGCTTTTCCCTATTAACTCTTGAGGTGTATAATTTAAATATCTTACAACTCTCGAATTTACAAATTCAATAATAAAATTTTTGTCTGTCAACCACAGAATATCCCGAATATTATCAACTAACAATCTATACTTTCTTTCAGAAACTTCTAGCTCGTGAGCTAAAGCTTCTAATTGTTCATACGAAGCCTCCAACTCCGCATTAAATTCTTGCAATTCTTTGTTTTGACGCATTAAATTTTCAGTTTGCTCTTTTAGTTTTATATAACTTTGCGACAACTCCGTTGCCACAAAATTTAGATTTTTCGATAATTCTGCAAATTCTTTTGAGTTGGTAATATTTAAGCGAAAATTAAAATCACCATCTGCTATTTTTTTTACCCCTTCATTTAATTTTTCAAGGGGTCGAGACAACACTTTAGACAAAATAGCAGATAAACCCATCGAAATTAATAAAATTACACCCCCAATGAAAATTTTATTTTCAAATCCTGATAAAAAATGTACAATAGATAATGCATAAACAGTCATCGAAAAACCAAATAAAACAAAAAATAACTTTTTATTATAATTACTAATCATAAAATCCCCCGTCTTTCTTCTTTTATAGAAAACGACTTTTTATATTATTTCGGATAAAAGCCATAAAAAGTTAAATAGAAATTTTGAGAAGAATTTTGTAAAATATGTATCCTAGAAAAATTATTAAGTAAGGTAGATAAAAACCCATAAAAAAATAATACACTCATTCTGAATAACTTTATAAAAACTCAGAATAAGTGCATTTCAAGCATCGGCACTTTTAAAGTCTTTAAAATATATAGGCAAAAATAAAAGGCCGTACACCCAGCTTCGACCTGCCATCATAAGCGTTACATAAGCAGTTAGCTCCACTCAAGCGCCCCTGCGGCACACGGAAGTGCTTGCTTACCGCTGCTTCCTTCCGGACCTGACGGGGTTCACAAGTTTCCGTTGCGCAGGACTCAAGTATCAACGCCACTTACCTATGCCAGACCTTACAATGGTCAGGCTCAGCCTGGGAATTCAACCCTGCTATAGCGGATTGCAGGTTACAGGGCACCGCTACCTCCCCATCTAGTACGGCCCGAGTATTCCATCTTCCACTTTTCACACACTACTTGGCAATGATTGTGTTGTTTCTGTTTTTTTACCTAGACTTGTATTCAAACTGTAATAGACCATCCAATATAACACAAGATTCTTACAAAATGAAAATCGATAAAAATGGCGGAGAGAGAGGGATTCGAACCCTCGGTACCCCTTTTAGGGGGTACACACGATTTCCAGTTAGACATTTTTTGGATATTCTAAATCTTTCTCCACCTTTTTCCCTTTTCGACACGACCACCCACTATTTTCTTTTCTTTAGTGAGTGCATTTTAAGTATACCATAGAAAAAACGTATTGGCAATAGGTAATTGGATAAAAATAATTATACAAAATGGTGATTTCGTATAATTGCATACTTTAAAGTGTGAAAGTCACAACCACTGTTCACATCCATAAGCCACTAGGAGAAAGGATGATGCGGTAAGTCACCGCACCCTTGCAAGGGTGTTCTAACTTGGAACATCCTTACAAAGGAAAGGTTGATACGGTAAGTTACCGCCCCAAAATTCCTTCAGCCTCTAGAAAGGAAAATGGCGGTCAAATTTGCCCAGAATCGTTTTTAAAAACAGAGACATATTATTTTATGTCTCTACCGTTTAACTCTTCTTAAAATCGATTTAAAGGCGTGTGTAGTGACCCCGCAAAATACGAGGTCATCAATTAAGCTTCCTTAAGCTTTTCCAATGCTTTTCTGTGTATTCTATGTACTTGTGAATAGCTATAATTCACTTCATAGCTTATTTCTTCCCATGTCTTATTTTCTTTGTACCGCAAAAGTATAATTTGCTTTTCTACACCTTGTAGGCATTCAATAGCCTCCTCTATTTTTCTTTGCTTCTCAAGGCTTTCCTGTATTTTTGTCTCATAGAGGTTTTGTAGTTCCTCTATCTTTTTCAATAAGCCTTGTTGCTTGTATTTTTTAGCGTCTGCTTCTAACTGTGATAGCATTTTCTTATAACTCTTGATATTCTGCAAAAGCCAATAATAATCATTTAATAACTCCATTACCATCCCCACCTCTGCATAACAAAAAAGGTACTCTCATTTTGAGTACCCTGCCTGCTGCAGTCTTAATAACCTATCCGCCAACTCATTCAACTCATCCAATACGGATTCCTTATACACTTTCCTGCTTAAAGTATCTTGTTCGAATAGTGCCTTACTTTCTCTCTCTCTAGCAAGTCTCTCGATTATTTTCTCTGGTTCATCTTCTCCAATATTGCCTACAAACACATCTCCCATTCCTGCCATCTTTAAAAACTCCAATGCTGTTTTTACATCGCCCTGTTTAATTGCATTTTCAACAGTCTCTAATGCTTTCGGTATCAAGCTTCTCATTTTGTCTATACTTGCACCCCATACCTCTTTCCGCCTCTTGTTAAGTTCAGCCTGAAAGTAAGGGTCATATAATCTCCAACTTGTTACCGTTACTCTGTTTACTCCTACCTTATCGGCTACTTCTTGGTCTGTCATGCCCATAACTAATAGGTCGATGGCGTTTAGCTGTTCAATTGTAAGCCCTTGTTGTCTTTTGTAATTCTTCGCCACTTTAACCACCTCGCCACTTATTTTATACCTAAACACAAAATTTGTCTTCTTTTTGTTGCTTCTCTCTCAATTAATTCGGTGAATGTTACGGTTGTTACGCTTCCTTGCCTGAGTGTTAAGGTTGTTAATGTTCCCCACCTGAGTGTTAAGGTTGTTAAGGTTCTGTAAAAAATCCTTATCGGGACTTTTCAGATATTTTCTCCTCTAGGGAAGAAACATTGAAAGCCCATAGTTCAATGTCAAGCTTGTGCTTCCTGTCGATTGCTTCCCTCAACCGCTTTAAAGCGTTGTAGTACATCCATTCCATATCTGTTTTTGCGTTGTTTCTGATTTTCTCCCACTCCCTCGCTGTTTTTGTCATCGCCTTTTCAATAGGGTTCATCCTGCGGCGGGGTTGTGGTGTAAGCCCCAGTAAGTCTAGTTCCATTTGTAATCACCTCCTGTGTGAAGTAAGCCTCTAGGGAGAAGAAACACATCCTCACTTTTGTGGCTGTCTCTCTCTCATGTGGGGGTATCTTCTCTCCTCCCTAGTGGCATATTTGTATAGGGGGTATATCAAGAATTCCGACCTATAGGGAGGAATTCTCTTTTAAATTTTATATTTTAAATTTTAAGAGAGAAAAACTCAGTATTCATGCGGGTTTGCGGTCTCGAAAAGAAGGTAATTCCTACAGTTTTACGGGGGTAATTCCTACAGTTTTAGCTAGGTAATTCCTACAGTTTTCGGCTAGTAATTCCTACAGATTAATTTTTTCCAATTCTGATATACCCTTAGGGGTATATAGGTTTAAAGAAGTTTTATCCTTAAATTGTTGTTTTCATCAACGCTGTAATCAATTATGCCTTTCTTTTTCATGTTATCTAATGCTTTCAACACTTCCTTTTTGCCGTCTTCTCCCTTTTCCATTGCCACATCCTCTCTACAAAAAGCGGTAAAGTTTCTGATGTATTCCTGTCCTTTTGCACATCTTACCGTTAGGAGGTCGTAAATCCTTGTCTCTAGAGGACTTTTTAGGACTTTTTTAAGCGTTTCGATTTCGCCTCTAGCTACATATCCATTATCTAAGTTGTCACATAAAACCTGTGGTAGCTGTACATGTATTTTCTTCACATGTCCTCTTCCTTTTTTTGTTTCGGGTTGGCGATAACCAAAACCGCTTAACAGGTTGAAGTATGTTTTTTCTCTTATGTTTTTCCCCTCGGTTTTCTTGAGGTACCTTTCGATTAAAATATGGGTGTCCATTAGCTTTAGGAGAGATTTTTCAATTCTCTCTCGTTCTACTGTCTTATTGAAATTTAACCCCGTTTTTTGCATAATATAGTTGACAGGTATTTCAAAATGGTTTTCTTTAATTCCTTTTTCCTGCCTATAGGTGATAATGGTTCTGTAAACCATGCTGTCAAATGGAGTGAGTTTATTACTCGAAACGATAATTACTTCTCCACCGTCTGCTGTTTTATACTGCCACCTTAATGGTGTGAATACTGTTCCGTCTTCTCTTTTTACCTCCTTGCCGTTTAATATTTCGGGTAGCACATGGCGTAAAGGGAAGATAGGATTAATAACTAAATTAGCGTCCACTAAATAACTCATCTTCAATACCTCCTTCTTTTTCTTCAAAATGGCTGAATAGGGGATAGAACACCAATTCCCTCCTTTCTCCTACCCGCCCATAGCGATTTTTCACACATTCTAAGTAGACATGTTTGTAAACTCCCTTCAGTTCATCCTCTCCGATGAGTCTTTTTTGTTGCTTTCATCCTTCTTTGTTGTCATCACAAAAGCCCCTGCTGTGTCGTATTCAATAGTTCCGCTTTCTTTAAAAGCCGACATTTCGCTTTCACTATTGTAGCTTTGTCTGTTTATGCTTGAGACAAGCAGGATAGGTATCTCAAACCTATTTTTAATCTCGTTTAATTCGCTTAACACTGCGTCTATGCGTTGCTTGTCTGTCTGATATTTATTGCTAGGCTGTAGCTTTTGGAGGTAGTCCACAATTAAAATGCTGTTAGGTTCTATTTCAACCGCTTTTCTAACCTCATTTAAGGAAGTGGTAAAGACAATGTGAATCCTTTCACCTACTTTGTTGATATACTCCTTAATGATTCCATTGAAGGCAATAAGCTTATCCCTATCGGCAATGTGACCTTTTAAAAGTTCAGTTTGAATAAGCACATGCTTTTTTTCAGGAAAGCCCTGCTTTAAGCGGGTCAAAGTAAATTCTCTTGCAAATAATTTTGTTTGAATTTCATACTCTGACATTTCCACAGAGACATATATGACGTTATAGCCTGCTTTTGCTAGTGAATCAGTTATTTGAATGCACAAGCTACTCTTACCTGTCCCTGGCATTGCACCAATGGTGTAAAACATGCCTTTTCTTAAACCGCCTTCTAAAACATCGTCTATAGCTTTTATTCCTGTAGGGATAGGCTATATTTCCCTGCCCTAAAGGTATTTTGGTAGTTTAACGTTAGTGCTTTAAGGGAATACGGCTTCCTCGCAATTGTAATGTATAAGTCCAAAACCTTTTTAAAGGCGTTTTTATCCTTCACAAGCCACTCATTGGGGTCTTTAATTTCTGCGGGGTAGAGACTGCTGTCAAATAAAGTCACCTTCTTGCCTCTTTCTTTTAGCTTGTTATACAATTCTAAAGCTTGTTTTTGCCCTGTTTCGTCGTTATCAAGCATGATGATGTAATGGTCGCAATTTAAATTTTCCAACAAAACATTGTGGTTTTGGCTACCTAGTAAAGCTATAGCGGATAAGCCAATAGCTTCTTCTACTGCTAAGGCGTCAAATATCCCTTCTGTTACAAAGACGACATCCTGCTTTACATCTATGTTAAACGGTACTAATTTCACTCCTTTGGGGTTGTAATAGCGTCTCTCTCCCTCAATAAACCTCTTCACATAACCTACAATTTCACCCCTATAGGAAAGAGGTACAATAACCCCTTCCCCATCAAAACCGATATGATACTTTTTGATTAATGCTTCGCTAATGCCTCGCTTTGAAAGGTAATCGGTTTTGTCAATATTTTTATGTGCTTCCTCCACAAATTTTGAAAAATCTTCTTTGCATTCTTCTGTTCCCTTTCCTATAGGAAGAGGTTCATTAATTCCTGCCATCTCTATCACCTTCCTAACTGCTTCCTCGAATGTGCAGTTCTCTATCCTCTGGACAAAGTCAAAAACATCACCACTAACTCCACAGCCGAAACACTTGAAAATTTGTCTTTCAGGTGATACGCTAAAAGAAGGGTTAGTGTCAGGATGGAAGGGACAAAGCCCTTTGTAGCTTGTCCCCTCCCGTTTTAACTCCACATAGTGAGAAATGATGTTCACTATATCGATTTTTTTCTTGAGAGTGCTAATATCCACAAGCATTCTCCTTCCTAAAGGATTTTAGAGGTTAATAACCAATTGTACTCCTTGCTGTTCTTCATTTGCTTTTTCCCAGTACTTCATAGGGAGATAAAACTGGTATGAAGATTTTCCAAAAGTTTCCCTAATTGCTTTGGTGTAAAAGGTGTTAAAAGACACACTATACTCTTTCTTGCCGTCCTCTATGAGGACGATTTTTTTACATCCTCTTCTTTTCAAATCCTCTATAACACTCGCTTCTATTCCGTATGAGTCCAAAATCCGCAACTTTTGGCTTGATTTCACCCTCTTGTAGAAGGTATCGCTTATCAACTCTCCCGTAAGTACCTTTTTACCTGTAATCGGATTTTGAATAATGTATTTCATCCTACCACCTCCAAAATAGTTTTCAAAACTAATGTGTGGGAGATATAAATGTATCCCCAAAGTTTTATCTCCAAAAATTCGATTTTTGTAAATTATTCCAACCTTGTATACCAGTATTTAAGCGATATACAAGGCTGGAATATAACACCAAATCAAAGGGAAGGCATGTATACGTTTATTTTTTGTTAGGGTCATCCTGTGTTTTTCCAAAGCGAAACGGATATAAAGGACAGCTTTTGATTGGACAAAGTTCCACCTCCTTTGGCTGATTATTGCTACATTGTAAACACTTCTTCCTAATAGCTTGAAGTGGTGTTAATTTCACCTCAATCCCCCTTCCTTAGTGGAATGGTAATAAAATCTTCCTCCGACAACAGTAAATTGTTTTTCTCATCAACTAGGTCGGTTACTTCAACCTCTAAAATTTCAGCCGCTTTTTGTAAAAATTTCGGATAAGGCTTTCTGAATCCCTTCTCGACCTGTGAAACAATTGTAGGATGAATACCTAATTTTTCTGCAAACTCCCGTTGAGTAAAGCCCTTTGTTTTACGTAAGAATTCCAACCTTGTCATTTTTAAAGCCACCTCCTCTTGACAATTCCCAATACCCATTGTATAATATGGGTGTAAGTTCCTCAGTTTTAATATGCAGGTACGAGAGAATAGCAATAGCATCGCAAAGTACTGTTAAGTAAAGGCATTGTAAAGCACTGTGAGGTAAAGGCGTTGCAAAGTACTGCAGAGGTAAAGATAACCAACAAAACAAAAAGTGGACAGTAATTTAACCTGTCCACTTTTTGTTACTTAAGTTTAAGAGAAGAGGGTTGCAAATTGCAACCCTTTTTATCAACCGTAAATCCTCTCTACAATACCCACCAATGCCTATAGGAAGGAAGTCGCAACTTACGACCCCCTTTAAAGCACCTCATAAGGATGTCCTTTTAGAGGACTTCCCTTGAAAATTACCCATAAATTCTTTCTACAATGCCTGTCAATGCCAATAGGAAGGAATCCTTACTCAGTTCCGAAAATACCTCTAAAGGCGTTGTTTTGTAGTTGTTGTAAAGATTGAATGCCAATGCAATTAGTTTTTTATCTTCGCTTGTCCATTCGCCATCATCTAAACACTCTGGTTTTATTGTGTGGTCTTCAAAGTCATAAATCTTGTCAATGTTTTGATAGAGACTATCTTTCCCCGACAGAATGTGAAACAAAGCAATCCTCTCTTTGTCCTCTATATGTGTTTTATCCCTTTCTAAGAGGTTGGATAACCGTTTTAAATGGTCTTCCTCAATTTCAACCCTTATAACTACCTTTGAAGGCATAAGTCTTCTTTCACCCCCGTCCTCACAAATCCATGTTATTCAAAGGATTAAACTTATCATTCTGTTCCTTTAGTGCACTGCCGAATAAGTTCACATACTTGTTTGTCACTTCAATAGTGCTGTGTCCCAAAATTCTTTGCAATGAGAAGACATCACCACCACTCAAAATCCACTGCTTTGCAAATGTGTGTCTGAAGGTGTGTGGTGATAGTCTCACATCTCTGAAGTTCATAATTTTTTTAAGCCTCTGAAAGAAGGTCTTCACTGAATTTTCATTCAATCTTTTCCCTGTCTGTGTAGGAATAACAAAGCTATCCTCAGTCATATTCCCTAGCTTCTTTTCTACATAGAATCTCCACTCCATTAACTCTTTCTTCAAATTGTCTGTTAGGGGGATAGTCCTCTGTCTCCTGCCTTTACCTATCACCGTCATTTTTGCGTTGACAAAATCAATATCTTTCCATCTGAGATTACACATCTCTCCCAGCCGTATTCCTGTACCTAAAAGAATTAGAATCATGATGTATCCCCTATAGGCATAAAAACTGTCTCCCCTCTGCTTTTGTTTTCGATAATACCTCAACATCTGGCGTACATGGTAGTCTGTGAAGGTCTCAATTTTGGTGTCTGTTTTTTGTACAGGTACAGTTACGGGGTTTTCATTTATCACTCTCTCCTTCACAAAGTAGTTGAAAAATGCTTTGAGATTGCGTATTTCGTGGTTGATGGTTTCGGCATTGTTTTCCCGTTCTTTCTTCCTGTAGGAGAGATAGGCTTTGATGTGATAGGGTCGAACGTCTTCGATATTAAGTATCTGGTGTTGCTGTATGATGTAGTCATGAAAAGCCTTTAAACTTCTTTCATAGCCCTTTACTGTTATTTCTGTTAGGTTTTTAAACTTTCTGTCCTCAAGAAATTCCTGTATTGCGAATTTAAGTAACAAAAAAGCCACCCCCTCTTTTGCCATTAATTGGGGTGGTCGTGCCGACACGATTCTTTGTAGGTTATTCAATTTTTTTCACTCAGTCGTGTTTTTGCGGTTTCTGTAAGAGTTTATTTGCTGTAACCTACGATTTTTTCGCTTTGAAAATTTGTGTAAATGGCGGAGAGAGAGGGATTCGAACCCTCGGTACCCCTTTTAGGGGGTACACACGATTTCCAGTCGTGCACCTTCGACCAACTCGGTCATCTCTCCACGTCTATTTTATGGCGGAGAGAGCGAGATTCGAACTCGCGAGGCGAAAAATTCGCCCACTCGCTTTCGAGGCGAGCGCTTTCGACCACTCAGCCATCTCTCCGCACTTATTCTCTTAAAGTCTTAAAGAAATTTTCTAAAAGCATCTTGCATTCATCTTCCATTATGCCAAAATATACTTCTGTTTTACTTCCTAAATCAGGATTGTTTAAAAGGTTTATGACTGTACCAGCAGCACCAGATTTATCACTTTCTGTCCCAATATATACTCTTTTTATACGTGCTTCTAAAATAGCTCCTGCACACATTGGACAAGGCTCTAAGGTGACATACATGCTACAGTCATCCAATCTCCAGCTGCCAAGAGTTTTACAAGCTTCTTTTATTGCCATTATCTCAGCATGAGCTGTAGCATCATTTGTAGCCTCTTTTTGGTTAAATCCTCTTCCAATTATTTGATCATCTTTTACAATAACAGCTCCAACAGGTACTTCTCTAAGTTGGTAACTTTTATTCGCCTCTAAAATAGCAGCTTTCATGAATTTATTAATCATACCACCAACCTACGGCCTTTATTTGTCTTCTGCATAAAGGTATTTTACCAGAGAATTATTGTAGTGTCAAGTGCCTCTAAAAAGCTAGGTCCGTGTCAAAAAACCGAATAACAGGCAGTTTACAATACAATTTTAGCCGGACTTGAACCGGGCTTTTAATATGGTCATCTTAATATGATAAAATTATTAATAGTGCTCAAATCAGAAATAGGATCTTCAATTAAGGTAGCAAAAATGAATTCATGATAGTGATCATCATCAACAGTAGTTTTTCCTTCAACAAAGTGCACATGCTTATTATCCCCAACATCAATAGCAGGACCAGTTATTACGCCTATCTCATGATGATGATCCTCATAGAAGTCAGTACTGACCAATATTGCATGAACATGACTATCACCATCTGGTATAACTTGGCTGGTGACACCTGCAAAGCGATGATTGTGTTGTTCTTCTTTTCCTTCTTTTCTTTTTTTGTCTTCTGCTGCTAATTTTGTACTACCTAAAAACTCATGGTTATGAGTTTGACCATCGTCTTTTTTATTATTGAAATCAAAATAATTTTTAATTTCCTCAATTGATAGTTCCATATAGCTCAGCCTCCAATAATAATTTTTTTGACCAATAATATTATATGCTTAAGTAAAAAGATAAGTGTATAAAATGAAAAGATATTATAGCGAGCATAGTTAATCAACTTATTAGCTAGTTGATTTATAAAATTTCTAATAATTACATCAATTCTAAACAAAAGTAAAGGGCAGGTATTCAGAAAATACCTACCTTCAATATATTCTATTTAGTGAGACTAATTCATAAGATGGCCCTTGTAAAATCTCTAAAATTAAAATTTTTTTTTGCTAGTTTGGTTGCACACCTTCTATGATATCGAGACAATGCATACCATCAACTTCGTCTAAATTCTGGTGCGCCCGGAGGGACTCGAACCCCCAGCCTTTTGATCCGTAGTCAAACGCTCTATCCAATTGAGCTACGGGCGCTTAAGCTATAATATATAATAACACATTTTAATTTTAATTGCAATGTAACTTGCTTTATTTCCCTTACATTATTTTTTTACACTTTCATTTAATTCATTTAATATCTGCTTTAATTCATCCATGTATTTCCCAAAATCAGTCCAATTTCCATTCTTAACTGCTTCCATAGCGTTTGATATGTTTCATGAGCCTTCTCTATAAGCTGCTTTTGTGTATCATTTGCTGTATTCGAAGGTACAGTTTGCTGAGATATTTGCTGAGCATTCAGGTTAAACAATTTACTCAAAGCATTTTTTAGAGTATCTTCCATTACAATCTGGTCTTTATAAGCTACTATCACTCTCTTTACTTCTGGCAACGCATTCTGATTTTGAGATTGTATATACAAAGGCTCTACATAAAGCATAGAATCATCAATTGGTATCGAAAGGAGATTTCCTCTATTGACTGTTGAGCCTTGTTGGTTCCACAAACTTAATTCTTTAGAAATATTAGGGTCTTGGTCAATCATGTTTTCTATTTGCAAAGGTCCATAAATAATGGTATTTTTAGGAAATTTATATACAATAAGTTTACCATAATTTTTTCCGTCCATTCTTGCTGCCATCCAAGCCACCATATTAGCTTTTGTCGCAGGAGTATAAGGTATCATTAAAATGTATTCCTCTTTAGTTTCTCCTGGCAGCTTCATTATCATATATTGAGATTCTTGGTACTCTATTTTATCTTCAAATTTTTCTTTTGCAATATCCCATGCATCTTCTTTATTGTAAAACACTTGTGGGTCAGTCATCTGATAATTTTTATAAACCTCTGCTTGAATGTCAAATAGAAATTGAGGATATCTTATATGTTGTTTCAAACCATGAGGCATTTCTTTTATATCTCTAAATAGTGTAGGGAAGATTTTGCTATATACTTTTACTAAAGGATCATTATTGTCTGAAATATAGTACTTAACATCCCCATTATAAGCATCTATAACTACCTTCACAGAATTTCTTATATAATTGATTCCCATACTTCCATAAGGCTGAGAATACGGATAATTAGTAGAATATGTGTAAGCGTCTATTATCCAATATAGTTTACCATTATCTATTACAATGTAAGGGTCATCGTCATAGAGCAAAAAAGGAGCTATTTTAGAAACCCTTTGCTCTATATTGCGATATATGAGTATCTTACTGTCTTTTGTTATATCAGCAGACAATAAAATTCTTGTATCCCCTGTATATATGCTAAAAAGAATTCTATTTATAAATGTCATAGGTATACCTGTAGTTCCTTTATAATTTGTCTGGACATTTTTGTCTCCAGAAGGATAATCAAATTCTCCAGTTTTCGTATTTACAATAGCATAATTGTTAGTAAGTTCTCCAAAATAAATTTCAGGCCTCTCAATTTTTATATCAGTATTGGTAGAAGGTGGTACGTTTTTTATTATCATAGCCGGTTGGCCTGTTGGGGTAACATCATTGACTAGAGACATTACTACACCGTAGCCATGGGTATATTTTAAATGCAAATTTATCCATGTTTTTGCTTGAGGAGATAAGCTCTCATGGTCCATCTCTCTTGCTGCTAAAAATACTTGCCTGTACTTTCCATTTATTGTATACCTATCTATGTCAATGTCATTAAACTTGTAATAAAGTCTTATCGCTTGTAATTGATTATACGCCTGTTTAACTGGTCTATAGTCGTTAATCATTATATTATCAATAGTAGCCTTATTTTCTTCCAAAACTTTAGGAGTTAACTCTTTTTTCATATCATAATTTTTTTCTGTTACTCTATCTAACCCAAAAGCCTTTTTTGTGTATTCTATGTTATAGTTTATATATTTTTTTTCTTTGTCCAACTCATTAGGAGAAACAATTAAATTCTGAACGGCTGTTTCAGTGAGCACCATTATGGCTGCTAAAATTATTATAATAGCTGGAGCAGCAACTATATATTTTATATTTTTCCTATAAAATCCTACCAAAAGCAAAATTGCTGCTACAAAAGAAACTATTGCAAGTGCCCTGTAAAACTGCAGTGAAACGTGAATATCAGTATAAGTCGCTCCAAAAACTATACCTTTTGTAGAATACAAAAGTTTAAAAGTTTTTAAATAATACCCTATGCCCATGAGTACAAAAAAGATAAATCCTAAAAGTACAAGTTCTTTAAATGCTTTTCTTAAAATGTCTTTGTTATAAATGGCTTTAAATAAATTTCCGTCTCTATCTGAAATTTCATAAAACCTTGTTTTGTCAGACAAGTATATTAGTCCATATGCAATTATTATGACAACTATCATCACAGGTATAAACACAATTAATAGATTATAAATATCATATAAAAGCGGTAACTTAAACATATAGAAGCTAATATCTTTATGAAATATAGGGTCAGTTTCATTAAAATTTACAGAATTTACAAAAAACAATAAATCATTCCACCAATTTGTTGCTGCATATAGTGTTATAAATAGTGCAGTTAATAAAGAAACAACAATACCCACTCTTCTATATATGTTAACATTCTTTTTAACGATTATATCCTGTGCAAAGTTAACATAATCTCTTATTATTTTGTCTGCATAAAAGTACAACACCATAAATACAAGAATGAAAATCGGCACACCCATTGTAAACTGAGTCAAAAATTTTTAAAAAATACATCAAGATAATGCAAATCAGAAAACCATTGAAAATCTACGATGAAGTTTACCAAACTTACAATAATTCCTAAAATCGCAAAAATTAAAATGATCAAAGAAATTAAAAAGATATTAGGTTTTTTCAAACTTAGCACCCCTTTTTTTATAGCTTTTCTTTTTATTAATTATATCATAACCTTGACATGTATCTTTAAATAAAGAAAGTTAAATAAAGAAAGAAGAATAAAGTTAATAAATATTTAATAACTTGTAACATTCTATTAATTGACTTTTAATTTCTAAAATGCTATATATTCATTATATAAACAAAATATTGGTATGATAGTTATAGGAGGAAAAACCATGAAAAAAACATTGAAAATAATAATTTTTATTGTGATAGGTATCATCCTCTCCGTTGGTGTGGGAACTTATATATTTTATAAAAATATTCACGGCCTTGCTTCTCATGAAAAAGATACTTCTGCTGTCAACAAAAATAAATCTCAAAATAACAAAATAGAAAATATAAAAAGAAAAAATATTCTTTTTGTGGGCAGTGATGAAAATAATTTATCAGATACTATTTTAATAATAAATTATGACCCTTTAAATAAAAAAATAAATATATTATCAATTCCAAGAGATACATATTATCCAAGACCTGGATTTAACGCCCCAGAAGAGAAAAAAATAAATGCTGCATTTTCTGAAGAAAAATAGATGGGTTAAAAAATGCAGTAGAAAATTTACTAAATATCAAAATTGATAATTATGTAATTTTAAATTATGAAGGTTTTAAAAAAATAATAGATACAATTGGAGGAGTAGAAGTTGATGTACCTTTTAACATGAAATACGATGACAATAGTGCAAATCCCCCTCTTCATATAGATTTAAAAAAAGGCAGACAAGTATTAGATGGAGAAAAGGCAATCCAGTTTATAAGATATAGACATGGTTATGTAGACGGTGACCTTGGAAGAATAAAGGCACAGCATCAATTTCTCGAAGCTTTATTGAAAAAAATACTGCAACCTTCAATATTACCAAAAGTGCCTTCTTTAGCAATAACAATAAGTCAATATTTGAAAACAGACTTATCTGCTTCTGAAATAACTCAATATGCTTATCAATTCATTAAAGATAAGCCTTCAACTATAGATGCAATAGCGCTTCCTGGAGAAGGGGGATATGAGGGCAATACCAGTTATTTCTTTGTAGATAGTATAAAAACTCAAGAAATAGTAAAAGAACTTTTCATCGATGAGGTCTCAAACTCAAATATTTCAACTACGTCTTCACTTGAAAATAAAAACATAAAAATAGAAATTTTAAACGGTGCAGGAATACCGGGACTTGCCACGAAATACGCTGAAATTCTAAAAAACGAAGGCTTCAATGTTGTGAAAATTGGAAATGTAGTCGGTATGACTTTCAATTCTTCTCGCGTATACGCAAGGACAGATGAAGAAAAAGCTAAAAAAGTTGCAAAAGCACTTTTTATAACCAATGTAGAAAAAGATATATCACCTGATGTAAAAGTAGATGTGACAGTAATACTTGGAAAAGACAAAAAATAATAAAATAGAGCAACCACATAATAAAATGGCGGAGAAGGAGGGACTCGAACCCTCGCGCCGGGTTATCCCCGACCTACAGTCTTAGCAGGACCGCCCCTTCACCATCTTGGGTACTTCTCCACACTGGTTGCTCATAAAAAATATTAATTTTATGGCGGAGAGGGTGGGATTCGAACCCACGGCCCCTTCTCGGGGTCACTGGTTTTCAAGACCAGCTCCTTAAACCACTCGGACACCTCTCCCTGCTGGGACGATATAAAGTATATCATACACCAGCAGTATTGTCAATATACATTTATTTCTTTATAATATCTACTCTCATGTAAGGTCTTAAAACTTCTGGTATGACAACTGAACCATCTTCTTGCTGATAATTTTCTAATATTGCAGCAAAGGTCCTTCCTACAGCGACGCCAGACCCATTTAAGGTGTGAACATATTGTGCTTTGCTTCCATCTTTAGGTCTGTACTTTATATTAGCTCTTCTAGCTTGAAAATCTTCACAATTGCTACAAGAGGAAACTTCTACATATCTTCCATAGCTTGGCATCCACACTTCTATGTCATATTTTTTTGAAGCAGTAAAGCCTAAATCACCTGTGCATATGGCCACCACTCTATAAGGAAGTCCCAACAGTTGTAAAACCTCTTCCGCATCTTTAGTCATTTTTTCTAATTCTTCATAGGATTTGTCTGGTTCTGTAAATTTGACAAGTTCAACTTTGTTGAATTGGTGCTGCCTTATAAGTCCTCTTGTATCTCTTCCCGCGGAACCTGCTTCTTGTCTGAAACATGCGCTATAAGCACAATGATATATTGGAAGCTTGTCACCATCTATTATTGTATCTCTGTACATATTGGTTACAGGTACTTCTGCCGTGGGTATCAAAAAATAATCAGTACCGTAAACCTTGAAAGCATCTTCTTCAAATTTAGGAAGTTGTCCTGTGCCAAGCATACTCCTTCTATGTACTATAAATGGAGGAAACACCTCAGTATACCCATGTTTTTCAACGTGTAAGTCCAGCATGAAGTTTATAAGTGCCCTTTCTAAACGAGCCCCAAGACCTTTGTAAAAAGTGAACCTTGAGCCTGTTACTCTCGCTGCAGCTTCAAAGTCTAAAATATCCAGTTCTTCTCCTATTTCCCAATGAGGTTTTGGTTCAAAGTCAAATTTTCTCGGTTCACCCCATCTTCTTACTTCAACATTATCTTCATCGCTATCACCTATTGGCACACTTTCATGAGGTATATTAGGGATTGTCCACAAAATTCCCTCCAATTGTTCTTCTACCTCTTTTACTTCTTGCTCCATTTCTTTTATTTTGCTGGACAATTCTTTCATTTCAGCTATCAAGTCGCTGACATCTTTTCCTTCTCTTTTAAGTTTTGCAATATTATCTGATTCTACATTTCGCCTATTTTTTAATGCTTCTAATTCTACTAACATCTGTCTTCTTCTTTCATCTAGTTTTAAAAATTTATCTATATCCGCCTTGTCCTTTTTAAGCTCAATAGCCCTCTTAATAGCTTCAGGATTGCCTCTTATTCTTTTTACATCTATCATACAAACAACCTCCTTTAAAAGTAATTCCCGTCCCACAAAGGGACGGGAATGCCGTGTTGCCACCCTCTTTTGGCTTAAATAAGCCTCCACATGATTTAACGGTCGCCCGAAGGTCATTACACCTTAGCTCCGGGATGGAATTCATAAGTAAAACTTACTGGTTCGCACCCACCACCAGCTCTCTTAAAAGTTTATACTTACTACTCGTCCCTTCATTGCCGACATATTTTTTTAATATTATACTACTTTATCAAACTACTTTCAATAGCTATTTTCCAGACATAGAACCAACTCTATTAGGAGGCCATATCCTAAAGACTATTTTACCCAAAATTTGATCTTTAGATACGTACTTATGCTGCCAAAATCTGCTATCCATAGATTCATTTCTATTATCTCCCAACATAAAGTAATGACCAGGCGGAACAACATATGGGCCAAAATTTCCCTTCATTGGTTCTTTTATATAAGGCTCCTCCACCACCTCGCCATTTCTTATTAATACTCCATTTTTTATTTCAATTACATCTCCACCTATTCCTATCACTCTTTTTACAAAGTTAACCTTTGGGTTGTCAGGAAAGCGGAATACTACAATGTCTCCTCGCTTTACAGGTTCAAATTTGTATATAACTTGTTTACAATGAATTTATCATTTAACTGAATAGTATCTAGCATTGAACCTGTGGGTACATCTACCAATTCGAAAACATACGTTCTTATAAACAGAGCAATCAAGAAAGCGAGAGCTATAGTAAATATCCAGCTTAATATTTCTTTTTGTACGTTTTTGTCCATATTTTCTCTCCTCACTTAAAAGTACAGTGATATTATAACATAAACTTCAAACAAACTCTAATTTTTTTATTTCGTATGTATAATTCTATAATATATGTCAATAATTAAATTAAAGCACATATTGGGAGAGATGTAAAATGAGAGAAATAGAATATCTTTTAGATTTGGCGGAAATAAAAGATACAGAGTACAAAACTTGCTAGCATTACTTTCCTTAATAGATTTGTTGGTAGAAAAAGGAATCATAACGCGACATGAACTTGCGCAAAAGTCAAAAGAAATAGCAAAAATAAAAACCGCCCTTTAAAAATCCGTTTCGGCGGATTTTTTATTTTTACAATAGACTTTCATTAATTCTCATATTATAATAAAGTGAAAGGAGGTTAATAGGGTGAACAATTATTTAAAATACAGCGATATAATTAAAAAAATAATACTTATTGTTTCCGTTTTTATTATATTTTATTTGGTCATATTTAAAATTATTCCTTTTTTGATGCCGTTTGTAATGGCTTTGATTTTCGCTGTAATAATTGATCCTGGAGTAAATTTCTTGGAAAAGAAATTAAAGGTGCCAAGAGGATTAGCATCCTTTATTTTACTTTTGATATTAATAGGTGTGATAGGATCACTTATTGCAATAATAGTAACACAACTTATATATGAGCTAAGTTCTCTTGCAGAAATAAGCACAAATTACGCAAATACTATTAATGATGCAATTTTAAATCTTGTTGACAGAATAAGGACCTATTACATATCATTGCCTCCAAATATTACCTCCCTTATTGAAAGCAACATGCATTCTATTTTAAATTATATATCTTTATTTGCAAAGAATCTTGCTACATGGCTTTTGAACCTTGCAACAAAATTGCCTAATTTTTTCTTCATGACTTTGATCACACTCGTAGCTACTTTTTTTATAAGTAAGGATAAAAATCTTATACTAGATTTTATAAAAAGGCAAATTCCATCCCATTGGGCACAACATGCAAAAAATATACAGATAGACCTTTTAAAAACATTTTTCGGATACCTTCGAGCAGTAGCAGCAATAATGCTTATAACATTTTTGGAAGTATCCATTGGTCTTGTAATAATAGGCTTTGACTATCCATTTTTATTGGGCCTTTTTGTAACCATTGTAGATGCATTGCCCGTACTAGGTTCTGGTTCTGTTATGATACCATGGGCCCTTTACAATATTATCATAATAAAAAATTACATGGTAGGAATATATCTTTTAATATTATACATTTTGGTAGTAGTTGTAAGACAGATGATAGAACCTAAGATTGTAGGTCAGAGTATCGGTCTTCATCCTCTTGTTACGCTTTTATCTATGTTTATAGGTGTAAAACTTTTTGGTGCTTTAGGACTTATAATAGGACCTGTATTTGTGGTAGTATTTAAAGCTCTCCAAAGAGCAGAAATTATCCCTCCTTGGAAATAAAATAAGT
>NZ_BAZY01000033.1 GCF_001310975.1 Thermoanaerobacter thermocopriae JCM 7501
TCTCTGCTTCTAGCTCTCGAAGTTCTTTTGTTTGTTTTTAGCCTACCTATAAGGAATTGAAACGCACTTCATTTTCACGTATAACAAACTTCCGCCCAGGTTTTTAGCCTACCTATAAGGAATTGAAACACATTTTAAGTCTCCTCCTTTTATTTTTTATTTCCGTTTTTAGCCTACCTATAAGGAATTGAAACACAAGGTTCCTTACCCTTAACTCTTGTCCTACCCCGGTTTTTAGCCTACCTATAAGGAATTGAAACAGCTCCTCGCGGGTATACTGGGATTTCATGCCCAGAGCGTTTTTAGCCTACCTAGGAATTGAAACTTGGAATGCTATTTACAGCAACTTAGCAAAACATGAGTTTTTAGCCTACCTATCCTGAAAATAGTGTCTCTCAAAAAGGCAACAAAAAACTAAACCATACCGATGTAAAAATATGGGATAAATGAATGGTTAATAAAGTAAAATAAAAAGTTAAGACGCTGCAGATTCGACCGTGACCTTAAGACCTAAAGACTCTAGCTTTTTTAAAGATTGACGAATAATCATATTACGCTTTTTTTCTTCATAATAAGTAGGACCTAATTCAATATAAGGTTGCTTTCGCTTGAGAATATGATAAACTATAATTAAAATGCTATGTTCCACTGCAACTGCTGCACGGTTTGCTCCTCTTCGAGCAGCGATGCGGTGGTACTGACTTGAGAGATAAGTTTCTTTTGCCTTTGAGGCAGCTAAGAACACAAATGGGCAGCAGAGGGGAACTGTTCCATTTTATTTTTTAGCTTGCCTTGAGAAAGCTCAGCCAGGGTTTCGGGATTTTCTTCACCATTTACAATAGCCGCAAGTATAGAACGACTGGATACTAAATCCATGAAAGAGCCAACTCCTTTTTTAAAATTTGAACGATAGCGACTGTAAAATTGAAGAGCTGGTGCAACAACCATAAGGGGTTATTCTATCCTGCGTGCTTCCCGTAAAGGGGATGGTATTTTCATCCTCTGCTGGTGCCGCATTTGCGGTATGGGAGTCTATAAGGAATTGAAACTGTTAAAATATAGTGTACTTCCCAAGGACTTAAAAGAGGACCAATAAAATTTTTGTAGGAAATTGTCAGCACAAAAAATAAAAGGCCCCGGTGAACCTCTCTTAACTGGCAGGACTTCTTCACATGAAAAGGTTTGCTGGCTTAGTCAGCGATACCCGTACTTACTCGTTCCAACGCAGCGTTGACGATGGTTCTCCATAAACGAAGTCGACCAGCTACATGTGCCTATGCCGAGATTCAAGTTCTTCGGGTCGGTAAGGATAATGCGGGAAACGCCCTCATTGTAGAATGATACGACTGAATCAATTGTGGCGATTTCGTGCTGGAAGGTTGCTGCTACCTGTCCTTGTAAGTCCAGTCTTCGGGACGGATAGGGTTTTCTAGCTCTCTGTTCACTATGTTGCGTTTTCTTTCCACAGAGGTTTCTGCAATCTCAGTGGCCATCTGGCATTGTCTCCTTTCCAATTCCAATGGTACCAGCCGAGCGGGGAAAAGTAAGATAACAAGTAGGCCCATCGGTTTGGGCAGGTGAGGGTCTAGTTTTGGGGGATTTTCGCGGTTGGTGGTAGAAAAAAGCAAATTACAAGTAGGCCCCAGGATAGTTACTAAGATTTATCCTCCAAAAGGTATTGACTTGGAGTTAACTCCAGCAAGTATACTTTAAATTGTAGATAAAACATAGGGGGGTTATCTATGGTAAAGCGAAAACTGGGAAAATCTGGTCTTGAGGTTTCCGGAATTGGACTGGGATGTATGCGGATGAGTTTTGGTCAGAATCCTCTTCCGATAGGGAAGAGATGATTGCGCTCATTCGCAAGGCAGTAGAACTGGGTGTTACCTTTTTTGATACCGCTGAGGTTTATGGACCGTACACTAATGAGGAACTTGTGGGAGAGGCTTTGGAGCCGTTCAAGGGCGAGGTGGTGATTGCTACCAAGTTTGGATTTGATTTATATCCTGACGGAAGACCTGGTTGGAGGGGACTTAACAGCCGACCAGAGCACATCAAAAAAGCTGTAGAAGGTTCTCTCAGGCGACTCAGGGTAGACGCGATTGATCTTTACTACCAGCACCGTGTGGATCCAAATGTACCCATTGAAGACGTGGCTGGAGCGGTAAAGGACCTCATCCATGAAGGGAAAGTAAGATACTTTGGATTGTCGGAGGCAAGTGCAGAAACTATTCGCCGAGCTCATGCAGTTTGTCCAGTTGCCGCTGTTCAAAGTGAGTATTCTCTATGGTGGAGGAAGCCTGAGGAAGAAGTACTACCAACGTGTGAGGAATTAGGTATTGGTTTTGTTCCTTACAGTCCGCTTGGGAAGGGATTTCTTACAGGAACTATAGATGAGAAAACTCAATTTGATTCAACAGATATACGTAGCAGTATTCCTCGTTTTCAACCTGAAGCAATACGGGCAAATCTTGCACTTGTTGATTTTATAAAGGAAGTTGCCCGCAGAAAGCAAGCAACTCCTGCACAAATAGCTTTAGCTTGGCTTTTAGCTCAAAAACCTTGGATTGTTCCAATTCCTGGTACAACAAAACTTGAACGACTCAAAGAAAATATAGGTGCTGTATCTATAACATTTACTGAAGAAGAATTAAGAGAGATAAATGAAGCACTTTCAAAAATTCTATCCAGGGTGGGCGATATCCGGAGGAGGTAGAAAAAATGACGTATCGATAAATCCTTTAAATGAAATTGAAGAGCAGTAGTTATTTTAATGCCAAGATTGATAATAGAAGGTAGGATGATGCATTACAGAGATTTTGGAAAAACGGGTATGAAAACTGGTGTTGAACCAAACCCACGGCTGTCAACTGCAGTGCGTGCTGCAGAACTGGCAAAAAAGGAAGAATGTGATGTGGTTATAGGTATGGGTGGCGGCAGCGTCATGGATGCCTCAAAAGTAATTGCAGCCTCAGTCCTTTATGAAGGTGATCCTAAGGATATGCTTGTACGGGCAGGAAAAGCGCCCAGACTTCCGAATTGGAAAAGTCACTGATGAGATGCTTTCCTATTGGCTGATAAGACTTTGGAAGTTCTTTGTGACGAAGAAGGAAAGCTTCCAGGTCGTCCACCTTTGAGGAAGGAAGATATTGTAGAGATACTGCGTATGGCAATGTAATTAGTTCAGTAGGAGGGATTAACATGCAAAAAGTAGTTTTGAATAACGGCGTTGAGATGCCCATTTTGGGCTACGGTGTTTATCAGATCACTGATCTTGAACAGTGCGAACAGTGTGTTTACGAAGCTATCAAAGCGGGTTACCGGTTGATCGATACAGCAGCCGCTTACATGAATGAAAAAGCGGTTGGGAAGGCTATTAAGAGAGCAATTGAGGAAAGTATAGTAAAAAGAGAAGATCTATTTATTACTACAAAACTCTGGATACAAGACGCGGGCTACGAATCAGCGAAAAAAGCATTTGAAAAATCGCTTAAAAAGCTTCAGCTTGACTATATCGACCTTTATTTGATTCATCAACCGTTTGGTGATGTGCATTGTGCTTGGCGGGCTATGGAGGAACTCTATAAAGAGGGGCTTGTGAGGGCAATAGGTGTGAGCAATTTCTATCCGGACCGTCTCATGGATTTGATAGTTCACCACGAGGTAGTTCCTGCTGTGAACCAGATAGAAATACATCCGTTCTGCCAGCAAATAGAAAGCATCGAGTTCATGAAGAAATATAATGTACAGCCAGAAGCCTGGGGTCCTTTTGCAGAAGGTAGGAACAACATCTTTCAGAATGAAGTTTTAGCATCTATAGCCAAAAAGTACAATAAAACAGTTGCGCAGGTGATTTTGCGCTGGCTGGTTCAAAGAGGGATAGTCACAATCCCTAAAACTGTGCACAGAGAAAGGATGATGGAAAACATTAGCATTTTCGATTTTGAATTGAGTCAAGAGGATGTGGAAAAGATTGCAACATTAGACACAAGAAAGAGCTTGTTCTTATCGCATAATGATCCGGAAACCGTGAAATGGCTTGGCACACTTAAATTTGATATATAGGGGGTAAATGAAAAACAGTGATTTTGAAAGGAGTGTAGGAATTGCCGTATTCAAAGATTCTTATCGCTTATTTTTCTCGCAGAGGAAATAACTATGTAGGTGGCAGTATTTTAAACCTGCCGATTGGAAATACAGAGGTAATAGCGAAGAAGATACACGAACTTACTGGTGGTGATATGTTCGAAATTAAAACGGTAAAGCCATATCCGGAAGATTATACAGAAACAACAGAAGTAGCAAAGGAAGAAAAAAGGCAAAATGCCAGACCAGAACTTGTAAATAAGCTAGACGGCATAAATTCTTACGATGTGATTTTCATCGGCTACCCCAATTGGTGGGGAACGATGCCGATGGCTGTGTTTACATTTTTAGAGTCTTATGATTTCGCGGGAAAGACCATTGTTCCATTTTGCACACATGAAGGTAGCGGAATGGGAAGCAGTGAGCGCGATATCAAGAGACTTTGCCCGAATGCCAAGGTACTGCCTGGTTTAGCCATTCGCGGAAGTAATGTTAACAGAGCAGACAAAGATATTGCAGACTGGCTTAAGAGACTTGGTTTGATATCATAGTATACCGTAAATGAAAGGGAGGAAAAAGAATGGATAAAACCGAACCAGGAAACTTAAGCGGCAGGACAATTTTCCCACTTGGGCAAAAAGTTGAAAGTGAACATTTTACAGGAACAGTCTGGGTTGAAACGCTGGCTTCTAACGACGGCATTTTTAATTGCCCAATCTATAATGTTACTTTTGAGCCGGGTGCAAGGAATAACTGGCATAAACATCCCGGCGGACAAATTTTGCTTGTTACCGGAGGAAGAGGCTATTATCAGGAAGAAGGTCGGCCTGTACAGATAATCAAAGAAGGCGATGTTGTAAAAATCCAACCGGGTGTTAAACATTGGCATGGAGCGGCTCAGGATAGTTGGCTTTCTCATATCGCGATTACAGCCAATCCTAAAAAGGGTGAAGTTGAATGGATGGAACCTGTTTCTGATGAATATTATTTGCAGCTTAAAATAGAGGGAAAAGATGCATAGCCAAAGCACGTGTATAAAACAAACTTGGGTTAGAAACTTCTATCTAATATAGTAGCACAGGTAGTGCTACTATATTAAAACCCTTGACTTGGAGTTAACTCCGAGTATTAAATAATATTGAACATTGGAGGTGAAGCCACATGACGATTGCAGAAGTAAGCAAAAAATTTGGCCTTTCACCGGATACACTCCGCTACTATGAGCGTATTGGCCTGATCCCCAGGGTAAATCGCAACGAAAGCGGTATCCGGGATTATACGGAGGAAGACTGTAAGTGGATTGAATTCATTAAATGTATGCGCAGCGCAGGTGTTCAAGTTGAGACGCTGGTCGAGTATGTTACGCTGCTCCAACAGGGCGACAAAACTATAGAGGCCAGAAAACAAATCCTTATCGAGCAACGGGAGAAACTTCTTTCACGCATTGAAGAAATGAAGAGAGCGCTGGAAAGGTTAAATTTTAAAATTGAAGAATATGAGACTAAGCTTATTCCGGCAGAAAACAACTTAAAAAGATTGACACACAACAGCTAATCTATGAAAAGACGGGCTAAATTTTTCTTCAAAAATATAGACGCACAAATAGGCTATTTTGTTCCGTTTTTTTTCACACGATGGTTACGTGGAACTTTTGTGGTGAATATATAAATAAGACTTTTGCAATGTTTGGGGGCTTCCTAATTAACTGTAGTTTAAAGTTGCTAAGAGATAGTATAGAGAATTTAAATTATTATTGTTCAAAATTTATCATTTATGAGATATAATAATATAAAGACTAGAATAAAGATAATGATAAAAATGCAGAGCAAGCTATTTAGTAAACAATATAATATAAATTTATTAGTGAGTTATGTAAATTACAAAGAAATTCTAAGTAGAATGTAAAGGGGTATAATAATGGAATCATTTGTAAAAGAAATACTCAACTTTCTACCTAGAGAATTAGCAGTTCTATTTATAGCAGCATTGCCTGTAGTAGAGCTTAGAGGAGCAATTCCAATAGGCATATCTTTAGGATTATCTCCTTTTTATACTACGATTATAAGTTTGATAGGTAGTATGATACCAGTACCCTTTATATTATTTACCATTAAACCTATATTTGTTCGTCTTAAAAAAACGAGATTATTTAAAAAGTTAGTAGATAAGCTTACAGATAGATCTTTAAAGTATAATGGGGAAAAAATACAGAAATATGGCGTATGGGGGCTTGTACTGGTAGTAGCTATTCCTTTGCCTGGAACGGGAGTATGGAGTGGAAGTTTAGCTGCAGCTCTTTTAAACATGCAATTCAAGCAGGCGCTTTTAGCCATATTTATGGGAAATATTACAGCAGCTATTTTAGTTATGATATTGAGTTATGGTGTAGGAAGTTTGTTTTTCTAAGCATTAAGTAAAAGAATAACTTATAATATTCGAAGGTTTGGCTTTTAAATACCTTGTCTTATATTGTAAAATGTGTTATAACAATTATGAAAAATAGATGGCTAGTATTTATCATAGAAAAATGGCGAGGTAGATATCTTTCGGAACTATACTTAATTTACAACAACAATAAGCGAAATATAAAACATAAATAATAAAGTTATTACAATAAAATAGTAATTAGAACAACCCAAAAATCGAAAAAAACATTACGCTTATGCTCTTCGTTTAACTTTGTTTTTTAGAGGAATTCTCTCATTTTTGCCGAATAAACAAAAGTGAGGAATTCCTTGGAAATATATAGCAGAACCCTTTAGTTTATGAGGTTTTTGGGTACTGCGGTAATCTAAAATAATTTGTGTATTGGAGGGAAGTTTATAATGGAAAAATTAATATGGCTAGCACCTATCTCAGGCGTGGTTGCACTTTTGTTCGCTTTCATGCGCACCATGATGATTATCAAGAGTCCTGTAGGGAACGAGAAAATGCGCGAAATATCCGATGCCATACACGAAGGTGCCATGGCTTTCCTGTTGAGGGAATATAAAACTCTGGCGATATTCGTTGCCGTAATGTTCTTCGTTATAGGTACGTTCATAAATTGGCAAACGGCTGTAACTTACATAACAGGTCTATAGCTTCGGTTCTAGCGGGATTTATTGGGATGAGCGTTGCTACCAGAGCCAATGTAAGAACCGCTAATGCGGCACGGGAAGGAATGAATAAGGCCCTTTCCATAGCATTTTCTGGCGGTACTGTGATGGGAATGTCAGTGGTTGGCCTGGGCCTTTTAGGCTCGGGATACTATATTTCTTGTTCGGGGACCCTTCGGATGTAAAAAGTTTTGACGTCATCAATGGTTTTGCCCTTGGAGCCAGTTCAATAGCCTTATTTGCTAGAGCTGGCGGAGGAATATATACTAAAGCAGCCGATGTTGGAGCTGACCTTGTCGGCAAGGTGGAAGCGGGTATACCTGAGGATGATCCCAGGAATCCGGCGGTAATAGCTGATAATGTAGGGGATAACGTAGGTGATGTGGCCGGTATGGGGGCTGACCTTTTTGAATCTTTCGTGGGTTCAATAATATCCGGTATAGCCATTGGCGCTGTTGCTATCAGTCCTGTAACAAATCAACCATATGGTATCAAGGGCGTCATCTTTCCAATGCTTGTGGCAGCGGCGGGAATTATCAGTTCCATAGTTGGGACTTTGTTTGTAAGGACAGGAGAGGGAGCCAATCCACAGAAAGCTCTCAGCAAGGGCAGCTTTGCCAGTGCTATTTTTGTAATATTGATCACTTTCTTTTTCAGCAGGTATTTTTTACAAGAAATTAACGCTTTTTATGCGGCTGTTTCTGGTATCGTAGTGGGGGTTTTGATAGGAATACTTACTGAATATTATACTTCTTCTAACTACAATCCTGTAAGAGAAATTGCAAAAGCGTCTCAGACTGGACCAGCTACAAACATTATAACAGGCCTGGCTGTTGGAATGAAAAGTACAGCTTTGCCGGTGTTATTTATAGCGTTAGCAATAATTATATCCTATAAATTCGCTGGCCTCTACGGTATAGCTCTCGCGGCAATTGGTATGTTGTCAACTACGGGCATGACTGTTGCAGTAGATGCCTATGGGCCTATAGCCGACAATGCTGGTGGTATTGCGGAAATGGCCGAACTTGACCCATCTGTCAGAAAAATCACCGACAAGCTGGATGCGGTCGGAAATACCACGGCAGCCATGGGCAAAGGATTTGCCATTGGTTCTGCAGCACTGACGGCTCTAGCACTGTTTTCAGCGTATACTACCGCTGCAGGTTTAAAAGAGGGTATCGACCTACTGCGGGCTGATGTTATAGTTGGTCTTTTAATAGGAGCAATGCTGCCTTTCTTGTTTTCTGCGATGACTATGGAAGCAGTGGGGAAAGCGGCATCCCAGATGATCGAAGAGGTTCGCAGGCAGTTCAGGGAAATTCCGGGCATAATGGAAGGAAAGGCCAAGCCTGATTATGCAAGGTGCGTTGATATAAGCACTAGAGCGGCTCTTAGGGAAATGATAATTCCGGGCCTTATTGCTGTTATTGCACCACTAGCCATTGGGTTTATATTTGGCAGAGAAGCTCTGGGAGGGCTTTTAGCTGGTGCATTGGTGACTGGCGTCATGTTAGCAATTCAGATGGCTAACTCAGGCGGAGCTTGGGATAATGCCAAAAAGTATATTGAGGAAGGAAATTATGGAGGCAAGGGTACACCCACCCATGCAGCGGCTGTTGTAGGAGATACTGTGGGGGACCCCTTCAAAGACACTTCTGGCCCGTCCCTGAACATCCTGATAAAACTCATGACTATCGTGGCCCTGGTTTTTGCACCTCTGTTTATGAAGTAATTTTGAAAAAGACTCCTGTGGGGATTTTCCTCACATGAGTCTTTTTTATTTTAGTGCTTCTTAATAACGACGGTTTTATTTTAAACATAACATTGATTTAAAAGTATTTGTGTGATATCATAAAAACTATCGGAGGGATTTTTGTGAAAGAGAAGGCTATTGTTGTTTCAAAAAAGGGTAACAAGGCCGAAGTTGCAGTGATACGGACATCTGCGTGTGATAAATGTAGGGCATGCAGCGGTGGCGTTAAAGGACAGCCTTTGAAAGTTTGGGCTGAAAATGAAACGAAGGCGGAAGTAGGTCAAATAGTGGAAATTGAGATGGAGTCTAAGGCGCTTCTTTCTGCTACTTTTATACTATACGTAATTCCACTGGCAGGTTTTATTTTGGGAGTGATCTTAGGGCTGAAACTTGCAGATATTTTAAATATCATGTGGAAAGAACTTTTTTCATTTCTAATAGGGTTTCTTTTTATCATACTTGTTTTCGCTGGTATATACGTAAATAACAGATTTTTTGAAAAGAGTCGCATGTTTACTGCAAGAATAGTAAATGTTTTGGACGACCAGTATCAAAAACGTTGACAAAAACCCCACTTTTTACATGTATAAAAAGTGGGGTTTTTATATTACTTACTGTATTGGCTTTTATTAGAATACTTAAAAGTTAAGTATGATATAATGAAATTAAAAAAGAATTACAAGATAAGGAACAATCAACAGAAATTTAATGTTAGATGATATGTTTTTATTCGTGAATTTTAGGAAAATAAGAGATAGGAAGGGGGTAAACTTCCATGGGGTAGAGGTTATACAGGGTTATACGGTAGTAAAAGACGGGATTAATAAATGGTGCATTCCCAAGTTTGGCAAAATGCGTGTTGATGCAGTAATTTATGTGAATGATACCTTAAAAGAGCTTTTGCATGAAGACCAGTCTTTACGACAGATTACCAACGCTGCCACCCTTCCTGGAGTGGTGAAACCAGTTATAGGGATGCCGGATATTCACGAAGGGTTTGGTCTTCCTATAGGAGGAGTTATGGCGATAGAGGAGAAAGGGGTTATTTCAGCGGGAGCCGTAGGATATGATATTAATTGTGGTGTAAGGCTTTTGAGAACTAATCTTGAAGCAGAGTATTTTAATAAAGAGCTTTTGTATAAGCTTATAGAACGGATTGAGTATTATGTTCCTACAGGCATAGGGAAAAAGGGACGGCATAAAGGTATTACGAGGTTAATTTTTGATGATGTAGTTCATAATGGGGTAGAGGCTGTCATTAAGGCAGGTTTTGGGAAAAAATCGGATTTAAACTTTATTGAAGAGGGTGGAAAGCTTTCAGGGGCAGACATTTCTGCTGTGTCAAAAGAAGCGCAAGGAAGAGGAGAAGAGCAGCTTGGCACTTTAGGTGGGGGCAATCATTTTATAGAGATTCAACAGGTTGACTCTATTTTGGATGAGAAATTGGCAGAGCATTTTGGACTTTTCAAAGGGCAAATTGCTGTAATGATTCACACAGGAAGCCGCGGGTTTGGACATCAGATTGCGACAGATTATACTAAGATTCTATGGGAGGCGGCAAAGAAATACGGTGTTGATGTTCCTGAAAAAGGGCTTGCGGCAGCTCCTATTGATTCAAAGGAAGGTAAGGCGTATTATAAAGCATGGCAGCAGCAGTGAATTTTGCTTTTTCAAACAGACAAATAATTATGTTTGATGTTATAAAAGCATTTGAAGATGTATTAAAAAAATCTTCAGAATCTATGGGCTTTCAACTGGTATATGATGTTGCTCATAATATTGCTAAATGGGAAGAACATGGAGGGAAAAAGCTTCTTGTTCACAGAAAGGGAGCGACGAGAGCTTTACCAGCGGGGCATCCGCAAAATCCTTCTTTTTACAAAGAATCAGGACATCCTGCTCTTATTCCCGGCAGTATGGGTACAGGTTCTTACGTTGTGGTTGGCACAGAGAAAGCGGCAGAAACTTTTTATTCGGTAAATCACGGGGCAGGACGAAGGCTTTCTCGCAACAAAGCGAAAAAAATCACTAAAGAGGAATTTGAAAAGGCTATGGGAGATGTTATATACAATGTCAGGTCTTTTAAGGATATAGTTGATGAGTCGCCGCTGGCCTATAAAGATGTGGAAGAAGTTATTTCTGTCCTTTCAGAAGGAGGAATTACAACACCTGTTGCACGCCTTATACCTCTTGCGGTTGTAAAAGGTGCAGATTAAAATTTTAAGATGAGGTGAATATATGTTTAAAAGTATGAAAATTTGTTTAAGGAAAAACATTGTCGATTGGGATAGTTTATAAGTTTTGTTGAGAAATGTGGTGGCAATGAAAATAAGACAAGATTGAGTGCCAATTTTTTATTTTCCATTGGGATACTCATTTATGCAAGAATTGGGAAATATTATGTTGAACTTTGTAAGAAGAAGAGATAAAATTATTAATTGGGGTGTAAAAAAATGAAAAAATGGTATGTTATATTTACTCGCGGTGGTTTTGAAAACAAAGTTAAAGATATCATTCAGAATTGCTTTAAAGAGGAAGTGAAATTACTTGTTCCGAAAAGAAAAATTATAGAGAGAGTAAAAGGACAACCGGTAGAAAAAATTAAACTTTTGTTTCCTGGATATGTTTTTGTAAATGCCGAAATGAGTGATGAGTTATATTATAAAATGTCTGAAGTTTTAAAAATGGGTGTGTTTCTGAAAGAAGGAAAAAGGCCTGCTTTTGTAAGAGAAGAGGAGATGAAAATAATTTTGTCTCTTATTAAAAATTCTGATTTAATAGATGTGTCAAAAGGTATAATGGAAGGAGAAAGAGTAAAGATAATTGAAGGACCATTAAAAGGTTACGAAGGGCTTATTAAGAAAATAGACAAAAGGAAAAAGAGAGCAAAAGTTATGCTTAGTATAGCGGGAGAACTGAAAAGTGTAGATTTAGCTATTGAAGTAATTGAAAATGCATCTGAGCAGCGAAGGAGTCTGGTTTACGCTTGTTAATATATTTGTGGAAAGTTAAGAAACAATTTTGTGAAAATTGTGTATTGAGGATTTTCAGTATTATTTATATAATTAAATTGTATGACATAAAAAGGAGGTTGAGACAAATGAAGTTGAATGAAAATATGTTTAGAATGTATGATATTAGAGGGGTGTGGGGTGAAGATTTAACAGATGAGACGGCAGAAATGATAGGAAAGGCTTTTGGTACATATGTAAGACAAAAGGGAATTAAGGATGTGCTTATAGGCAGGGATAATAGGTTGTCATCAAGGCCTTTGCGAGACGCTTTGGTTAAAGGACTTACTTCAACAGGTTGTGATGTGCTGGATGTAGGGGTTTTAACGACTCCAGCTTTTTACTATTCAAATTTTCTATACAATTATCAAGCAGGGATGATGATTACTGCAAGCCACAATCCCCCTCAATTTAATGGTTTCAAAGTTATGGTAGGACCTTCTACTATTTATGGCGATGAACTTAAAAAGCTATACTATCTGGCAGAAAAAGGAGAATTCGAAAAAGGTACGGGAAATGTAAAATATGCTTATCCTATTAATGCGTATGTTAATATGATAAAAGAAAATGTTAAATTAGGCGAAAGAAAACTTAAAGTTGTTGTCGATTGTGGAAATGGAACGGGTTCATATTTTTATCCTGATGTTATATATAACTTAGGTTGTGAAGTATATCCTCTCTATTGTGAGTCTGATCCTACATTTCCAAACCATTTTCCAGATCCAGTAAAAGAAGAAAACTTAAAAGATTTAATTGAAGAAGTAAAGAGGGTAAACGCAGATTTGGGTATAGCTTTTGACGGTGACGGTGATAGAATTGGTGTTGTGGATGAAAAGGGAACATAATTTGGGGAGACATGTTGATGATTCTCTATTGGAGAGAAATAATGAAAAAACATCCTGGTGCTGAAGCAATTGTAGAAGTGAAATGTTCTCAGGCATTAGTAGAAGAAATTGAGAAATTAGGAGGCAAACCTATCTTTTTCAAAACAGGACATTCCCTCATAAAAGCAAAGATGAAAGAATTAGGTGCTGTATTTACGGGAGAGATGTCTGGCCATATGTTTTTTGCAGATGAGTACTATGGTTTTGACGATGCGGCATACGCTGCTGCAAGGCTACTACGAATACTTTCTCATACAGATAAATCTTTGTCTGAGCTTTTAGCTGATGTTCCTAAATATCCTGCAACACCTGAAATAAGATTAGAATGTGAGGATGAGAAAAAATTTGATGTGGTAAATGGTGTGACCGAGTACTTTAAAGAAAAAGGATATGACATTATAGATGTTGATGGTGCAAGAGTGTTGTTTGATGGAGGATGGGGACTGGTTAGAGCTTCTAATACGGGACCAGAGCTTATTGTGAGATGTGAGGCAAAGACAGAAGAAAAGCTTGAAGCTATTAAAAAAGAGCTTTCAGAAGCTTTAGCTAAATTTGGCGTGGAGTTTAAATAAGCCATAAAGCTTATATTGGGAGGAAAAAATAGTGAAAATAAGGAAGGCGATAATTCCGGCTGCAGGCCTTGGTACCAGGTTTTTACCTGCTACCAAAGCCCAGCCTAAAGAAATGCTTCCAATTGTGGACAAACCCACTATTCAGTACATAGTTGAAGAAGCAATACAGTCTGGAATTGAAGATATACTTATAATAACTGGGAGGAATAAAAGAGCGATAGAAGACCATTTTGATAAATCAGTAGAGTTGGAGCTGGAGTTAAAAAAGAAAAAGAAAGAAAACCTTTTGCATCTTGTGGAAGACATTACTAATATGGTAGATATTCATTACATTAGGCAAAAAGAGCCAAAAGGTTTAGGTCATGCCATATACTGTGCGAGAGCTTTTGTGGGAAATGAGCCTTTGCTGTTCTTTTGGGGGATGACATAGTAGATGCTGAAGTTCCTGTTTTGAAGCAGATGATTGAACAATACGAAAGGTACAACTGCACTATTATTGGAGTGCAACAAGTGCCGTATGAGGATGTAGATAAATACGGTATTGTTGATTCTACACCTATTGAGGACAGATTGTACAAAGTGAATAATCTCGTAGAAAAGCCTAAAAAAGAAGAAACACCATCAAATATAGCTATTCTGGGAAGATATATAATAACGCCAAGAATATTTGAAATATTGGAAAACACGCCACCAGGAGCAGGAGGTGAGATACAGCTTACGGATGCTTTAAAAACTCTTTTAAATTATGAAGCAATTTACGCCTATGATTTTATTGGCAAAAGATATGATGTGGGAGATAAATTAGGTTACCTTATGGCAACTGTTGAGTATGCTCTAAAAAGAGAAGACTTAAGAGAACCTTTTAAGAGATATTTATTGGAGGTTGCAAGAAATTTAGATCCGGTGGGAGAAGAAGCTGCACCAACAATTACACAAGAAGTTTAAAGATAAAGGAGGATAAAAATTGGAAGAAGAAATTTCATTGCGGGAACTTATTGAGATAATTTTAAAACATAAAAAGACAATCATTATTGTAACGCTTGCTGCAACTTTAGTAGCAGTAGTGCTTAGTTTTTTTGTAATAAAACCTACCTATGAAGCTACTACCACTTTGTCTGTTACTGATGTAACACCTGAAACAGGTTTTTTTGGTTCAAATACCACGGTTATTTTTCCTGGAAAGGATTCAAACCTGCCGTCTGTACAAAGTGACAGCATAGATAAAGACTTATCTTTGTTGTTGTCTTCACTTTTGAAATATCCTGATATGTCAGTGGAGGCATTTAAAGAAGAGGTTACTAATCCTATTGTCCTTATGAATACTGTAAAACAATTAGGATTAGATCCTCAAAAGTACACGGTAGAAAATTTAAAAAAGCAAATTTCAGTTTCTATCGTTAATAATACAAACCTTATAACGGTTACTGTTAAAGAAGATAATCCAGAGCTTGCGGCAAAAATTGCAGATACGATAGCCGAAAATTTTCGGAGTTATATTATTGAGAGAAATAACAGACAGACAGATAAATTAATTGAAACTTTGAACAAACTTATAAATCTCCAAAATGATAAGATAAGAGAGACGACTACCAAACTTAATGAAATTCAAACAAATTCACAAGACAGACTTTTAATTGAACAAACACAAAAACAGTTGGAATTACTAAAAAACACAAGAGATATAATGCTGGAAAAATATAATATGCTGGAGTTACTTAAAGAATCAGACCTTGGCAAACAGAGCATTCTTATAACTAGCAAAGCGTTAGTGCCGGATAAACCAATAGCACCTAAAAAGTCATTGAATATAATTATAGCATTTATATTGGGTCTTATGGTCAGTATTTTTATAGTGTTCTTTATGGAATATTGGAAGAATACTGACCCTAAAAAAACTACTGTAAAAGCTTAGGAGAAAAGGGAAAAGGGGGATAAAAAATTAATTATCAACGAAGTACTAAGATATTGAGGTAATAGAACCAATAAAAAACAGACCTTGCTGGTTTTACAGACTGAAAAGACGCCTATAGTGGCGTCTCTTTATTTTGTAAATTCTTGAAGTACTTATATGCAAAAAAAGCTGCTGAAACCAGGACAGCTATTATTAAAAAGAAGATGATCCAATTTTTTCTTTTCATTTTTCTCACCTCGAAACCGGTTTACAACATCTACTATTTTAACTCATTTTATGATAAAAAGTAAATAAATTTTCTAAAAGAATAATATTTTGAGTTCCGCCCAAAATATATTTAAATAGAAAGAAAGGCGGGATTTTTTTGAGTAAAAAAGAAATTTCGGTTTTTAAAGTTGCTGCAACTTATATAGGTACAGTAATAGGAGCAGGCTTTGCTTCAGGACAAGAGATATTACAATTTTTTGCATACCATGGGATAAAAGGGATTATAGGGCTTTTAATTGCAGTTTTTATGTTTGTGCTTTATGGGTATATTATTTTACAATTAGGTAACAGGTTTAAAGCCTCTTCTTATAAAAAAGTCATTATGGAAACTGGTGGACCTTTTTTTGGAAGAGTGATAGATTTAGTAATTACATTTTTTTTGTTTGGAGCATTGTCTGCAATGATAGCAGGTTGTGGTGCAATTTTTGAAGAACAATTTGGACTCCCTTCTGCCGTTGGTGGTGTAGTGATGGCAGTAATATCAGTTATAACAGTATTAACAGGAATTGGAGGAGTTATTTCTGCCATATCTTTTGTGGTACCTTTGCTATTGCTTGCTGTAATTATTGTGAGTATTTTTTCTCTCTTTTATGGACCAGATATTACAGTTATAACAACTGCTGACTTTCCTTTCAAAGCTGCAGTAGAAAATTTTGCATTATCGGGAGTACTTTATGCTTCCTATAATCTTTTGATGGCGGTTGCTATTCTTGCTCCTCTTGGTGATAGGACCAGCGATAGGTCAAAACTAAGATGGGGTGCTGCATTGGGGGGAATAGGGTTAGGCTTGGGAGCATTTTTGATATTTTTTACAATACTTTTAAATATGCCTTCTGCATCTTCTTATGAAATACCTATGCTTTACATTGCTGGTAAGATTTCATCGGCTTTGAAATTTGTATATAGTTTTATTTTAATTGCGGAAATATACACTACGGCTGTTGGAAATCTATATGGATTTGCTGCAAGGTTTACAGAAATAGGGTCAGTGAAATATAAAATTTTTACTATTGTTTCAGGAGCAATAGCCCTTATAGCTAGTAGATTTGGTTTTGCAAAACTTGTTCATTATTTGTACCCCATTGCTGGTTATGGAGGCATTATTATGCTTATTAGTCTTACATATGGAATGATTAATCACAAATAGTTTTTTTAAATGGCTGGTCTTTTATCTACAGGATGTCGAAAAATGTAGATAAATATGGTAAAATATTTTCATAAGATTGATGTTAGATGGAGGTGTAATATTGGAGAACAAATATTTATATGATAAAAAAATTGTGTGCCCGGTATGTAAAAAAGAGTTTACATATACCAAAATAAGGACTTCACAATTAAAGGTGGAGGAAAGAGAAAGGGATTTTTATACTAAATATAAAGATGGGATTAACCCTTTTTTTTATGAGGTTATTGTATGTCCAAATTGTGGATATGCTGCTTTGGAATCGGAGTTTGACAGGATTACCAATGACAAAAGGGAAAAAATCTTATCTATGGTAACGGATAAATGGGTCAAAAGGGAGTTTTCTGGAGAAAGAAAACCTCAAAAAGCATTGGAAGCCTATTTATTGGCTTTATATTGCTCCCAGCTAAAAGAAGATAAACCCATAATATTTGCAAAGACTTGCCTTAGAATAGCTTGGATATATAGAATTTTAAACGATAAGCCAAATGAAGAAAAATATCTTAAATATTCATTGGATTCTTATGTAAAAGCCTATAGTAGTTCGGATAGATATGAGGAAGAAATACTTCTTATATACATGATAGCAGAACTTAATAGAATGTTAGGCAATAGAGAAGAGGCATTAAAATGGTATAATAGAGTCATAACCCATCTTGACAAATCTCGACATAATTTAATAGTCAATCTTGCAAGAGAGGGCTGGCAGAGTTTAAAAGAATGAGGCATGTTTTTTAAAATGCCCTCATATTTTATTTAAAGAGCAAAAAGTTTTAAGAAAGGGGATTGGAATGACTTACTCTAAGAAACAAATAGAACAAGCAATTTACTACTTTGATAAAGCTAACTTTACTGGCTTAAATAGTCAAGAAGCGCAAAAAAGACTATTAAAATATGGGCCGAATATATTGGAGGAAGGTCACAAAATTAGCCCTTTGCAAATATTTTTAAATCAATTTCAAGATTTTATGGTGATGGTTTTATTGGCAGCTACTTTAATTTCTGCTTTAATGGGAGAATTAGCCGATGCTTTAACAATAACGTTAATAGTCATTTTAAACGCTGTATTAGGATTTATCCAGGAGTATAGGACAGAACAGTCTTTGGAAGCTTTAAAAAAACTTGCAGCACCTATTGCAAAGGTTTTGAGGGACGGAGAACAAAAAGAGATAGAAGCTTCCCAAATTGTAATAGATGATATTATCATTTTGGAGGCGGGGGATAAAGTTCCAGCAGATGCTGTTTTGATAGAAAGCCATAATTTAGAAGTAGATGAATCGATTTTGACTGGTGAATCAATCCCTGTCAACAAGGAAGCTGTAAGCAATGTAACGAGAGTGGCAGTAACTAATAGTAATGTAGTTTATATGGGTACAATTGTTACTAAAGGAAGAGCGAAAGCTATTGTAACTGCTACAGGTATGCAAACAGAGATGGGGAAAATTGCGGGAATGATTAAAGACATTGAAAAAAATGAAACTCCATTGCAGATAAGACTTAATAAACTGGGAAAAGTGCTAGTAGTTGGAGCTCTTGCTATATGCGGTATTGTAATAGTATTAGGAATAATAAGAGGAGAGTCTTTGTATTATATGTTTTTATCAGGTGTAAGCCTTGCAGTTGCTGCTATTCCTGAAGGACTTCCTGCTGTTGTTACAGTTTCTTTGGCAATTGGAGTACAAAGAATGCTTAAAAGAAATGTATTAATAAGAAAATTACCTGCTGTTGAAACATTAGGATGTACTAATGTAATTTGCACTGACAAAACAGGTACTTTGACAGAGAATAAAATGACTGTGACAAAAGTGTTTTGCGATGAGCAAGTTTTGGAGGTAAAAGGGGATAAAAGTGAAGAATTTGCGAAAATAACAAATAAAGAGAGAAGTGCTTTTAGAAAGATGTTAGAGATAGGGGCATTGTGCAATAATGCAAAGATTAAGAGAGAAAAGATAAAAATTGGCAAAGAAACTTTAGAAGAAGAAAAATACATAGGAGATCCTACTGAAGCTGCTATACTTTCTTTTTCAATTAAATCAGGACTTTCTCTTAAACTAGTAGAAAATATCAAAAGAATAGAAGAAATTCCTTTTGATTCGGAAAGAAAAAGGATGTCTGTTATTGTGGAGATAAAGGGTGAAAAATATGTTTATGTAAAAGGTGCCCCAGATGTAATGTTAGACCTTTGTACATATAAATATACAGAAGGTAAAGAAGTGCCTCTTACTGTTTTTGATAAAAAAAGAATATTGGATATCAATGAAAATTTTGGAAGTGAAGCTTTAAGAGTATTGGCTTTTGCTTACAAAAGACTTCCTCCTAAATTTCCAATGGTTGCGGAATTTATAGAAAAAGATTTGGTTTTTGTAGGATTGGAAGGGATGATAGACCTCCGCGAAGGGAGGTATATGAGGCAATTTTAAAATGCAAGATGGCAGGAATAAAACCGGTTATGATAACAGGGGATCACAAGATTACTGCAACTGCTATAGCGAAAAAATTAAAAATATTAGAGAAAAAGGATAAAGTAATTACGGGGCAGGATTTAGATAACATGGGCGATAAGGACCTTGAGAAAGCTTGTACAAATATTAGTGTTTATGCAAGAGTAACTCCAAGGCATAAGCTCAGAATTGTCAGAGCCCTTAGAAACAAAGGTTTTACAGTAGCTATGACAGGAGATGGTGTAAATGATGCCCCAGCTTTGAAAGAGGCAGATATAGGTATTGCTATGGGAAAAGGAGGAACAGAAGTTGCGAAAGAGGCTTCTTCTATGATTTTATTAGATGATAATTTTGCCACTATTGTGGCAGCTGTTGAAGAGGGAAGAATAATTTATGACAATATACGAAAGTTTATACGATTTTTGCTTTCTTGTAATCTTGGAGAAGTTTTGACTATGTTTTTTGCAGCTTTAATGGCCTTGAAATTGCCTCTTGCACCAATTCAAATATTAATGGTGAATCTTGTTACTGATGGGTTGCCGGCTTTAGCTCTGGGGATGGATCCTCCTGAAAAAGATATAATGATGATGAAACCAAGGGAAGCTAAAGAAAGTGTGTTTTCAAGAGGATTGGGTATAAGAATCATTATAGTGGGATTTTTGATGGCAATGGGTACTCTTGGGTCATATGTATTTGCATTAAGTTATGGGACATTGGAAAAAGCTAGGACTGTAGCTTTTGCTACATTAGTGATGGTAGAACTGATACACGCCTTTGAATGTAGGTCAGAAAGAAATTTAATATTTGAGATAGGAGTTTTTACTAATCCGTACTTGGTTTTAGCAGTTTTGATATCATTTTTGCTTTTCTTAGCTACAATATATATCCCACTTTTAAATGTTGTGTTTAAGACAACAGTGCTTGCTGGTTTTGATTGGCTGGTGGTTGTGTTTTTCTCTTCAATAGAATTTGTATTTAATAATCTTTATACTGCTTATATAGTACCATTAATTAAGGCGAAGTGAAGTCACTTCGCCTTCAGACTAATTTTTTCATATGGAGGAGGCATTTTGCATTGGTGAAGTGACTTGTTACAAAATGGCATCCCAATAAAAATATTCATTCTAATTCAGGAAACCACAGTGCTATTTCTCTTTTTGCAGATTCGATACTATCTGAGCCATGTATGATGTTAAAAGTGGTGCTTACGGCAAAATCACCTCTTATCGTTCCAGGAAGTGCTTCTTCTACTTTTGTGGCACCATTTAGAAGCCTTACTATTTTTACAGCGTTTTCTCCTTCCAATACCATTGCGAAAACAGGACCTGAAGACATGTACTGTATTAAGGGCTCATAGTAGGGCTTGCCTTTGTGTTCTTCATAGTGTTTTTCTAAAAGCTCACGAGTGGGTACTATTACTTTTGCGGCCTTAAGCCTTAAACCTTTGTTTTCGTATCTTTTCAATATTTCTCCTATAAGCCCCCTTTTGACACCATCAGGTTTTACAATAGCAAGAGTGGTCTCCATTTAAACCAATCCTTTCCTTTTATTGATTTAACATTATTTCTTACAAGAGAAGTAAACGCGCATATTAATGAAAAAATTCCAGCGGCTATATAAGCTTCTTTAATAGCTATCATAAAGGCAGCGTTGGAATAAAATTTTAGAGCTTGGTAGGCTTTTAACCTGTTTGTAAATATAGCACTTCCTACTGCAATGCCCATTACCATACCTACATTTCTCATTGTTGCGAGAAAGGCGGAGGTTACTCCTAATCTGTTTTTTGGCGCACTTCCCATTATTGCACTGTTGTTTGGCGTCTGAAAAATGGCATTTCCTACGCCAAAAATGGCAAGGCGGGCCATAATGGCGAACATCGTAGATTTCTCCGTTAAAGTTGCCATGAGAAAAAGGGCGGTTGCAGAAATTACTGCACCAATAGTTGAGAGGATTTGGGCTCCGTATCTATCAGCTAAAATGCCACTTAAGGGTGCTACAACGAACATAATGAGGGGGAAAGAAGTCATTATTATACCTGTTTTTTCAGTGGTAAACCCTAGATGTTGAAGGAGGAAAGGGGTTAAAAAAGTCATTGTGTTTTGAGCCATAAAGTTTAACAGTGTGCTAATGTTTCCAAAAGTAAAAGACCTTATTTTTAAAAGAGAGAAGTCAAACATAGGAAAGTCTACTTTATTTTCTATAATTACAAAGATTGTTAAAAATGTTACTGATGTCAATAATGAAATTATACTTGGAAGTGATGTCCAACCCCATGTTCCACCTTCTGATATAAAGAGTAAGAGGCTTGCAAGAAAGACAAAGAAAGAAATAGATCCGTAAATATCGAATTTTTCGGGAACTCCTTTATTGTCAGGTACTACGATATGAGCCCATATGTAACCTATTATACCAATAGGAACGTTTATATAAAATATAGACTGCCAACCCAAATTTGATAAAAGAAAACCTCCTAATGTAGGACCTATTGCAAGTCCGATAGATATAGACATAGCATTAATGCCTAAAGCTTTGCCTCTTTCGTTTGGAGGAAACACCGAGGTTATAATAGCCGATGTCATTGACATTACCATGCCAGCTCCTATTGCTTGGATAGCTCGCATAATTATTAACATATATATATTTACAGAAAGACTCAAAACCGCAGAAGATATCGAAAAAGTCAGAAGACCGTATTGATACAGTTTTTTATAACCCAACATATCGCCAAGTCTGCCAAAAGTCATCATTAGACTGCTTAAAACTAATAAATATGTCATGGAAACCCAGCTTACTGTTGTTATATTTGTGTGGAAAACTTTCGTAAATTCCGGCATTGCTATGTTAACAATACTTCCATCAATTGGTCCCATGATACTACCTATGACGACAGCAGAAAGAATTGCCCATCTGTTGTAATTCTTGTGTGACATTTATTATCCCTCCGATATTAAAAATTATAT
>NZ_BAZY01000034.1 GCF_001310975.1 Thermoanaerobacter thermocopriae JCM 7501
TACAGTAACTACTGAAGTAACCCACTTCTCAACCTATGGGGCCTTTGAATATGACAAACAGTTTAAGGACGTATTAAAAGACTTCTGGGCATACGATGCAGTAAATGTACTAGCATCAAGGCATATAATAAGAGGAGTAGATGATGAAACATTTGCGCCAAATGCAAAAATAACGAGGGCAGAATTTGCGGCATTTATGATAAGAGCATTAGGGATACCAGAAGAGCCGTACGAAGGAGAATTTGAAGACGTAAAAGAAGGAGCATGGTATGCCAATGCAATAGAAGCAGCTTACAGGGCAGGGATAATGGTAGGAGATGGGAAGAACATGAGGCCGAAGGAACCAATAACAAGGGAAGAGATGACAGCAGTTATAATGAGAGTATACAGTAAACTTACAGGATACAAAGAAGAGAATATAGGTAATACAACTTCACAGATAATAATAAGATAAGCGAATGGGCAAGGAATGCAGTAGCAAACGTAGTGAAGCTTGGGATAGTAAGAGGATATGAAGACAACACCTTCAAACCAAAAGACAATGCTACAAGAGCAGAAGCAGCTGCTATGCTTTATAGAGTTTTGGATATAAGTTCTACTATATAATAGAATTTAAAGAATGTAATTAAAAAAGCAGCTACAAGAAAAAATTACTTGTATTTTATCTTGTAGCTGCTTAAAAAAGATTTTTTAATTGGATGCAGACTTGAATTATATGTTATTATTTTGTTCTAAATATGGAGGTATATAAATGTTTGGAAACTTTTTTAATCAAATGTATTTTGGGAATCCACGTAAACCAGACCTGAAACCAGAGGATATACCTAAAAAGGGAATACCATTATTTATTGATATATTTTGTTCTAATTTTTGGCAATTAATTAGTCTTAATTTATTATTAATAATCTTTAGTATTCCTATTATCACAATAGGCCCTGCTTTTGCAGGATTTAACCATGTTTTAAGAAACTATGTGTTTGGGAAAAATGTATGGCTGTGGAACGATTTTAAAGAAGGTTCTATTAAGAATTTAAAACAAAGTTTGATAATAACATTGATAAACATGTTAGTTGCTTTTGTGTTGATAAATAATTATAAAATTTACAGCATAATGAATAACGATTTCATAAAAAAATCAGGAATTATCATAACTGGTTTAATAAGCCTAATGTATCTTTTGATGAATATATATATTTTTCCTATGATGGTAACATACGACTTAAAAACAAAACATATTTTTAAAAATGCTTTTATTTTTTCAGTTATTGAATTTCCACGTACCCTCGGTATTTTACTAATTTGTCTGTTTGTTTTATTTGTAAGTATAATTTTAGCTTTTATACCATTGGCGCTAATAGGTTTTAGCTTGATGGGATTAATTATAAATGTTTTTGATAGAGTGATATTTGAAAAGTATATCGATAACAAAAATCAAGTGACAGAAAATGATAGTTAAAAAATTGATATTTTATGATTACATTGTCTCAAAGTAAGTGAAAGGGATAAAATACCTTTAAACTTTTTTGAAAGAAAGAAGGATTTTTTAATTTTGCGTCGAATATATTATTATACAAAAAAAAGTTTGTTGAAACAACAAATTAATTTAATGTTATGGTATTTATGAAGGGAAAAAAGATGGAATACTTCAAAAATGTACCACAAATAAAATAGAAAGGACTAATTCAAACAACCAACACGTTTAAATTTTATAATCCCTACGAAATAATAGACGGAAAACCTTTGAAAAAAATTTACGCATTTCAGTAGCGTACTGGCATACGTTTACAAGCAATAAAACGGCTCTATTTGGAGTAATCAAAAAATATAATAAATCCTAACAAAATCACCGAAGGGGAGGTGGGGTGCGAAATTGTAATTTTAATTTAATAATTTAAAGAACTTATTAGAGAATAAAAAATGGGGTGAAAAGAATGAGGAGAATTATTGCTTTGATTACAATTGTGATTATGGTGGTTGGCTTGTTATCAGGATGCGGACAAAATAGTCAAACAGGGCAATCTGAGTCAACTCAGCCAAAAGAAAAAGTATTAAAGATTTGGTCTTTTACAAATGAAGCGAAAGTTTTTGCAACTGCGTTTAAGGAGAAGCATCCCGATGTAAAAATAGAATTTACCATGATTCCAATGACAGAAGGAGAATACCAATTAAAACTTAAGTCAGCATTGCAATCTGGAGAAGGTCCCGATGTAGTTGCTTTGGAGTCTGATTTTGTGAGAGAATTTGTTGAGAGCGACTATTTGGTAGACTTGTCAGATTTACTACCTTTTGCAGAAGAGGTGAAAACGTATCAATTTACAATCGATATAGGAACTGACGAAAATGGTGTAGTAAAAGCTTTTTCTTATCAAGCAACTCCAGGACTGATGTATTATCGAAGAAGTCTTGCTAAAAAATATTTTGGTACTGACGATCCGGTGAAGATTCAAGAACTAGTATCTGATTTAAGTAAATTCGAAGAAGCGGCAAAAATTGTAAAAGAAAAATCCAACGGTAATACTTATATGATAGCATCAACTGCAGACCTTGGTAGGGTAATCATTGAGAATAGAGATAAACCGTGGATTGTAGATAGCAAATTGGTGATAGATCCAAAAGTAGAAGAACTATTTGATATCGCAAAAAATTTTAGACAAAATGGTTATGAAGCACAAGCTACACAATGGCAAGAAAGCTGGTTTGCTGGCATGAATGACTCCTTGGTAGATGCAAAAGGAAATCCCAAGCAAATATTTGCATATTTCCTCCCAACATGGGGCTTGTCTTATGTATTACAACCTAATTCAGCACCTGCAAAAGGCGAATCTGACGGAGGAAAGACTGCTGGTAAAGATACTTCTGGTGATTGGGCTGCCATTCCAGGACCAATGCCTTACAGGTGGGGAGGTACCTGGTTTGGTGTGACTAAGGACAGCGAAAATGTAGAATTAGCGAAAGAATTTATTAAATTTGTAACTTTAAATGAGGAAACATTAAAGAGCTGGGCTCTCGGAGTTTATACAAATGAATATTTGAAGAAGATCGATCCAAGCATAGGTGATGAACTACAACAACCAGCTGGCGATTTTGTATCTAGTCAAAAAGTAGTAGAAGAGATTGCTTCACAGTTTGGGAATACTTCGGCAGCTAAGTTCTTAGGAGGACAAAACCCATATGAAGTATTTGCAGAGGCAGCACGCCGTATTGACCTTGGTGGAAGGACCAAAAACATTCAAGCGACAGATTTCGTAGTTCAAGATGCATTGTGGGATCCACTTGATGCCTATGCATCAGGTGAAATAAGTAAAGACGAAGCTCTAAAACGATTTAAAGAGGCCGTAAAGAATGCTTTACCTGACGTTAATGTAGATTAAAATTGGAGTAGAGGAAATGTGAGATTTATAAATTCACATTTCCTCTACTCTCTAATATAAAATTAATGGAGGATGTGGTGGTTTTGGTGGAGAGCGGAATAAAGGTCAGGAAAAGTAATAGTAAGATAAACAAAAATTATTATGGATATATATTTACTGCGCCATTCATTATTGTGTTTTTATTGTTTAGCTTTTATCCTTTGATATATACTTTTTATTTGAGTCTAACAGATATGACAATAATGAGTAAAACTTACAATTTTGTTGGACTTAATAATTTTAAACAATTATTTTCAGACGATTTTTTCATAAAATCCGTGTTAAATACATGGAAAATATGGCTTATGAATTTTTTACCACAATTAGGTATAGCTATGCTTTTAGCAGTTTGGTTTATGAATAATAGGTTGAAAATAAAGTTTGTTGGGCTTTGGCGAACAGTTTATTATCTTCCTAACCTGCTTATGCCGGTTGCGATTGCTGCTCTGTTCTATAATCTTTTTTCACGTTATGGTCCCGTGAATCAGATTGCCGTTCGAGCCGGAATATTAGAAGAAGCCTTTGACTTTTTTAGAAGTCCGGGATGGACTCAATCTATAGTTGCATTTATCCAATGGTGGATGTGGTTTGGTGTCACTATACTCTATTTAATGGCTGGAATGTCATCAATATCACCTTCTTATTATGAGGCGGCGTTGGTAGATGGAGCTAGTTCGTGGGATATGTTTACTAAAATCACCTTACCTCTTTTAAAACCTGTGCTCATTTATGTATTAGTAACGTCTTTAGCAGGTGGCATGCAAATGTTTGATATACCTTATTTATTAACAGACGGTCGTGGTTCCCCTAATGGTTCTATAATGACTATGAGTGTTTTAATGTATATGAAATTTTCAAGTGGAAAAGGATTTATTGGAGCAGGAGCCAGTGTAGCTGTTATGATCTTTATTATTACCGCTATTTCTGCTTCTATAATAATTAGGCTTTTAAGAGAAAAAGAATAATGTTTTAAATCCGAAAGGGGGAAAAATAATGAGCTACACTATAAAAACAAAGTTAACAAAAACTTTTATATATATTTTTCTTGTAATATTATTTCTAATAACTATTGTGCCAGTGTGGATTTTATTGATTAATGCTACTCGTTCTACACCTGAAATACAGCAAGGGGTAAGCCTTTTGCCTAGTAACAACCTTTTAAATAATTGGAAGTATTTAACTGGTAAGGGAGCCAACATATGGCGAGGATTTATAAATAGTGCATTAATTTCTATTCCGGCAACTCTTTTAACAGTCTATTTTTCTATGATGACAGCATATGCAATTCAAGTCTACGATTTTGCCTACAAAAAATATTATATAATATTATAATACTTTTAACTATTATACCAACCAAATGGCTTCAATAATTGGATTTTACAAATATATGTCGATGCTAAATCTTTTGAATAGTTATATACCGCTTATTATTCCAGCAATAGCTGCTCCACCCATGGTATTTTTTGCATCGCAGTATTTAGAGTCTACTCTTGTTAAAGATCTAATAGAATCTGCAAGAATTGAAGGTGCTAGCGAGATTGGAATTTTCCATAGAATTATACTACCTATTGCAAAGCCCGGGGCATTTACTATGGGAATTTTATCTTTTGTCGCTTCGTGGAATAACTTCTTTACTCCTTTCATGTTAATCTCAAAGGTTGAAAAGTATACTCTTCCTATGATGGTTAAATTATTAAGGGGCGATATGTATAGGACAGAATATGGAGCTATATATCTTGGACTTGCAATAACCGTGATTCCAATAATAATAGTCTATGCAATGTTTTCAAAATATATTATAAGTGGTATTTCATTAGGTTCAGTGAAGGATTAGTTTTTGGATAAGAGGAGGAAATAATGATGAAAGCTTCATATTTAGACCCTAAACAACCTGTTGAAAAAAAGGTAGAAAATTTGTTAGCTCAAATGACAATTGAAGAGAAAATTGCACAATTAAGTGGTATATGGGTATATGAGATATTAGATGATATGATGAAATTCATATGAAAAAGCAAATCGATTAATGACTCATGGGATAGTCAAATCACCCGTCTTGGTGGAGCAAGTAATTTATCACCTCAAGAGACAGTAAAAATAGCGAATCAGATACAAAAATACTTGGTTGAAAATACAAGACTTGGTATACCCGCTTTGATTCATGAAGAGTCTTGTAGTGGCTATATGGCTAAAGGGGCTACTATTTTCCCTCAAACTATAGGTGTGGCAAGTACTTGGAATCCCAAACTTGTTGAAAAAATGGCTTCTGTGATTAGAGAACAGATGAAAGCTGTTGGAGCTCGGCAGGCTCTTGCACCATTGTTGGATGTTACAAGAGATCCAAGATGGGGAAGGACAGAAGAGACATTTGGTGAAGACCCGTATTTAGTTATGCATATGGGTGTTTCATATATCCGTGGATTACAAACAGAGAATTTAAAAGAAGGTGTTATTGCTACAGGTAAACACTTCGTGGGGTATGGAAATTCAGAAGGTGGTATGAATTGGGCACCTGCTCATATTCCAATGCGTGAACTTTATGAAATTTTTTTGTATCCATTTGAAGCAGCAGTAAAAGAAGCAAACCTGGGTTCGGTTATGCCCGGATATCATGAACTCGACGGTATACCTTGTCATAAGTCAAAACAACTCTTAACTGATATATTACGTAAAGATTGGGGCTTTGATGGAATTGTAGTATCTGATTATTTTGCTATTAATCAACTTTATGAATACCATCGTTTAGCGTCAAATAAAAAAGAAGCTGCTAACTGGCTTTAGAAGCTGGTGTTGATGTTGAGTTACCAAGTACTGATTGTTATGGCTTGCCTATTAAAGAGTTGATAGAACAAGGCGATATTGATATAGACTTTGTTAATGATGCTGTACGGCGAATTTTAAAAGCAAAGTTTCTATTAGGCTTATTTGAAAATCCTTATGTTGATGAAAAACGGGTTGTTGAAATATTTGACACTCAAGAACAGCGGCAATTAGCTTATAAAATAGCTCAAGAATCTATAGTTTTATTAAAAAATGAAAGCAACTTATTACCTTTGAAGAAAGACTTACAATCAATTGCTGTAATTGGTCCAAATGCTGATAATATTCGCAATATGATTGGCGATTATGCATATCCATGTCACATTGAATCATTACTTGAAATGCGCGAGAAGGACAATGTTTTTAATACTCCATTACCTGAAGGTTTAGAGGCGAAAGATATTTATGTACCTATTGTAAGTGTATTACAAGGAATTAAAGAAAAAGTTTCACCTAAGACAAAAGTAATTTATGCAAAGGGCTGTGACGTAATTAGTGATGATACGGCTGGTTTTAATAAAGCTATTGAAATTGCTAAGCAAGCTGATGTTGCTATTGTGGTGGTAGGTGATAGAGCAGGATTAACGGATGGATGTACTTCTGGGGAATCTAGAGATCGTGCAGACCTTAATTTACCAGGTGTACAAGAGCAATTAGTAAAAGCGATTTATGAAACTGGTACACCAGTAGTTGTAGTTTTGATAAACGGTAGACCAATGTCAATTTCCTGGTTAGCTGAAAAAATTCCTGCGATTATAGAGGCATGGTTGCCGGGTGAAGAAGGGGGAAGAGCAATTGCAGATGTTATTTTTGGAGATTACAATCCAGGAGGAAAATTACCAATTTCCATTCCGTGCTCTGTAGGACAATTGCCTGTATATTATTATCATAAACCCTCTGGTGGACGTACTAATTGGAAAGGCGATTATGTAGAATCAAGTACTAAACCATTATATCCTTTTGGTTATGGACTTAGCTATACTGAATTTTTATACAGCAATCTTAGTATTTCTCACCCAAAAGTATCTACACAAGGAGGAATAATAGAGATTTCTGCTGATGTAAAAAATATAGGGAAGGTAAAAGGGGATGAAGTAGTTCAATTGTATATACATCGAGAATTTTTAAGTGTTACACGACCTGTTAAAGAGCTTAAGGGTTTTAAACGAATTACTTTAGGTGTAGGGGAACAAAAAACGGTTATTTTTCAACTTTCTTCAGAGCAGCTTGGCTTTTATAATGAGGAAATGGAATATGTGGTAGAACCAGGCCGTGTAGAGGTAATGATAGGAAGTTCTTCAGAAGATATTCGGTTATTCGGTTCTTTTGAAATTGTTGGAGAAGTGAAAAAAACAGATAAAAAGTTTATGACACAAGTACGAGTGGAAAATAAGCTTTAAGATGGCAAAAAAAGTGATAATATATTTAAGGAACTTTATTTTAATTTTCTTTTAAGATTTAATGTGCTATAATTCACACTAGAAACTACAATATAAATAGAAGGGTGAACAGATGATAACAGCAGATCAATTATTAGTTAAACAAATAAATAAATCAATAGTGCTCAATACCATAAGAAAAAAAGGGAATGTTTCAAGAGCGGATATTGCACACATTACAGGTTTAAACAAGTCAACTGTATCTTTTCTTGTTGATGAACTTATAAACGAAGGTTTTGTTAGAGAAGAAGGGCCTGGAGAATCAAAAGGTGGTAGAAAACCAATTATATTAAGCATCAATAACAAGGCTGGCTGTATAATAGGCATTGATTTGGATGTGAACTATATATTAATTGTTTTGACTGATTTAATGGCAAATGTCATTTGGGAAAAGAAAGTTGATGTAAAAATTGGTGAAAGTCAACAGGCTATTATTAAGCGTTTAATAGAATTGATTGACGAAGCAATTTTAAATGCACCTAACACTATCAGGGGAATTTTAGGTATTGGAATTGGTGTGCCAGGCATTGTGGATTACAAAAAAGGTACTGTACTGATGGCACCAAATCTAAAATGGGAAAATGTGCCTCTTAAACAAATTATAGAAAATAAATTCAAAATTAAAGTACACATAGATAACGAAGCAAATGTAGGAGCAATAGGGGAAAAATGGTTTGGAGCAGGAATTAAATACAACAATCTTGTATATGTAAGTGCTGGAATTGGAATTGGGACAGGAATAATAATCAATGGAGAACTGTACAGAGGGACAGTAGGGCTAGCAGGAGAGATGGGGCATATGACAATAAATATACTTGACCATCAATGTAGTTGTGGGAATACCGGATGCTGGGAAAATTATGCTTCAGAGAAAGCACTATTCGATTATATACATACACAGTTGATAATGGGAAAATCTGATAATTATATAAATAAAGATAATTTTAATACACTTAGCGCTCTTGATATTATAAATTATGCTCAAAAAGGAAGCGAAATTGCAGTAGAGGCTTTAAAAGAAATTGGAAGGAAATTGGGTGTGGGAATTGTCAATGTAATAAATACATTTAACCCGGAACTTGTGATTATTGGAAATACGTTGTCTTTAGCAAGAGGTTTGATTTTGGATGAGATTTTGAAAGAAGTAGAAAAAAAGTGTCTTGTGTATAGATATCACAAAGTAAAAATCAAAACCTCTAAACTTCAATTTCATGCAGGAGCAATTGGAGCAGTTTCCTTGGTTATTTCAGAGCTGTTTGCATATCCGGGGCTTTGATTACATGAGGTGTTGAAATATTAGAAAAGGAATTATAAAATCAGGCACAAAAAGCCTGATTTATAATAATGCTCCTATAATAAATGTGCGGGTGTTTTAATAAGCAAATACATCTTTCAAATCTATTTCTAGATCTTCAAAGATAGAGACTTTAATTTTATTTCCTACAGTATATACATCAGGCCTTCCATATCTGGAATTTTCCTGTAAAATAAACACACTTACAACTTTACTATCTGGCTCTACTATCCAATATTCCTTTACTCCATGCTTTTCGTATAAATTAAACTTTTCTATTTTATCTCTACTTCCAGTTGAAGGTGATGTAATTTCAACAATTAAATCAGGAGCTCCTTTACATCCTTCATCATCTAGCTTTGACTTATCGCATACTACCACGATATCGGTTCTACAACAGTTTTTATTTCTTTATCACTTTTCTCATTTCCAGAAGGAAACCTTACTCCAAAAGGTGCAGTAAATACTTCACATTGCTTACCTCTAAGATATGCAGCGAAGCTTGTAAATATTTCTCTTGATATTCTTTGATGAATTGTCGATGGAGGAGTCATTAAATAAATCTGCCCATTTATTAATTCTATTCTTTGATTATTTGGCCAGTTTAAATAATCCTCATAAGTATAAATATCCTCTCTTTTTGGTAAAGGCATAATTAAACACCCCTTTAAAACTCTTCTTATACTAAGTTTAACATTTTATATTCCTAATATCCAGAGCAAAAATATCTCCCTTTTTATTTGTTGCATTTAATTATACAACTAACCTTATAAAAAATTTTTATTTTTATTATTGACAAAATGTCATTTTTATTTTACTATATAGTTAAGCGTTTTACTAAAACGTTAAACCAAATTTAATAGGTGATGAATTTATGGCTGTAACAATAAAAGATATTGCAAAACTAGCGAATGTATCAATTACAACAGTATCGAGAGTTATAAACAATAAAAGTGAAGGGGTTAGTGAAGAAACTAGAAATAGGATTCTTCAATTAGTGAAAGAATTGGGTTATCAACCTAATGCAATAGCACGAGGATTAGTTACTAAAAAAACTAAAACTATCGGCCTTATAATTCCTGATATTTCTAACCCATTCTTTCCTGATCTTGCCCGTGGTGTAGAGGATAGTGCTCACATTTACGGTTACAACGTCTTCTTGTGCAATACAGATGACAATTTGGAGAAAGAAAGCGAGTATATAAATGCACTAAAAGAAAAATATGTCGATGGTATAATATTTACCAGTAGTTCTATTCCTAAACATGAACACATTATGGAACTTGTCAAGAGTGGTATTCCTATTGTCATAATGGATAGACGTGTTGATTCTGAAGACATTTACGGAGTTTTTCTTGATAACTATGAAGGTGGTTACATTGCGACAAAACATCTCATAGATTTAGGGCATAAAAAAATTGGTTGTATAACAGGACCACTTTATACAAAAAGTGCCAAAGAAAGACTAGAAGGGTACAAAAAAGCATTAGTAGAAAATGGTATGGATGTGGATGAAAGGTTGATATTTGAAGGAGATTATAAGATAAACAGTGGAATAATTGGAACTGAAAAGTTGTTAGGTAATAATGAAAATATTACAGCTATTTTTGCCTGCAATGATTTAATGGCATATGGAGCGTACAAAACAATACGTTCATATGGGTACAAGATACCAGATGATATTTCAATAGTAGGGTTTGATGATATACAGCTTTCTCAAATACTAGAACCACAATTAACTACTATAAAGCAACCTGCATATGATATGGGACTGACTGCTGCTCGAATGCTAATAAAACTTGTAGAAGGGAAAAAGTTAAAGAAAAAAATTATTAATTTTAAACCTCAGTTGATAATACGCCAAAGCACAAAAAAATATTGGCTAAAGGTGGTAAAAAGATGGAGAAGATAGTTGTTGTTGGAAGTATTAATATGGACGTTGTGATACAAGTTCCGCATATTCCTGTAGTTGGTGAGACAGTTATTGCTTATGATTTGAAAAATTACGGCGGTGGTAAAGGGGCAAATCAAGCGGTATCAATTGCAAGGTTGGGTGGAACGGTCTATATGATCGGCAGAGTGGGAAATGATGAATATGGTAAGAAATTATATGAGGATTTAAAGAATGACAGCGTAGATGTTAAAGGGATAGAATTTGATTACGAAATACCGACGGGTACAGCTTATATTAATGTGAGTGAAAGAGGAGAAAACAACATAGTTGTTTATCAGGGAGCAAATAAAAGGCTTAATATAGAGCAAATAGAAAAACACGAAGATATTTTTGATGAAGCAAAAATGTGTGTAATTCAGTTGGAAATACCAGTTGAGACAGTAAAATTTGTAGTGGATTTATGCTACCGGAAAGGTATAAAAGTCATATTAAATCCTGCACCAGCATGTAAATTGTCTGATACGCTCTTAGAAAAAGTTTATATTTTAACTCCAAATGAAACAGAACTGGCTTTTTTATCCAAAAGTAAAATAGAAACAATTGCAGATATAAAAAAGGCCTCAAAATATTTGTTGGACAAAGGAGTTCAAAACGTTATAACAACTATTGGAGAAAAAGGAAGCTTTTTTATCAATAAGGATACAGAAAAACTATTTGATGCGATCAAAGTTACTGCTGTTGATACAACAGCAGCGGGTGATTCATTTACAGGAGCATTAGCAGTGGCATTAAGTGAAGGGAAGAACATTGAAAGTGCAATAGAATTTGCTACATACGTAGCAGCATTAACGGTTACTAAAGAAGGCGCTCAGTCATCCTTGCCTTATAGAGATGAGGTAGAAAAATTTATTAAAGAAAGGGGTTATAACAAATGAAAAAGACAGATTTGTTAAATAGTGAAATTTCAGAAGTTGTTGCAAGATTAGGGCATACAGATTTGTTGGTGATTGCTGATAGTGGATTACCTATACCAGATGGTGTTAAAAGAATTGATATTGCTTTAACAAAAGGGATACCGAGTTTTAAAGATACATTAAATACGGTACTTACTGAGTTGGGAGTAGAAAAAGCATATATTGCGAAAGAAATGATAGATAAAAATAACGATTTATACCTATACCTTCTCGAGCTATTTGGAGAAAAGCTAATAATTATTAGCCATGAAGATTTAAAGGCAATGTCAAAAAACGCTAAAGCTATTATTAGGACTGGTGAATATAAGCCATATGCAAATATTATTTTAGAGTCAGGTGTGGAATTTTAACAATCCAAAGGGGGAATAATTTTTGGAACCCGTTTTAGAGATGAGGAATATAACGAAAAAGTTTGGCAATGTTAAAGTTCTGGATAATGTAAGCTTAACCCTTTATAAAGGTCATGTCTTAGCTTTATTAGGTGAAAATGGGGCAGGAAAGTCAACTTTGATGAAAATTCTCTGCGGCATTTATGAGAAAGATGAAGGAAGTATTTATATAAAAGGGGAAGAAGTAAATATAAGAAATGTCAAAGATGCTGAAAAATATGGCATTGTTATGATTCATCAAGAGCTCAATCTTATACCATCACTTAGTGTTGCTGAAAATATTTTTTTAGGGAGGGAATATCTAAAATCATTTAACGTTATAGATTGGAAAAAAATAAAGCAAGAAGCTGCTAAAAAGCTTAGCGAATTGGGTATGAATATAAACGTTAATAGGCTGGTAAAGTACTTGAGTGTTGGAGAACAACAAATGGTTGAAATAGCTAGAAGTTTATTGATGGATGCTGAGATATTAATAATGGATGAACCAACTGCTGCTTTAACAGAGGCAGAGACAAAGAAATTATTTGAGGTCATAAGATCGCTTAAATCAGAAGGCCGAACTATTATTTATATATCTCACAGAATGAATGAAATTTTTGAAATTTGTGATGACTATATTGTTTTAAGAGATGGACGCTTTATTTCTCAAGGCAAAATTAACGAAGTTACACGTGATGAGTTAGTTACAATGATGGTCGGAAGAGAACTAAAAGAACAATATCCTCGTGAATCTGTTCCGCTGGGAGAGGAAATATTGCGAGTAGAAAATCTTAGTGTGAAGGGTTTATTTGAAAATATTAATTTTACAGTCAGAAAAGGTGAAGTAGTAGGGTTTGCTGGTTTGATAGGTGCAGGAAGAACTGAAGTGGCCAAAACAATATTTGGTTTTTATAAGAAAACCTCAGGTAAAATTTATCTTGAAAATGAGGAGCTAAAGATAAATAATCCAAAAGATGCTATCGATAATGGAATAATATATTTATCTGAAGATAGAAAAAATGACGGTTTGATATTAAAGCATACTTTAAAAGAAAATATGACGCTTTCAGCATTAAAAAGTATTTCTGATTATATAGGCACTATTTACCATTCTAAAGAAAAATATTTAGTAAACCAAATGATTGAAAAATTAAACATTAAGACCTCTTCAATAAATCAAAAAATATCTAAACTGAGTGGAGGAAACCAACAAAAAATTGCTATTGCCAAATGTTTATTGACAAATCCTAAATTAATTATTCTTGATGAACCAACTCGAGGCATTGATGTTGGAGCAAAAAATGAAATATATAAATTGATTAATAATTTAAAAAAGCAAGGTATTGGTATAATTTTAATATCTTCAGAATTGCCAGAGGTTTTGAATATTAGCGATAGAATTATTGTAATGCATGAAGGAAGGATAACAGGCGAAATACTTCATGAAGAAGCGACAGAAGAAAAGGTAATGTTAAAAGCTGTAGGAGGGGAATGAGTTGAATTTACCGGAAGAAAAAGTAACAAAAATAAATATTAGTGAATTTTTACTCAAAGCAAAATCTTTGATAGGCTTAGTAGGGTTAATCGTTGTATTTTCAATATTATCACCAAGATTTTTAGATTATTATAATCTTACAAATGTTTTAAGACAGACTTCCCTAAATGCAATAATGGCTGTGGGTATGACGTTTGTAATATTAACAGGTGGAATAGACTTATCTGTAGGTTCTATATTAGCCTTTTCAAGTGCAATTACAGCTGGCATGTTAAAAGACGGTTCTCCATTAATTATAGCGGTATTAGCAGGTTTAATAATAGGTACCGGTTTAGGATTTTTTAATGGTTTTGTCATAATTAGATGGAATATACCACCCTTTATTGCGACATTTGCCATGATGACAGTAGCAAGAGGTCTAACACTTGTATATACCAATGGACAACCAATAACGGGTTTAGGTGCGGCTTTTGGTTATATTGGCAACGGTTATATTGGGCCGATACCTGTACCAATAATTCTTACGGTTCTTATCTTTGCGATAGGTTATTACATTTTAAAGAATAATAGACTTGGAAGATATGTCTATGCTACAGGGGGCAATATACAGGCTGCTAAATTGGCTGGTATTAATACTAACAATATAATTCTATTTGTGTATTCTTTAAGTGGCTTTTTAGCAGCAATAAGTGGTTTAATAATTACTTCAAGGTTAAATTCCGCAGCTCCAACAGCGGGACAGGGTGCTGAACTTGATGCCATAGCTGCGGTTGTACTTGGAGGTACAAGTTTATCAGGTGGCGAAGGGGGAGTAATAGGTACTCTGATAGGTGCTTTGATAATAGGCATTTTAAATAATGGCTTAAATTTACTTAACGTTTCGCCTTTTTATCAGCTTATAGCTAAAGGTGCAGTAATATTACTTGCTATAGCATTAGACAAAAAAGAAAGTAGATAAAGGGGGTGTTTTAGGAAGGTTTTAATTGAAAAACAAAAAGTTTTAAAAATTAAAAATTTAATTAAAAGGGGAGAATTGAATTATGAGAAAATCAAAAATTTTGTTCCTTTTATTAACATTTATTTTAACTGTTGCGTTAATTGCTGGATGCAGTACAGGTAATACCAATAATACTTCAAATGCTAAAGAAGAAAAGACTATAGGTTTAGTTATATCGACGCTTAATAACCCGTTTTTTGTAACATTAAAAAATGGTGCAGAGGCCAAAGCAAAAGAATTAGGTTATAAATTGATAGTAGAAGATTCACAAAATGACTCTTCAAAAGAACTTTCTAATGTAGAAGATTTAATTCAACAAAAAGTAGACGTTTTGCTTATAAATCCTGTAGATAGCGATGCTGTAGTTAATGCGATAAAAGAAGCAAATAGCAAAAATATACCAGTTATTACTTTGGACAGGTCTGCAAATGGTGGAGATGTTATTTGTCACATAGCTTCAGATAACGTAAAAGGTGGAGAAATGGCAGCAGAGTTTATTGCCAAAACGCTAAATGGGAAAGGAAACGTAGTAGAACTTGAAGGCATACCAGGTACTTCCGCTGCCAGAGATAGAGGCAAAGGATTTGATGAAGCTATCGCTAAATATCCAGATATAAAAATTATAGCAAAACAAGCTGCTGATTTTGATCGTTCAAAAGGTTTATCAGTAATGGAAAATATCCTTCAAGCCCAACCTAAAATTGATGCAGTATTTGCGCAAAATGATGAAATGGCATTAGGTGCAATAAAGGCAATAGAGAGTGCAAATAGGCAAGGAATTTTAGTAGTTGGATTCGATGGGACAGATGATGCGTTGAAAGCTATAAAAGATGGCAAAATGGCTGCTACGATTGCTCAGCAACCAGCTTTAATAGGTTCTCTTGGAGTAGAAATGGCTGACAAATATCTAAAAGGTGAAAAGGTAGAAAAATTTATACCAGCTGAGCTTAAACTTATAACGAAGTGATATGATATCAATACAGATGAGGAAAATAGAAAAACGAATGCGAATCTAAAAAGCCTGCCGTGTTTTGGGCAGGCTTTTTGCTAATACAAGGAAATAATAGCTGTAAATGAATGAACATAGACTTTAATTAAAATAATAGTATAATATCATAATCATAAATAGAGGATAAAAAATAGTAAGTGGTGATTATATGAATAAAATAGATTATCTTATAAATGAAATAAAATTACTTCCCCACAAAGGATTGGCTAAAACCTGAGGAGGACGAGGCATGGCAGAACTTATAAAAGGCGATGTGGGATAAAAGTTTTAAAACATTTTATGAAACCAAATTACAAAACCATAAAAAATACTTGAAATATTATTTCATAAGTAGTATAATATAAACTAGAAAGGAGTGTAAACATTAACATGCCAGGAGATATAGAGAAAATTAGAGCAGTTATTAATAATTTAAAACCATCAGAAAGAAAAATTGCTGAGTATATAATTGAAAATGCTGATAAGATTTCAGATTTATCTGTAGCTGAACTTGCAAAAAACAGCAATACCAGTGAAGCAAGTGTTGTGAGATTTTGCAAAAGTCTCGGATACAAAGGATATCAAGATTTAAAAATAAAAATTGCTGCAGACTACACATATAAGACAAAAAGTATTCAAGGTTTTGTTAATATAGATGATGATATTAATACCATAATTGTGAAAATATCTAAAAATAATATGGACTCAATAGAAAAAACAATGGATATGTTAGATAGAAACGAAGTAGAAAGAGCTGTTATTGCTATTTTAAATGCCAATAAAATAGACATTTATGGAGTTGGAGCATCTGCTATTGTTGCACAAGATATGTTGCAAAAATTTATGAGGATAAATAAATCTTGTACGGCATACAGTGATTCTCACATGCAACTTGCATCTGCGGCTAATCTTCGCCAAGGAGATGTGGCAATTGGTATTTCGTATTCAGGTCAAACAGCAGATACTGTTGACGCTTTAAGGTTAGCTAAAAATTCGGGTGCTACAACAATTTGTATAACAAGGTTTGGTAATTCACCTATAACAGAAGTTTCAGATATAAAACTTTTTGTATATTCTACTGAAGCAATCTTTAGAAGTGGTGCAATGGCATCAAGGATGGCACAACTTAATGTAGTAGATATATTGTTTTCTATAATAGCCTGCAGGAAATACGATGAGGTAATAAAATATTTAGAAAATACAAGTGAAGCGGTCTCATCAAGAAAATACTGAAGGAGAGGTTTGTATGTTTAATATATTTAAAAAAAAGACTGATAAACTATTAATTAAAGCACCTGTTGATGGAGATGTGGTAGAAATAGTAGATGTTCCAGATGAAGTGTTTGCTCAAAAACTTATAGGAGATGGTGTTGCTGTGATACCTGAAGCCGATATATTTGTTTCTCCTGTTGATGGTATTGTAACAGCTGTTTTCCCTACAAAACATGCAATAGGTATTAGGACAAAAGAAGGAATTGAGGTAATGATTCATGTAGGAATTGATACTGTAAAACTAAATGGTGAAGGATTTGTTACGTTTGTAACTGAAGGTGATAAAGTAAAAGTTGGCGATAAACTATTAAAGGTAGAAAGAACTTTAATAAAATCAAAAGCTAAATCACTCGTTTCCCCTATAGTAGTAACTAATATGGATAGGATAAAAGAATTTAAAAAAATGACAGGTAAAGCGACTGCTGGGCAGACCGTTGTAATTGAGGCGGTTATTTAATTTGGTTCAATGTGAAATAAATTTTCATAAATACTTCATATTTATGAAACAATACAACATATAAGGAGGTGGGAGGTAAGTATATAAGATTCATATGTTTAATTATCATTACCATTTAAATACTAAATTGAAGATAGGGGGATTAAGAATGTCAAGAGAAAAAGAAATAGCCCAAGGAATTATTAAAGAGTTGGGCGGAAAAGAAAATGTTATATCAATCACGAATTGCATGACAAGATTAAGAGTGCTTGTCAAAGATTATGACAAGGTTAACAGGGAAGCTTTGGGGAAAATTGACGGTGTTATTAAAGTCAATGAAGAGGGTGGAGAGTTACAAGTTATTGTAGGACCTGGTCTTGCTAACAAGGTAGAAAGTGAGGCATCAAAAATACTAGGTGGTACTAAAGTTGGAAAAGCAGAAGAAGTTAAAGCAGCAATTAGTGCCAAAAACCAAACACCTTTTAAACTTCTATTGAGAAGGATTGCTAGTATATTTATTCCTTTGATTCCAGGTTTAATTGGTGGTGGTTTAATACTTGGCATTACCAATGTTGCGACAAAATTTAATTGGATTGCAGACAAAAATTTATTGGCTATGTTAAGTTTGTTAGGCAGTACTATTTTTACGTATATGGGTATTATGGTAGGTATGAATACTGCTAAAGAATTTGGAGGTTCTCCTACAATTGGAGGTATTCTTGCTGGTATTATTTATAACCCTGCATTAGCTAATATTACAATTGGAGGGAAAGCTTTAGTCGTAGGTAGAGGCGGAATTATTTCTGTTTTAATTGCAGCAGCATTTGCAAGTTGGCTTGAGAAAAACATTAGGAAAAGAATGCCTAACAGTATAGAATTGCTTGCAACTCCTTTGCTTACAATTTTGATAGCAGGTTTTGCAACTTTATATGTACTACAACCTTTAGGCGGATATATAGCTGATGGTATTGGCAAGGCGGTAACTGTTGCAATTGCAGGAAAAGCTGGTGTATTTACAGGATTTATACTTGCTGGTACATTTTTACCATTAGTTATGACAGGCTTGCATCAGGGTTTGACACCTATCCATGTGCAATTAATTGAGTCGACAGGAGTTACTATATTACTTCCTATTTTAGCGATGGCGGGAGCAGGTCAAGTTGGAGCTGCATTAGCAGTATATGTGAAGACCAAGAGCAAACAACTTAAAAAAATTATAGAAGGCTCAATACTTGTCGGTATTTTCGGTATTGGAGAACCATTGATTTATGGTGTTACTTTACCACTTGGGAGACCTTTTATAGGGGCATGTATAGGAGGTGCTTTTGGAGGAGCATTTGAGGCTCTAAACGTAGTTGGTGCAAGAGGGTTAGGTATATCTGGTATACCTTTGGCTGCTCTTATTGAGCCAAATAAAATTATTTATTATGTTTTAGGATTATTGATATCGTATACTGCAGGATTTATAGCTACCTATCTATTAGGATTTGAAGATCCAGTTGATGAAGAAATAGAAAATTCACAACCATTTACTTTTAATGTTTGATACAATTAAAAAGGGGCGTTTGCCCCTTTTTAGGAGGAGATGATGAGGTGGCTGTTGGTATTTCGGTTTATACTACAGAAGACTTTGCACAGCAAAAGAACAAGGAATATATAAAAATGGCAAAAGACAATGGGATAAATATGGTTTTTACGTCGATGCATATGCCTGAGGTTGAATATGATAAAAAATTAAATGAATTTGAAGATTTAATTAAATATATTAAATTACTAGATATGAAATTAACTATTGATATTTCGCCTGTAACAATGAATATATTAAATTCCTCAATAACAGATTTAAAACCTTTTTATGATTTGGAAGTAGATTGTTTAAGGCTTGATTATGGTTTTACTGCAGAGGAAATAGCTGAAATGACAAACAACAAATATGGAATTAAAATAGAGTTAAATGCCAGCACAATAACAAAAGAAGAAATAGAGAAATTGATAAAGCTAAAAGCTAATATAGATAATTTGACAACTTGCCACAATTATTATCCTAAACCGTATACAGGTCTTTCCTATAAGTTTTTTAAAGAAAAGACAATGATGATAAAAAATTACGGACTTAAGGTATCGGCATTTATTCCTTCTTTGGAAGGTAGGAGAGGGCCAATATATGAGGGATTGCCGACGCTTGAAATGCATAGAAACATAAAACCTTACACAGCAGCGAGACATTTAATTTATTCTGGGTTGATAGATGACATATATTTTGGGGATGCATATGCATCTATAAATGAAATAAGAGATGTTGTCTCAATAAATAAAGATGTCATTGAATTAAATATCAATCTTATTAGGGATATAACAGATTATGAGAAAGACATAATTTTTGCTGGTATTCATACAAATAGGTCTGATGCTTCTGAATACATTATAAGATCAGAGGAGTCAAGGGGTTATGCAAAGATAGGGAAAGCAATAAAGCCGTATAATTGCATTGAAAGAAAGAAATACAGTGTTACAATTGATAATTACGGTTTTAAAAGATATTCGGGAGAGCTTAATATTTGTTTGATTGATATGCCTCAAGATGAAAGAGTAAATGTGATAGGACATATACCTGAAGAAGAACATATATTGGTAGATTTAATTAGACCGGGGACAAAATTTAAATTTAGAAAGGGTTGATACAATGGATTTAGATAAACTTATAACGGAAGGAAGAAACCCTGATACACTTGATATTGATAGATTAAGTACAGAAGATATGTTAAAAAAAATAAATAATGAAGATAAAAAAGTTCCAATAGCTGTTGAAAAAGAAATACCTAATATAGCAAAAGCTGTTGATATTATAGCAGAAAAATTAAAACAAGGAGGAAGGCTTATATACATTGGTGCTGGTACAAGTGGAAGGCTTGGAATTCTCGATGCATCCGAATGTCCACCAACTTTTGGAGTAGATCCAGAAATGGTGCAAGGGATTATTGCAGGTGGAGATGTTGCAATAAGAAAGTCAGTAGAAGATGCGGAAGACAAAGAAGACCTTGGTAAAAAAGATTTAAAGAAAAAGAATTTGTCAAGTAAGGATGTTGTAGTAGGTATTGCAGCTAGTGGCCGAACGCCTTATGTATTAGGAGCACTTAGATATGCTAAAGAAGTTGGTGCACATACAGTAGGGATATCCTGCAATCCGGATAGTGAGATGAAAAAAATAGTTGATATAATGATAGCGCCTGTTGTAGGGCCAGAAGTAATTATGGGTTCTACCAGAATGAAAGCAGGAACTGCACAAAAATTAGTATTAAATATGCTATCTACAGGTGCTATGATAAAACTTGGCAAAGTTTACAGCAATTTAATGGTGGACGTAAAAGCTACAAATGAAAAATTAATTAACAGAGCAAAACGCATTGTAAAATTAGCAACGGATGCAGATGAAAAAGTAATTGAAAAAATACTTAAGGAAACTAATTATAATGTTAAATTAACAATTTTAATGATATTAACAGGACTTAACCAAAATAAAGCAAAAGAATTTTTAGATAGGTCTAATGGTTATATTGCAAAGGCATTAATGCTTAATGAAAATAAGTCTTAAGAATAAATTTGAAGAGAAATTGAATTTATTAGGAAGTTTTATCTAAACTGAAAGGCGGATTAGTTTCCGCCTTTTATAAAAAATTTT
>NZ_BAZY01000035.1 GCF_001310975.1 Thermoanaerobacter thermocopriae JCM 7501
TTTTAAATCTAAATTAAAAGAACGTTTGCATTTTTTTAGAATAAAAGGTATAATAATTTAAAGGGAATTATAACTTAAAGTTTTAACCTTTCCTGAGCGTGTTTGTTTTCATTTCAGCCATGTCTTTACTACGTATCCTTATGTCGTAAAACAGACAAGGGGGTGAAAAGTAAATTAGAGTAAGAAGGAACTAATTAACTTTTTTAAGATTAAGAGATGATAAAGAAGGAGGAAGATTAAGTGGAAAAAAAGAAAAAGCTCTCAAAGCAAGCTTATAACGGTGCTTCCGGAAATGAATATACTCCGTATATAGCTGCAGATCAGATAATAGCAGAGTTTACGCCTTTTTCGTTCATTGTCGGTATCATTCTTGCTATAGTTTTTGGTGCCGCCAACGCATATCTAGGGCTTAGAGTGGGCATGACCGTAAGCGCTTCCATACCAGCGGCGGTAGTTTCAATGGGAATTGTTAGAGGTATTCTAAAGAGGGATTCAATTCTGGAAAATAATATGGTTCAGACCATAGCCTCAGCAGGAGAATCTTTGGCTGCAGGTGTTATTTTTACTTTGCCTGCCTTGTTTTTGTGGAAAACAAACCCTAGTATTATGAAGATTTCCACCATAGCCATTATCGGCGGAGTCCTGGGAGTTCTTATGATGATACCTCTTCGACGCTTCCTGATTGTCAAAGAACACGGCGTGCTTCCCTATCCAGAAGGTACAGCCTGTGCGGAAGTTCTAGTTGCCGGCGAGGTCGGTGGAGTAAGCGCAAAGACTGTTTTTGAAGGGCTAGGTATCGGTGCGTTCTATAAACTGCTGGCTGACGGATTGAAACTTTTTCCCTCAGAAATAGAATGGAAGATACCAAGTTATAAAGGAGCCGCAATTGGCGGTGACATCCTGCCATCCCTCTTGGGTGTAGGCTTTATAATCGGCCCCAAGATTGCGGCATACATGCTATCTGGTGCTGTACTGGGATGGTTAGTTTTCATACCGCTTATCTCGCACCTAGGCAATTACATTCCTCAAGCTATTTATCCGGCTTCGGTGCCTATATCCGAGCTCGATCACTGGGGTATATGGAGTTATTACTTGCGTTATATAGGTGCCGGGGCAGTGACTTTTGGAGGTGTTGTAAGCCTAGTTAAGGCACTGCCAACAATAGTAAACGCCTTTACTCAATCCGTTTCCGGTTTCAGTATGAAAGGCGAAAACGGATCACAGCGTCGTACTGATGATGATTTAGCTATGAAATGGGTTTTATTTGGCGTTTTAATCCTGATTATAATTATTGCATTTTCTCCACTTATTCCAGTGGGAATAGTTGGAGCGATACTCATTGCTATTTTTGGCTTTTTCTTTGTTACGGTATCTTCACGTATTGTTGGCATAGTTGGAAGTTCCTCTAATCCGGTATCCGGTATGACTATCGCCACCTTGCTATTCACCACAGTTATTTTTAAGGCTATTGGTTTTACCGGCGTAGAGGGTATGGTTGCTTCTTTGAGCGTAGGAGGTATTATTGCTGTAGCTGCGGCGATAGCCGGCGATGTCTCCCAGGACTTGAAGACTGGTTTCCTGGTGGGAGCTACTCCTAAGCGCCAGCAGATTGGTGAGCTGATAGGAGTTATAGTTTCAGGGCTGGTTATTGGTTGGATTCTAATAATGCTCAACAATGCATACGGCTTTGGTAGCAAAGATCTTCCAGCTCCCCAGGCTACTTTGATGAAAATGGTTATCGAAGGCATTATAGAAGGCAACCTACCATGGGCTTTGGTTTTTGTTGGTTTTGGTTCAGCAGCGGTGATAGAGCTGTTAGGTATACCCTCATTGCCATTTGCCATTGGACTTTATTTGCCAATTCATCTAAGCACTCCTATCATGCTTGGCGGTTTGATAAGAGGCATTCTCGAAAGAAGAGAAAAATCCGATGAAGTTTTGAAACAGAAAGTCGAAAGAGGAGTACTCTATTCTTCGGGTCTTATAGCCGGGGAAGGCATAATGGGAATCCTGATTGCTGCATTAGTAGCTGCTAACATCGACATAGGTATTGGAAATAATGTGTTGGGGCAGTGGGGTGGACTGGTATTGTTCTTAATAATGATGTATACTCTTATTGGGAAATCCTTTAAAAAGGTAGAACTTGAATAAGAGGAAGGGGAGTCCCTTCCTCCACTTTTTTCTTTTTTAGGAGGTTAATCTATTGAGAAAAGATCAAAATTTCATGTTAATGACCCCTATCCGCAACGATAAAATCTCTTGGTTGATAAAAAAAGACGGTCTTATTCAGCTTAAGATAGCTAGAAAGGGGCTACTATTCAATATCCTAAAATTTTTTTACCGGGATCTTCCTGAAAATATATACCGTGACCTTGATGAAATTGGATCTGAGGTATGGAGGCTTTGCGATGGGCAAAACACAGTTTACGACATTGCTACCAAACTTTCAAATAAATTCGGTGCAAAGGTAGAGCCACTCTATCCCAGATTGGTAACATACTTAAAAATTCTTAGACAAAACGGATTGATATATTTTAAATAAGGAATAACTAAAGAGGATATGGAGTTGTTTTCGTTAGAGTATGCACAATTTTTACAACAGCGTGTTTATAAAGAAGATAATATTCTTTACATGATGCCAGGTGTACATTTGCCTGAGAAACAACAGAAAAAACTTTTAGAGAAGTTTGAAGAAGTTAAAAACTGGTAAACACGTTTTTATTTTACAAAAAAAATTTTAAGTCGAGTTTTCTCCAGTATTTTAAGGCCGTAAGGCTTTTTTTTATTTGGATTAGCGGTATACATGGCTATATTTAGAGGCGGAGGTAGCGAAATGTAAAAAATACAATTATACATGGTATAAAATTTGTCAATTTGTTAATCATAATTAGAGGAGGTGATTTGATGTTACAAACTATTATACGTTTCATTGTATCAGCTATTGTGCTATTGGTGGTGGGATATCTTGTACCTGGCTTTAGTGTTGCAGGCTTTTGGGGAGCTCTTATTTCAGCTGTGGTAATAGCTTTGTTAGGTTATATTGTAGAATTAATATTAGGGAAAAATATTTCACCAAGGAGCCGTGGTTTAGTAGGATTTTTCGTGGCGGCAGTAGTTATATACGTTTCTCAGTTTATTGTTCCTACCATTCATGCAACAATAGTTGGTTCACTAATTGCTGCTTTTGTGATAGGATTGGTTGATGCCTTTGTACCTACAGAGTTGAGGTGATGTAGATGTACAGTATAAGGACAGACCTGGCAGTAGAAGCGAGAGAATTATACAAAGAAAGAGAGATTCCAGGAGTAAAGGTAGATGAAAAACATCTAGATGGCATAAAGGTGACAAAGGTCAAAATTTTAAATGAAGAAGGAGAAAAAGCAATGGGAAAACCGGTGGGGGACTATATAACTATTGAGGCCCCCGGTCTCATTGAAAGAGATTTAGATTTAGAAGAAGAAGTTGCGAAAATTTTGGCGGATATAATTAAAGAAATAGCTAATTTAACAGTGAATACACAGGTTTAGTAGTAGGATTAGGTAATTGGAATGTAACTCCTGATGCATTGGGACCTCGTGTAGTTTCCAATATCGTAGTAACAAGGCATCTAAAGGAATATGCACCTCAACAGTTTGGCGATGAAATTCGGTCTGTCAGTGCAATTTCTCCAGGAGTTTTAGGGATTACCGGAATAGAAACGGCTGAAATTTTAAAAGGGGTAGTTGACAGAATAAAACCTGACTTAATAATTACAATTGACGCTTTGGCTTCGAGAAGATTAGAGAGATTATCTACTACTATTCAAATTTCAAATACAGGTATAAGCCCAGGGTCTGGAATAGGTAATAGAAGGCTTTCAATTACTGAGCAAAGCTTAGGGATACCCATAATAGCCATAGGGGTTCCTACAGTAGTAGATGCAGTAACAATTGCTAACGACACCATCGAATATTTAACAGAAGAGTTACTAAAACAGACCAAAGAAGAAAGCCCTTTTTATGGAGTACTTAAGAATATGAGTCAACAAGAGAAATACAGTCTCATTCAAGAAGTTTTGGCACCTTATGTACATAATCTTGTAGTTACTCCTAAAGAAATAGATTTATTGGTGCGAAATATAGCTTCAATTATATCCAGAGGAATAAATCTTGCACTGCAACCTGGTCTTACAGAAAGGGAAATGAATCAATTACTTCATTAAACATAAAGTACTAAAGCACCTCTTGATGGAATATTTATAAAATATAAAAACCAAAGAGAGGTGCTTCTTTTTGTACAGGTATTATAGCTTATCAAAAATAAGTAGGATAATGTTTGTAGTTTTGGTGATAATAAACGTTTTTCTTTATAATTGGATGACACAATCTTATAAAAATGAGTATAAACAGGTAATTAGTGATTCTTTTTCAGAGGAGTATGATAGATTAGAGAGTTTATTTGTAACTTCGATAAATTATAGCCTACCGATAATAGAAGTAGCTTTTGCATCGCAAGGCTATACAGGAAAGGATTTAACCTTTTCTTCTTTATTAAATGCCAAGGTTAAAGATCCTATTAATATATTGAAATTTCAACTTCCAATTTTAGCAGTGGTGGATTTTAAAAAGGTAGGTACTAATTATATACAGAATAACAATGCCCAAATAAACCCTTCTTCTAATAAGAATTTCCTTGATACTAATTTACAAAGTGACAAAAACATGTCTCAAACACAGGAAGATGAAAAACCAGCTTTAAAAAATATAGATAATAGTAAACCCTATATTTTGATATATCACACTCATACCATGGAGGCTTATGCCGCGACAGAGAAAAACAAATATATAGCAAAGCACGGTTATGACAGGACAGATGACTTAAATTATACTGTGGCAAAAGTAGGGGATTATCTTGCCGAATATCTAAAAAATGAAGGAGTCTCTGTATTACACGATAAAACTATCCATGATTATAACTATGACAAATCCTATGTAAACTCTTTTGCAACGGTCAGCAAAATTTTAAAAGAGCATCCTTCTATTAAAGTGGCGATCGATTTACATAGAGATGGCTATGGTGCTGTTATGAAACCAGGGGTAGAAACTATTCCTGTTTTGAGCAGTTTGCAAAATCAAGAATTTAGAAAAAAATATGTGATGGATTTAAACGGAGAAAAAATAGCAAAAGTTTCTTTTATTATAGGTTCAAGAAGGACACCGGAAATGAAAGAAGATTGGAGAAAGAATTACGAATTTGCCAAAAGGGTAAGTGATAAATTAAATGAGCTATATCCTGGCTTATCTTTAGGAGTACAGGTAAAGCCTTATAGTGAATATAACCAGCATCTTCTTGAGAAATCGATACTGATTGAATTAGGGAGTAATTATAATACTTTAGAGGAAGCAATTGCAACTACAAAGTATCTGGCTAAAGCCATATATGAAGTAATAAAACAGCAACAGGATTTTGAGCAGTGAAAACTGCTTTTTGTTTTATAGTGATAAGAGTGTTGATATTAATTAAAAAAAAAGGTTAAAATAAATTACTGTAATTATCAATGATTTAGGAGGTTCTTTATGAAATTTGTAGCAAGAATAATTGGAGTGGTTTTGGCGTTTTTAATCCTTTGTAGCACTTTTTCTTATGGACAAGTAAATAGTATGAAAAATAGAAAAATAGTTATATTTATTGTAGATAGAGTTAATTTAAATGACTATGTTGCAAATGACCTTCCTAATATAAAATATCTCATGGAAAATGGTACATATGGACTTATGACGGTGAATTCCGACGGAGGTAGGTCTCCTGAAAATGTGTATATGACAATTGGCTGTGGGACAAGAGCTGTAGGTTCTGAAGAAGCTTCCCTTAATTTTAACGCTTCTGAAATAGTAAATGGAGAACAAGCCGCTACAATTTTCAAAAGGAATACGGGTATTAAGCCACAAATATTTAATATAGTAAATCTAGATTTTGCTCAAATTGAGAGAAATAACCTAACTAGAAGTCACATTATAGTACCTGGTCTATTAGGTACTCTTTTAAAACAAAATGGAAAAACTGTTGCTGTGTTTGGCAATGAAGATACTGGTGTAGAACGAAGAAGATATGCGCCTCTTATAGTAATGGATGAAAAAGGAATAGTAGACTTTGGGGATGTGAGTGACAATGTCTTAAAAAGGGACCCTTTAAGCCCTTTTGGAATTATGACAGATTATGATGTACTTTATCAAAAATATACAGAAATGAAAGAAAAGCCTGACTTAACAGTTTTTCAATTAGGAGATACGATAAGAGCGAATGATTACCATGAGTATGCAATGGATAAAATTAATGAAAGAAATAAAAAAAGGGCTTTATATAAAGCAGATGAATTTATTGGTAAAATTATAAAAGAAGGCAGTCCCAACACCTTATACATTGTCTTAACTCCACTTCCTCCATCTAAAGACATGGGGCAAAAAAGTTATCTAACTCCCATAATACTTTTTGGACCAGGCTTTACCAAAGGGTATGTTACTTCAGACACAACAAAAAGGGTGGGTATTGTAACAAATACAGATTTAATGCCGACAATTTTACAGTTTTTTGATATTCCTATACCCACTTTTTTGACGGGACATCCCCTTTATAATTCTGGTTACAAAGGAAGTGTAGACAAATTATTATCCGAAAGTCATAAACTAGTTTTTAATTACACTTATAGGCCTATTTTTTTGAAGATTTATGTAGTTTTAGAGATAATAATTTTAATTTTTAGCCTATTAGTTTTGCTGTTTTTAAAAAAATATGCTGTGTATTTAAAACCACTGTTGTTTTTTGTTTCTACTATTCCTCTGGCTTTTTTGCTATTACCTTTGTTTAATTATACCAGTTTATCCCATAGTTTCGTTGGAATATTATTTTTGACAGCAGTAGCAATTATTGCAATTCATGAAATTAATCCTTATGGTTATTATTTCTATGCTATAATAGGCTTGATTACTTCCCTTGTTTTATTAATTGACCTTGTAACGGGACAGTATTTGCTGAAAAATTCCTTTTTAAGCTATGACGTCATAGGAGGAGCACGCTTTTATGGCATAGGAAACGAGTATATGGGGATATTGATTGGAGCTGTCTTATGTTTTACTACAATGGCTTTTGAAATTTTTTCGAATAAAAGCTGCTTTTAGCTATAACTACAATGATATACGCACTGGTATTCTATTTTATTGCAGCTCCAAATATAGGCACAAATGTGGGAGGTGCGATATCGGCCTTTGGAGCTTTTGCTGTGGCATTGTTACTTTTATATGATAAAAAAATTAACGTAAAAAATCTATTGTATATTGGTATAGGGATAGTTTTAATGCTTTTTGGGCTGTTTTACTTGGATTCTTTAAGACCAGTTTCTCAACAAACTCACATAGGACAAACTTTTGCTTTAGTAAAAAGCCAGGGTATAAAATCTTTATTACAAATTTTTGAAAGAAAGCTTTTGATGAATTATAAGCTCATAAAATATTCCATATGGTCAAGAGTGTTATTGACACTTATAGGTGTTTTACTGGTTCTTTTTTTCAAACCTGTGGGAGTTTTGAGGGAAATTTTTAAAAAGCATACTTACATTGGAACGTGTTTTGTAGCAACGATTATAGGGAGTGTTTTTGCGCTTATTTTTAATGATTCAGGAATTGTAGCGTCAGCTACAATGATGGTATTTGTTGGACCTATGCTAATACATTTTGTTATTGAAGAAATGGCTTAAAAAGGTGGTTTCATGAAAAAAATAAGGATATTGCAAATTGTGAGAAAATCAGAAGGGGGAATAAAAAAACATTTATTGTCACTGGTGAGATTGCTAGACAAAAATAGGTATGAAGTGGCTGTTTTGTGTTCTTTTGACGAAAAAACTCAAGAATATCTTAAAAGGTTGGGGATTGCAGTATATAATGTTGGCATTGGAGACGGACTTAGTTTAAAAAAAGACTATAGGGTAATAAGGTTTGTACAAAAAGCAATATATGAGTTTAAGCCAGATATTGTTCACATGCATGGGGCAAAAGCTTCATTCGTAGGAAGAATTGCATGTTTTGCTATGCCTGTGAAAACAGTAGTGACAATCCACAACTTTGCAAATTACGATAATATGAATTTTTACAAAAAGAAACTTCTGTTAAGTTTGACAAAAGTTCTAGACAAAAAAACCCACCAGTTTATTGCTGTTTCTAAAGCATTAAAAGAAGATCTAGTCGTAAATCAAAAAATAGAGAAAAACAAAATAAAGGTAGTGTACAATTGCATTGATACTTCTTTTTATGAGGAAACAACTCTTAATTTAAAAGAAAAATTCAATTTGCCACAAGACTCATTTATTGTAGGAAGTATAGCAAGACTTATTCCTGCTAAAGGTGTTCAGGATTTAATAAAAGCGGCTTCGATTTTAAAAAATATAAATGCCTATTTTTTTGTAGCAGGAGATGGTCCTTTTAAAGAAGAATTACAAAAAATGATTGAGAGTTTAAATTTAAAAGACAGATTCTTTTTACTAGGGTATAGAAATGACATTCCTTCTTTTTTGAGAAATCTTGATTTATTTGTGCTTCCTTCTCATGAAGAAGGATTTGGAATTTCTGTAATTGAAGCTTTAAATGAAGGTATCTCTGTCATAGCTACAAAGGTGGGAGGTATTCCAGAAATAATACAAGATGGTGTAGAGGGAATTTTGGTAGAAAAGGAAAATCCTGAAGAGTTGGCAAATGCTATAGAGAAAATTTTAAAAGATGAAAAGTTGAGAAAAAATATGAGTGTAAAGGGAAAAGAAAGTGCGAAAAAATATAGTTGCGATAAAATGATTGAACAAATGCAACAGATTTACGAAGCTTTGAAAGGAAGGTAAAAGATGAGACTTACAAGGACAAAAGAGAGAAAAAAACAAATTCGAAAAAAGAGACTTGTAATCTTTGCTCTTTTATTGTACATTGTTATTATGATGATAGGGCTTGTAATAGCTGATTCTTCCTTTAATGAAATTACTACAGGAGTGAGGAAAGTAAATATATTTGGCGTATATTCAAATAAAGAAAAGATAATTGTAAAAATTTTTGGTAAGGAGTCGGTTATTGACATAGGTAGATTGAGCCAATATTGTAAAGACCGATTTTTGAAATGAGGTGTATTCTTTAATTTTTGAGGAGGTACACAATGTCAGAAAGGATGGAGTATATTAGAAATTTTTGTATTATCGCCCATATAGACCATGGTAAATCTACTCTGGCAGATAGACTTATTGAGAAAACGGGTTTTCTTTCTGAGAGGGAGACAGATAAGCAAATTTTAGATAATTTAGAATTGGAGAGGGAGAGAGGAATTACTATAAAGTTAAAGCCTGTAAGGATGATTTATAAAGCTAAAGACGGAAATGAATATGAACTTAATCTTATTGATACCCCTGGGCATGTGGATTTTACTTACGAGGTATCCAGAAGCATTGCAGCATGTGAAGGAGCTCTGCTTGTAGTAGACGCTACACAAGGAATTGAGGCGCAAACCCTTGCTAATGTGTATATGGCTTTAGAACATGATTTAGAGATAGTACCTGTGATAAATAAAATAGACCTTCCTTCAGCAAATCCTGAACTTGTAAAAAAAGAAATTGAAGACGTGATTGGGATTGACGCAGAAGATGCTTTGCTTACCTCTGCTAAAGAAGGCATAGGTATAGAAGAAGTTTTAGAAGCCATTGTGAATAGAATTCCACCTCCAAAAGGTGATGAAAACAAGCCTTTAAAAGCGCTAATTTTTGACTCTTTTTATGATAACTACAAAGGAGCAATAAGCTTTGTAAGGGTAGTGGATGGAATTGTTAAACCAGGGATGAGAATAAAAATGTTTTCTACTGGCAAAGTTTTTGAAGTTACAGAAGTGGGAATGTTTAGACCTAACCTTTATCCAGTAGAAGAGCTTAAAGCAGGTGAGGTTGGCTACATTGCTGCTAGCATAAAAAATGTAAAAGATACTCGCGTAGGAGATACAATAACAGATGCAGACAATCCCACTGATTCTCCACTTCCTGGCTATAAAGAAGTAGTGCCAATGGTCTTTTGTGGCATTTATCCTGCGGATGGACAAGACTATGAAAATTTAAAAGAGGCTTTAGAAAAACTTCAGTTAAATGACGCGTCACTTGTATTTGAACCTGACACCTCTGCTGCCTTAGGTTTTGGATTTAGGTGTGGCTTTTTAGGGCTTTTACACATGGAAATAGTTCAAGAAAGGTTGGAAAGGGAGTACAACTTAAATCTTGTTACCACTGCACCGAGTGTAATTTACAAAGTTTACAAAACCAATGGAGAAGTATTGGATTTGGACAATCCTACAAAAATGCCACTTCCTACTCAGATAGATCATATCGAAGAGCCAATTGTGGAAGCAACAATTATGGTGCCTACTCAATATGTAGGGGCAGTTATGGAGCTTTGCCAGGATAGGCGGGGAATATATTTAGGAATGGAATATTTAGAACAAACTCGCGTACTTTTAAAATATGAAATGCCTTTGAATGAGATAATATACGACTTTTTTGATGCTTTAAAGTCACGAACAAGGGGTTATGCCTCTTTCGACTATGAGCTTAAAGGATATAAAGAATCTAACTTAGTAAAATTGGATATTTTAATAAACGGTGACTTAGTAGACGCTTTATCGATGATAGTTCACAAGGATAAAGCCTATGAAAAAGCGAGAAAAATTGTAGAAAAGTTAAAAGAAAATATTCCAAGGCATCTTTTTGAAATCCCAATCCAGGCGGCGATAGGCTCTAAGATTATTGCAAGAGAGACTGTAAAAGCTTTGAGGAAAAACGTTCTTGCCAAGTGCTATGGAGGAGACGTAACTCGTAAGAAAAAACTTTTAGAGAAGCAAAAAGAAGGCAAAAAGCGCATGAGACAGGTGGGAAATGTTGAAATACCTCAAGAGGCTTTTATGTCAATATTGAAGTTAGATGATGAAAAATGAAGGAGATAGGATTATACATTCACATTCCTTTTTGTAAAAGAAAATGTTATTATTGTGATTTTAATTCTTATGCAGGCTATGATTATCTTTTTGAGGACTATATTCGGGCACTACTTATGGAAATAGAATCAAACTCTACAAAAGATTATAATGTAGTTTCAGTTTATATAGGAGGTGGTACTCCTAACCTTTTGCCTCCTTATTATATAGAGATGATATTAAAGTCTGTATTTAAATATTATAAATTAGTTGATGATTGTGAAATCACTATTGAAATGAATCCCGGACTTATTACTGAAGAAAAATTAGAAATTTACAAAGTAAATGGAATAAACCGTGTAAGCATTGGACTTCAAGCTTTTCAAAATAGGCTTTTAAAATATATAGGAAGAATTCATACAATAGAAGAATTTCTTGAAAATTATGAGTTAGTGAAAAAGTTCTTTGACAATATAAATATTGACCTGATGTACGCTCTTCCTACTCAAACCTTCAAAGAGTGGCAAGAAACTTTAAAAGAAGTAGTAAAATTACAGCCGACCCATATTTCTACTTATAGCTTAATTTTAGAACCAAACACTTCCTTTTACAAACTTTATGAAAAAGGACAGTTGCCTGTAGTTGATGAGGAAAAAGAGCTTAGCATGTACCATTGGGGTATAGAGTTTTTAAAAGAAAAAGGCTACCATCATTACGAAATATCTAATTTTGCATTACCCACATTTGAATGTCGCCACAATATTTTATACTGGCAATGCAAAATTACTTGGGATTTGGTGCAGGAGCCCATTCGTATATGGAGGATGTAAGATATAGTAATATTGAAGGCACAAAAGACTATATTAAAGGCATTTTAGAAAGAAAAAGTGCAGTTAAGGAAAAAATAAAATTGACAAAACAAGATAGAATGGCCGAGTTTATGTTTTTAGGATTGAGAATGACAAAAGGAGTGTGTGACAAGGATTTTAAGAAAATATTTGATGTTAGTTTATTTGAAATTTATAAAAAAGTAATACAAAAATATTTAAAAGAAGGTTTAATTAAGGTTGATAATGAGTGTGTAAAACTTACTGAGAGGGGAATTGATGTCTCTAACGTCATTTTTGAAGAATTTCTGCCCTAAATGAGTATTGACAAAAAATTATAAGAGTGGTATTTTAAAAACGTGAATTAGCACTCAACTTGATTGAGTGCTAATAATACATGGGGTGGTGAAAATGCCGTTAGATGATAGGAAGAAAAAAATACTATATGCGGTTATTACTGATTATATTATGACGCAGAGCCAATAGGGTCGAGAACAATAGCTAAGAAGTACAATATAGGCTTAAGTTCTGCTACTATAAGAAATGAGATGGCAGATTTGGAGGAAATGGGATATTTAGAGCAACCTCATACTTCTGCAGGAAGGATACCTTCAGATAAAGGATATAGATTTTATGTAGACAGCATTCTTCGAAATTATATAAACAATGAACCTCCAATTAGTTATAATACTCGCGAGGAAATAATAGCGGAATTCGATGAGATTGTAAAGAAATACGCAAAAATTTTGGCTAACATTACTCACCATACTACAGTTGCTAAAATGCCAAAGTTGAACCCTGATAGAATAAAAAGAATTCAACTTATACCTGTTGCTTCTAATAAAATGATTTTTTTAGTAGTAACAGACACAGGGATTGTAAAAAATTACTTGCTTAATTTGTGCCAAAATGTAGATAGAAATATCTTTGAGTTTTTAAACAATTTGTTAAACGAGAAAATTGCCGGAAAAAATGAAAAAGATGTTTTTGAGTTTTTACAACAGGATTTAAGGCATATGTTAGGAGAGATGGTTTTTATAGCCGACGAATTGATAAACACTATACTTTTGAGCTTGAAGCAATTACAGGAAACGGATATTTATGCGGATGGAACTTCTCATATTTTAGATTTTCCTGAGTATAAAGATTTAAGCAAAGCAAAAAATTTCTTCAACCTTTTAGATAACAAGTCTTTATTAAATGAAATTTTAGAACCTGAAGTAGATTTTATAGATGTGAGAATAGGAAGCGAAAACAAGTTTGAGGAAATGAAGGACTTAAGCGTTATAAAAACTACTTATAAGATTAACGGTCGTGTGGTGGGTACAATAGGAATTATAGGGCCTACAAGAATGGATTATAGAAAATTAATTAATGAAATCAATGTTATGACAAAAGAGCTTTCGAATCTTTTATCGAATATATACAATGATGAAATATAATGAGGTGATATAAGTGGAAGAAGTAGAAAAGGAAATTAACAAAGAGGAGGAAAAGGATGTTAATAATTTAGATTCAAACGAACAAATGGAAGGACCTCACGAAGATGAACAAGCACAGCAACAGCCACAGCAGCAAACGGTAGATGAAATAGAGGAACTAAAGCAAAAACTTCAGCAAAAAGAAGTTGAAGCTCAAGAATATTTAGATATTGCACAAAGGTTAAAAGCAGAATTTGAAAATTACAGAAAGAGAACAGAAAAAGAAAAATCAGAAATGGTAGAATACGGGAAAGAAACAGTAATTTTAGAACTTTTGCCTATTATGGATAATTTTGAAAGAGCTTTGGCGAGCAGTGGAGATTATAATTCTCTAAAAGAAGGGATAGAATTAATTTACAGGCAGTTTAAAAAGATATTGGATAAATTTGGCGTGAAAGAAATTGAAGCAGAAGGGCAAATTTTTGACCCCTACAAACACCATGCTGTAATGCAGGAAGAGGTGGAAGGAAAACAGCCCAATGAAATTATTGAAGTTTTCCAAAAAGGCTATTATCTAAAAGATAAAGTAATAAGACCAAGTTTAGTAAAAGTAGCAAAATAAAAAGGAGGTTGAAAAAGATGGGGAAAGTTATAGGAATTGACTTAGGAACTACTTTTTCTTGTGTTGCTGTTATGGAAGGAGGCCAACCAGTAGTCATACCTAATGCTGAAGGGGCTCGTACTACGCCTTCAGTTGTTGCTTTTACCAAAGAAGGCGAAAGGTTAGTAGGGCAAGTTGCAAAAAGGCAGGCAATTGTAAATCCTGATAGAACCATAATGTCTATAAAAAGGCACATGGGAAGTGACTACAAAGTAAAAATTGACGATAAAGAGTATACACCTCAAGAGATTTCTGCAATGATTTTACAAAAACTCAAAGCCGATGCAGAAGCATACCTAGGTGAGAAAGTTACACAGGCGGTAATTACTGTTCCTGCTTATTTCAATGACAGCCAAAGACAGGCTACAAAAGACGCAGGTAGAATTGCAGGCCTTGAGGTTTTGAGAATAATAAATGAGCCGACAGCTGCTGCTTTGGCATATGGACTTGACAAAGAGGGAAATCAAAAGATAATGGTTTATGACTTAGGTGGTGGTACTTTTGACGTTTCTATTTTGGAAATAGGAGAAGGAGTATTTGAGGTTTTGGCTACAAGTGGTAATAACCACTTGGGTGGAGATGACTTTGACCAAAGGATAATAGATTGGCTTGCTGACAATTTCAAAAAAGAACATGGAATTGATTTAAGAAATGATAGAATGGCGTTGCAAAGGCTTAAAGATGCTGCAGAAAGAGCAAAAATAGAGCTTTCTTCTGCAACAGTAACTAATATCAACTTGCCATTTATTACTGCTGATGCTACGGGGCCAAAACATATAGATGTAAATCTTACAAGAGCAAAATTTGAAGAATTGATTTCCGACCTTGTAGAATCAACAGTAGGTCCTGTTAACCAAGCATTAAACGATGCAGCTTAAAGCCTTCTGATATTGATAAAGTTCTTCTCATTGGTGGTTCTACAAGAGTGCCATTAGTACAGGAGACAGTAAAGAAAATAATGGGTAAAGAACCTCACAAAGGAATTAATCCAGATGAAGCAGTGGCCATAGGTGCAGCTATACAGGCGGCAGTATTATCTGGAGAAGTGAAAGATATCCTTTTACTTGACGTAACACCTTTGTCTTTGGGAATAGAGACCTTAGGTGGAGTATTTACTAAGATTATAGAGAGAAACACCACGATACCTACAAGAAAAAGCCAGATATTTACCACTGCAGCGGATAATCAGACTTCTGTTGAAATACACGTGTTACAAGGCGAAAGACCTATGGCAAAAGACAACAAAACTCTTGGAAGGTTTATTTTGTCAGGAATTCCACCAGCTCCAAGAGGAGTGCCTCAAATTGAAGTGACTTTTGATATAGATGCCAATGGAATTGTACATGTTTCTGCAAAAGACTTAGGTACTGGCAAATCACAGGATATAACAATTACTTCGACAACTAATTTGTCAGAAGAAGAGATACAAAGGATGATCAATGAGGCTAAACAATATGAAGAACAAGACAGAAAGAAGAAAGAAGAAATCGAAATAAGGAATAAGGCAGATTCTCTTATTTATCAAGCCGAAAAAACAATGAAAGACCTTGGGGATAAGATGACGCAAGCAGAAAAAGACGAAATTAACAAAGAAATAGAAAATGTGAGAAAAGCTCTTGAAGGAAGTGATATAGAAGCGATTAAAAGTGCCTCTGAAAAACTTTCACAAGCTTTCTACAAAGTTTCTACAAGAATATACCAACAAGCTGGAGGACAAACGGGAGGAGCTACAAATACAGATAGTGCTGGACAAGGTACAACACAGGACAATGTCTATGAAGCCAACTATAAAGTGGAGGATGATGATAATAAATAATGTAGAACCAGGTTTTACCTGGTTCTAATTTGCGTAATGAAAGGCAGGTGAGAAAGTGGCTAAAAAAGATTTATATGAAGTATTAGGAGTAGATAGAAATGCCACAGAAGAGGAAATAAAAAAAGCTTATAGAAGGCTTGCTAAAAAATATCACCCTGATTTAAATCCTGGTGACAAGGAAGCTGAACAAAAATTTAAGGAAATAAATGAAGCTTATGAGATTCTTTCAGATCCTCAAAAAAGAGCTAAATATGACCAATTTGGAGACGCGGCTTTTGAGCAAGGTGGTTTTGGCCAAGGTGGATTTGGTCAAGGAGGTTTCGGAGAAGGCGGTTTTGATTTTGGAGGCTTTGGAAGTTTTGGTGATATATTTGGGGACATATTCAGTGATTTCTTTGGTACAGGGCGAAGAAGAGCAGAAACAGGTCCTCAAAAAGGGAACGATATAAGGTATGACCTTACTTTAACTTTTGAAGAAGCAGCTTTTGGGACAGAAAAAGAGATAGAGGTTGAACGATTTGAAGAGTGTGATGTATGTAAAGGGGTAGGGGCAAAGCCAGGCAGTAAACCAGCGACTTGTCCTGTATGTCATGGAACTGGTGAGGTGAGAACAGAACAAAATACTCCTTTTGGAGGATTGTAAATATAAGAACTTGCTCTAGGTGTCGTGGTGAAGGAAAGATTATTACTGACCCTTGCAACAAATGTAGTGGTACAGGTAGAATTAGAAAGAGGAGAAAAATTAAAGTTACTGTACCAGCAGGAATAGATGACGGACAAATGCTTACCTTAAGAGGGGAAGGAGAGCCAGGCTTAAGAGGAGGTCCAAAAGGGGACTTGTATCTTATAATTCGCGTAAAGCCCCACGAGTTGTTTAAAAGAGAAGGATACAATGTGTATTTGAAAATGCCTATAAGTTTTACTGATGCAGCTTTGGGGGGAGAGATAAAAATTCCTACACTGGATGGACCAGTTAGCTTTACAATACCAGAAGGAACTCAGACAGGGACCAAGTTTAGGTTAAGGGGAAAAGGAATTCCCCACATAAATGGAAGAGGACGCGGAGACCAAATTGTAGAAGTTTATATTGATGTGCCTAAAAAGTTGACAGAAAAGCAAAGAGAATTGCTGAGAGAATTGAGAAAATTAGAGGGCGAGACTTCGACGGAATCAAAATCCTTTTTTCAAAGGATGAAGGATGCTTTTGGCGGATAATAAATTTAAATTAAAGGTGTGAAAAGAATGAAATGGATTGAAGTACAAGTTACAACTATACAAGAAGCAGAAGAGGCCGTGACAAATATCATGCACGAATTAGGTGCTGGCGGTGTAGTTATAAAAAACCCGAATGATGTAAAACTATTGGCGCAAAGTGATAATTGGGATTATATAGAGCTTCTCTTTTTGAAGAAGAGGGAAATATTAAGGTTTTTGCCTATTTTCCTATTGCTTCAGATACTATAGATAAAATAAATATTTTAAAAGATAGAATTGTAGAACTTAAATCTTTTGGAATTGATATAGGAAATTTTGACTTAAAAGTTTCAGAAGTGGATGAAGAGGACTGGGCAAATAATTGGAAACAGTATTATAAGCCTCTAAAGATAGGGAAGAAAATAGTGATTAAGCCTTCTTGGGAAGAATATGTATCTCAAGGAGAAGAGATAATTATCGAGTTAGACCCCGGAATGGCTTTTGGCACAGGCACCCATGAGACCACAAAGATGTGTTTGGAACTTTTAGAGGAAATTGTGATGCCAGAAAGCATAGTTTTTGATATAGGTTGTGGTTCAGGTATACTTAGTATCGCTAGTAGTAAATTAGGAGCAAAGGAAGTTTATGCGGCGGATATAGACGAAGTTTCTGTGGAAGTAGCCAGACAAAATGTAGAATTAAATAACTTACAAAATGTGAAAGTATTTAAAAGTGATTTATTAAATGAATTTGACGGAAAAGCTGACATTATAGTGGCAAATATTATTGCTGATGTGATAATTAAGTTGTCGACAGAGGTTCCTAAATACTTAAAAGAAGAGGGCTTATTTTTAGCTAGTGGTATAATAAAAAGTAGAAAAAAAGAAGTCATGGAAAAAATACAGCCATTTTTTGAGATATTGCAAATAAAAGAAGAAGGAGAATGGTGTACAATATTATCAAGGAAAAAGTGAGTTATTATGAGGAAATTTTTTGTTGATAAAGAAAAAATAAAAGAAAATTTTGCCTATATAGAGGGAAAGATACTCATCACATAATAAATGTTCTTCGATTGAAAAAAGGAGATGAAATTGTAATATCTGACGGTTCTACTGAATATCAAACATCTATTTATGGCGTAGAAAAAACAGAGTAATTTTATTTTTAGAAAGCAAATTACAATCGAATACTGAAAGTTCAATTGAAATTGCATTATTTCAGGGTTTGCCCAAGTCAGATAAAATGGAATTAATAATTCAAAAGTGTACAGAGATAGGAGTTAAAAAATTTATTCCCATTATAACTCGCTATTCGGTTGTAGATATAAAAACAGCAATTTAAACAAAAAAATTGAAAGATGGAATAAGATATCTCGGGAAGCCTGTAAACAATCGGGCAGAACGTCATTGCCCGAAATTTGTATGCCTATTTCTTTTGAGGAGGCATTAAAGCAAATTGAGGAATTTGACTTATGTATAATCCCATACGAAAAAGAAAAAACTTTAAAATTAAAAGAAGTATTAGATGGAGTAAAAAATATTAAAAAAGTTGCTATTTTTGTAGGTCCTGAAGGAGGATTTTCAGAAGAGGAAGTTGATTTGGCTTTAAGGTATAGCGCTAAACTTGTGAGTTTGGGACCGAGGATTTTAAGAACAGAGACAGCAGCTATTAGTGTGTGTTCCATAGTGATGTATGAGTTGGGAGATATGGGTTAACAGTAGGAACACAAAAGTTATATTACATAAAACTACGAAAAAACAATTAAAAAATGTATATTTGCAAATATATTCGCACTATAGTATACTATACAGAATAGGGCAAGGAGTGGTTTTGGTGAATGTGCAAAGAGCGATTATATCCATAATTGGAGTAGACAAAGTCGGTATTATTTACTCTGTTTCAAAATTGTTAGCTGAAGCAAATATAAATATTCTCGACATCAGCCAGACAATTTTAAGGGATATATTTACTATGATTATGATTGTTGATATATCAAATAGTACAGTGGAATTTAATATTTTAAAAGAAAACTTAAATTCTCTTGGAGAGAAAATGGGACTTAAGATTGATATTCAAAAAGAAGACATATTCAGGGCAATGCATAGACTGTGAGGGATTGATATGAGATTTGCGTTTGATGAAATAGAAGAAACCATACGTATGGTACAAGCTGAAAAACTTGACATAAGAACTATAACAATGGGTATAAATTTAAGAGATTGCGTAAGCGATAATGTAGAAACTTTATCAAATAAAATATACGATAAAATTACAAAAAAGGCAAAGAATCTCGTAAAAGTAGCAAATGACCTTGAATCAGAATTTGGCATACCTATTGTCAACAAACGCATTTCTGTAACACCAATAGCTTTAATTTCCGAAAGCGCAAAAAGCACGGAAGATTTTATAAAAATAGCAAAGGCACTGGATGCTGCAGCAAAAGAAGTCGGGGTTAATTTCATCGGAGGGTACTCGGCACTTGTACACAAAGGTTTTACTGATGGTGATTTAAGATTAATAAATTCAATACCTGAAGCATTATCTTCTACTGAACGGGTTTGTTCTTCAATCAATGTAGCTACAACAAAAGCAGGTATAAATATGGATGCCGTAGCTTTAATGGGGAAAATAATTAAAAAAACCGCCGAACTTACAAAAGACAAAGACGGAATAGGTGCAGCTAAACTTGTAGTTTTCTGTAATGCGCCGGAAGACAATCCATTTATGGCGGGTGCTTTTCACGGTGTAGGTGAAGGCGAATGCGTCATTAATGTTGGCGTAAGTGGACCAGGCGTAATTTTAGCAGCACTTTCAAAGCTTGATAACAAAGCTGATTTTGGTCAAATTTCCGAAATTATTAAAAAAACTTCCTTTAAGATTGCACGTGCAGGTGAACTTATAGGAAGGCTTGCAGCAGAAAGATTAAACACATCTTTTGGCATACTTGACCTGTCGCTTGCACCAACTCCCGAAATTGGTGATAGTATCGCAAACATACTTGAAGCAATGGGACTTTCAAAATGCGGTGCACCTGGTACAACAGCAGCACTGGCGCTCTTAAATGATGCCGTCAAAAAAGGCGGTGTAATGGCATCATCCTATGTTGGAGGTTTAAGCGGTGCTTTTATACCTGTAAGTGAAGACGCAGGAATGATAAGCGCTGTTGAGGCAGGTGCGCTATCAATAGAAAAGCTTGAAGCAATGACATGCGTGTGTTCTGTTGGGCTTGACATGATTGCAATACCTGGGGACACGCCAGCCGAAACTATATCAGCAATAATTGCAGATGAGATGGCAATAGGCATGATAAACAAAAAGACAACAGCTGTAAGGATCATCCCTGTACCCGGCAAAAAAGAAGGAGACCATGTCGAATTTGGTGGACTTTTGGGACACGCACCTGTTATGAAAGTAAACAATTTTTCCGCCGATACATTTATAAAAAGAGGTGGCAGGATTCCTGCTCCGCTTCAGAGCTTGAATAATTAATTCTATAAGAAAATAAAAATCACCTTATTCATTTGAGATTTTCAACAAGGTTTCATCAGAAGGACGGAGCTTGCCAATTTGTTGACGATGAAGCTTACAAGTTGGCTAACTATGCAAAAGGGTTTGTTTCTGAAGTTTATGAAGTAGAGTAAGAGGTGCAAAAATCGCACCTCTTATTTTGTATATTCTTCAATGTATTTTTTAATTTCATCTTTTGTTGCAACTCTGCCTGCAACTTTGACTTCTTCATTAATCACAAGAGCAGGTGTAATCATTACGTATTCTATAATTTTATTTAAATCCTGAACTTTTTCGACTTCTGCTTCAATTCCTAGTTCTTGTAATGCAGCCTTTGTATTTTCCTCCAAAGCTTTGCACTTTGCGCATCCCATTCCAAGAATTTTAATATTCATTATATTTTCCTCCTTTAATTTCATTTA
>NZ_BAZY01000036.1 GCF_001310975.1 Thermoanaerobacter thermocopriae JCM 7501
AGTATTAATTTTGTGCTAATAGCAGTTGCTATTAGCACAAAATATTGATATGTCAACTCTTGCAATGATTGAGAACTTGAGATAAAATATTAAAGCTGGTCTATAGCTAAGTTTTTTTTTGACAATAAAACGCCTGGATATGTGGATATATAAATAGTGATGAGGATTGATAAAAGGAGGGAAATATAATGCCCAAGCAAAAAATTCGCATACGCCTAAAAGCTTTTGACCATGCTATTTTGGATCAATCGGCTCAAAAGATAGTGGAAACTGCAAAGAGAACAGGTGCAGAGGTTTCGGGACCTATTCCATTGCCGACAGAAAGAGATATCATAACTATCTTGAGAGCTCCTCACAAATATAAAGATTCAAGAGAACAATTTGAGATAAGAACTCATAAGAGATTGATTGATATTTTAAACCCAACTCCTAAGACAGTAGATGCTCTTATGAGATTAGATTTGCCATCTGGTGTAGATATTGAAATAAAACTGTAAAATAATAAAGAAATTAAGACGCAAAAGCGTCCGCTGATTTCAGGAGGTGGATAGAATAATGAAAAAAGGTATTTTAGGAAGAAAGCATGGGATGACACAAATATTTGATGAAAAAGGAGAAGTTATTCCAGTAACTGTGATTGAGGCTGGGCCTTGTGTCGTTGTTCAGAAAAAAACTACAGAAACTGATGGATACAACGCTATTCAAGTGGGTTTTGGGGATGTTAAAGAGAAAAGACTCACAAAACCTTTAATAGGGCATTTCAAAAAGGCAGGAGTGCCTTTTAAGAGGTATTTAAGAGAGTTTAGGCTAGATGACGTAAGTGGATATGAAGTAGGCAGCGAAATAAAGGTAGATATTTTTAAACCAGGTGATAGGGTAGATGTAACAGGTATTTCAAAAGGTAAAGGCTTTGCAGGTGTTGTAAAAAGGTATGGTGCCAGTAGAGGACCTATGTCTCACGGTTCCAAATACCATAGAAGAGTAGGTTCAATGGGTGCTACGACAGACCCAGGAAGAACTTTTAAGGGTAAAATAATGCCTGGGCATATGGGACATAAAAGAGTGACTATACAAAACCTAGAAGTTGTAAAAGTTGACCCTGAATTAAATTTATTATTAGTAAAAGGATCAGTGCCAGGACCTAAAGGCTCCTTGCTCATTATAAAAGATTCGGTAAAGAGCAAGTGATGAAAGGAGGAAGAAAGATGGCTAAGGTAGCGGTGTACAACGTAAAAGGGGAACAAGTAGGAGAAATAGAGCTGAAAGATTCAGTTTTTGGCGTACCTGTAAATGTCCCTGTTATGCATCAAGCAGTGTTAAACTATTTGGCAAATCAAAGACAGGGCACCCATTCAACCAAAACCCGCGGCGAGGTTCGTGGTGGTGGAAGAAAGCCTTGGAGGCAAAAAGGGACAGGAAGAGCGCGTCAAGGAAGTATAAGAGCTCCTCAATGGATTAAAGGTGGCGTTGTTTTTGGGCCAAAACCCAGGGATTACAGTTATAAGCTGCCTAAAAAAGTAAAAAGATTAGCTTTAAAATCTGCTCTTTCATCCAAAGTCAGGGATAATGAGATAATTGTTTTGGATGAATTTAAATTGGACCAACCAAAGACTAAAAAGGTCGTGGAGCTTCTTAAGAATTTTAATGTTGACAGTGCTTTAATAGTAGTACCTGAAGGTGAGAAGAACGTAGAACTTTCGACAAGAAATATACCGGGTGTAAAAACTTTATATGCTAATTATCTCAATACCTATGATGTCTTAAAGTATGACAAATTTATCATAACAAAAGATGCCGTGGGTATAGTCGAGGAGGTGTACGACTAATGGAGGCACGGGACATTATAATACGCCCAGTAATAACTGAAAAAAGTATGCGCCTCATGGGAGAGAGAAAATATACTTTTATTGTGGATAAAAGGGCAAATAAAATTCAGATAAAGAAAGCTGTAGAAGACATATTTGGGGTTAAAGTGGAAAAAGTATATACAATGAATTACAAAGGAAAACCAAAGAGAATGGGAAAATATGAAGGAAGGACAAAAGCTTACAAAAAAGCAATAGTGAAGCTTACTCCAGACAGCAAAGGTATCGAATTCTTCGAAGGAATGCAGGTGTAATTTTAGGTTAAGGAGGGAAAGCAATGGGAATAAAATCTTTTAAGCCGACATCTCCCGGCAGACGTCAAATGACAGTATTGACTTTTGAGGAAATTACCAAAGATAAGCCAGAGAAATCATTAGTTGTTAGTTTAACTAAATCAGGTGGAAGAAATGTTTATGGAAGGATTACTGTTAGACATCGCGGGGGCGGACATAAGAGGAAATATAGGATTATAGATTTTAAAAGAGATAAGGACGGAGTACCAGGAAAAGTAGCTGCTATTGAGTACGATCCAAACAGGACAGCTTATATTGCACTTATTCATTATTTAGATGGAGAAAAAAGATATATCATTGCTCCTTATGGCTTAAAAGTGGGAGATATAATTGAATCTGGAGAAAATGTAGACATTAAGGTAGGAAATGCTTTACCTTTGAGAAATATTCCTGTAGGTACAGTGGTCCACAATATTGAACTTACGCCTGGAAAAGGTGGACAGTTAGTGAGAGCGGCAGGCACAGCTGCGCAGATTATGGCTAAAGAAGGAGATTATGTACAAATTAGGATGCCTTCAGGAGAGATTAGATTGATAAGAGCAGACTGTCGTGCAACCATTGGACAAGTGTCGAATATAGATCATGAAAATGTAAAAATAGGAAAAGCAGGTAGATCAAGATGGCTTGGTAGAAGACCAAGTGTTAGAGGTTCGGCTATGAATCCTGTAGACCATCCACATGGTGGTGGTGAAGGTAAAGCACCTATTGGGCATCCAGGTCCACTTACACCATGGGGCAAGCCTGCATTAGGCTATAAGACACGTAAGAAAGGTAAAGCTTCGGATAAATTTATTATAAGAAGGCGCAAATAATTAGTGAAAGGAGGTCAAAGTCTTGAGTAGATCCGTAAAAAAAGGTCCATATGTTGATCCAAAACTTCTAAAAAAGATTGTTGAAATGAATAAAAAGAATGAGAAAAAAGTGATCAAGACATGGTCAAGAAGTTCAACTATTGTTCCAGAAATGGTTGGACATACCATAGCTGTTCATGACGGTAGAAAACATGTACCTGTTTATATAACTGAAGCGATGGTAGGGCACAAGCTAGGGGAATTTGCTCCTACTCGAACCTTCCACGGCCATGCTGATACTGAAAAAACTTCCAAAGTTAAATAGGCAAAGGAGGAGATAACGTGGAGGCAAGGGCAATCGCCAGATATGTAAGAATTTCGCCTCGAAAGGTTAGATTAGTACTTAACCTAATTCGTGGCAAACATGTAGATGAAGCCTTGACAATTTTAAGGTTTACTCCCAAAAGAGCCTCAGGAATAGTCGCTAAGGTTCTTAAATCAGCCATTGCTAATGCTGAGAATAACCATGGAATGAACAGAGATAATCTGTATGTAGCAAAGGCTGTGGCAGACGAAGGCCCTACAATGAAGAGAATTTTCCCAAGAGCGAGGGGAAGAGCAGATATTATGAGAAAGAGAACCAGTCATATAACAATAGTCGTGAAGGAAAGAGAATAAAGGAGGGATATGCGTGGGCCAAAAGGTACATCCATATGGACTTAGAGTTGGAGTTACACAAGATTGGCTAGCTAAATGGTATGCGGATGACAAAAATTTTTCAAAATTCTTAATAGAAGATATTAAAATAAGAAACTATATAAAAGAAAAACTGTATGCGGCTGGGATTTCCAAAATAGTTATTGAAAGAGCTTCCAATAGAATAAAAATAGATATCCATGCTGCAAAACCTGGAATGGTAATTGGCAAAGGTGGTGCAGGCATTGATAAATTAAGAGAAGAATTAGAAAAAATGACCAACAAGACGATTATCCTTAATATTGTAGAAGTTAAAACTCCTGAACTTAGTGCACAGCTGGTAGCTGAGAATGTTGCAGCTCAAATTGAAAAGAGGATATCTTATAGAAGGGCTATGAAACAAGCAATAGCAAGAGCGATGAAATTAGGCGCAAAAGGTATCAAAATTGCTTGTTCGGGTAGACTTGCTGGTGCGGAAATTGCTCGTACTGAACGGTATCATGAAGGCGTTGTACCACTTCAGACCTTAAGAGCGGATATTGACTATGGCTTTGCAGAGGCAAATACTACTTATGGGAAAATAGGAGTAAAAGTTTGGATAAATAAAGGAGAGATATTGCCACAGCCTAAAAAGCAGGTAACCGCGGAAGGAGGTAATTAAAACATGTTAATGCCAAAAAGAGTAAAATACAGAAAACAGCAACGGGGCAGAATAAAAGGAAATGCTACTCGTGGTAATACCTTGACATACGGAGAATATGGGTTGCAAGCGCTGGAACCCGGTTGGATTACAGCCACCCAAATTGAGGCAGCAAGGGTTGCAATGACGAGGTTTATAAAAAGAGGCGGGAAAGTGTGGATAAAAATTTTCCCTGATAAACCAGTTACTAAAAAACCTGCTGAAACTCGTATGGGTTCAGGTAAAGGGTCACCAGAATTCTGGGTAGCAGTTGTAAAGCCTGGAAGAGTTCTTTTTGAAATAGGTGGAGTGTCAGAAGATATTGCGAAAGAGGCTTTAAGGCTTGCGATGCATAAACTGCCTATAAAGACAAAGTTTTTAAAACGTCAAGAATTGGGTGGTGAAGATAATGAAAGCTAAGGAAATAAGAGAACTTACCAATGAGGAATTACTTCAAAAGCTTTCGGAGTTAAAAACAGAGCTTTTTAATTTGAGATTTCAACTGGCAACCGGCCAATTAGATAACCCTATGAGGATAAGGGATGTAAGAAAGACAATTGCGAGAATAAAGACAATTTTAAGAGAGCGGGAATTAGGTATTAGGCAAAATAATGCATAAGGAAGGAGGGTACTGAGTTGGAAAGAGGCCACAGAAAAGTTAGAATTGGAACAGTAGTAAGCAATAAAATGCAAAAAACTATTGTAGTTGCTGTAGAAGACAGAGTAAGACATCCTCTTTATGGGAAGACAATAAAAAGAACTAAAAAATTTAAAGTGCACGATGAAAATAATATATGCAATGTTGGAGATGTAGTAAAAATAATGGAAACAAGACCGCTTAGTAAAGAGAAAAGATGGAGATTAGTTGAAATAGTTAAGAAGGCTGAATAATTTGAAAGGAGGTAAATTCTAATGATTCAACCTCAAACACGTTTGAAAGTTGCAGATAACACGGGCGCAAAAGAAATTATGTGCATTCGCTTATTAGGTGGTTCAAATAGGAAGTTTTCTAATGTAGGAGATGTAATAGTTGCTTCTGTAAAAAGTGCAACACCCGGTGGTGTTGTAAAAAAAGGTGAAGTTGTTAAAGCTGTAATTGTAAGGACAAAGAAAGGGATTGCTCGGAAAGATGGTACTTATATAAGATTTGACGATAATGCTGCGGTTATTATACGAGATGATAAACAACCAAGAGGTACTCGTATTTTTGGACCAGTAGCAAGAGAATTAAGAGAAAAAGACTTTATGAAAATTATATCTTTGGCTCCTGAAGTGCTTTAAGGAGGGTTGTAAATGGCACAGAATAAATTGCACGTAAAAAAAGGAGATATGGTTGTTGTAATTTCGGGTAAAGACAAAGGGAAAAAAGGTAAAGTATTACAGGCATTTCCTAAGGAAGGCAAAGTAATTGTAGAAGGCGTAAATATTGTTACAAAACACAAGAAATCGACAAATCCACAAAAACCGGGTGGAATAATTCACCAAGAAGCACCAATATACAGTTCTAAGGTTATGCTTTATTGTGAAAATTGTGGAAGAGGAGTTCGCTATGGGGTTAAAGTCCTTGAAAATGGTGAAAAAGTACGTTACTGCAAGAGGTGCAATGAAACGCTATAATTTATAAAAGGAAGGAGGCTCATTATGTCAAGGCTGAGAGAAAAATACCAAAAAGAAGTTGTACCAGCGCTCATGGAACGTTTTGGATATAAAAATATAATGCAAGTTCCTAAACTTGAAAAAGTTGTTATAAATATAGGAGTGGGAGAAGCAAAAGAAAATCCCAAGGCGCTGGAAGCAGCTGTCCAAGATTTAACAATGATTGCAGGACAAAAGCCAGTTAGTACAAGAGCGAAAAGGTCAATTTCTAATTTTAAGATTCGTAAAGGAATGCCGATTGGAGTAAAAGTTACTTTGCGCGGCGAAAGAATGTATGAATTTTTGGATAAACTTTTCAATATAGCTTTACCTCGTGTAAGAGACTTTAAAGGAGTTTCTCCTAATTCTTTCGATGGAAGAGGGAATTATGCTTTAGGAATAAAAGAACAATTGATTTTTCCCGAAATTGACTACGATAAGATAGACAAGATAAGAGGAATGGATATAATTATTGTTACAACCGCAAAAACTGATGAAGAAGCAAAAGGATTATTAGAACTTTTAGGTATGCCATTTGCAAAGTAAAGGAGGGTAAAATTATATGGCGAGAAAGGCTTTGATAGTAAAGCAGCAAAAGCCTCAAAAATACAAAACGAGAGAATATAATAGGTGTAAAATTTGTGGCAGGCCTCGTGCATATTTAAGAAAATTTGGGATGTGTCGTATATGCTTTAGAAAATATGCCATCAAGGGATGATACCAGCGTTAAAAAAGCAAGTTGGTGAAAGAGGGGAGGTAGTACGATGGTAATGACAGATCCTATAGCAGATATGCTGACCCGAATAAGAAATGCGAATATTGCAAGACATGAAACAGTAGAAATACCTGCTTCAAAGATGAAAAAGGCTATTGCAGAGATTATGTTGAAAGAAGGGTTTATAAAATCAGTAGAAGAAATAGACGATGGAAAAGGTGGTATTCTCAAATTAACTTTGAAATATGGTCCTAATAAGGAAAGAGTTATATCTGGGTTGAAAAGAATAAGTAAACCTGGTTTGAGAGTATATGCTAAACACGACGAATTACCGCGGGTATTAGGAGGTTTAGGAATAGCGATTATATCAACTTCAAAAGGCATAATGACAGATAAAGAAGCAAGGAAAGCAGGAGTTGGAGGAGAAGTCATTTGCTACATTTGGTGATTCTAATAAGGAGGTGTGGACAGTGTCAAGAATAGGAAGATTACCAATAGAGATACCAAAAGGGGTAGAAGTCAAAGTAACTCCTGACAATGTAGTTACCGTAAAAGGTGCAAAAGGCACTTTAGAAAGAAGTTTCCTCCGATTGTAAATGTAGAAGTAAAAGATAATCAAGTAATTGTAACACGAAAAGGCGACGACAAAGAAGAAAAAGCAATGCATGGAACTACGAGAGCAATAATTGCAAATATGATAAAAGGCGTGACTGAAGGATTCGAGAAGGTTTTGGAAATTGTAGGAATTGGATATCGTGCTGCAAAACAAGGGAAGAAGTTAGTATTGAATGTGGGGTATTCTCATCCGGTAGAAATAGAAGAGGAACCTGGAATTGAGATTATTGTGGAAGGAAATAATAAGATAATTGTAAGAGGTGCAGACAAGGAAAAAGTAGGTCAGGTTGCTGCAAATATCAGAAGAGTTCGTGAACCTGATGCTTATCAAGGCAAAGGCATAAGATATGCAGACGAAGTTGTAAGATTAAAAGAAGGTAAAACTGGTAAGAAGTAAGGGGTGAGATAATGATTAAAAAACCAAATAGGAATGAATTAAGAAAAAGACGCCATTTGAGGATAAGAAAGAAGGTTTTTGGTACACCAGAAAGACCACGTCTTAATGTGTTTAAAAGTCTAAAACATATTTATGCGCAAATTATAGACGATACTAAAGGGCATACTCTTGTTCATGCTTCTACGCTAGATCCTGAGCTTAGAAGCATTGCAAAAGGAGCAAATAAGCAGTCTGCTAAATTGGTAGGAGAGTTGATTGCAAAGAGAGCTTTAGAAAAAGGCATAAAGGATGTTGTATTTGACAGGGGTGGATATATTTATCATGGGGTAGTAAAAGAATTGGCAGACGCTGCACGACAAGCAGGATTGAATTTCTAAACAAGGAGGGAATTGAATGGCTCGAGTTGATTGGACGAAGTTGGATTTAAAAGAAAGAGTTGTTAGCATAAACCGTGTTGCAAAAGTTGTAAAGGGCGGAAGAAATTTTAGATTTAGTGTTACAGTTGTAGTAGGTGATGCAGAAAAGGGATATGTAGGAGTAGGAAGGGGTAAAGCTGCAGAAATCCCAGATGCAATTAGAAAAGCTATAGAAGATGCAAAAAAACACTTAATTAAAGTTCCGATTGTTGGAACTACTATTCCTCATGAAGTCATAGGGGAATTTGGTGCGGGAAAAGTACTATTAAAACCTGCTAAAGAAGGTACAGGTGTTATTGCGGGGGGACCTGTTCGCGCAGTGTTGGAATCTGCAGGTATAAAAGACGTTTTGACAAAATCACTCGGTTCTTCCAATGCAACTAACATGGTTTATGCGACAATGGAAGGATTAAAAAGATTGAGAACAGCTGAAGATGTGGCAAGACTACGTGGAATTCCTGTAAGCCAATTATTTGAATAAATATAAAGAGCGATTGAGGAGGTGCGAAGATGAGACTGCACGATTTAAAACCTGCTGAGGGAGCAAGACGGGAGAAAAAAAGAGTAGGAAGAGGAATAGGTTCTGGACATGGTAAAACTTCATGTAGGGCCAAAAGGGACAAAAAGCAAGAAGTGGTGGTGGAGTGCGTCCAGGCTTTGAAGGAGGTCAAATGCCCCTTACTAGAAGAATTCCAAAAAGAGGTTTTACTAACATATTCAAAAAAGAATATGCAATTGTTAATGTTGGAACTTTAGAAGAAAGATTTGAGGAGGGAGCGGTAATTACTCCTGAAGTTTTAATAGAAAGTGGTATAATTAAAGATGTAAAGGATGGGGTTAAAATATTAGGGGACGGAGATTTAAACAAAAAGTTTACTGTTAAAGCTCACAAATTTAGCCAGAGCGCCATTGAAAAAATTCAAGCCGTTGGAGGAAAGGCAGAGGTGATATAAATTGTTTCAAACCCTTGTCAATGCTTGGAAGGTTGATGATATAAGGAAAAGAATACTTTATACTGTAGTTATGTTAGTAATCTTTAGATTGGGGTCTCATATCCCCGTGCCAGGAATTGACTCAAAGGTGATTGCTAATATACTTGGCCAAGGACAATTGTTTGGATTTTTTGATATAATATCAGGTGGTGCTTTTAGTAGCTTTACCATTTTTGCGATGAGCATTACACCTTACATCAATGCATCAATTATAATGCAACTTTTAACAATAGCAATTCCCTCTCTTGAACAAATGGCAAAAGAAGGGGAAGAGGGAAGGAAGAAAATTGCTCAGTATACCAGATATTTAACAGTGGTGCTTGCCTTGATACAAGCTATAGGAATGACAATTGGGCTAAGGAAGGCAGTTATCAATCCTACATTTTTTAACTTGACGGTTATTGTTATAACTTTGACGGCAGGTACTGCTTTTCTGATGTGGTTGGGTGAAAGAATTACGGAAAATGGAATAGGCAACGGGAGTTCATTGATAATTTTTGCTGGGATAATTTCTAGGATTCCTAACATGATATATATGACAGCTGAATATGTTCGTGCGGGTACTGCTAATATTTTTGGTGCTATTGCTTTTGTAGTTGCAGAGCTTCTAATGATAGTGTTAATAATTTTAGCTACAGAAGGCCAAAGAAGAATTCCTGTGCAATATGCAAAAAGGGTTGTTGGAAGAAAAGTTTATGGTGGGCAAAGTACTCACATTCCTATAAGAATAAACATGGCAGGGGTTATTCCTATTATATTTGCTCTTTCACTGTTACAATTTCCACAACAATTAGCTACCTTTTTTCCACGGTCGTCATTTTATAACTTTGTACAAAGGTGGCTAAGCACAAGTGGGCTAATATACAATATTTTAGATATATTATTGATAATTGGATTTACTTATTTCTACACAGCAGTAATATTTAATCCGGTAGAGATTTCAGATAACTTAAAAAAATATGGGGGGTTTATTCCTGGCATAAGACCAGGTAGACCGACTACTGAATATCTTACAAAGATATTGAACAGAGTTACTTTTGTAGGGGCGTTATTCTTGGCATTTATTGCTACAATGCCAGTAATTTTAATGAGGATAACTGGATTGCAGCTTTATTTTGGAGGCACGGCTCTTTTAATTGCAGTTGGTGTAGCGCTTGATACTATGAAACAAGTAGAAGGGCACCTTATCATGAGGAATTATCAAGGATTTTTGAAGTAATAAAGGGGGGAGAATTTATGAAAATAATACTTTTAGGACCCCCAGGGGCAGGTAAGGGAACGCAAGCTAAAAAAATTGCTAAGGAGTTTGACATTCCTCACATTTCGACGGGAGATATTTTTAGACAAAATTTGAGAGAAAATACCGACTTAGGAAAACTAGCAAAAGAATACATGGACAAAGGCTTATTGGTCCCCGATGAGGTTACAAATAAAATAGTAGAAAATAGATTAGAAAAAAATGACTGCCAAAAAGGGTTTTTGTTGGATGGTTACCCTAGAAATGTTGAACAGGCTGAGGAATTAGATAGTTTTTACAAGGCAAAGGCATTTATCTGGATTGTGTATTAAATATTGAAGTTGAGAAAGAAGCTTTAATTGAAAGAATAACAGGCAGGAGAGTATGTCCTAATTGCGGCGCGACTTATCACATAAAGACTTTTCCTCCTGCAGTTGACAATGTGTGTGACAAATGTGGTGCACAACTTATACAACGTTCAGACGATAAATTAGAATCAGTTGTAAAAAGGCTAGAAGTTTATGAAAGTCAAACTAAGCCTTTGATTGAGCATTATACAAAGAAAGGCATTTTAGTGAATATAGATGGGAATAAATCAGTCGAAGAAGTATTTGAAGATATAAAAAAGGTTTTGGGAGACAGAGGCAAATGATATATATCAAATCTGAAAATGAAATTGATTTAATGAGAACAGCTGGTAAGGTAATAGCAAATCTCTTTGAAGTTTTGGAAAAGGCAATTAAGCCTGGAGTGACGACGTTAGAACTTGATAGAATTGCAGAAGAGTTTATAATAAAAAATGGTTGTAAACCTGCCTTCAAAGGGTTGTATGGCTTCCCTGCTAGTATTTGTACTTCAATAAATGAAGAAGTAGTTCATGGAATACCAAGTTTAAGAAAACTTAAAGAAGGCGATATTATAGGTATAGACCTAGGGGCTAGCTATAAAGGATACAATGCAGATGCAGCAAGGACTTTCTCCGTTGGGGAAATATCAGAGGAAGCACAAAAATTGATTGAGGTCACAAAGAATAGCTTTTTTGAGGGTATAAAGTATGCAAAAGAAGGGAATAGGCTATCTGATATTTCTCATGCAATACAGACTTATGTAGAGAGTTACGGTTTTTCCGTAGTAAGAGAATATGTAGGCCATGGCATAGGTTTAAAAATGCATGAAGACCCTCAGGTTCCCAATTTTGGCCCTCCCGGTAGAGGACCCAGATTAAAAAAAGGAATGTGTCTTGCTATAGAACCAATGGTAAATACGGGACATTATATAGTAAAGACACTAGAAAATAATTGGACAGTAGTCACCGCTGATGGTGGTTTATCTGCCCATTACGAAAATACTATTGTTATTACGGAGGGAGAACCTGAAATACTGACCATTTTATAAGAGGTGAGTTTTTTGATGGACGACTGGCAAATTGGTCAGGTAGTACGGAGCAAAGCAGGTCGTGATAAAGGTAGAGTTTTTGTTATTGTAGGAAAATTTGATGACCAACATGTTTTTGTAGCCGATGGGGACCTTCGAACAATAGAAAAACCTAAGAAAAAAAAGTTTAAACATCTTCAGCGGTATAATGACGTAATTTGGCAGATTAAAGAAAAAATCTTAAATGGCGATAAATTAACTAATGAAGAAATTAGAAAATTTTTAGAGCTTATAAATCCTAAGTCGATGAGGAGGGATGGATACCCTTGGCAAAGGATGATGTTATTGAAGTGGAAGGTACAGTGATAGAGGCTTTACCAAATGCCATGTTTCAAGTACAATTAGACAATGGGCATAAAGTATTAGCCCATGTATCAGGAAAATTGAGAATGAACTTTATACGAATACTTCCAGGAGACAGGGTGACGGTAGAATTGTCTCCTTATGACTTGACTCGTGGAAGAATAGTATGGCGTGGAAAGTAATAAGGAGGTATTGAAAATGAAGGTAAGACCATCTGTAAAACCTATTTGCGAAAAATGTAAAGTTATAAAGAGAAAAGGCAAAGTTATGGTAATTTGTGAAAATCCAAAGCATAAACAAAAACAAGGCTAGGAGGTGTAAAAATGGCGAGAATAGCAGGCGTTGATTTACCAAGAGATAAACGAGTTGAGATAGCTTTGACATATATCTATGGAATTGGTCGCTCTCGCTCAAATGAAATACTTGCCAAAGCAGGTGTCAATCCGGATACAAGAGTCAAGGATTTGACAGAAGAAGAAGTTTCAAGACTTAGAGAGATAATTGATAAAGAATACAAAGTTGAAGGCGATTTAAGAAAAGAAGTTGCCATGAACATCAAAAGGTTAATGGATATAGGATGCTACAGAGGAATAAGGCATAAAAGAGGTTTACCTGTAAGGGGTCAAAGGACTAGGACCAATGCTAGAACGAGGAAAGGTCCAAGAAAAACTGTTGCTAAGAAGAAGAAGTAATTAATAAGGAGGGGAAATAATGGCTAAAAGAGTAAAAAGAACTGGCAGAAAACGCGAGAAAAAACACGTAGAAAGAGGAATAGCCCATATTCATTCTACGTTTAATAATACTATTGTGACTATAACGGATCCTGCTGGAAATACAATTTCTTGGGCGAGCGCTGGTACAATAGGTTTTAAAGGTTCAAGAAAATCAACTCCATTTGCAGCTCAAATGGCGGCAGAATCAGCTGCAAAATCTGCAATGGAGCATGGCATGAAAACTGTGGATGTATATGTAAAAGGTCCTGGTGCAGGTAGAGAAGCAGCGATAAGGGCTTTACAGGCTGCTGGACTTGAGGTAAGTTTAATAAAAGATGTAACTCCAATTCCTCACAATGGATGCAGACCACCTAAGAGGAGAAGAGTATAAGGAGGTGCGATTATGGGAAGATACTTAGGACCAAGTTGCAGATTGTGCAGAAGAGAAGGTATGAAATTATATTTAAAAGGAGATAAATGTTATACAGACAAATGTCCTGTTGTAAGAAGAGGATATGCACCAGGGCAACATGGGCAAGAAAGGAAAAAACTTACTAGCTATGGCATACAACTAAGAGAAAAACAAAAACTCAAAAGATACTATGGCCTTTTAGAGAGACAGTTTGAAAGGTTCTATGAAAAAGCAGAAAGAATGAAAGGAATTACAGGTGAAAACTTATTGCAACTTTTAGAAAGACGTCTTGACAATGTGGTATACAGATTAGGTTTTGCAGTTTCTAGGCGACAAGCGAGGCAATTGGTAAGCCATGGCCATATAGAGGTCAATGGCAAGAAAGTTGATATACCATCTTTTTTAGTAAAACCAGGGGATGTAATATCTGTGAGGGAAAAAAGCCGTTCAATGGAATTGATAAAGAACAATTTAGAAGCTGCGAGGAACGTACCTGACTGGCTAGAACTTAATAAAGATGCTTTTGAAGGTAGAGTGGTTTCATTGCCGAGAAGAGAACATATAGATCTGCCTATACAAGAGCACTTGATTGTTGAGTTGTATTCTAAGTAATGATTATAATCGGTTACCCTCATAAAACAGTTAAAAGGAGGGTTTATAGTGTTTGAAATAATTGAACCAAAAATAGAGATTGTTGAGCAGGCGGAAGATGGGACGTATGGAAAGTTTGTAGTAGAGCCTTTAGAAAGGGGTTATGGCATAACGCTTGGAAATTCTTTAAGAAGAGTACTTTTGTCCTCTCTTCCTGGTGCTGCTCCTAAATCTGTAAAGATAGATGGAGTATTACATGAATTTTCAACCCTACCAGGAGTTAAAGAGGATGTGGTAGAAATTATACTTAACCTTAAAGAAATCGCAGTTAAATTGCATTCAGACGAACCGTGGTAGGCGCATAGATGTAGAAGGAAAAGGAGAAGTAACAGCAGGTCATATAAAAGGTAGTGCCGATATAGAGATTTTAAACCCTGACCATCATATAGCTACTTTAAGTGACGATGGCAAACTCCATATGGAGATTGTGTTTGTTAAAGGAAAGGGTTATGTGCCTTCAGATAAAAACAAAGAACCTAACCAACCGATAGGTGTCATTCCAGTTGATTCTATTTTTACACCAGTAAAAAAGTAAGCTACAATGTAGAAAATACTCGTGTAGGCAATGTTACAGACTATGATAAACTTACTTTGGAAGTATGGACAAATGGAACTATTACACCTAAAGAAGCTATTAGTATGGCTTCTGACATGTTGATTAGGTACTTTCAGAAATTTATATCTTTTAGTGGCGAATACAAAAGTTCGGATATTTTTGTGGACAAACCTGACAAAAAAATCGAAAAACCTCTTGATATGACGATTGAAGAGTTAGACTTATCTGTAAGGTCCTATAATTGCTTAAAGAGAGCTGGAATAAATACAGTACAGGAGCTTACTCAAAAGACAGAAGAAGAGATGATGAAAGTTAGAAATTTAGGGAAAAAATCTTTAGAAGAGGTTAAACAAAAACTCCAAGCATTAGGACTTAGCTTAAAGAAGGCAGACGAATAAAGGAGGGTTGAAGGTGGGTTACAGAAAATTAGGTCGTCCTTCAGACCAGAGGAGAGCTATGCTTAGAAATTTAGTTACAGACTTTTTGAAATATGGCAGAATAACTACAACAGAGGCACGAGCAAAAGAAGTTCGCAGAATTTCGGAAAAAATGATAACACTTGGCAAAAGAGGCGATTTACACGCAAGAAGGCAAGCTTTAGCTTATATCTTAGATGAAAGTGTAGTAAAGAAGTTATTTGACGAAATAGCACCGAAATATAAAGACAGACAAGGTGGTTACACAAGAATTTTAAAGCTTGGGCCTCGCAGAGGAGATGGCGCACCATTAGTAATTATTGAATTAGTGTAAGCAATCGAAGGGGTTAAGTTTGGTGCTGCAACTTAATCCCTATTTTCATAGAAAGAGTTTAATTTAAAAGAAGGTGTCCCTAATGGAACACATAATAACAACACAAAATTTATCTTTTGAATATCATACAGAAGAACAAACTCGACACCTAGTTTTAAAGGATATAAATTTACAGTTTAAAAAAGGACAGTTCATAGGTATAATTGGCCATAATGGGTCAGGTAAATCAACACTTGCCAAACATTTTAATGCACTTTTAGTGCCGACAGAGGGAAAAGTGTATGTAAAGGGAATGGACACGAAAGATGCAAAGCATTTATGGGACATAAGACAGTCTGCTGGGCTTGTTTTCCAAAATCCAGATAATCAAATAGTGGCGGCTATAGTTGAGGAGGATGTAGCTTTTGGCCCAGAAAATTTAGGTATATCCCCTGATGAGATAAAAGAAAGAGTTGAATATGCTCTTAAAGCGGTAGGTATGTGGGAATACAAAGATTATCCTCCCCACATGCTTTCAGGCGGCCAAAAGCAAAGAGTTGCTATTGCTGGGATAATTGCAATGAAACCGGAGTGCATAATTTTGGACGAACCAACAGCAATGCTTGACCCAATAGGAAGAAAGGAAGTAATTTCTACTATAAAAAAACTCAACAAAGAAGAGGAAATTACTGTAATACTCATAACACATTTTATGGAGGAAGTAGTAGATGCAGATAGAGTTATTGTAATGGATGATGGAAAGGTAGTGTTAGATGGTACTCCTAAAGAGGTATTTAAAGAAGTTGAGCTTTTAAAAAAGATTGGCCTCAGTGTGCCCCAAGTTACAGAGTTGGCATACCAATTGAAGAGAGAAGGCTTTGACGTCCCTCTAGACATTTTAACAGTAGAAGAAATGGTGGAGTTTTTATGCCGATAAAGGTAGAAAATTTAAGTTTTGTGTATAATGAAGGTACGCCATATGCTACTGTTGCTTTAAATAATGTTACTTTTGAAATCCAAGATGAAGAGTTTGTGGGAATTATCGGGCACACAGGGTCGGGTAAATCTACGTTAATACAACATTTGAATGGGCTTTTAAAACCTACTTCAGGGAAAATATATATAAATGGAGTAGATATAACAGATAAAAAAGTTAGTTTGAAAGATGTACGAAAAGAAGTAGGGTTAGTTTTTCAATATCCTGAATATCAACTTTTTGAAGAAACTATTTTTAAAGATATCGCCTTTGGTCCTGCTAATTTGGGACTTAGCGAAGAAGAAATTGAAAAAAGAGTATATGAAGCAATGGATATTGTTGGAATCAGTAGAGAATTAGCAGATAAATCCCCTTTTGAAGTATCAGGTGGGCAAAAACGTAGGATTGCGATAGCAGGAATATTGGCTATGAAACCCAAAATTTTGATACTAGATGAACCTACTGCAGGTCTTGATCCAAAAGGGAAAGAAGAGATTTTAAACAAAATTAAAGAAATTCATGATAAATATAAGATGATAACAATTTTGGTATCCCATAGCATGGAAGATATAGCTAGATTTGCAGATAAAATAATTGTAATGAACAAAGGAAGAATAGAAGTTATTGGGACTCCAAGGGAAGTATTTAGAGAAGCTGAAAAATTAGAAAAGATAGGATTAGGAGTACCACAAATAACTTCTCTCGCAAGAGAATTACAAAAAAAAGGAATAGCAATTCCAGAAGATATATTAACAATTGAAGAAGCAAAGGAATATATAATTCGTTATCTCAGGGGGATTAAAAATGTTTAGAAATATAACTATTGGTCAATATATTCCTGGTGATTCAGCAGTTCACAAATTGGATCCGAGGATTAAAATAATTATCTCTTTTATATTTATAGTGGCCATATTCTTCATAAATAAACTTTCGGGCTACCTTTTTGCAGGTTTTATCTTTATTTGATAATAGCAATTTCAAAAATACCTTTCAATTATATTTTAAAAGGCTTAAGACCAATAATTATAATTCTTTTGTTGACAGTGAGTTTAAATATGTTTTTTACCCCTGGGGGAACGATATTATATACTTTAGGACCTTTGGAGATTACTACTAATGGGCTGCGTTTAGCTATTTTTATGGGATTAAGACTTATATTTTTGATTATCGGTACTTCACTACTTACTTTAACTACTTCTCCTATCTCTTTAACAGACGGAATAGAGCATATTTTAAAACCCTTTAGCCGAATAGGGGTACCAGCTCATGAATTAGCAATGATGATGACCATTGCTTTAAGATTTATACCTACATTAATAGAAGAAGCAGAGAAAATTATGAAAGCTCAAATAGCGAGAGGCGCTGATTTTGAAAGTGGCAATATAGTAAAAAGGGCAAAAGGCTAGTGCCTCTTTTAGTACCGTTATTTATTAGTGCTTTCCGAAGAGCTGACGAATTAGCAATTGCTATGGAATCTCGGTGCTACAAAGGCGGGCAAAACAGAACTCGAATGAAACAACTTAAAATCCAACAACGAGATTATGAAGCTTTAGTTGTAACTTTGACAATGGTATTACTAATTATATGGAATAGAAGCTGGACGTGGTAAAAGTGAGAAACATAATGATTGTAGTACAATATGACGGGACCAATTATCATGGTTGGCAATACCAAAAGAATGCAATAACAGTCCAGGAAGTATTGCAAAAAGCAATAAAGAAAGTAACAGGAGAAGAAGTTAATTTAATTGGGGCAAGTAGAACTGATACGGGTGTCCATGCTCTATACCAAGTAGCTAACTTTAAAACTAATACTAAAATACCTGCAGAAAAACTGCCCTACGCTCTAAACAGTGTATTACCCGACGATATAGTAATTACACAAGCAAAAGATGTTGAAGATTCTTTTCACGCCCGATATAGTGCAAAAAGGAAAAGATATAAATACCTCATTCTCAATAGGAAATTTCGAATGCCTACAATGAGGAATTATTGCTGGCATATAAGCTATCCTTTAAATGTAGAAAAAATGAAAAAAGCAGCGACTTACTTAATTGGCACTCATGATTTTTCTGCTTTTAAAGCTTCAGGAAGTAGTAAGACAAGTACAATAAGAACAGTGTATGACTTAATTATCGAAAAAAATGAAGATTTATCAACATTGAAATAGAAGCCGATGGTTTTTTGTATAATATGGTGCGAATAATTGTAGGGACACTGTCTTATGTTGGCCTTGGCAAAATAGGGGAAAATGAAGTTTATAACATTTTAGCATCGAAAGACAGGACAAAAGCGGGCATAACTGCTCCTCCTCAAGGATTGTATTTAATAAAAATTATCTATTGACAGTTACAGTACTCTGGATTAAAATAATATTATGCGAAATTGTGCCCTGTGTTGGAAATTTACCATGGATAAGGAGGTTATATAAAAAATGAAATCATATATGGCTAAACCTAAAGATGTCGAGAGAAAATGGTTTGTTATAGATGCTGAAGGTAAAGTTCTAGGAAGGTTAGCAAGCCAAATCGCTAAAATACTAATGGGTAAGCATAAACCAACTTATACACCTCATATAGATACAGGAGATTTTGTAATAGTTTTGAATGCTGACAAAATTGTGTTGACAGGCAATAAATTAGAAGATAAATATTACAAATATTATACAGGATATCCAGGAGGATTAAAAGAGGTTCAATATAAAAAGTTAATGCAGACAAAACCTGAGTTTGTGATATACCATGCTGTAAAAGGCATGTTGCCTAAAAATAGACTTGGACGCAGAATGATTAAAAGATTGAAAGTATATAGAGGCTCTGAGCATAAACATCAAGCTCAAAAGCCCGAAAAATTAGATATAGAATGAAGGGAGGATATTATTATGGCAACAGTACAATATTACGGAACAGGAAGAAGAAAAGAAGCTGTAGCGAGAGTAAGGCTTATGCCTGGAAAGGGAAATATAGTAATTAATAATAGACCTTTGGATGAGTATTTTCCATTGGATACTTTAAAGTATACTGTTAAACAACCTTTAGTTTTAACAGAAACAATAGACAAATTTGATGTGTACGCAAAAGTATCCGGAGGAGGACTTACAGGTCAAGCAGGAGCAGTAAGACTTGGTGTTGCTCGTGCATTAGTAAAAGCTGATAGTGAGTTGAAGCCTATTTTAAAGAAAGCCGGATTCTTGACGAGAGACCCAAGAATGAAAGAAAGGAGAAAATATGGTCTTAAAAAAGCAAGAAAAGCTCCACAATTTTCAAAGAGATAAAAGAGCCTTGGGCTCTTTTTTATTATATACAAGAAAAAAGGGATAATAGTAATACAAAGAATTACTTAGTATTCTAAAGATATTAAAAGAAAAGAGCTGATATTTTAATGAAAAAGGGTAAAATAGCATTATACACTACTTGAGTCTATTAAAGAATCGTGGTATATTATATTTCGTCGCTACTAAACCGACAAAGCCGAAAATAGAAGAAGGGA
>NZ_BAZY01000037.1 GCF_001310975.1 Thermoanaerobacter thermocopriae JCM 7501
AAAATTTATGAGAAGAATAAGGAGGAAAACAAATCAGAAATCCCGGAGCGAGGGGAATAATTTATGAAAAAATTGGACAAACATATAAAAAATATAATTAAAAATGAGCGATTAATAATCATTTTTTTGCTGTTTTTTATTTTATTTTCTCTTATGCCTTAGTTTATACCAGTGTAACGCCTCCTAAATTTGACCTTAAGGCAGGGGATGTAGCAACCCAAGATATAAAGGCACCTAAAGATGTAGTGGATATAATAGCTACTCAAAAAAAGATACAAGAAGCAGTAAATGCGGTAAATCCTAAATATGATTATAATGAAAATATTGCAAAAGAATCTTATAGTAAACTAGTTGATTTTTTCAATAAATTGAGAGAAATACGCAAATCTCAAGAAGCAGAAGAAAAAAAGTTGCAAGACTTTAAAGCTATAAGTCCAATTGGTTTGGAAGAGGATGATATAACTTTGCTTTTAGAAATAGATGATAATACTCTTATAAACATGGAATCGGTTGTGTTGTCGACTGAAAAAGCGATTATGGCAAGGCAGATTACGGAAGATACTTTACCTACTGTTTTAGAAGATGCTGAAAGTGTTGTAGAAAGTTCTGATATTTCTGCAGAAGTAAAACCAGTAGCAATTAAGGTTTTATCTTCTGTTATTGTTCCTAATATGATATACAATGCCTATGAGACAAACCTTGCTAAAAAAGAAGCAGAAGAAAAAGTACAGCCAGTTATGTATAAAAAAGGGCAAAACATTGTGGTCAGTGGAGAGGTAGTGACACAACAACAAATCGAAGTTTTAAAATCCTTGGGCCTTTTAAAGAGTAGTAGTAAAATTGATTATGGAATGATAATAGGTTTGCTTTTGATATTAGGCTTGTCACTGTTTCTATCAATGTATTATATTATAAAATTGGACAAAAAGATTACTACCAAAAAAATCTACATGGAATTGTTGTGTTTAACAGGTATTTTTTATCTTTTATTGGTCGTTGCCTTTAAAGAGATTGAACCCCTTTTAATTCCCTCAGCTACTTTGCCTATGTTAATTTCTGTTTTAATAGATCCTTATATTGCCATTATGATAGACATAATTTATTCTCTTTTAGTAGGCTTGATGGTGGGGTTTAACCAAGAATTTATTTTTATGTCATTGCTAGGAGGATTGATTGGTGCAGTAAAACTTTCTCATCCTAAACAACGTTTAGACTTTGTTAAAGCAGGCCTTTACGTTAGTGGTGTAAATCTTGTAAGCATTGTAGGGATAGGGCTTTTAAATAGCAATGATATAATTTCTGTATTAAAAAGTAGTTTATGGGGGATTGTTAGTGGGACTTTTAGTATAATTTTGGTGATTGGCACTTTACCTTTTTGGGAAGCAGTTTTTGATATTCTAACTCCTTTAAAACTTTTGGAACTATCAAACCCAAATAACCCGCTCCTAAAAAGACTTATGATGGATGCTCCTGGGACTTATCACCACAGCATGGTAGTGGCAAATCTTGCAGAAGCTGCTTCTGATGCTATTGGAGCCAACAGTTTATTGGTTAGAGTAGGAGCTTATTATCATGATATAGGTAAAATTAAAAGACCTTATTTTTTCAAAGAGAACCAGCTTTCAGGAGAAAATTTACATGATAAAATCTCTCCTGATTTAAGTACATTAGTAATAATTTCTCATGTAAAAGATGGAGTGGAGCTAGCTAAAAAGTATAAGCTTCCTCAACAAATCATTGATTTAATAAAAGAACACCATGGTACTTCTTTGGTGAAATATTTTTATACTAAGGCTTTACAAAATGAAGAGGAATCTTGCGAAGAAGAATCTTTCAGATATCCAGGTCCAAAGCCTTCTACTAAAGAGTCTGCTATTTTGATGTTGGCAGATTCTGTAGAAGCAGCTGTGAGGTCTATTCCTGAACCTACTGAGGAAAACATAAAAAATATGATAGATAAATCATTGCAGATAGATTAGACGATGGTCAGTTAGAAGATAGCGATTTAACTTTAAAAAATATTAAAACTATAAAAAATTCTTTTTTGACTGCTTTAACAGGTATGTTTCACAAAAGAATTGAGTATCCTGATATTGAACCAAATCAAAATAAAGAGGTGTTAGAATGAACATTTTAATCGACAACAGACAAAGTAAAGTCGATGCAGCAAATTTAGAAGAATTGATTGAAAAAGTAATAAAAACTGTATTAGAAGTAGAAGAGGTTATTGATAATGTTGAAGTAAGTGTATCCTTTGTAGATAATGAGGAGATGAGAAAGTTAAATAAATATTACAGGGGCATAGATAAGCCGACAGATGTTTTGTCGTTTCCTTTAGCAGAATTTGAAGAGACTTATGACAAGATTGAGAAAATAGATCAAGAGTCAGAAGAAGTACAGCCAATAGGAGACATAGTTATTTCTTTGGAAAAAGCGTTAGAGCAATCAATGGAATATGGCCATTCCTTTGAGAGAGAAGTAGCTTATCTGACTGCTCACAGCATGCTGCATCTTTTGGGTTATGACCATCAAACTGAAGAGGAAAGAAAAATTATGAGGCAAAAAGAAAAGGAAATTATGGCGAGGCTTAATATTAGGCGGTGATTTTGTGAAATCGAGAAATTTGATTGACAGCTTTAATTATGCGATAGAAGGAATCTTACATGCTTTTAAAACTCAAAGGAACATGAAAGTTCACTTTGCCGTAGCAATATTTGTATTGTTTTTTTGCCTTTTTTTTGACCTTTCCAAAGTAGAATTTGTGGCAATTTTGTTTACTATTTCTTTAGTTTTAATTTCTGAAATGATAAATACAGCTATTGAAACCGCAATTGACATGATGGTTAAAAATTATAATCCCTTGGCTGAAGTCGCGAAAAATGTCGCTGCAGGAGCAGTTCTTATATCTGCAATAAATGCTGTTCTTGTAGCTTATTTAATATTTTTTGATAGGGTAAACCCTTGGACAAAAATAATTTTAATAAGGCTTAGAGAGTCACCGATTCATGTTACAGTTACAAGCCTTTTAGTTGTTGCTTTTTTGACTATAATTTTAAAGGTACATTTTAAAAAAGGAACCCCTATGAGGGGAGGAATGCCCAGCGCTCATAGTGCTCTTGCTTTCGCTACTGCGACAGCTATAACTTTTATGACAGCAAACGCCTTTATTGCTACTTTAGGCTTTTTACTTGCTCTTATGGTGGCTGAAAGCAGAGTAGAAGGTAAAATTCACTCTTTTTCTCAGGTATTTTTTGGAGGTTTGTTTGGAATCTTGATTACGGTGTTGATTTTTCAAATAATCAAATAAGGAGTGATTATATGGGCTATAAAGCCGGTTTTGTAGCATTAATTGGCAGAACTAATGTAGGTAAATCTACTCTTTTAAATGCAATTTTGCAAGAAAAGATTGCTATTACTTCTCCCAAACCTCAAACCACTCGAAATACTATTCGTGGGATTTTGACGACAGATGAATACCAGGTTATTTTTGTTGATACTCCTGGTATTCATAAACCTAAATCTAAATTAAGCGAATTTATGATAGAGGTAGCTAAAAGAACATTAAAGGAAGTCGACCTTATTTTGTATATGATAGAACCAGATACTGAAATAGGACCTGGAGATAGATATATAATTGAGCATTTAAAAGAAGTAGATACTCCTGTTATACTTGTAGTCAATAAAATAGATTTGGTACCGGAAGAAAGAATAGAAGAGACTATAAAAATTTTTAAAAAGGAGTATGCTTTTAAAGATGTAGTGGCTATTTCTGCTATAGAAAATAAAAACATAGACTTGTTGAAAGAAAAAATTGTGTCACTTTTGCCGGAAGGTCCCAAATATTATTTGGAAGATATATAACAGATCAGCCCGAAAAATTAATAGTGGCAGAAATAATTCGAGAGAAGATGTTACACTTTTTAGAGGAAGAAGTACCTCACGGTGTTTATGTAGAAGTGGAATCTATTAAAGAAAGAGAAGATAAAGATATAGTAGACATTGAAGCATATATTTACTGTGAAAAAGAGTCTCACAAAGGAATTATTATAGGTAAAAATGGACAAATGCTAAAGAAAATAGGTCAAAGTGCACGACAAGATTTGGAAGAATTTTATGAAAAACAGGTTTTTCTCGATCTATGGGTTAAGACGAGAAAAAATGGAGGGACAATACGACGTTACTAAAAAAATTAGGATATGCCATTGACAAGAAAACTTACGAATAGTAAAGTATTTAGTGGAAACAAAAGGAGGTTATGGTTATGAATATAGCAAAAATGATTGACCACACTCTACTGAAGCCAAATGCGACAAAAAGTGAAATAGAAAAGCTTTGCAGTGAGGCAAAAGAGTATGGATTTGCTTCTGTGTGTATAAACCCTTGTTTTGTAGACCTTGCCTATAGTATGTTAAAAAATACAAATGTTAAAGTTTGCACGGTTATAGGATTTCCATTGGGTGCAAATACTATTGAAAGCAAAGTTTTTGAAGCGGTGGATGCAGTAAAAAGGGGCGCTACAGAAATAGATATGGTACTGAATGTAAGTATGCTAAAAAGTGGAGATTATGATTATGTGAAAAAAGAAATTGAAGAAGTTGTAAAAGCGGTGAAATCTCACGGAGATATAGTTGTAAAAGTAATTTTAGAAACCTGTTATCTCACTGATGAAGAGAAGATAAAAGCGTGTCAGCTCACCCAAGAGGCAGGTGCTGATTTTGTTAAGACTTCTACTGGTTTTGGACCAGGTGGAGCTACTGTAGAGGACGTAAAATTAATGAGGCAGGCGGTTGGTAAAAACTTTGGCGTTAAAGCTCTGGTGGTGTTAGAACTGCTGAAGATGCTAAGGCGATGATTGAAGCAGGAGCTAATCGCATTGGAGCAAGTGCAGGAGTTAAGATTGCAGAGGAATGGAATAAACTAAAAATGAGTTGATAAAAAATGCGCTTGTTAAAAACAGAAGCAATAGTATTAAAAAATAATTCAATAGGTGAAACAGACAAAATGGCTACCCTTTTTACTAAAAACTATGGAAAACTTCGGGCGGTAGCAAAAGGGGCAAGACGATCAAAGAGTCGTTTTGTGAATGCAATAAGGCCTTTTATGGTTGCCAATTATGTTATTTTTGAAGGACAAAATTATTACTACATTGACCAATGGGAATTAATAGAATCCCATAAAAATATAGAAAAAGACTTAGTTAAATTTTCTGTGGCGTCGTACATTTCCGAAACTGTAAACAAAATTTTAGAGGAAAATCAAAAAAGTGAAAAATTATATCAATTTTTAAAACATTCTTTTAAAGCTGTTAACGAGTTACAAATAGACCCTTTAATTTTTATTGTTTCTTATAACTTGAAATTAGTTTCTTTATTGGGGTATATGCCTCAACTTGATAATTGTATTGTTTGTGGAAAAAGAGAAGATTTAAAATATTTTTCTAATTCTTGCGGTGGTGTAGTGTGTACAATCTGCAAAAATAAATGTTTTGATGCCAGACCATTGCATGAAGTAGCATTAAAAGCTATAAAGTATTTTTTTAAAGGAGATTATGAAAAGCTTCAAAATATTAAAGTTTCAGGAGTTATAAAAGAAGAAGTGGATAAAATAATAACAGCTTATATGAAAGAACATTTGGAAATAGAGCTAAAATCAAAAGATTTTATTGACAAATTACAAAATATGTGAAAGGAGGGCTTAATGTGTCAAATGAAGAATTAGAAAAAATAGATATGATAGTAGAGAGGTTGGGCGTAAGCTATAAAGAAGCAAAAGAAGCATTAGAAAAATCAGGTGGCAGTGTGGTAGATGCATTAATATATATAGAAGAGAATAAAAAAAGCTGGATTGAGACCTTTACAGTTGCAGGTTCAGAAGTTATAGACAAAATAAAAGAATTAGTTAAAAAAGGTAATGTTACAAAAATAAGAATAAAAAAAGATGACAAAGTTATTGTAGAGATTCCTGTAACAGCAGGTGCTATTTCTGCAGTTATAATTCCTCAGTTGACATTAGTAGGAGCGGCAGTGGCTCTTTTAGCAAATGTCACAATTGAAGTTGAAAAACATGATAAAAGCGTAACCGTATTAAAAGAACAAAAGAAAAAAGATTGACAGAAACTTATCTCTTTGGTATTCTTAAATAAGTAACGTCAAAAACCTTTCTTCCCAAAAGGGATGAAGGGTTTTTGCATAATTGCGAGAGAAAAAGGAGTGTTATAGATGCCACAACAGGTTACAATGGATAAAATAGTTGCCCTTGCAAAAAACAGAGGATTTGTTTTTCCAGGGTCTGAGATATACGGAGGACTTGCTAATACTTGGGATTATGGACCTTTAGGCGTAGAACTTAAATCCAATATTAAGAGGATGTGGTGGAAAAGATTTATTCAACAAAGCCCTTATAATGTAGGTATTGATTCTGCTATTTTGATGAATCCAGAAGTGTGGGTTGCATCAGGTCATGTTAGCAGTTTTAGCGATCCTTTAATGGACTGTAAAGAGTGCAAATCAAGATTTAGAGCTGACCAATTGATTGAAGACTACATTAAAGAAAAGGAATTAAATATTTCTATTGAAGGTTGGACGAATGAACAATTGATGGAATTTATAAAAGAGCATAAAGTGCCATGCCCAAAATGTGGTGCCCATAATTTTACCAATATTAGGAAGTTTAATCTCATGTTTAAAACCTATCAAGGGGTTACAGAAGATTCTAAGTCAGAAGTGTATTTAAGACCAGAAACTGCACAGGGGATTTTTGTGAACTTTAAAAACGTTCAAAGAACAACTCGTAAAAAAATACCTTTTGGAATAGGACAAATTGGTAAATCTTTTAGAAATGAAATAACTCCCGGTAATTTCATATTTAGAACGAGAGAATTTGAACAGATGGAATTAGAATTTTTCTGTAAACCAGGAGAGGATATGGAATGGTTTAATTATTGGAGAAAATATTGCATGGATTGGCTTTTAGAATTCGGCTTAAAAAAAGAAAATTTAAGATTTAGAGACCATAAAAAAGAGGAATTATCTCATTATAGTACTGCAACCACAGACATAGAATATAATTTTCCCTTTGGATGGGGAGAGTTGTGGGGAATAGCTAATAGAACAGATTTTGATTTAAGGCAACATATGGAACATTCGGGAGTTGATTTGTCTTATATGGACCTGCAACAGGAGAAAAGTACATACCATATTGCATTGAGCCTTCTGTTGGGGTAGATAGGTTAATGTTGGCATTTTTAATAGATGCGTATGAAGAAGAAGAGTTAGAAAATGGGGAAACTAGAGTGGTTTTAAGGCTTCATCCTGCTCTTGCTCCCATTAAGGCAGCAGTGCTTCCCTTATCCAAGAAATTATCAGAAAATGCCTATAAGCTCTATGACCAGTTAAGAAATAAATTTGTAGTAGATTACGATGAGACAGGAAGCATAGGTAAAAGGTACAGAAGACAGGATGAGATAGGCACGCCTTTCTGTATTACTTATGACTTTGATTCGGAAAATGACCACTGTGTAACCATAAGAGATAGAGATACCATGGAGCAAGTGAGAATAAAAATTGAAGAAGTAGAGAAATATCTAGAAGAAAGGTTAAATTTTTAAGGGAATCAGAGAAGGTAATGTAAAGTACAACCGAAAAAATCAGGCTTTTGCCTGATTTTTTTAGCTTTTGAGGCATAATATTCTGTGTTATAATATAAAATAAACGAAAAAGAAAGTTGGTTATCTCATAAACTTATGATATAATTATACTAAAGTAATAAACAAATAGAAAACGTTTATAAAAAATATATAAAGAGAATAAAAAATAAAAAAATAGAGGATTTTTAGCCGGCGCTGTCTCATGAAAAACGTAAGGTCGGTGGGAATAATTATGACCCGTGTGCTTAACATGGTTACAACTTATGATAATAAACTTGTGTATAATTTAGCGGTTAAAATTATGGAGCACTGGGTAGAGAGTCTTCCTGAATAGAAGCTGCAGTACGAAGTGATAGAAAGAGGGATCACTAATATAGTTAATTGTTTGTAAAGCTTGGGGAAAGTTAGGGGGATTTATTGAATGGAAGAAGGAGTATCAATTTACTTGGTTTCAGATTCTAATGTAGATACAGCAGAAAACATTGCGAGTATTGCTGCTGCCCATTTTGATACTTTTATAGAAAAAATAAAAAAATATCCTTATGTGGGTGATAAAAATCAAATAGAAGAAATTATTATGGAAGCAGCAAATGATGCAAATAGCATTATAATCCATACTATGGTGGTTCCAGAATTAAAAGATTATCTTCTTAAAAAAGCACAGAAATTTGGCATAAAAATAGTAGATGTAATGGGACCGGTGATAAATGCTATTGAAGATAGTACTGGTATATCCCCCCATACCAATTTAGCAAAAAATAGCAAAGAGGATTATTTAAAAAAGATTGAAGTAATAGAATTTGCTGTAAAATATGATGATGGCAAAGATGCAATGGGTATATTATTGGCAGATGTAGTTGTTATAGGGGTTTCTAGAACATCCAAAACACCTTTGTGCATGTACCTGGCTCATAAATACATAAAAGCCGCTAATTTGCCACTAGTGCCAGAAATTGAACCACCTCAAGAACTATTTGAAATCAACCCTAAGAAAATATTTGGGTTGACTATAGACCCTAAAGTTTTGGTAAAGATAAGAAAAGAGAGATTAAAATCTCTCGGTCTTGACGCTAATGCTATATACGCTTCTGAAGAAAGGGTTAAAAAAGAGATAAAATATGCTGAGGGGGTGATGAAAAAATTAAGGTGTACTGTAATCGATGTTACAAATAAAGCTGTAGAGGAAACAGCTAATGTGATATTAAACGTATTAAAAGGAGGAGAGACTATATGAGTAAAAAGTATGTGTATTTATTTAGTGAAGGCGACGCTTCAATGAGAGACCTCTTAGGAGGAAAAGGTGCAAATCTTGCTGAAATGACGAAGTTAGGTTTGCCTGTTCCACAAGGATTTACAGTCACAACTGAGGCTTGTACAAGGTATTATCAGGATGGTAAAACTATAGCTCCAGAAATTGTAGATCAAATATATGAATATATGGCTAAATTAGAAGAGATTACACGCAAGAAATTTGGAGACCCAACAAATACTTTATTGGTATCGGTAAGGTCTGGTGCGAGAGTTTCAATGCCAGGTATGATGGATACTATTTTAAACCTTGGCTTAAACGATGAGACAGTAGAAGGCCTTGCTAAAGCTACAAACAATGAAAGATTTGCCTATGATAGCTATAGAAGGTTTATTCAAATGTTCTCAGATGTTGTAATGGGAATTGATAAGAATAAATTTGAGGCTATTTTAGACGAAGTAAAAGAAGAAAATGGTGCAAAATTTGATACAGATTTAACAGCTGAAAACCTCAAAGAAGTAGTAAAAAGATTTAAAGAACTTTACAAAAAAGAAATGGGGGTAGACTTCCCACAAGATCCAAAAGAACAACTTTTAGAAGCTGTAAAAGCTGTATTTAGGTCTTGGGATAATCCAAGGGCAATAGTTTACAGAAGACTTAACGACATACCAAGTGATTGGGGTACAGCAGTAAATGTTCAATCGATGGTATTTGGTAACATGGGTAATGATTCCGGTACAGGTGTTGCTTTTACAAGAAATCCTGCAACGGGTGAAAAAGCTTTATTTGGCGAATTCTTGATGAATGCTCAAGGAGAAGACGTTGTTGCAGGTATTAGAACGCCTCAGCCAATTTCAACTTTGAAAGAGACTATGCCAGAAGTCTATAACCAGTTTGTAGAAATTGCTGAAAAATTAGAGAAACACTACAAAGACATGCAGGACATAGAGTTTACTATTGAAAAAGGCAAACTCTACATCTTGCAGACAAGAAACGGAAAGAGAACTGCTCAGGCAGCTTTGAAAGTAGCTGTAGATTTAGTGGCTGAAGGCTTAATAGATGAAAAGACAGCAGTTTTGAGAGTAGATCCCAAGCAATTAGACCAGTTATTACATCCTACTTTTGAGCCTAACGCGCTAAAAGCTGCAAAACCAGTGGCAAAAGGTTTGCCTGCATCTCCTGGTGCTGCATCTGGTAAAGTATATTTCACCGCTGGTGAGGCGGTAGAAGCTGCAAAAGCAAGAGGAGAAAAAGTAATTTTAGTAAGAACAGAGACATCTCCAGACGACATTGAAGGTATGTCTGTAGCACAAGGAATACTTACAACTCGTGGCGGTATGACATCTCATGCGGCTGTTGTGGCAAGAGGTATGGGTACAGCTTGCGTAGTAGGTTGTGGTGATGCGAAGATAGACGAGCAAGCAAAAGTAATGAGAATTGGTGATATAGAAGTTCATGAGGGAGACTACATATCAATAGATGGTAGCACAGGTAATGTTTACATTGGAGAAATAAAGACTGTTACACCTGAAATAACTGGAGATTTTGCAACTATCATGAGGTGGGCAGATAAATATAGAAAATTAAAAGTGAAAACTAATGCGGATATACCAAGAGATGCCAAAGTTGCGGTTCAGTTTGGGGCTGAAGGGATAGGTCTTTGCAGGACAGAGCATATGTTCTTTGATGAAGACAGAATTCCTGCTATGAGAGAAATGATTGTTTCAAAGACAGAAGAACAAAGGAGAAAAGCACTAGAAAAACTGTTGCCTATGCAAAGGTCCGACTTTGAAGGTTTATTTGAAGTGATGGGTGACTTCCCTGTTACTATACGTCTTTTGGATCCACCATTGCATGAATTTTTACCACATAAAGATGAAGAAATTAAAGAACTTGCAGAAAATATGGGTATAACTTTTGAAGAACTAAAATCAACAGTAGAAAGCTTAAAAGAGTTTAACCCAATGTTAGGTCATAGGGCTGTAGATTAGCTGTAACTTATCCAGAAATTGCCGAAATGCAAACAAGGGCTATAATAGAAGCTGCTATAAACGTCAAAAAGAGAACAGGCAAAGACGTAAAACCGCAAATTATGATACCACTTGTAGGTGAACTTAAAGAGCTTAAATATCTTAAAGACATAATAGTAAAAGTGGCAGACGAAGTTATAAAAGAAAACAATGTGGAGATAAAATACCTTGTAGGAACAATGATAGAGGTACCAAGAGCAGCTCTTACAGCTGACCAAATAGCCAAAGAAGCTGAGTTCTTCTCCTTTGGTACTAATGACTTGACTCAGATGACTTTTGGTTTTTCAAGAGATGACGCTGGCAAGTTCCTTGAAACCTACTATGAAAAGAAAATATATGAATTTGATCCATTTGCTAAACTTGACCAAGAAGGCGTTGGCAAGTTAGTAGAAATGGGTACTAAACTTGGAAAACAGACAAGACCTGACCTTGAAGTAGGTATATGTGGCGAGCACGGTGGGGACCCATCTTCTATTGAATTCTGCCATAAGATAGGGATTGATTATGTCTCCTGTTCACCATACAGAGTGCCTATTGCAAGGTTGGCTGCTGCTCAAGCGGCAATAAAATACGATAATAAATAATTATTTCGAAGGCAGCAAATCAATTTGCTGCCTTCGAGTATTTTAAAGTTATTTTTTTTGAAAATTCATGTTATAATATTAAGTAAAATTGGTAACTTTAATACCGGGAGGAATTAAAATGGATAGAAACACAGCCTTAGCACTTGTCAAAGAATACGTATCTGATGAGACTCTGATAAATCACATGATAGCTACAGGTGCTATAATGGGAGGTTTAGCTGAAAGATTAGGACAAGATGTTGAAAGATGGGTTGTTACAGGGATATTACATGACATAGACTACCAGGAAACTAAAGATAATCCAGAGTTACACAGTATAAAGGGTGGAGAAATTTTAAGGGAACATGGTCTTGATGAGGAAATAGTACATGCAGTTATGGCCCATAATGAAATTCATGATATTGAGAGAAAATCTCTACTGGACAAAGCCCTTTTTGCAGTAGATCCTTTATCGGGTTTAATTACTGCAACAGCTTATGTGATGCCTTCTAAAAAATTAGAAGAGGTTCAGCTAAAATCGGTAAAGAAAAAGTTTAAAGACAAGACTTTTGCTAAAGGAGCAAATCGTGACCAGATCAAAACTTGTGAAGAATTTGGAATTTCTTTAGACGAATTTTTAGAGATTGCTCTTAATGAGATGAAAAAAATAGCACCACAGATAGGATTGTGAGGAATGGAAATGAATGTGAAGGAAAAACTTTTAGAACTAATGAATGAGGAAAATTATAAACCTTCTAAGATAGAAGAAATAATGAAATTTTTGGATATAGATTACAGTCAAAGAAATATTTTAGAATCGATATTAAAGGAAATGGAAAAAGAAGGCCTCGTTTTTAAAACAAAACGAGGCAAATATGCTATTCCCGAAAGATTAGATTTGGTCAAAGGTAAGATTGAATTTCATTCAAGAGGCTATGGTTTTTTAATTCCAGAAGATAGCAATATAAAGGACATATTCATACCTGTAAGTGGTATGAATGGCGCAATGCATGATGATACTGTTCTGGTAAGAGTTACAAAGAGAGTTGATGGAAAGAGTGAAGAAGGAGAAGTTGTAAAAATTCTCAAAAGAGCAAATGCGACTATTGTTGGAACTTATGAAAAAAACAAAAATTTTGGATTTGTGGTGCCTGACAATAAAAAGATTCACCAAGATATATTTATTCCTAAAGGAGAAGATAAAGGCGCAAAAACTGGTATGAAAGTTGTTGTCAGAATTACCAAATGGCCTGAAGGAAGACGAAGTCCCGAAGGAGAGATTATAGAAGTATTGGGGTATAAAGGAGACCCTGGTATAGATGTAATGTCCATTATAAGGGAATATGATATTCCTGAAGTTTTTCCTAAAGAGGTTTTAAAAGAAGCAGAAGATATACCTACAGAAATTCCTGAAGAAGAGCTAAAAAGAAGAGTCGATTTGACTAACTTAAATTTTGTTACCATTGATGGAGAAGATGCAAAAGATTTGGACGACGCAGTATGTGTACAAAAACTTTCGGATGGCAATTATATATTGTATGTGAGTATTGCAGACGTAAGCCATTACGTAAAAGAGGGTTCTCATTTAGATAAAGAAGCATTAAAAAGAGGATGCAGTGTATATTTCATTGATAGAGTAATACCAATGTTACCACCTAAGTTATCTAATGGTATTTGTAGTCTAAACCCACAGGAAGAAAGACTGACTCTCACTGTTAAAATGAAAATAAACTCTAAAGGAGAAGTTGTAGACCATGAAATTTTTGAAAGTATTATAAAAAGTAAAGAGAGAATGACATATACAAATGTTTACAAACTTTTAGAAGAAAATCATGAAGAATTAAAAAAGAGGTATCAATATTTATTGGAAGATTTTAAAATAATGAAAGAATTAGCTCTAGTGTTACTGGAGAAAAGGAAAAGAAGAGGTAGTGTAGATTTTGATTTTCCTGAAGCTAAAGTAATAGTAGACGAGAAGGGCAGGCCAATAGATATTGTAAAAGTCGAAAGGAATATAGCTCATAGGATAATTGAAGAATTTATGTTAGCAGCTAATGAAACGGTAGCAGAGCACATGCATTGGTTAAATGTACCTTTTGTTTATAGAATTCATGAACATCCGGATATAGAAAAGTTGATTGCTTTTAATAAATTTATTCACAATTTAGGCTATCATATAAAAGGAATTGAAGGAGGACAAATACATCCGAAGTCTTTGCAAGAATTAATAAGACAAGTGAGAGGAAAGAGCGAGCAAAGAGTTGTAGAAACTTTGCTTTTAAGGTCTTTAAAAAGAGCAAGATACAGTCCAGAAGACATTGGCCATTATGCTTTGGCGACCCAATATTATACTCACTTTACTTCCCCCATAAGGAGATATCCTGACCTTATAATTCACAGGATAATCAAAGAATACATAAATGGAAGATTAACAGAAAAAAGACAACGTCATTACAACAGAATTTTAAATGACATTGCTATAAAATCTTCTGAGAGAGAAAGAGCAGCAGAAACTGCAGAAAGAGAAATAGAAGAATTAAAGAAAGTAGAGTACATGGCAAATAGAATAGGAAATGTTTATAAAGGAATAATTTCCAATGTTACAAATTATGGATTCTTTGTAGAACTCGATAACACTGTGGAAGGGTTAGTAGATGTTGCTTCCTTGGAGGATGACTATTACCATTTTGAACCAGAAAGATATATTTTGATTGGTGAAAGAAGTAAAAAAGTTTATTCTATAGGTAAAGAAGTTTATGTAAAAGTTGTTCATGTAGATGTGGATAGAAGAGAAATAGATTTTGTTTTAGCAGAAGAGGAAAAAGATAACTTAGAGATTGGTTTAACGGAGCATAAAAGCGCAGAAACATATATTGACACTATTTAAAAATGTGCTATAATATAATAGCGATGTGATGCCCTATTTGTGACACACAAGTAGGGCAATTTTTCCCTAAAGAAGGTGCTTAAGTTTTGACGAAAGAAGAGATTAAAATAATTGCTCAAAACAAAAAAGCCTATCATGATTATTTCATTGAAGAGACTTATGAAGCAGGAATAGCACTTACGGGGACTGAGATTAAATCTATTAGAATGGGGAAAGTCAATTTAAAAGACAGTTTTGCAAGAGTTGAAAACAATGAAGTTTATCTTTATAATATGCATATAAGTCCTTATGAAAAAGGCAATATATTTAATAAAGATCCCTTAAGGACTAGAAAATTACTTCTTAATAGACATGAGATTAATAAACTAATTGGCTATGTGACAAGGAAAGGTTACACTTTAATTCCTACAAAGCTTTATTTAAAACGAGGCCTTGCCAAAGTTGAATTAGCTGTAGCGAAAGGTAAAAAACTTTACGATAAGAGAGAAGATATTGCAAGAAGGGATGCAAAAAGAGAATTAGAAAAGCACTTTAAAGAAAAACAATTAGGCATATAACGTGGGGGTGTACTGGTTTCGACGGGGGCAGTCGAGGTAAAAGTAGCGAGCCGAGTTGTCCGCCAGCTCGTAAAAACGGTGGAGTAAAAATAAACGCAGACAGAGAATTAGCTTACGCTGCCTAATTTAAGGTAGCCGTCCAACCTGAAATGCCCACGTTTCAGGATTGGGCGCCAAAAGAGTGGGGAACTGGTTTTGCTCAGGCTTCGGGGCAAAACCGGAACTTATGAAGCTACCGAGGCGGTTATCCTGTCGCTGGGAGAACCGCTGAGGGAAAGTTAAAACAGCGACTGCGCTCGGAGAAGCTTTTACTGTGACGCCTTCGGACCGGGGTTCGACTCCCCGCACCTCCACCAAAAATAAATATGGGGCTGTAGCTCAGTTGGGAGAGCGCCACAATGGCATTGTGGAAGTCGTGGGTTCAAGTCCCATCAGCTCCACCAGAAAAATCAAGGGTTCTAGGTATCCTGCAAGGTACTAGAGCCTTTTTGGTGCCTAATTGGTTCCCGTATGGAGGTGTCAAGATTATGATAGACCTGGGAAAGGCCAGACTACGTTTTGAAGAACTAGGGCTTCTGAGCGTAGATAGACAATTTATTTTAAACAAGCCCTTTTTCAGTCCTATAATAGTTAATTTTACTGGTCCTGAAACTATTTTACAAATTTATCTTTCTGTAACTTACGGTTTAATAATGAAGAAAAAGATGAATAACTTTGCCAAAGCGAAATATTGGGAAGATTCAACAACAATTTTGCCATTTTACTGGCAGAAGTAAGAATGTTAGGATAAAATTAAAAGAACACTTGGAAGGTAGAGAAAATTGAAAAAGCTATAGCTTTATTGACGATAGCTTTTCTGCTTAGGATATTGACATATATTAGTGTAACTCCAGCTTATGTGAATGATAAAAAAGTGGTACGACAATAATAATAGCAAAAAAAGAGAACCAAAAGTACATGGAGATATAGGTGATAAAACATTTACAAGCGTTTGTAATAATTATCATTTCTAGGATAGGTTGCAAAAAAGAATTTTATATGAAGGGATTTACAGGTAGATCTGTATTATTTAAAATTTTTCTTCTATGCAAGCTTTATAAAATACATACCATCAATGAAAGAGCTAATAGAATTAGCTACTTTTGAAACAATACGAAAACTATGAGGGTGAGATAAAACTGGATGGGATAGAATTAAGGAGAATAGACAAAAAAGATTTGTTTAAGATAATAACGCTTTTACATCAGAATGTGTTTATATTTGATGGCACAGTAAAGGATAACATAACTCTATTTAATGACAAATACACGGATGAAGAAGTAATAAGAGCAGCGAAGACAGCAGGATTAGGGTAGTTGTTAGAGAAATTGCCAGAGGGCATATACAGCGATGTAGGGGAAGGAGGGAAACTGCTGTCAGGAGGGGAGAGGCAGAGGATAGCGATAGCGAGGTCAACCTCCTTCTTGGTTTTGTATATATTCTAATTCTTACCAAGAAAGAGGTTTTTAATAAGTTTACACCAAATTTTTACAGTCTCGAGGATGCTGAATAAAATAATTATTCAGCTTCTACTCGATTGTCTGTTAAAAAAAATATTGTTTCACTGTTATCATAAACAGAAGTGTGAAAAGTTTTTGTAATTATAACTATATTTCCTCTATCGAAGAAAAGAAATATTTCTAAATATTTTAATTTCATTCACGACTTTTTATTACAAGCATGTTAGTTTCCTTAGAAATTTCCAAATTATAAAACTTCCTGCAGGACTCCATAATCGTCTTTATAAGTTTTTCCTGACCAGTTATTTCGAGTAAATGTATAGATTTAGATAAAGAGTCTTTGTATTCTTCTCTGCCAAGATGGTACTCTGCAATTGCTTTTCTAAAATACAGAAGTCCCAGACTACTTAAGGTGTTGTTCTTTACACAGGTTTCTATTCCGAGATTTGCATAATGTAAAGATTCTTCAGTAAGAGAAAGTATATGATAGTTATAGGATATATTGTAATATATTTTTATTTTTGTTTCCCATTCCTCTGGTGATAAATTTTCCAAGCAGAACAAAAGCATTTCAAGGCTTTTTTGTACACCTTCTGTTTTTTTGATAATCAAAGCCATATTCATTAAAATTCTAATTTCCATATCGCTGTAGACGAAATCAGTGTAATTAGAAAGAGAAAAGTTGGGAATAGTAAATTCCATCGCTTTTTGAAGCTTCTCCATAGCTTTTTCATAATTTTCATTGATTGTTTTTTCAAAGACAGAGTCAGCGATTAGTAAAAGTTGATTTAATAACTTAGAATAATATAGGCTCATATCAGATTTTTTAAGCAATTTCTTTAACCTATCAATATCATCTCTCAAACTTTCAAAATCTCCGCTTTCGAGTTTCTTTTCTAGAGAGGATTTTATGTCAAAGAAGATAGAATAATCATTTAATCTGTATTTTAGAAGCAACTCATTTAAATCTTTTTTATAAAGGTGTGACAATAACTCTAGAGTTTCATGTTTGGGTATGACTTTACCGTTTTCAATTTTTCTAAGTGTATCTCTGTTAATAAAACCATATTTGGAAACATCGCTTTGGGAAAGTCCCAGAGATTTGCGAATATTTTTAAGTTCTTCACCAAATGCTTCTAAATCGTAATAGAAACCATCCATTTTTTAACACCCCATGCCGATTCAAATCGGCTTGAAATTATTCTGTTTATTAGCTATTATATAGTTAAAAGAAGGAAATGTAAAGAGCAGGTGAAGATGGAATGAAGAAGAAACTATTGATTATGTTCTTTGTTGTAAACATTTTATTTACATCTTGCCTTTTCAACGTATTAGGAGGAGGAAAAGTAGCTCCATTATGGGAAGAAGATGCAATAGAATTGCACTCTTATGACCACATTGGGGTGAAGTGATAAAGGGGTAAGTAGTGGAATCCATCCATTTTAACCTAAATCTTTAAATAAGAAGAAAAGCTAGTAAATTAGCAGTATGAACAAAAAGGGATTAAAAAAGTTTATCTTCTCGATATTTATTATTTCAATATCCAATATATTTAATGCAAGTATAGTTACACCATTATAGTAGGGAAATACCATGAAATAGGATTTTATGGTAGGGATGTGCAAAATTAATTAAAATAATCATAATCAAAAACCAAAATATGTATGACATACAATATATAGTAATTAACACTGACAATCAAGCAGAAAGGAAGTGGTAAGGGAAAAGAAAAGACAAAAAGAGGAGCTAAAAAAGGGCATAAATATCCTGTAGAAGTCAAATGTTAAAAAACGGCATGAAATAGATTCAATAAAAATTAGGCCGATTGCATCAAAGCAACAAGAGATCTAAACTCATCATATTTGCCCAATTTAATAGCTACAATAGCGACGGTAAGCAAAGTAATATGGCCAAAACTATTAAGGTTGCTCACAGAATTAATATTTCTAACATAAGCCTTTTCAAAATTCAGAGCTTTAAAGCGGGAATTATATCTTTCTGATTCTACTCTTAGTCTATAGACAGCCTTAAAATATAGGGAGTCTCTATTAATAGAAGACCTATAATCAGAAGATATAATAGCATACTTAGTACAGCCTCTATGCTTTTTGCCATTAAAATATTTAGGATGCCTTATAGGCAGGCAGAATCATCTTTAGAATTACAGAACTTGCAAACAAATTTTTGCTTAATAAAACCATCAAAATATTGCTTGCCATCTTTAAGCATTTTAATACCCGCTTCACAAACCATATAACCATCATCAGTCAGAGGGGGATTTTTAGAATTACGCCAGTTTCGAGGAATAAAGCAATGACCGTGGAGAATATTTCTAACATAATTATAAAGTTTCTTAACATCATAGCCTTTATCGGCAATAAAATTAACATACTTAAGGTTAAACCACTTATTAGTCTTTTCAGGTAAAGACAAAGCGACTTCAAAATCGGGGACATCAGCGGGAGTAGTAGTTTCAGCGATAGGCAATCCAGAGATAGCATCAACAATAATGTGATTTTTATAGCCCCAATAAAACTTATAACGTTTATTAGAAGAATCACTAGAAGCAGAATAAACGCCTAATTTGCAGTCTTTATCAGACTTAGGCTGATTATCTTTAGAGAATTTATTTTTAGAAAAAGACTTAGAGTTATTTAACTTAGTGTTAGCTTTAATAGGGGTAGAGTCCATGGAAACAAACTCACCAAAGATAATGCCCATATTTTTGAGGATATTGACTTGATTTTGAAAGATAGAGGTCAAATAATCATGAGAGAACTCATTAATAAAACGGCGGAAAGTCCAATAAGAAGGAAGAGGTTTAAGGATGTTAAAGCCACAAAGATGAGCAATGATAAGATTATTGCGGAGATAATCTAAAAGGTCAGAAATTGTGCAGAATCTTAAAGCTTAATAACAATAAAAGCTCTAAAAAGTGGATGATGAGAATAACCCTTACGGCCAGGGCCAGAGGAAGGGAATTCAGCTATTGAAGACAGGTCAAGATTTTCAAACATAGAAGAATAGAAATCAATTTTAGACTGAGAAGAGGTAAAGAGTTCAGGTATATTTAAAAGCAATTGAAGCTGATACATGTAGGATTTCCTCCTTCTTAAAAAATTTTT
>NZ_BAZY01000038.1 GCF_001310975.1 Thermoanaerobacter thermocopriae JCM 7501
TTTTTCAAGTTCATCATAAGCCCTTTTTGTCGTAATTACACTTATCTGCAGCTCTTTTGCCAAATTCCTAATAGACGGAAGCAGTTCTCCCTCTTCAAGTTCACCCTTTAAGATTGCTTCTTTGATTTGTCTGACAATTTGTTCATATATGGGCTCTTCCGATGAATTAGAAATAATAATGTTCATTTCCTGAAATCTCTCCTTTGTGTTATTACTGTATATGTACATTATATACAGTAATGACGGTTTTGTCAATATCGTCATTAAAATTTGCCTAGGACATAAATATCTATAATAAGACCACTATAAATTGAAGAGAAAAATATTAACGATAGGGGAATATAATATTGAACTAAAAATTTATGTGTATTATAATACACATTAGGAGGTGTATAAAATGAGGACGAACATAGTTATAGATGAAAGCCTCATTAAAGAGGCCTTAAAACTTTCTGGATTAAAAACTAAAAAAGAAGTCGTTAATTTGGCTCTAAAAGAATTTGTGGAAAGCAGAAAAAGGAAAAATCTAATGGAGTTAAAAGGCAAAATACAGTTTGATGAGGATTATGACTACAAAAAGATGAGGGAATGAAAATGATTTTAGTAGATACATCCATTTTAATAGCCTTTCTTAAAGGCATAGAAAATGAAAAGGTAAAAAAGTTTGAAGAGGCAATACAGAACAATATTCCTTTTGGAATTAACAACTTCATCTATCAAGAAATACTGCAAGGTGCCAAAACGGAAAAAGAATTTAATTTACTTAAAGAATACCTAGGAACTCAAAAATTCTACAATTTAAAACATGGCATCAAATCTTATGAAAATGCCGCAAAACTATATTTCAAGTGCAGAAAAAAAGGAATTACTATCAAAAGCACTATAGACTTGCTCATAGCAGAGACAGCTATCGAAAACAATCTGTACTTGCTGCATGATGACAGAGATTTTTCACTAATCGCGCAAGTTGATAAGAGATTAAAAGAATACTAAAAAGCAAGAGTCAATTTCTTGGTAAATGCCAACCTTGATTTTTCATTGAAAAAAGTATATGGTTGAAATATAATTTAGAAAGTTAGAATTTTAAACTTTATGAGGAGATAATAATGTTTGTGAAATTAAATAAGGAAATTTCAAGCTACAATTCCAAGTAAGTTAGTTAAAAAATTGAATCTACAACCTGAAGATTTGTTAAAAATAGAAGAAATAGATGGGAAAATTGTAATTACTCCTGTTGTAGCAATGCCTAAGGAACAATTATGGTTTTATTCTCCAGAATGGCAAAGAGAAGAAGCAATTGTTGATAAAAACATCAAAGAAGGAAAAGTTAAGACTTCTGATTCAAAAGAAGAGTTATTTAAAGAATTGGGGCTTTACTTGAGGCTAGTATAACAATGAACATTCGAATGACATGGCAATATTACAAAGATGATATTCTTTTGCGTAATATTGGAGAACATGATAAAACGCTCAAAAACCCTTGAAAAAGCCTATGCAAAAGTCATGCATAGGCTTTTTCAAGCTATATTTTGGGTGAACCTATTGTTTTTCTCTTTTTTAAAATATTTTTTATATCTATCGCTTCATATACATCTTTTTCTATCACATCGCTGAATTTTTTAAGTTCTTCAAGTGATAAATCTTCAATAGCTAAATTTCGTTCTAATGCATATAAAACTACTTTGCCTGCAATTTCATGGGCGGTCCTAAAAGGAATGCCTTTTTGTACAAGATAGTCTGCAAAATCTGTAGCATTCATATAACCATATTTTGCAGCTTTTTCCATCTTGTCAGTTTTTACTTTAATTGTCTTTATCATCTCAATAAATACTTTCAAAGACATTTTTAAAGTGTCTATTCCATCAAACAAGGCCTCTTTATCCTCCTGCATGTCTTTGTTATATGCAAGAGGGAGTCCTTTCATCACAGTAAGTATTGTAATCAAATCGCCGTAAACCCTGCCGGTTTTGCCTCTTATAAGTTCTGCTGCATCAGGGTTTTTCTTTTGTGGCATCATACTGCTTCCTGTTGAGAATCTATCGTCCATCTCAATAAAATCAAATTCTTTTGTAGACCACAAAATCAATTCTTCACAAAATCTACTTAAATGCATCATCGTAATAGAGGCAAAGCTTAAAAATTCTATTACAAAGTCTCTATCGCTTACACCGTCCATACTGTTTAAAGTTATATCATCGAACCCTAAAAGAGATGCCACGTATTTTCTATCAATATCAAAGGTGGTACCCGCAAGTGCACCAGAGCCTAAAGGCATTACATTGACTCTTTTCACCATATCCTCAAGCCTTGATAAATCTCTTTTAAACATTTCAACATAGGCAAGCAAATGATGCCCAAAAGTCACAGGCTGTGCCCTTTGCAAATGCGTATATCCCGGCATAATCGCTTCTTTATAAGTTCCAGCCATTTCTTTTAAGGTATCAATAAGTTTACTTAAATCCTCTTTTATTTCGTTTATCTCATCTCTCAAATAAAGCCTTTCATCCGTCGCTATCTGATCGTTTCGGCTTCTTCCCGTATGAAGTTTACGCCCTGTATTGCCTATTTTCTCAGTTAAAAGCCTTTCAACATAAGAATGAACATCTTCATCATTTGGTATCTCTCCTACATTTATTTCATCAAGAATTTCCTTTAACCCTTTTTCTATTAAATTAAGCTCCTCCTCTGTCAACACCCCGGCTTTATAAAGCCCTTTGGCATGGGCAATTGAGCCTAATATGTCATGCTTTAAAAGCCTGATATCAAAAGAAATGGAGGAATTAAACTCCTCCATTAGTTTGTCCGTCTCGCTTTTAAACCTACCTCCCCACAGCTTCATTCATATCCTTCCTCTCCATTTCCATCAACGCTTTAATTTTTAAAGAAAGTCCAAAGAGATTTATAAATCCTTCTGCGTCTTTTTGGTTGTAGACTTCATCTTTGCCAAAAGTCGCAAACTCTTCATTGTAGAGAGAATAAGGAGATTTTACCCCTGCGTTTATGACATTTCCTTTATAAAGTTTTAGCCTCACAACACCTGTAACATTTTTTTGCGTTTCCTCCACAAAAGCGTCTAGCGCAGCTTTAAGAGGAGAAAACCACAAACCGTTGTAAACAAGGTCTGCATATTTCTGTGAAACTAGATCTTTAAACCTCATTGTTTCCTTATCAAGTACAAGATATTCAAGTTCTTTGTGAGCAGCGTAAAGCAGTGTCCCTGCAGGTGTTTCATAAACACCGCGAGACTTCATTCCCACAAGTCTGTTTTCCACAATGTCAGCTATCCCCACGCCATTTCTTCCTGCAATCACGTTTAATTCTTCTATTAATTTAACAGGGTCTAAAGCCTTGCCATTTACTTTCATAGGTATGCCTTTTTCAAATTCTATAACCACATATTCCGGCTTATCTGGGGCTTTGTCAGGCGGGGTGATTATATCGTAAAGGTCGCTTTTAGGCTCATTCCAGGGGTTTTCAAGTTCGCCACCTTCATGACTTATATGCCACAAGTTATTATCAACGCTGTATATTTTTTCATAAGTAACAGGGATCGGAATCCCTTTCTTTTTAGCATAGTCTATTTCATCTTCCCTCGATTTTAAATCCCATATCCTCCATGGTGCTATAATTTTTATTGACGGGTCAAGGGCATGTATTGATACCTCAAACCTCACCTGGTCATTGCCCTTTCCTGTTGCACCATGAGCTATAGCCTTTGCACCCTCTTTGTGGGCAATCTCAACAAGTTTTTTGGCAATTAAAGGCCTTGCCATAGAAGTACCTAAAAGGTATTTCCCCTCATAGACAGCGCCAGCTTTTAAGGTAGGAAATATATAATCTTTAACAAACTCTTCTTTTACATCTTCAATATACACTTTGCTGGCACCACTTGCCAAAGCTTTATCTTTTATATATTTAAGCTCTTCCCCCTGTCCTACATCAATGCAAGCCGCAATTATTTCACATTCGTAGTTTTCTTTAAGCCACGGTATAATTACTGATGTGTCAAGTCCTCCCGAATAAGCAAGAACTACTTTTTCACCTTTTAACATTTTTTAACACTCCTCATAAAACCAAATTTTTAACATTACCCTTTTGTATTTCTTCATATTCATTTATAGATAAAATAGACAAACCATTCACATTTACTTTTGCTACAGCATTTAATGCCGCCTTTATAGTATCTATAGATGTAAAGAGAGGAATTCTGTATTCTACTGCAGTTCTTCTTAACTTAAATCCTATATTATCAGGTTTTTTGCCTTTTGTCGGTGTATTTACTACAGTGTCAAAATATCCGTCTTTCAACAGCTTTATTGCATTATCAAGAACCATAATATTTACATGAATACCCATCAAACTTAAATACTTGCCTGTCCTGTATGTTGCATATATTTCATACCCTAAGCTCTGCAATTTTTCAACTAAAGATACTGCTTCTTGAAAATCTCTTTCCGCTATTGAAAGAAGAATCTTGCCTTTTTTAGGTATTTTAAGAGCGGCTCCTTCTAAAGCTTTGTAAAGAGCTCCTTCATAACTTAAATCTATACCCATAATTTCTCCTGTTGATTTCATCTCAGGTCCTAATGAAACCTCAGCATCTGTCAATTTTTCCATAGAAAATACAGGAGCTTTCACAACCGTGTATGGAGCTTTAGGCCATAAACCACCTTTATAACCTAATTCCTTTAATTTTTTACCTACTGCAATTTCTACTGCCAGTTTCACCAGAGGTACACCTGTCGCTTTGCTCATAATAGGTACGGTACGTGAAGCCCTGGGATTTACTTCTAACACGTATACAGTGCCTTCTTTTACTGCAAATTGAATATTTATAAGTCCTTTTACATTTAAAGCTTTTGAAATCCTCTCCGTGTATTCGATAATAGTGTTTATCTCCCGTTCAGACAAATTTCTTGCAGGATATATTGAGAAACTGTCCCCTGAATGTACTCCAGCTCTTTCTATATGCTCCATTATTCCGGGTATTAGCACACACTCACCATCTGACACCGCATCAATTTCTACTTCTCTTCCATCTATATATTTATCTATTAAAATAGGTTTGCCTGGAGATATTTCTGTCGCATGTTTTACATAGTCAATCAGTTCTTGAAGTGTGTTAACTTTTTCCATAGATTGACCACCTATAACATACGAGGGCCTTACAAGAAGTGGAAAACCAAGTTTTAGCGCAATATCTTTTGCATCTTCTACTGTCAAGGCATAATCGCCTTTAGGTTGATTGATGTTTAGCTCTTTTAAAAGTTTTGAGAACTTTTCCCTGTCTTCACTTATATCAATGCTTTCATAGGAAGTGCCTAATATTTTTACTCCGTTTTTGACTAACCCTTCTGTAAGATTTATTGCTGTCTGGCCGCCAAACATTACCATTACGCCGAGTGGTTTTTCTTTTTCATATATGTTTAAAACATCCTCCAATGTAATAGGCTCAAAGTACAACCTGTCACCTGTATCAAAGTCTGTGCTGACAGTTTCAGGATTGTTGTTTATTATGATGGATTTAATTCCAGCCTCTCTTAAAGCCCACAATGCTTTAACAGAACAATAATCAAATTCAATTCCCTGTCCAATTCTTATGGGTCCAGAGCCTATCACAATTACTTTTGGTATATCATGGATTTCAACCTCATCTTCTTCACCATAAGTTGAATATATATATTGTGTGACGGCCTCAAACTCTGCTGCACAGGTATCTACCATTTTATAGGAAGGATATATGCCATGTTGTTTTCTCAACATTCTCACATCTTCTTCTTTAATTCCCTTTATCGTTGCAATCTCTCTATCTGAAAATCCCATTCTCTTCGCTTTTTTAAGAATTCCTTCACTTAACTCGCTTTTTTCTACTTCTCTTTCCATATTTACAATATTTAAAAGCTTGTTTAAAAACCATTTGTCTATTTTTGTAGCCTCGTTTATATAATCAATATCTACATCGCGGCGAAGAGCCTCTGCTATATAAAACAGCCTCATATCATTAGGAACTGATATTCCTTTTAATATTTCTTCTGTTTTCATCGCTTTTACATTGTTTAATCGAAGACCATAAGCTTTTATCTCTAATGACCTTACGGCCTTCAAGAGGGATGCTTCAAAAGACCTTTCTATTGCCATTACCTCTCCTGTCGCCTTCATCTGGGTACCTATTTTTCTATCAGTAGTATAAAATTTGTCAAAAGGCCATCTTGGTATTTTTGTTACAACATAATCCAGCGCGGGTTCAAAAAATGCAGTTGTTTTACCCGTTACCGGGTTTTTTATTTCATCAAGTCTAAGCCCTATTGCAATTTTTGCAGCAACCTTTGCAATAGGATAACCTGTCGCTTTTGATGCCAGTGCACTTGAACGACTAACCCTTGGATTTACTTCTATAACATAGTATTTGTGGCTCTCAGGGTCAAGTGCAAATTGAATATTACATCCTCCTTCAATTTTCAAAGCTTTGATTATTTTTATGCTGGCACTTCTTAACATTTGATACTCGTAATCTGACAAAGTCTGCACTGGCGCTACAACTATACTATCTCCTGTATGAACACCCACAGGGTCAAAATTTTCCATACTGCATATGGTAATGCAATTATCATCTGCATCCCTCATTACCTCAAACTCTATTTCTTTCCATCCGTATAGTGATTTTTCAACAAGTACTTCTCCCACCATACTCTTTTTAAGACCTAAACTTACAATCGAAATAAGTTCTTCGTCATTGTGGCTATGCCACCTCCTGTACCCCCAAGGGTATAAGCAGGTCTTATTATTAAAGGATAACCGTAATTTTTAGCAAATTTAAGTGCATCCTCTATATTTGTGACGGTGACACTTTCAGCAACTGGTTCCCCTATTTCCTGCATTTTTCTTTTAAAAAGCTCTCTGTCTTCTGCAGTTTTTATTGATTCAAAAGAAGTTCCCAAAAGTTTTACATTGTATTTGTCCAAAATCCCTTCTTCTTTGAGTTTGACAGCAAGGTTGAGCCCTGTCTGTCCTCCTAAAGTAGCAAGAATTCCATCGGGTTTTTCTTTCGCTATTATTTTTTCAACCACGCAAACGGTAGGATTTTCAATATAAACAATGTCTGCTATATCAGTGTCAGTCATTATAGTGGCTGGATTGTTGTTAACTAAGACAACTTGCAGCCCTTCTTCTTTTAAGGATTTGCAGGCCTGGGTTCCTGAATAATCAAATTCTGCGGCTTGCCCTATTATAATAGGGCCTGAGCCTATTACCAGAACCTTATTAATATCCTTATACTTCGGCAAAATAAGACCTCCTTTTGTAAACCATGACTATATCCATGAATTTATCAAAAATATCTGTTGAATCACGGGGTCCAGGACATGCCTCAGGATGATATTGTACAGAAAAAACTGGCAGAAACTTATGCATAATGCTTCTACTGTTCCATCGTTTAAGTTTATATGGGTAACAGTTATCTTGTCTTTATCTATTGATTCCTCTTCAACAGCGTATCCGTGGTTTTGAGAAGTTATATAGTCTTTATTTGTCAGCAAATCTTTAACAGGTTGATTTGCACCTCTGTGGCCGAATTTCATTTTTACTGTATTGCATCCAAGAGCGAGCGCTATTATCTGATGACCTAGGCATATCCCCAGCACAGGTTTTATACCTATAAAGTGTTTAGTAAGTTCTATTGCATAAACTGCATCTTTAGGGTCACCCGGTCCATTTGAAAGAAATATTGCATCGGGATTTATTTGCATAACATCATCATAACTTGCATTGTAAGGAAGCACATAAATGTCAAATCCAACTGAATTTAGCATTTTTAAAATGCTCTTTTTTGTGCCAAGGTCAATAAAGGCAAGTTTTGGACCAATGCCCGCTATACGGTATGACCTTTTTGTAGAGACCTCTTCTAAAAGATTTGTTTGGTCAAATTCTATGTTGTCGTCAGCGTTAGAAGTTATAATTCCTCTCATAGTTCCATTTTCTCTAAGTTTTTTTGTCAAAGCCCTTGTATCAACACCTGATAATACCGGTATGTTGTGCTCATCAAGATAGCTCAAAAGCGACTTCTCACTCTGGAAATTACTAGGCTTATCACAATATTCCCGTATCACAAATCCCCTTATATGAGGTTTTTCTGATTGAAAGTCGTATTTGTTAATACCATAATTTCCTATTAAAGGGTATGTCATGACAACTATTTGGCCTGCATAGGAAGGGTCCGTTATAGCTTCTTGATAGCCTGTCATCCCTGTAGTAAAAACAACTTCTCCATATCCTTTTTTGTTTTTGCTTATTAACTTGCCTTCAAATATGCTTCCATCCTCAAGCTTTAAATAACCTTTCATACTAAAACCCCATTTCACAAAATACATCGTTCAGTATTATTATTGCAGTATCTATTTCCTCTTCTGTCACAGTAAGAGGAGGAACAAACCTTAACACATTGTGGCTGATACAATTTATGAGAAGTCCTTTTTCCATTGCCTTTGTCACAATGTCTCCTGCTTCTTCCATATCCATTTGACATCCTATCATAAGACCTTTTCCTCTTACTTCTTTTATGACACTGTATTTCTCCTTTAAATTTTCAAGTTTACTCTTAAAATACTCACCTTTTTGAATCACACTATCTAAAAAACCTTCCTTTGTTACTTCCTTCATAACCGCAAGCCCTGCAGCACAAGCTAAAGGACTTCCACCAAATGTGGAGGCATGGTCTCCTGGTGAAAAAACTGACTTATCTTCTTTCGCAACAATAGCTCCTATTGGGACCCCCCCTCCCAATCCCTTTGCCAAAGTCATAATGTCAGGAGTTATACCGTAATGCTCATATCCAAAAAGTTTTCCTGTCCTTCCTATACCTGTCTGAACTTCGTCTATTATAAAGAGGATGTCATTTTCGTCACATATTTCTCTTACTGCCTTTATATACTCCGGTGTAGCTTCATGAATACCGCCCTCACCTTGCACTACTTCCAACATAATTGCACATACTTCATCATCAATTGCTTCATAAAGAGCGTCAATATCATTAAAAGGTACATATTTAAAACCAGAAAGAAGTGGTCCAAAACCCTTGTGATACTTTTCTTGGCCTGTCGCTGTCAATGCCCCAAAAGTTCTTCCATGAAAAGAATTTTTGCAGATATAACCTTATACCTTTTATCACCGTACTTTAATGATGCATATTTTCTAGCAAGTTTTATAGCACCTTCATTTGCTTCTGCGCCACTATTTGCAAAAAATACTTTACCTCCAAAGGAATTTTCCGCAATTATCTTTGCAAGTTCTATCTGATTCTCATTCCAATAAAGATTAGAACAGTGTATAAGTTTTTCAGATTGATTTTTTAGAGCATTAACTAATGCTGGATGACAGTGCCCCAGTGAATTTACTGCAATACCTGCAATAAAATCCAGATAGACATTTCCTTTGTCATCCCACACTTTTGTCCCTTTTCCCTCTACCAGGGTAATAGGGTATCTGCTGTAAGTATTCATTAGATATTTCTTATCCTCAGAGGTTATCATCGTCAAAACATTCCTTTCCTATCATAGTACCTATTCCTTCATCAGTAAAAATTTCAAGAAGCAATGAATGTGTAAGCCTTCCGTCAATGATGTGAGCTCTTTTCACGCCATTTTCAACAGCTTTTATGCAACATTCAAGTTTTGGTATCATTCCACCGTTTATGCGTCCCGAATTCATAAATTCTTTTGCGTGCTCTAAGTCCATTCGGGATATTAGGCTACTTTTATCATTTATATTTGATAGAATTCCTTCGACATCTGTAAGTAAAATTAGCTTTTCAGCCTTTAATGCTTCTGCGATTTTCCCTGCTGCAGTATCCGCATTTACATTGTATGTTTTGCCGTCATCTCCGAAAGATGTCGGTGCGATAACAGGTATATAGCCTTTTTCCAGCATCATTGTTATTACATCTATGTTTACATCTACAATTTTTCCTACGTATCCTATGTCACCGTTTGAGGTATCTTTTTCCGCCTTTAGAAGTTTACCATCTTTTCCGCTTATGCCAATTGCCTGACCTCCCAGTCCATTGATTAATGATACAATTTCCTTATTAATGCGGCCTGTCAGCACCATTTCAACAATCTCCATTGTGGCCTCATCAGTAACCCTCAAGCCATTTACAAACTTTGATTCTATACCTAACTTTTCCAGCATTTTGTTTATTTCTGGTCCCCCGCCATGTACGACTACAGGGTTTAATCCTACAAATTTCATCAATACAATGTCCTGCATTACCATTTTTTTTAAATTGCAGTCTAACATTGCGCTTCCACCGTATTTTATTACAACTGTCGTGCCGGAGAACTTTTTAATGTATGGGAGTGCTTCTATTAAAACCTGGCTTTTGCGATTTCGTCGCCATATTTTTGCCTTCTAATCATGTTCTATAACTCCCGTTAATTTTTACATAGTCATAGCTTAAGTCGCACCCCCACGCAGTTCCGCTATATTCCCCGGCCTTCATATCTACGGTTACAGTAATTTCTTTTTCTTTTAAAATTTCTTTGGCTAAAGCCTCATCAAAAAAGATGTAACCTCCGTTTTCACAAACTTTAATTTCTCCTTTCAGGCTTTTTAAATATATGTCTACTCTATTTACGTCAAAATCTGCTCCTGAATACCCTACTGCAGCAAGAATTCTTCCCCAGTTTGCATCTTCACCAAATATAGCTGTCTTCACAAGATTTGAGTTTACAATAGACTTTGCAGCCAACCTTGCATCTTTTTCACTTTTTGCATTTACAATATTTACTTCCATGAACTTAGTTGCTCCTTCCCCATCCTTCACAATAAGTTTTGCAAGAGTTTTATTCACATGCTCTAAGGCTCTATAAAATATATCAAATTCATGAGTCCCCTCTTCTATTGTTTTGTTTTGCGCTTCCCCATTTGCAAGTATTATCGCTGTATCATTTGTGCTCATATCTCCGTCAACAGAGATCATGTTATAAGTTTTTTCTACTGTTTCCTTAAAAGCCTTGTCTAATGCAGTTTTTGTTATACTTGCATCTGTAAGTATAAAAGAAAGCATTGTCGCCATATTCGGATGTATCATGCCTGACCCTTTTGCAAACCCTGTCATTGTAACAGTTTTGCCCTCTATCACAAGCTTGGCTGTCACGCCCTTTAAAAAAGTATCTGTTGTCATTATAGCTTCAGCCGCTTGGTACCCACCTCTGTTGAAAGAGTTTCTGCCGCAACCTCAATCCCTTTTAAAACTTTTTCCATAGGAAGTGGTACTCCAATCACACCTGTAGAACACACCAGCACATTTTTTTCATCTATTTTAAGAAGTTGTGACACTTTCTTTGCCATGTTAATAGCATCTTCCAGCCCCTTTTCCCCTGTACAGGCATTGGCATTGCCACTGTTTACAACAATTGCCTGTGCTACTCCTTTTTTTATTCTTTCCATATCAAGAATGACTGGTGCCGCTTTAACTTTATTCGTTGTAAATACAGCTGATGCATTTGCCTCTTTTTCAGAATATATGAGTGCAACATCTTTTTTTCTTTTCTTAATCCCGGCAAAGATTCCCGAAGCTAAAAAGCCTTTCGGCAGTTCTATGCTTCCTTCTAAAATCTCCAATTTTTCCATTATCAAATCCTCCACATCCTTTTTTATTTGTGTTTTTATCTTTCATCTATGGATATATTGGAATAATATCAAGTGCTGTATTTTCCTGTATTCCAAACATAATATTCATGTTTTGCACTGCCTGGCCTGACGCCCCTTTAACGAGATTATCAATTGCAGACATGACTATCAAAGTATTAGTACGTTTATCAACCTCAAAACCTATGTGACAAAAATTTGACCCATAAACACTTTTTGTTGCGGGGTAATGGCCAGGTTTCAACACTTTTATAAAATACTCTTTTTTATAAAAATCAGCATAAATGTCATAAACAGTATTAACATCTATATCTTTTTTTAATTTGCAATACATGGTACTTAAAATTCCTCTTGTCATGGGAGCAAGGTGAGGTGTAAACACAACAGATACTCTTTCACCAAAAATTTTTGAAAGTTCTTGCTCCATCTCTGGAATATGTCGGTGTTTTGCAACATTATACGCTTTTATGTTTTCATTGCATTCTGCATATATATTGTTTTGGGATGGACTACGACCTGCCCTGATACGCCTGACTTTGAATCAACAATTATCTTCCTTCTATTATGCCATTTTTCAAAAGAGGCATAAGCCCTAATATAACGCTTGTAGGATAACATCCAGGATTTCCTACAACCTGAGCCTCTTTTATGTCATCTCTATAAATTTCAGGGAGACCATATACTCTTTTAATCCCGTCGTAGCCATCATACTCTCCACTATACCATTCTTTATAGATAGAATAATCGTCAAATCTAAAGTCAGCTCCTAAGTCAATCACTTTTATTCCTTTTTTTACAGCTTCTCTGGCAATTTTTGAAGCATGACCTGAAGGCAAAGCTGTAAATATGACATCACACTCCGACATTGCCCTTTCGAAGTCTACCTCTTCCAGCACTTTGTCGCAAAAACCAAGAAGGGATGAATAAACATTCGAAATTGCTATGGTATTATAACTTTGAGAAGAAAGATATTTTATCTCTACTTTTTCGTGTTTTGAAAGTATTCTTATAAGTTCGACTCCCGTATAACCCGTTGCTCCAAATATTCCTACCTTCACCATTTAAAGTGTCTCCCCCTTTTTATATCCTCTGCCGTTACTTAATATATATACGCTATAATTTATATTTATGCATATGGTGTTAAAAAAATATTTTTATGCATAAATACAATATTTAATTTATAATTATACAACTTTTATTTTACATTATACCACCATAAAAAAATTTTTCAAGACTTTTTCATAAAAAAATTTGTGAATAATATGGACATATTTATCACTTAAAATAATTACAAAAACATTGAAGAAGAAAATAAAAAAGAGTAGAGGTTGCCTCCCTTTTGTTTGGTATAATTAAAATGTGTGAAATTCTTTTTAAATGTCTCAAAAACAGCAAAAATATAAAAAGCGGCCTTGAGCATGGACCGCTTCTTTCTCATTTAATAAAGTTCTATATACACTCTCTTGCCACATTTTTTCAGAATTTGGGCCAGCTCTTCTACTACCTTGAGTTTATCGTTTGCGCCTTCCGGCAGGTATGCATTCCGGTGGGCGGGATTAACCGCTCGCCCCACCAGAAATCGGATATGAGTGGAGCGATTGACAAGCAGGTCTGCCAATATTGAAGCTCCGTCCTTCTTTTTTCTTATATCGTCCAAAAAGTGGGGAGAAAAGGAATATATGTTTACAAAACTTCTCAGTATCTCGACACACCTACTTAAAGTTATCAAACCTTCGGTTAGGAGGTCTATTCCCTCTATGCTACCGACGGGAGGTATCGCCGGGTCGGCATAGTCCATATTTGTGACTACCTTCCTTCCAGTTTCCCTAGAAACAATATTTGCAGTAGTACCTCCGCAGACCACTTTTTTGCCTTCGCTGTCGATAAGTTTTTTCACAACTTCTGCATCCTTTGACCTATCTTCAGGAGGGCCAACTAGTACCGTGATTAGCTCCGACTTTCTCAAACCTACTCCCAAGACCGTGGTATCGTCCCCCGGATTACTGGAATAAAGGTGGCTACACGTTTTGATCAGCTGGTCCACCATTTCCGACACGAAGCATCCCCTTCTGTCAAGCCTCTGCAGGTATTCGGCCACATTAGGCCACTGCCATCCCAGGTTCAAGATACCCCCTGCTCCTGCGTGAATAACTCCGTCGCTTACCAGGAATATTTTATCCCCCGGAAAGGCTTCAAACCGGTACTCCAGAATCTTCCTGTCTTCCACCCTCAGTTCCCTGTAAGGTAGCTTAAGAACCTTTCCGTCCCGGATGTAAATCACAGGTGGATTATCAAATTCAAAAAGCCTTCCTTTTCCATCATCGTTAATCTCGAGAATGGAAAAGGTGGAGTAAGCAAGCTGCCGGACTCGGCACACAGGAAGAGTATTAATCAGGGTCCTGACCACTTCTTCTATGGAAGCCCTGTTTTTTATCATGGTAGAAGCAATCCTTACGGTAAGAGTGGAAAGTATACTAGCCTTTACCCCGCTCCCCAGGCCATCGGCCATTACGGCAATTATGCCGTCTTCGGATTGCACAACCTCAACGCTGTCCCCGCACAGCTCTTCTCCTTTTTTGGTAAGGCTTTTGGTGAACACTTCAGCAAAGACCTTCATTTTTCTTCCCTTCCTTTAACCAGTTCTATAAGCTTAAGGAGCAGCATCTTGCTCTCCGCCGTCGTCTCTCCCAGCAGTCCCGCTATTTCCTGGGCCACGCGCATCTGCCTGTTTATTACTTCCTGGGCCTTCTCCAGGGTCTCCTCCCTAACCCTTTCCAGTTCCATCCTCTGCTTTTCCTGTTCGGTAATATCCTGAATAATCGCCAGTACCATGTCCTCTTCCTCGATATAGCATATAGTCTGGAGGGTAGTTAAAGAATTCCGGGGATAGTTCACCTTTTTATCCTGCAGGTTAGTTTTATTGGCCAATACCCAGGCAAAATCCCTGTCGTCGATGACAGTCGAAAGGGGCTTCCCCTGGACCTGTTCTTTTTCAACATCGAACATTTTTTCCGCCGCTTTGTTTATTTCCTTTATATTCAAATTACTGTCTACCAGAATGATGCCGTTCAGGGTGTGGTCTATGATCAGGTTGGCTAGAGATTCGGCCCTGGACCTCATGTAAGGGATGCACATGTCCGGCTCCGCCATTCCATGGTAGACGGCCTCGGCTTTTTTGCGGCAGGAAGGATACCCGCATGCCCCGCAGTTCAGTTCTTTTTCTGGAGTCGTCTTGCCTATTGAAGTCAGTATTTCTCTTATCTCTGATTCGGTTGGCCTAGGCGCGTTAAAGGCCTTCGGCTCGAAAGACCTACTGAGGTCAATACCCGCTGCAGAAGCCTTTATATTCTCATATCCCTGCTGCTGTTGATTATTTTCAATAAATGAAAGCAACCTTTCCCTTCTTTCATAAAGGGAACTGTCAGACGGCATCGAGGCCCATTGATACAGCCACCCCTACAGGCCATCATCTCAAATATGCGACCACTTACGTTTCCCATATCCAGGGCATCTAAAAGTTCCATACAGTTTTCTATACCGTCCACGACTACGACCTCTCGAGACAAAAGGTCACCCTCCATTGAAGAAGTCTTTAAAAGCCCCCCTGGCAAGGGATAACTCCTGGCAATAAGAGGTTCTAATACATTTTCTTGCTCTCCTAAGTCTACTCCAGCTACCTCGGAAGCTTTCTCATCTACCCAATCGGCCAACTCTTGAAAAGTTAGTACTGCATCTACATTCCCTAAAACACTCCTATCTAGGGCTTCAGCTTTTTTGGCAATGCAGGGACCTATAAAAACAACTTTAATGTCCAACCCATATCTTTGCTTCAATGACCTTGCATGAGCAACCATCGGGGAAACCACCGGAGCTAGATTCCTTATAAGTCCTGGATAGTATTTCTCTACCAGATTTTTTACAACCGGGCAAGCCGTGGTTATGATGGAACCCTTATGCCCCTTTTTGATCAAATGCTGGTACTCCATAGATACCATTTCAGCTCCCACCGCTGTTTCCTCAGCTCCATAAAACCCTAGGGCCTTCAGTATGGAAAACATCTCCTGAGGAGAAGTTACGTCAAAGACAGCAGGGTAAGAAGGAGCTATGGAGCTATAACCTTTTCACCGGCATTTATGAACTCTTTTACTGCATGTAAGTCGTTCCGTACCTTCTTTGCATTCTGGGGGCATTCGATGACACACCTTCCACAGTATATACATAAGCTATCCACAACTTCCGCCTGACCGCCAACTACTTTTATAGCTTTGACAGGACAATGCCTAACGCACCGGTAGCAATTTTTGCAGTTTGCCTTAGATACACTGATTACATCCAAAATCATTCCTCCTCCCATTTACTATTTTTTATAGCTTCTAAATCCTCGCCACCTCCTGCGCGTCATAGAAGCGAAATATTTATCGGCAACCTTAAGGAACTTTCCATAAAACCGTTATCTTAACCATCGGAAACTCCTGGATATTAAAGTTAAGCAATGAGCTATTTCTTTCTTCTTTCATATCAGTGTTTTTTTATTATGCTACCATTTACCTTCACTGGTAAGCTTAAAATATGGGTATAGTATAAACTTTGCCTCTAAGATGTTAATTTTATAACAATTTCACTTTTGGTATAACACAATTCATTACCTATGTGTATGTTAAAAACTTACTAGCAATTTACCTTTATTGAATTGGCATATATCCAATATAAAATCTTTATGTTTTTTGCAATAATTAATACATAAAGATGAAAACCCCACTTTTCGTATTTACTAAAAGTGGGGTTTTTTTAATTGTTGAACTTTTTTGCTCTTTGTATCAGAATAGCCTTTGGATTAAGAGATTGGGTTAAGAGATTCTTCATAAATCTTGGCAATAACAGCTTCAGTGGCTTCCACTGGTGCAATAGAAAGCAATCCATCGAGAGAAGGTGTCATTTTAGCAAGCTTCACCAGAGTCGGGACATCCTCTTTTGTGAATCCAAAGTCCGAAAGTTTTTGGGTGCATCCTATATTAAAGAGCCATTCTTCAACCTTTTTAGCTACATATTCTGCTTCAGCAGGCAGTCCTTTTAGTCCAGGCACGATAGGACTGTATATATCAGCTAACACCTCTGCAACAGCAGGATAAATAGTTTTTACCACTGCAGGCAGTATAGCACCAAGCCCAATACCGTGAGCAATCTCAGGTTTTACTGCACTTAGTGGGTGCTCCAGTGCATGAGTAAGGTGCAACAGACCATTGTCGAAAGAAATACCAGCTATAGCAGAAGCATAAAGCAAATAGTATCTAGCCACAAGGTTTTCAGGGTCATTTACAGCAACAGGTAGGTAACGAACTATCAGCTCACTGCCTCTTTCGCCAATAGAATACTGTAAGGTGATGTCACAAGAGTGGTGGCAGCTTCAGTAACGTGATTTAAAGCATCTATAGTAACAGCTATTGTCTGTTTTTTATCAAGCTTTATCATGAGAGCAGGATCATCTATAGCATACATAGGATAAAGGCACTCATAAGCTATTGCAGGCTTATAATTTTTTTCTGGAATTGTAGCTACTGCAAATCGGTCTACCTCCGTACCAGTACCATGAGTAAGATTTATAGCTATAATAGGAGCAGCTTTTTCGGGCGTGAATTTCAGTTCATAAAGTTCTCTTGCATTTTTATCAGTGTATTCCAGCAGTACAGCTACACTTTTTGCCGTATCTATAGGACTTCCACCGCCAATGCCGATAACAGCCTTCGCCCCAGTTTCCCGGCCAAATTTGCCGCTTCATCGATCATGTCAACAGTAGGATTAGGTCCGACCTTGTCATAAAGTGAATATTTAAAGCCGAGTGTATTTAGAGCCGGTTCTATCACATCCCAAGCTCCACTGACTCTGTATGAATTCTTTCCGGTTATAAAAATGACATTATCGATACCCTTATGTTTTAGAGCTTCTAGAATGTCTTCTATCTTCTTTATACTACCTATTCCAAAATAAGTTGTATTCTTGCCCCGAAGTTCAAAAATCTTGGTGGGATTTATTTTAGTTTCCCACATTTTAATTACCTCCTTGTAAAATTTGTATCAATTTAATTATAACATTTTGTTAAAAAATAATCAATATTAAACTTTTGATTTATTTTTAGAGCCAAGAAAAAAATTTCAACTGAAATTTGGAGTATTTTTTGCTTGACAAATAAATACTGCAAATTGTGTATGATGCTTTCTAGATTTTGAACAATAGACAACCCCTTTCTGTGATTTTGTTTTTTGCAAATGCTATTTTATCACAAGAGATTTCTCTAGTTCTTTTTTACTTAAAAAACCCTACGAAATTTTAAACTATGTCCGAATAAATTATTGATAAATTTTTAACTATGTGCTATTATATTATTGCAAAAAATTTAACAATCATCGCGTAAGCTAGTTTTCACATTAATGACTTACCCAGTATTTTAGGAGGTGTTTTAATGATGAAAGGTTTTGCAATGCTCAGTATCGGTAAAGTTGGCTGGATTGAGAAGGAAAAGCCTGCTCCTGGCCCATTTGATGCTATTGTAAGACCTCTAGCTGTGGCCCCTTGCACTTCGGACATTCATACCGTTTTTGAAGGCGCCATTGGCGAAAGACATAACATGATACTCGGTCACGAAGCTGTAGGTGAAGTAGTTGAAGTAGGTAGTGAGGTAAAAGATTTTAAACCTGGTGATCGCGTTGTTGTGCCAGCTATTACCCCTGATTGGCGGACCTCTGAAGTACAAAGAGGATATCACCAGCACTCCGGTGGAATGCTGGCAGGCTGGAAATTTTCGAATGTAAAAGATGGTGTTTTTGGTGAATTTTTTCATGTGAATGATGCTGATATGAATTTAGCACATCTGCCTAAAGAAATTCCATTGGAAGCTGCAGTTATGATTCCCGATATGATGACCACTGGTTTTCACGGAGCTGAACTGGCAGATATAGAATTAGGTGCGACGGTAGCAGTTTTGGGTATTGGCCCAGTAGGTCTTATGGCAGTCGCTGGTGCCAAATTGCGTGGAGCCGGAAGAATTATTGCCGTAGGCAGTAGACCAGTTTGTGTAGATGCTGCAAAATACTATGGAGCTACTGATATTGTAAACTATAAAAATGGTCCTATCGAAAGTCAGATTATGGATTTAACTAAAGGCAAAGGTGTCGATGCTGCCATCATCGCTGGAGGAAATGCTGACATTATGGCTACAGCAGTTAAGATTGTTAAACCTGGTGGCACCATCGCTAATGTAAATTATTTTGGCGAAGGAGAGGTTTTGCCTGTTCCTCGTCTTGAATGGGGTTGCGGCATGGCTCATAAAACTATAAAAGGCGGGCTATGCCCCGGTGGACGTCTAAGAATGGAAAGACTGATTGACCTTGTTTTTTATAAGCGTGTCGATCCTTCTAAGCTCGTCACTCATGTTTTCCGAGGATTTGATACTATTGAAAAAGCTCTAATGCTGATGAAAGATAAACCAAAAGACCTAATCAAACCTGTTGTAATATTAGCATAAAAATGGGGACTTAGTCCCCCATTTTTATGCTAATAAAGCTAAATATATCGGTTTTTATGTGGCACATCAGCCAGTAAATTTTTGGTAAAAAAATAACAAAAAAATACTTATTTTCGCAACATTTTTACGCCATTAACACTTGATAATATCATCGAAAGTGAATAAACAACTATTAAAAGTA
>NZ_BAZY01000039.1 GCF_001310975.1 Thermoanaerobacter thermocopriae JCM 7501
AAACGTATGAGAAAAATTTATTGAGGAGGTGCAGTCGCAGTTTCAATTCCTTATAGGTAGGCTAAAAACAAACTGTTGCCTATAGTTACTCCGATGATTCAGAGAAGTTTCAATTCCTTATAGGTAGGCTAAAAACCAGTTCCTTCGCACTCCAACTTTTGGCGTCTTTAACAGTTTCAATTCCTTATAGGTAGGCTAAAAACCAGCAACTGCAAGGGTAGGAGAGAGCAGGGGGGCAGGTTTCAATTCCTTATAGGTAGGCTAAAAACCAAATATAAGGAAGCTATCACCTGAACTAAAACGGGAAAGTTTCAATTCCTTATAGGTAGGCTAAAAACCGAAGATGGCAAAGGCTTGAGAGTCAAAGGGCAGTGTTTCAATTCCTTATAGGTAGGCTAAAAAACCGCAACAGATATGACAGTGCTTTCTACAAAAGGCAGTGTTTCAATTCCTTATAGGTAGGCTAAAAACGCAGTTAGCTAAAACTGGTACGGATTACTCCAAAGTGTTTCAATTCCTTATAGGTAGGCTAAAAACTCTCGTACATGAAAGATAAAAAGCCCTCTATGTCAGTTTCAATTCCTTATAGGTAGGCTAAAAACACTTAAGAAGGAAGTACAAGAACATTACGCAGGAAGGTTTCAATTCCTTATAGGTAGGCTAAAAACTTCGACGTGAGTATTGATTACCTTATGGGTCGTGTGTTTCAATTCCTTATAGGTAGGCTAAAAACGAATTTGCATACCTTCTGCCGCTTCGCTAGCAGAAGTTTCAATTCCTTATAGGTAGGCTAAAAACTCAATATGGCTTGCCGAATCGCCAAAGGCACATCAGGTTTCAATTCCTTATAGGTAGGCTAAAAACGTGCAAGGTTTTGTAAATACAGTAGTAGGATTCTTTGTAGTTTCAATTCCTTATAGGTAGGCTAAAAACCAGGGTACAGGGGCATTAACCAAGACAACAGCAGTGGTTTCAATTCCTTATAGGTAGGCTAAAAACAGTGAAACTGTACGAGAAATACTGTCAAAAGTGCCAGTTTCAATTCCTTATAGGTAGGCTAAAAACAATACACCGGAAAAGCATATTTGACCGATTTTCCAATGTTTCAATTCCTTATAGGTAGGCTAAAAACCAAATATTGTTGCAGCTGCTTGTATTTTTTGTGCGTTTCAATTCCTTATAGGTAGGCTAAAAACCTTATTTACCTTGAAATAGAAGAAATCAACCAAAACATGTTTCAATTCCTTATAGGTAGGCTAAAAACCTGTTTCTGAAGTAAAATTTCAGCTTAGAGATTCGTGTTTCAATTCCTTATAGGTAGGCTAAAAACCAATCGACATGGTGAAACAGGCAGTCGTGAAAGGTTGTTTCAATTCCTTATAGGTAGGCTAAAAACTCGTTTGACAGAATCAAAATACCGACAGGTGGGGGACGTTTCAATTCCTTATAGGTAGGCTAAAAACGAGTGACAATCTCCGCTCTGCTTCCCTGCCGTAACAGTTTCAATTCCTTATAGGTAGGCTAAAAACTGTGAAGCCATATAGATTGTTGCTGAGTTTTGCTGGTTTCAATTCCTTATAGGTAGGCTAAAAACGAAGAAATTGCAGAAGCAGAATTAGAGGAAATAATGTTTCAATTCCTTATAGGTAGGCTAAAAACTATAGTAGTTATGCAGGTCTGGAGGCATTTCAATTTGGTTTCAATTCCTTATAGGTAGGCTAAAAACTCATTCTAACATGCATAAATAGCACATTATACACCTTACAATTTTTTAATTTCTGTCAAGTATCTTGACTTTATTATACCATATTGTGCAATAAAATCAATTATTTTATGAAAATCAGAAAAATAAAAATGTCGTCGATCCCCAGGCATTTTTTGCACTATTGGACATCGACGACATTTATTTATAATATCATACATTTATCATTTATATCTCTTTTAAATCCTGTGTTAAAATCATATATGTCTTGTATACCTTCTTTAGGTAAGTAAGGAATACCCTTGTCTAGTTGAAAATTGTTAATATATTTTTTGGGAATAGAAAGTATATAATCCCTTATATTTTTCTGAATTTCTAAATACGCCTCTCTTCTAGCATTAAAATTCTTAACATTTGAAAGTTTTAAATATTTTGCAAAAATGTCCTCTGCTACATCGTCATATATAAAGAAGGCTTCAAAATACCCCGGATTGTTTTCTATTAAAGAAAACTTACTTATGGCATATTCTCCTTCCGAAAAATCTAAGCTTTCAATTGAGTTTATAAACTCACGTGAAACTTGTGAAGATTTGTTCTGCATCACTATGCTAAAATATTCGTTGATTAACCTGAAATAATCTTCTTCTGAAATTGTACCATACCTTTTTAGTATATCTTCTGAAATATTTATCAATGTGTTTCCATAAACATATTTTCCAAATGGGTTTTCTTCTTCATCAATCATCTTATAAACATACACATCTCCAATCTCCTTTTTACCATTCCTATTACATCTTCCCGCTGACTGAATAATTGAATCAATAGGTCCCAAATCTCTTATAACAACATCAAAATCAAAGTTAACTCCTGCTTCAACCACCTGTGTTGAAACAACTATAATTTTTTCTTTTTTCTCTAATTTCTCCTTTATTTCATTTATTCTTTCCCGTCGATGTAGCGGAAGGATATTAGTCGATAAATAAAATATTTTCCTGCTAAGACTTGACTTTGTTAATTTATCGTAAATTTTTAAGGATTGCGCAATTGTATTGCAGACTATCAAATAAGATTTATCTTCCAAGTTTTTTTTAAATTTTTCTATAAAAGATTCTACTGTTAATTTTTCTATTTGAGGTATTAACCTTGTCCTCTTAAAAATTCTAAAATATTTCTCATTATTATCAAGTAATTCAATTGCATCATTTAAAATCATCGGTTTGGTAGCTGTCATTATTATTATTCTTAAATCTAAGTATTGAGAAGCTTTATTTAAAATATAATCGACCAACTGGAAATACTTTATATCGATAGCTTGAATTTCATCAAGTATTATAATCGAACCTCTCAAAGCATTAAATTTTTTCAACATCCTATTTCTTGCTCCTATAAGGGTTTCCAAAAGTTGTACAAAAGTTGTAACAATTATTCCACTCTGCCAATTTTCTATTAATAATTCAGCCTCTGTTTTTTATAATCTCTATATTCACTTTCATACTCTATTGTCGCTAAGTGATGATGTTTGATTATATATCTACTGCTATTTCCTTCAAAACCATCAAGTTTTTCCAGAAGTTCAACCAATGCGTCATAGTTTTGTTCTATAATCGAAGTAAAAGGTAATGAATATATTATTCTTCGATTATTTCCCAATAATTCTCTTAATTTTAAAGCAGCAAAAAATCCTGTAATTGTCTTCCCTGTCCCCGTAGGTGCTGTAATAGAAAATATTCTTGATCTATTGTAATTATTCTCTAAATTATCTAAAACAAGCTTAAATACCTCTGTCCTAAGTTTATCTATATCTTCCTCTGGTTTCCCAAATTTACTTGCTCTAATCGTATCTAATGTTTTATAATCAACATACACTTCTTCCGGTATATATGTGTTTGACGCACTTATTTTATCAGCCGAAATTAAAGCAGAATAAAGCATTTGATGGATAAAATAATTCTCTTCCGTTTTTAAGCTTCTAATAGATAAAGCCTCAATTTTTTTGAGAGCAGTTAATGTATCTTCTATAACATTTTCTTTTTTAGTAAATCGTTCTAATTCTTTTAATAACCCTAATTTTTCAAAATCAGGTACTATGAAAAGCAAATTTTTCCTTATATCTTCTATTTGCATATAAGCAATATCTATTTTATCTGATACATTTAGAGAAAAATCTTTTCTTGATACGTCTTTAAATTTATTTGGAAGATTTTCTGAAAAACTTTCTAAATTTCCGTGGTGGTGAAGTATAGTATTATAAACGATCAGGGGAAGAATACTTTCTTCCCCATAATATTGAAGTGCAACATATCCCCCGAATACAGCAGAAATAAAACTGTGACTTGACAAAGAACTTTTATTTTGTGTCTGTAAATATTCTTGAAAATATGTCGTATACTTTCCAAAATCATGGCACAATGCTATTATTTCATAAGCTTTTTGATATTCTTCCGAAATTTGTTTAATTACCAAATCTCTTACCTCTGTCAGATGTTCATATAATAGTTTTTTGTATTTTAGATTTTCATCATAGTGAGAATAATATTTCATAAAACATCACCTTTTTACATAAATACTATACTTTCTCCATTTGAAAGTTTAACAAATTCTCCTTTAACCTTTACTTTAATTGGGCGCCCTCGTCTTCATAAACATATGTAGTTACTTCTTTTATTGTTCTATTCTCACCAAAATCTCTCGGCATTCTCTCTTTTAGTAAATGTCCTACCGTATTTGTAATATCTATTTCTTCAATTTTATCGCTCGGTATAACTGTATAAATATCTTGAAAATCTTCACTTGCTACCCAGTTCCACTCTACATTCTCAATATATTTTATATAGCAGGTAAATGGTGCACTGCCAAAAAAAAGTGGAAAAACAGGCGCATTTTTAACCAGTCGATCATTAATTTCACTCAAAATACATCTGTCATTATGTGTCACATAAAACCTGTAACGTACTTTACTGTCCCCTGTTAATAATTCAAAAGGGACCTGCGTGTGCTGTTTCGGTGAATGAAGTTCGTTAAAACTAGTGGCTTTTATATAATTTACAGATTGCATTATTTTCTTTGTTTTACTCATCTTTCTTACAGCAATATGCAAACTTTCCGCATCTAATATTTCATAATAAGTATCTCTTTCATAGCCAAGCAAAGCAGCTATAATTCCTTCTGCTGTCGTTCTTGGCGGAACAGAATAAGTTAAGGAAGAAGAATTTGTATAAAATTTTCTAAAGTGAGCAAACTTTCCGTATAAATCAAATATGACCATTAAAAGTCACCATCTAATCCACCTGTGTTAACGGCAAATCTTTAAATGCCTCCTCAAAGGTTATTTTCTCGCCATTAAGGTTTAATTCTAGCTTTTCATCAACAAAATAATGGACATTTTTTATTTTATTTTTATTGCTATTCAGTAAATTAACTAATTTCGCTATTTCCAATGAACATTCATTAATGTCTCTTATACTGTCTGTAGTCGTTTTTAATTCAATATAATCCCTGTAATCGCCTAAAATTGTTTCTCTATCAGTATATTCGACTCTCATATAAAATCTCGGATATTGACCTATTTTACTTCTTGTTACTAAGTTTGGTATCGCATATTTTAAAGCTTCATCTAATAAATTAAGATCTTCATCTTTGAGTTTAGTCTTTTCTGCTCTCTTACCACTTATTACTCCTGAAAAAGCTATTAATGAATATTTAACTCTAAAGTCCTTGCCTATTGTACCTTGTCCTGCTTTTTCACTACTTGAAAAATGTGAAGTTATACTTGCTTCCAAGAGTTCTACTTTATTAAGAGAATACCCCCAGTTAAACTGAATAGGCCCTATAAAAGTTTTATTATCTCCTTTAACCGTCATTGTAGCTCCAAACATTCTTACATCAGTCCAATTTTCTAATATCCAATCATTCGATGAATCTTTCAGATCTTTTACTCTTTTGTCTGCTGTAACGGGCTTGTCATCAATCAAACGCACAAATATATCATGCCCTTTCAAAAGCAGATAATCTCTTATATATCTTTTAAGTCTTAAATCAGAAACCAAATTTATTTCTCTTTCATAATCCATTCTTGGCCTGTTTTCTTCGTCCGGGTCCGTTGGGATTAGTAAGTTTTGCATCGTAAATATACAAAATTTCATTATTTGTTACTGACATTTAAATCCTCCTCCTTTTTCTCTTTTAACATGGGCATTGCTGTTGCATAAGAATACCCAGAAAGTACATAAAATAAACTTTCATCTTTGTTAAGTTTCCAGTTTTTAATATTAGAATCGACCAATCTTTTCATCTCATAAAAAATTACTTCATTGTACTGTAATATTTTTTCTTGGTTTAGTTTATTAAAAACGTCTTTTGTGAGTCTAATAATTTTTTGTTTATCTAAACCATTAAAATTGAGCTTATTAAGTATCGGCTTATTTAAAGTATTCTCACTTTTTTCTTGCGTTCCTTTTTGCGCTCTTTTGTATTGTGCATTTCCTATTTGCCCTATTAAATAGCCTAATAAAAACATTGCTGTCTCTTGTTCATTATAACTCATATTTTTAATAAAAATTTTCATATTTTCATCAACTTTTAACTGAGATACATCCAATCCTTCTCCCTCCTTTAGACAACCCATATATTCCAAAAATTTAATATACATATTTGCTTCTAAAAGGTGAAATTCTATATCTTTATTTTTCGGATCTACATTGTAATCAGTTTTTTTGTATATAATTACTCTTATCCCATCGACCAAATTGCCTATTATGAGCTTTTTATTTAGACGTTTGCCTGTAAAGATGGCATCATAAATTTCAAGTATATATCTATATTCTGCCGGCTCTCCTTTATTAATTCTTACTGGATTTATATAATATACTGTACTTAATGTGATAAAACTTCTATATTTTTCACCTAAAGCCTCTTGAATATTTTTCCTAGCATTTTCTGATGCAGCTCTTATTCTTTCAAAAATTGACGGGTCAACATCCTTTATAAGTCTCAAAACTTTTGTAGCTTGGTTAGTAGATTTATAGAAAACAAAATTCAAAAGGAAATAGCTTTTTTCATTTGTAAGGTCTAAAGATATACCTATCTCATCTCTTAATTTTTCAATACTCTCATAAGATTTTACTGTATTAAACGTATCTATTATTTTATCAGTGGCAATGTCTAAATCAGATTTGCTAACTGGTTTCCCATAAACAAACTGTGGTATTATAAGGACATCGAATTTTGCAAGCGTTGTTGATAATTTATTTGAAATATAATTTTCACCTGCCTGGTATTTAGAAAAACATTCGTCACAAATCTGCATATTTTTATAGTAATTTTCTGCGGATAGGTTACTTGCAAAAATAATCTGATTTGTTGTAAAAAATTTAAATTTTGCTTTTGAAGAATCAAAAGCAAATGCATCTTTACTTCCACATATGCTGCAAACACCTTTACCGGATTTAGTTTTTATTTCCTTTGGCTTTTTAAATTTTACTATAGCTTCTATATATTCTCTATAACTTGTCAAAGGTACACCATCAATAAAAATAGTGTATAATCCAATTTCTTCTGCTTTTATGTTCTTCTCATTTTTTAAATACTCCTCAAAATATTTACTTATCGCTTTTCTAAATTTTTTCCCAAGGTCTTTTGGAGACAGAGTAGCATTATTTTTGTCTTTTCTTATCTCTTCATATAAATCTTTTATCGACTTGCCTTTAAAGCCTGATTTACTTAAGTCTAAAACATGACGGTATTTTGGCTCTAGCCCCTCTAAAGACACATAAAAATTTTGAAAAATTTCTTTTAATTTTTTGTTTAATTCTTTACCAAAATCCATTTTTGTCAAGCTGTATATTGATTCTGTTAAAATATAATCACTTGAAGTATTAGAAGCATACCACTGTGGACCACTGCCTAATATTTTCCCTACATATAAATATTTAGATGCAGTATTTTCATCCATTTCTTCATTAACATCTATTTCTAACCTATTTTCTTTTAGTAAAAAGTTAAATTTTAGAACGTGTAATACTTTATTATTTTTTTTATTTTTATGAGGAAGTTTGACTATAATATTTTTTACTGGATCATTTTCTTTTGCAATTTCTCCTATTTGCACTATTCCTTCAATAATTTTTATCACCTCCTATTTCACATGATAAAAAACTAATATAAGCATTTACTATATTCTCTCTCCCTCCTTTCGCTATTTGATTATCTCAAAACACCCGAACCCTTGGGAATTTTTAGCTCCTAGTCCCGTGTAATAGGCAAGCTCCAGAAGCTCAGGTGTTGTTTCCACATCATATATACCCATCCATCCTTTTACATAAACATTTTTATATTTGATCATTTTTGAATATCTTCTGTCTTCTTGTTTGGATAGAGGATAAAGCTTAAAATATGGATCTTTCGCTTTTACATTATAGACTAATTCATATTTTTTAAGTAGATTATTAAGTAAAAGGGGAGAAAATTTTTCATCCATGGTGAGTAATAATAAGTATACTTTATGTCTCCCTCCTTTAAAGTACTATACATCACAACTGGAGAGATAAATTTTATCCTTGCTTTATTTTTAAAAACAGGAGGATTGTCGATATTGAGTGAATTTAAAATAAATTTTTGCCCATTAAAATGGCAATATTCCTTTTTTAACACATTCTTAGAAATATCAAATATAAATTCATCCAAAGGAGAAGCGACTGTAAATTTAAAAGGTGGCGTTATGCTTATCTTTTTCTGCCCTTTAGAGTCTACTAAAATCTTAAACTCTCCTTCAATCCTTGAAAAAGTAAATAATTTGAATTTTCTCTTTTCATATTGAAATCCCTTATCGTGTAAAAAAACTGCAAAATTGCTGTCTCCCATGAGGTCATACAAAAAGCCTTGAACTATATAATTATAATGAATTGGCAATACTAAATTCTTTTCTCCTATAAATTCCATGGTAATTCTCATAATTACACCCCATAAATAGCGAAGATATGGATTTATTGGTTACACATGTATATAATTCTACATTAATCTCTACTTTTCCTTCTTAACTTTTAAAAAATATTAACGATTTTGTCTAATTCTATTTAATAAATAGTAAACCATAAAAATAAAAAGGTTCTTTCTCAAGAGTTAAGGTTGGTATTTTCTGATTCCTGCTCTTATTTTTCAGTCCAGAACACTTAAACCAATTCGTGAATACCTTTACACAACTTACATCTTAAATAACCAGTCACACTGGCTGGTCCTCACTCCAAATCTCTTAATCGTCTTTGTTCATCTCCTCTTTTCTAGCTCTGCTCTACTCATCTTTTAGTTGGCAAAGTCAACTTACCATGATAATTCCTGGTCGATAAGGCTATCCTAATTAAGCACCTTTGACAAAGTGTTCTTAAAGCCCAGATCTAGAGCATCCCTCATATTCTTTTTCGGCCCATCATCACAGCTTTTTGCGTGGCAGTCCTATTGCCTCCGGACCAGATAGTCGATAGATTCGTACCTTGCGACTCCGTGGAAATTCCCTCTTCATCATAGACTTGAGCAGTTTAGGAAGGTCCGCCGCTGAAACACGGCATTCGAATTCTTCATATCCGCGTTCACGCACCAGAAATGTCTGATCGTCGAGCCTCAGAATAGTGATTCCACGATTACGCTTGTAAGACAGGATTTCTAGGCCCTGCGGTGGGGTCAGCTTGGTAAGCGCGATGCACACCTTTTGCAGGGTCGTTTCCAAATTGACCAAGGCCATCCGTACTCTTCCCCCATTTTTCCTTTTGCTTCCAATATTATATTCTCCCGTTGGACCGGCTGTCAGCAATCGCCAGCAGCAGGGGCTTATCATTCTTCTGTTTGGAATAACGGTCGCATAACTCCCGAATAGTAGGGATAATGGTGGTCGCTTTGTTGGACGGGCATCTAAGTAGGAGCTAGAGTTGGCTTGGTAGTCGGTTTACAGTTTCAACTCCTTATAGGTATGCTAAAAAATAATTACAATTGTATTTTATTACAATGTATTTTATTATGTCAACTTTCAATTTCTTATAGGTGTTGTTATTTTGTGATATTTCATATTGAAAGTGCTCTACAATAATGTAAGGATGGAAAAGGAAAGAGCACGCTGCATTTGTACGATAATCCTATCCCAATAAATAGGAAAAACGCCAACATTCATGAAAAATGATAACAATCACAACTCTAAAAATTCAAAAATCGACTTTAAATTCTTCTAATTTTAATGTATAATGGTACCATGGGAGGGAGAAATATGGAAACATGTAAAAAGAAATTAGTTTTATCTTTCATATTTATCTTTTTAATAGTTACCATTTTTAATTTACGGGTTGCAAATGCTCAAGAAAAGCAAGAAATTACAGTTCTTTTAGATGGATATCCCGTAACTTTTGATGTGCCACCAGTACTTAAAGATGGTACAACCTTAGTCCCATTTAGGCTATTGCCGAAGCTTTAAATATTTCTGTAAATTGGGAAGTCTCGACACAAACAGTTACAGCAACTGATAATAAAACAAAGGTCAAACTTCAAATTGGTAATAAAACAGCGATAAAAGACAATATGCCGCTTACTCTCAGAGTATCGCCACAAATGATAAATCAAAGAACTTTGATACCACTTAGGTTTTTTAGTGAAGCTTTTGATTGCGATGTGGATTGGGATAAAAATACTTATACTGTAAAGATAACATCGCCACCAAAAGAAATGTTTGTAACAGGCTTTTATGCTTTGGGAGATAGCCAAACAAGCAGTTGGACAAATTTGTTTGGCAAAAGTTATCCCGAATATACTTCTGGCAATACTGGTTACTTTAGTTCTATTGCATTTGGCTGGTATAGTTTAGATAATAATGGCAATCTCTTGACAAAAAGTCGAACTGGTTGGCAAAGACCTGATGGATGGGAAAAAGTACTAGAAGTAATATCCCAATACAAATTGAAATCAGAAATGGTTATACACGTCACCGATGGTGACAAAACCATTTCCAACTTGTTGTCATCGCCAGAAGCTATAGAAAAAGCTATTTCATCAATCGTTGAAGAGGCAAAAATTTACGATAGTGTAAATCTTGATTTTGAAGGACTAGGGCTTAATGAAGATAAAGAGCAGCTCCTTCAAACTCAGCAAAAATTTACTGAGTTTGTTAAACTGCTTAAAAACCGCCTTGATGTCTCAAAATCAATTACATTAACTCTCCATGCGCCAAATAGTGTATATAAAGGATATGATTATAAAACTCTCGGAGAAATTGCAGACAAAATAATTATCATGCTTACGACTATGGTACAAAGCCTGAACCGGAGGAACTTGTAATCCAAGCAATTGAGCAAGCAACTAAAAAGGTACCAAAAGAAAAACTTTTGCTTGGTATTTCAATACCAAATGAAACACCAGAAAGCTTTGCAGTAAAAATTGGTCTTGCAAAAAGATTTGGACTTGGTGGAATAGCTATTTGGAGATTAGGACTTGTGCAAGATGAGATGTGGGATGTCTTGAAAAATTCAATAACGCCACGAAGGTGAGTATGTAAACATTCGCCATCGTGGCGTTATTTTTATAAATTTATAAAATTTCCTGAAGCGTTTTCCATGCCAGTAAAGCACATTTTACGCGGGCAGGAAAGTCAGACACACCCTGCAGTACTTGTGCATCACCTAATTCATCTAAATTTACATCTTTTTTGTGTATCATGTCTATAAATTCTTGAACAAGCCTTAAGGCTTCTTTCTTGTCTTTTCCCTTTATAAGGTCTATCATCATAGAGGTTGAAGCCTGGCTTATGGCACACCCATGACCTGTAAAAGATGCATCTTCTATAATATCTCCATTCATTTTTAAATAAAGAGTAATGTCGTCACCACAAAGTGGGTTGTGACCTCTTTCTTTGCGGGTTGCATCTTTAAGCTCTTTTCTATGAGGAGAATTCTCATAATGCTCCATTATAACCTCAGAATAAAGCTGATTTAAATCGCTCATTTAAACCACTTCCTAACTTTTTTAAGTCCTTCAACAAGTGCGTCAATATCGTCAAAGTCGTTGTAAAGATAAAAGCTTGCTCTTACAGTGGCGGGAACACCTAAGTACCTCATTAAGGGTTGACAGCAGTGGTGCCCACTCCTTACGGCAATACCCTCCTCGTCCAGTATTGTAGCAACGTCGTGAGGATGGACACCTTCTACATTGAAGGAAATTATTCCTCCTCTTTCCTCGGCATCTTTAGGACCATACAATTTTACAAAGTCTAATTCTTTCATTTTCTGAAGACCATACTCCAAAAGCTCGCTTTCGTGATGATATATATTGGAAAGCCCAATTTTTTCTATATAATCTATTGCAGAAACAAGCACACAAGCCCCTTTTACGTTGGGTGTACCTGCTTCAAATTTAAGAGGAGGAGGCGCAAAAGTTGCACGGTCTTCAAAGACTTCGTCTATCATCTCTCCACCTCTTAAAAAAGGAGGAACATCTGAAAGTAAATCTTCTTTTATATAAAGTACACCGATTCCCATAGGTCCTAACATCTTGTGACCTGAAAAAGCGAAAAAGTCACAATCTATTTTTTGTACGTCAACAGGCATATGAGGTACGCTTTGTGCTCCATCTATCAATACTTTTGCTCCGTATTTGTGGGCAATATGCGTAATCTCCTCTACAGGATTTATTATACCCAAAACATTTGACATGTGCTGCACAGCAACTAATTTTACTTTGTCTGACATTTTTTCTTTGAAATCTTTCATAGAAAGCCTAAAATCTTCATCAAGGTAGACATATTTGAGTCTCGCCTTTTTAGCTTCCGCTACCATTTGCCATGGAAGCATATTGCTGTGGTGTTCGGCTATTGTGAGTATTATTTCGTCTCCTTCGTTTATATATTTCATTCCCCAAGTATATGCTATAAAGTTTATTGATTCTGTAGTATTTCTCGTAAATATTATGGATTCTACACTTTTAGCATTAATAAATTTTTTTACTCTTTCTCTTGCCTCTTCATAAGCCTGTGTGGAAAGAGCGCTTAAATAGTGAGGACTTCTATATACATTAGCATTTAGCTCTTCATAATATTTATCCATAGCTTTTATAACGCTAATTGGCTTTTGAGTTGTGGCAGCATTGTCAAGGTAAATAAGCTTTTTCCCGTGAGGTTTAACATCTAATATGGGAAAGTCTTTTTTAATCTTTTCTATATCGATATTTTTCATTTTATTATCTTCCTCCCTATATGACCCCTTATGATGATTTCTTTTACAGGGTCATAAGGAATTAAATCTATTACAGGATTTAATATGGCTTGAACCATTAAAAGCCGAGCCTCTTCAAAACTAAAGCCTCTGCTCATCACATAATAGAGTTTATCTTCGTCTATTTGACCTGCACTGGCAGAATGCTTAGCCACTACGTCGTCTTCTCCACAGTAAAGAGCAGGAATTGCAACAGACTTTACAGTTTTGTCCAGCAAAAGCACAGTTTCATTTTCCTCAGCTTTTGCCTTTTTTGCCCCTTTTTTAATGTCAATATTTCCTATAAAGGTAGCCTCTGCGCTTCCCTTTAGTGCTCCTTTTAAATCTACACTACTAGTACTTTTTGGGGCTTGGTGATACACTTTATAAGCCATGTCATATTTTTGACTATCTACACCTAAAAAAATAGATTTAGAAATAAAGGTAGCACCTATTTCATCAAGATATACAGTTACATCAAAAGTACTCATTTTTGCTCCTATTACAACATTCGACCAATTTACTGTAGCATCTTTCCCTACAATTACAAGGTTGTTGTCAAAGTCGTTGAATTCGTTTCCTAATCTTTGTATTTTTACTATATTTACAGTAGCACCTTCTTTTGCAATCACTTCTGTTATTCCGTTGTGAAAACCGTGAGCACCTGAATTATAGTCAAAGACAACAGTGGCACTTGAATTGGCTTCTATTTCAACGATATTATAATCAATTAGTGTGTCATTTTGTTCATCAGTAATATAATCAACCACTATTGGTTTTTCAACACTAGTGTTTTGAAAAGTTTTAATGTAGAATCCTGTGTTATATAAAGTTTTTACCATATTTACAAACTTATCATCAATACCAAAAGTTTTATTAGCTGAAATTAATGTCTCTATTGGTAAGTGATGTAAATCTTTTATCTTTTTTATCTTTACAGTATCTTGTGATGAATCCTTCACCACTGCCAAAGTGTATTCTTTATAAGAAGGAACTTTTATTTTTTCTATATTAACCCTTTTCCACATATTTTCACTCCTATCCTATTGCGCCTTCCAGCTCGAGTTTAATGAGTCTATTCATCTCCACTGCGTATTCTAATGGCAAGGCTTTGGCTATAGGCTCAACAAACCCCCTTACAATCATAGCCCTTGCATCATCTTCGCTTAAACCTCTGGACATGAGGTAAAATATCTGCTCATCACTTATTCTTCCCACTTTTGCTTCATGGCCTATATCTACATTGTCATTTTCAATTTCTATTACTGGTATTGTATCAGACCTTGAAATATCGTCCAACATCAGGCCTTCACATTGCACAGAAGCCTTTGCACCTTCCGCAGTAGACCCTATTTTTAGAAAACCTCTATAAGTAGATATTCCGCCATCTTTTGATATGCTCTTTGCCACAACTTTTGAAGAGGTGTAAGGCGCCAAATGTATCATTTTTGAACCTGTATCTAAATGTTGGCCCTTTGCTGCAAAAGTCACTCCTGTGTATTCCGCCTTTGCCCCTTTTCCTTTTAATACAGAAGTTGGATAAAGCATTGTTTTGTGGCTCCCAAAAGAACCAGATACCCACTCTATAATGCCGTCTTTTTCCACAATTGCTCTTTTTGTGTTGAGATTGTAAGTATTTTTGCTCCAGTTTTCTATGGTAGAATAAATTATGCGTGCTCCTTCCTTTACAAAAAGTTCTACGCAACCTGCATGTAAGTTTGAAACAGAATACTGGGGCGCAGAACAACCTTCTATAAAACGAACTTCGCTACCTTTATCGGCGATGATAAGAGTATGCTCAAATTGGCCGCTCCCCGGTGCATTCATTCTAAAATAAGCCTGAAGTGGAACCTCCACTTTTACTCCTTCAGGCACATATACAAAAGTACCACCACTCCATATTGCAGCATGCAATGCTACAAATTTATGGTCAGAAGGAGTAACGTTTTTTGTCATAAAATACTCTTTTATTATGTCAGGATATTTTTTTACTGCAGTGTCCATATCTTCAAATATAACACCTTGGCGGGTAAGATTTTCTTTAATGTTGTGATATACAACTTCAGAGTCGTACTGAGCACCGACACCTGCTAAAACTTTTCTTTCTGCTTCTGGTATCCCAAGCCTTTCAAAAGTTCTCCTTATTTCTTCAGGAACCTCTTCCCATGACCTTTGCATCTTTGCCTTTGGACGTATATAGGCGATAATAGAGTCAATATTCAACTGACTTAAGTCCACACCCCATGTGGGCATAGGCATTTTTTGATATATTTCAAGCGCTTTTAATCGGAAATCCCTCATCCAGGAAGGTTCATTCTTTTGCTCAGATATTTCCAAAACAACTTCTTTAGAAAGCCCTTTCCCTGTCTGATATTCGTACTTTACGTTGTCTTTGACATCGTATATGCTAAAATCTATTTCCTTTATATCTGGTTTTTTCATCTTTTTCGCCTCCTATGGTTTACACGCCATTCCTCACAAAGTCATAACCCTTTTCTTCAAGAATTTTTGCAAGGTTTCTATCCCCGCTTTTTACAATCTTTCCCTCCATTAAAACAGATATTACATCTGGCTCGAGGTAATCCAATATCCTGTTGTAGTGAGTGACTATCAAAATAGACATCTCCTCCGTCTTCAACTTTTTGACCGCTTCTGCTACAACTTTTAAAGCATCTATATCAAGGCCAGAGTCAATTTCGTCTAGCATTACAAGCTTAGGCTTTAGAAAAGCCATCTGGAGTATCTCTGTTTTTTTCTTTTCCCCTCCAGAAAAGCCAACATTTAAATATCTATTTCTGTACTCGGAATTCATGTCTAAAAGTTCTAATGTGTTTTTCATAGCTTTTGCAAATTGAAGCATCGGCACATTTTGGCCTGTCATAACATTAACAGATGTCCTTATAAAATTATCCACTGTTATTCCAGGAATTTCTTCAGGGTACTGAAAAGACAAAAAGATACCCTTTTTTGCCCTTTCGTTTACTTTTAGATTTGTTATATCTTGTCCTTCAAATAAAATCTGGCCGCCTGTCACTCTATATTTAGGATTCCCCATGATGGAATTACACAATGTGCTCTTTCCTCCACCATTGGTCCCATAATCGCATGTATTTCTCCTTTTTTTATTGTTAAATTGAGCCCTTTAAGGATATATTTGCCCTCAACTTCTACATTTAAATCTTTTATTTCTAACAATGTTTCCCTCATTTTTTACAACTCCTTTTTAATTCCGACTATTTTAATAGGAATACTTAAGCAATACTATTATACACCACCTAAGCGACCAAATCAATAGAAAAGACACAAAATTGATAATTATTTTCATTT
>NZ_BAZY01000040.1 GCF_001310975.1 Thermoanaerobacter thermocopriae JCM 7501
TTTTGTCCTCTCAAATTTTTGCTTCGCCATCCTTTTTTCCTCCTTTATTTCTTTTCTAAAATTTGATCAGCAATATTTTTAGGAACTTCTTCATAGTGATGGAACTGCATAGTGTAAGTTCCTCTTCCTTGAGTTTTTGACCTTAAATCAGTAGCATATCCAAACATTTCAGCTAGTGGTACAAATGCTCTTATAACTTGAGCTCCAGCTCTTGCTTCCATTCCCTCGACTCTTCCACGTCTTGAATTTATATCTCCTATTATATCTCCCATGTATTCTTCTGGAACAACAACCTCCACTTTCATGATAGGTTCCAAAAGAACAGGGTTTGCCTTTTTCATACCTTCTTTAAATGCTATAGAACCAGCTATTTTAAATGCCATATCCGATGAGTCAACTTCATGGTAAGATCCGTCTACCAATGCCACTTTTACATCGATAACAGGATATCCTCCAAGGACACCGTTTTGCATAGCTTCTTGAATACCTGCGTCAACTGCGGGAATATATTCTTTTGGAATAACTCCTCCCACAATGCGATTTTCAAAGGTATAACCTTCTCCACGAGGAGCTGGTTCCATCTCCAACCATACATGACCATACTGACCGCGTCCGCCGGATTGCCTAATAAATTTCCCTTCAATTTTGACCGGTTTAGTAATAGTCTCTTTGTATGCAACTTGAGGCTTACCTACATTACAATCAACATTAAATTCCCTTCTTAACCTATCGACAATTATCTCCAAGTGCAATTCTCCCATACCAGCTATTATTGTCTGCCCCGTTTCTTGATCAGTATATGTCTTGAAGGTTGGGTCTTCTTCAGCTAGCTTTAATAATGCCATAGTCATTTTCTCTTGAGCAGCTTTAGTCTTAGGTTCTATAGCAACTGAAATAACTGGCTCTGGAAAATCCATTGATTCTAAAAGTATTGGATGATTCTCATCACAGAGAGTGTCTCCTGTTGTAGTATCTTTCAGCCCAACAGCTGCAGCTATATCGCCTGTGTAAACAGCCTCCATTTCTTGTCTGTGGTTTGCATGCATTTGAAGAATTCTACCTATTCTTTCTTTTTTACCTTTTGTGGAATTTAAAACATAAGACCCCGCACTCAAAGTCCCTGAATATACTCTAAAGAAAGCAAGTTTGCCTACGTAAGGGTCCGCCATAATTTTAAATGCTAGCGCTGAAAAAGGTTCTGAATCATCAGCTTTCCTCTCTATTTCTTCCCCTGTGCCTAATGCCATGCCTTTTACCGGTGGCAAATCAAGTGGAGAAGGAAGATATCTCACTATCGCATCCAGCATTGGCTGAATTCCTTTGTTTTTGTAGGAAGATCCACAGACGACTGGGACTAAATCACCATTTATAGTTCCTTTTCTTAAGGCTGTGTGTATCTCCTCTTCAGTTATTTCTTCTCCTTCTAAATATTTTTCTAAAATGGTTTCATCTTGCTCAGAAACTGCTTCTAATAACTTTTCTCTATACTCTTCAGCCAAATCTTTTAACTCGTCAGGTATTTCAGTTTCATCCATTACAGTTCCTAACTCATCCTCATATATTATTGCTTCCATTTTAACCAAATCTACAATCCCTTTGAAGGTATCTTCTTTCCCTATAGGAATTTGTATAGCTACAGGATTAGCCCCCAATCTTTCTTTTATCATTTTTATTACATTGAAAAAGTCAGCGCCTATTATATCCATTTTATTAACATAGGCAATTTTTGGCACATGATATTTGTCAGCCTGTCTCCACACAGTCTCAGATTGAGGCTCAACACCCTCTTTTGCAGAAAAAACCGCAACAGCTCCGTCTAATATTCTAAGAGACCTTTCAACTTCTACAGTAAAGTCCACGTGTCCTGGCGTATCAATAATGTTTATCTTATGACCTTTCCAATAACAAGTAGTAGCCGCAGAAGTTATGGTTATACCTCTTTCCTGCTCTTGGGCCATCCAGTCCATTGTAGCAGTACCTTCATGGACTTCTCCTAACTTATGGACTTTCCCTGTATAAAAAAGTATTCGCTCGGTAGTAGTGGTTTTCCCTGCATCTATATGCGCCATAATACCAATGTTCCTAACTTTATCTAAGCTGTAATCTCTTGGCATCTTCCATCCTCCTTTCTTGTCTCCTAGATTCACTACTCCCTATAGAAAACTACCATCTATAATGAGCAAAGGCTTTATTAGCTTCTGCCATCTTATGGGTATCTTCTTTCTTCTTAACACTTCCACCAGTGTTGTTCGCAGCATCCATTATTTCTGCTGCTAACTTTTCCATCATAGATTTGCCATTTCTTTGTCGCGCATACTCAACAAGCCATCTTATCCCAAGAGATAACCTTCTTTCTGGTCTTACTTCCATAGGAACTTGGTAAGTAGCACCACCTACTCTTCGTGGTCTTACTTCAAGAACAGGCATAACATTATTTAAAGCCTCTTCAAAAACCTCGAGAGGATCTCTTCCTGTCTTTTCTCTTATTATGTCAAAAGCTCCATAACAAATTTTTTGAGCCAAGCTCTTTTTGCCATCCCACATTACCTTATTAATTAGTTTTGAAACTTTTTTGCTATTATATACAGGATCAGGAAGGACCTCTCTTCTTTCTGCCTGACCTTTTCTTGGCATCCTTTTCCCTCCTTTTGTGTAAAAACTTTACAATTATCAACTCTAAGGAAGAACATTTATATTTCCTTTTACTCTCATTTTACTTTTTAGGCTTTTTAGCGCCATATCTTGAACGAGCCTGTTTCCTATTGGCAACACCCGCCGCATCAAGGCTCCCCTGATAATCTTATACCTTACACCCGGTAGGTCTTTAACCCTTCCTCCTCTTACTAAAACTACAGAGTGTTCCTGCAAATTGTGACCTATACCAGGAATGTAAGCTGTAACCTCAGTACCATTTGTCAGTCTTACCCTTGCTATTTTTCGTAGCGCTGAATTTGGTTTTTTAGGAGTTGTAGTCTTTACTACAACACAAACTCCTCTCTTCTGAGGATTACCCTCTAAAGCTGGAGCAGCAGATTTATATTTTACCGGTTTTCTTCCATATCTAACCAATTGATTTATCGTTGGCATCGTCGCACCTCCTTCCAAATAAATCAAGAAATAATTACCCCTTAAAGGGGTAATTATTTCTTTTCAACTATAATATCCGCTGCAGCAGCAGCGCCTACATCAATACCACACATTACCCCAAGTTCTTTCATAGTATCGATGTACACTATTTTAATTGAATTTTCCTCACATAATTCTTTTATTCTCTTAGTAACGTGTTCTTCCGCATCTTTTGCAATGTAGACCTTCAGAACATTACCATTCGTTATCGCTTTTAAAGTCTGCTTCGCTCCAACCACCCGCTTAGAAGGGCAATCTTGTCCCGCCATTTACCTTCCTCCTATCAGACAGCGGTCTTTAACACACTTAATAATTTTATCATTAAGCAGTTTAGCTGTCAACAGTAGAATTTCATTGGTTCGTGTTAAGATTTTGTAGGTAATTTATATGTGCTACTTCATCCAGCAGAAATTTTATACGCACATTTCATTCCAAACCTTTAGTTACTTGCTTTTGTCTCTGTCTCTTCTTTTTCGTTATCTTGTCCTTTCTGTTGATCCTTAACTTTTTTAACAACAGAAATATTTCTATAACGTGACAAACCTGTTCCAGCAGGAATTAGTTTACCTATTATCACATTTTCTTTTAATCCCAAAAGCGGATCTACTTTACCTTTTATAGCTGCATCTGTAAGCACCCTCGTCGTCTCCTGGAAAGAAGCAGCTGATAAGAAAGAATCTGTTGCCAGAGCCGCCTTTGTAATCCCCAAAAGTGCTCTTCTTCCAGTAGCAGGCCGTAATCCCTTTTCAACCGCTTTTTTGTTTTCCTCTTCGAATTTAAACATATCTATAAGCTCTCCAGGAAGCATTGAAGTATCACCTGGGTCTTCTACTTTTACTTTTCTCATCATCTGCCTTATTATTACTTCAATGTGCTTATCATTTATTTCAACACCCTGCAATCTATAAACCTTTTGGACTTCTTGTAGCAAATAAGTCTGTACTGCAAATATTCCTTTTATCTTCAAAAGGTCATGAGGATTTACAGACCCTTCCGTCAACTCATCCCCAGCTTGAATCACTTGGCCATCATGAACTTTAAGTCTTGAACCATAAGGAATGAGATAAGTCTTAGAAATATTGTTTTCTTCATCCGTTACAATGACTTCTCTTCTTTTCTTTGACTCATTAATTCTTACAACACCGGAAATTTCAGAAATTACAGCAAGTCCTTTTGGTTTTCTTGCTTCAAAAAGTTCTTCTACTCTTGGAAGACCTTGTGTAATGTCAAAACCTGCTACACCACCCGTATGGAATGTTCTCATAGTAAGCTGTGTACCTGGTTCACCTATAGCCTGTGCAGCAATAATTCCCACTGCTTCGCCTATATTTACAAGTTCTCCTGTTGCAAGGTCTCTGCCATAGCACATCCTACATACGCCATGTCTCGACCTGCATGTCAAAAGTGACCTTATTTTTACTTTAGTAATACCTGCTTTTTCTATCTTTTCTGCTTCCACTTCGTTTATCAATTCATTTCTTCTGACAATTATATTACCTTCATTATCAACAACATCTTCAGCTGCAATTCTTCCTATTATTCTGTCAGTTAATCTTTCAATTATTTCGTTTCCTTCTCTTATTTCTTCTACATAAATTCCCTCATCAGTTCCACAATCTTCTTCCCTGACTATTACATCTTGGCTAACATCAACTAATCTTCTTGTTAAATAACCAGAATCTGCAGTCCTTAAAGCTGTGTCCGCAAGACCTTTCCTTGCACCGTGAGTAGATATGAAGAATTCCAACACATTAAGACCTTCTCTAAAGTTAGACCTTATAGGAAGCTCAATAATTCTTCCTGAAGGATCTGCATAAGCCCCTCATGCCTGCTAACTGTCTTATCTGGTTTTTACTTCCCCTTGCTCCTGAATGAGCCATCATAAATATAGGATTAAATTTGTCCAAACTCGCCATCAAAGCCTCTGTAACTTTTTCTGTAGTCATATTCCATGTTTTTATTATGCTCTCATATCTCTCTTCCTCAGATATGAGACCACGTCTGAATTGGCTTTCAATCTTACTTACCATTTCATCTGCTTCTTTTAGAAGCTTCTCTTTTTCTTTGGGTATTACCATGTCAGATACGCTAACAGTAATGGCTGCTTTTGTAGAATATCTAAATCCTAACTCTTTGATTTTATCAAGAGTTTCTGCTGTTTTTGTTGGTCCGTGTAATCTGTATACTCTATCTAAAATTTTCCCCAATTTAGATTTATCTACTAAATCATTAATTTCTAAGTCAAAAGCAGTTTCAGGATTAGATCTATCTACATAACCTAAATCCTGCGGAATTGCTTCATTAAATAGAATTTTTCCCACTGTTGTCTCAATTATTTTCGATTTTTTAACTCCATCAATTTCTTTTGTCATTTTTACTTTTATCTTCGCATGAATGTGAATGTATCCCAGTTGGTATGCCATAATAGCTTCTTCAGGACTTGAAAAATACTTACCCTCGCCTGGAACTCCATCTTCATCTGCTGTTAAATAATAGCAACCTAATACCATGTCTTGAGTAGGCGTCATAACAGGTTTCCATCTTGAGGCTTGAGTATGTTATTAGCAGCTAGCATTAAAAATCTTGCTTCAGCTTGAGCTTCCATTGAAAGGGGCACATGGACAGCCATCTGGTCACCATCAAAGTCTGCATTATAAGCTGTACATACAAGGGGATGAAGCTTTATAGCTCTTCCTTCAACCAACACCGGCTCAAAAGCTTGAATACCCAATCTGTGGAGGGTAGGAGCTCTGTTTAACAACACAGGATGTTCTTTAATAACTTCCTCTAATACATCCCACACCTCAGGCTTTACTTTTTCAACCATCCTCTTAGCGCTTTTTATATGCTGCGCCAAACCCTCGTCTACTAACTTCTTCATTACAAAAGGCTTAAAAAGTTCTAATGCCATTTCTTTTGGCAAACCACATTGATAAACCTTAAGTTCTGGCCCTACTACTATAACGGAACGCCCTGAATAATCTACCCTCTTACCTAAAAGATTTTGTCTGAATCTTCCTTGCTTACCTTTTAACATATCAGAAAGGGATTTTAAAGGTCTGTTGCCAGGACCTGTAACAGGCCTTCCTCTTCTTCCATTATCTATCAAGGCATCTACTGCTTCTTGCAACATTCTTTTTTCATTTCTCACTATAATATCCGGAGCCCCTAAGTCTAAAAGTTTCTTCAATCTATTATTTCTGTTGATTACTCTTCTGTACAAATCATTAAGGTCTGAAGTTGCAAACCGCCCACCATCCAACTGCACCATAGGTCTCAAATCAGGAGGAATTACAGGTATAACATCTAAAATCATCCATTCAGGGCGATTTCCTGAATCTATAAAAGCTTGCACTACCTCTAATCTTCTAATCGCTCTTACCCTTTTTTGACCAGTAGATTCCCTTATTTCAGCCTTCAATTCTTTGCTTAATTTTTCTAAATCTATTTCCTGTAACAATTCCTTTACAGCTTCTGCTCCCATCCCCGCTCTAAATCTATGTCCATATTTATCCAAATATTCTCTGTACTCTTTCTCTGACAATAACTGCTTTTTAGTAAGAGGAGTATCCCCTGGGTCAATAACCACATATGATACAAAGTATAACACTTTTTCCAAGGCTCTTGGGGACATATCAAGAAGGAGGCCCATTCTACTAGGAATTCCCTTTACATACCATATATGGGCAACAGGGGCAGCAAGCTCAATGTGCCCCATCCTTTCCCTTCTAACCTTAGACCTTGTCACCTCAACACCACATCTATCACAAACTACACCCTTGTATCTTACTCTTTTATATTTGCCACAATGACATTCCCAGTCTTTAGTAGGCCCAAAAATTCTTTCACAAAAAAGACCATCTCTTTCCGGTTTTAACGTTCTATAATTGATAGTTTCAGGTTTTTTCACCTCGCCTCTTGACCATTCTCTTATTTTTTCAGGAGATGCCAATCCTATTTTAATAGCTTCAAAATTTTTTAACTGAAACAAGGAGTGTCGCTCCTTTCTTCAATAAATTTTGGTTTTAACCAATCAAATATCAAAATCTTCTAAATCTAAATCATTATTTTCTATGTCAAAGCTATCAGGCTCAAAGTCAATATCCTCTGGCAAATCTTCGGTCTCTTCTTCGTAACTTTCTTCATATACTTCTTCTGGCGGCGTATCTTCGCGACCTTCTATGTTGATATTCAAAGTAGCATCCGGCACATCAGAATCGTCATCCTCTTCAAATTCTTTCAGCGGAATTTCTTGATTATCTTCCGTAATAACTTTGACATCCAATGCTAAGCTTTGAAGTTCTTTAACAAGTACCTTAAAAGATTCTGGAATACCTGGTTCTGGTATGTTTTCACCTTTGACAATAGCTTCATAAGTTTTTACACGACCTGCTACATCGTCAGACTTTACCGTTAAAATCTCCTGTAAAGTATGAGCTGCACCATATGCCTCTAGTGCCCATACTTCCATCTCACCAAATCTTTGTCCACCAAACTGAGCTTTTCCACCCAAAGGTTGCTGAGTAACTAAAGAATATGGTCCAGTAGACCTTGCATGCATCTTATCATCGACTAAGTGGTGAAGCTTCAGCATGTACATATAACCTACTGTAACTTTATTATCAAATGGTTCACCTGTTCTTCCATCGTACAATTGTACTTTGCCATCTGGAGAAAAACCCGATTTAGTCAAAAGTTCTTGTATATCGTCTTCCGTTGCTCCATCAAAAACAGGTGTAATAATCTCCCATCCAACGCCTTTGCCACAAGGCCCAAGTGAACTTCTAAAACCTGACCAATGTTCATGCGGGATGGAACACCTAATGGATTTAAGCATATCTGCAAAGGTGTACCGTCTGGCAAAAATGGCATATCTTCTATCGGAAGTATTCTTGAAATAACACCTTTGTTACCATGACGACCTGCCATTTTATCTCCAACGGCAATTTTCCTCTTTTGAGCGACAAATACTCTTACCATTTGGTTGACTCCTGGCGGCAATTCATCACCATTTTCTCTGGAATAAACTTTAACATCCACAACTATACCTGACTCACCATGAGGAACGCGCAAAGAAGTATCTCTTACTTCTCTTGCTTTTTCTCCAAAAATAGCTCTTAAAAGTCTTTCTTCAGCCGTAAGTTCCGTCTCACCTTTTGGAGTAACTTTACCTACCAATATGTCACCAGCTGTAACTTCCGCACCTATGCGTATTATACCTCTCTCATCTAAATCTTTTAAAGCGTCTTCCCCTACATTCGGGATTTCTCTCGTAATCTCTTCTGGACCTAGTTTAGTATCTCTAGCTTCTGCATCGTATTCCTCAATGTGAATAGAAGTTAAAGAATCATCCTTACCAATTCTTCACTTATCAAAATAGCATCTTCATAATTGTAACCTTCCCAAGGCATAAATCCTACTAAAACATTTTTTCCAAGAGCGAGTTCACCATGGTCAGTAGAAGGTCCATCGCATATAACTTGCCCTTTTTTGACTTCATCTCCTTCATTTACAATAGGTCTTTGGTTTATACAAGTTCCCTGGTTTGACCTCTTAAATTTAAGTAAATTATACTCATCTTTTCTACCATCCTTTGTTCTAATTACAACTTTATCAGCAGTTACCTTTTCTACTACTCCATCGTTTTTCGCTAATACTACTACGCCAGAATCAACAGCCGCCTTATATTCTATACCTGTTCCAATTATTGGTGCTTCCGTTTTTATAAGTGGTACTGCCTGCCTTTGCATGTTAGAACCCATCAAGGCTCTATTAGCATCATCATTTTCCAAGAAAGGGATCAAAGAAGTAGCCACAGACACTATCTGTTTTGGTGAAACGTCCATGAAATCCACTTCAGTTGGAGGTACAGCTATTATCTCTTCTTTTAATCTACATACCACTTTATCATTAATAAATCTGTTGTTTTCATCTAATGGTTCATTAGCCTGAGCTATAATATATTCATCTTCTTCATCTGCAGTCATATATACAATTTCATCTGTAACTGTACCTGTTGTCTTATCTACTTTCCTGTACGGAGCTTCGATAAATCCATATTCATTAACGCGAGCATAAGTAGTCAAAGATCCAATCAAACCTATGTTTGGTCCTTCAGGAGTTTCAATAGGACAAATTCTTCCATAGTGGGAATAGTGCACATCTCTTACCTCAAATCCTGCTCTTTCTCGGCTAAGACCACCGGGACCTAAAGCACTTACTCTTCTTTTATGAGTAAGTTCTGACAAAGGATTAGTTTGGTCCATAAATTGAGAAAGTTGTGAACTTCCAAAAAATTCTCTAATGGCTGCAACAACCGGACGAATATTTATAAGGTTTTGAGGAGTAATTTCATTCACATCTTGGATTGTCATTCTTTCTTTGACTACTCTTTCTAATCTCGCAAGTCCAATTCTAAATTGGTTTTGCAATAACTCTCCTACAGACCTGAGTCTCCTATTTCCTAAGTGATCTATATCATCTATCGAACCTATTCCATAGGCTAAATTTAATTGATAATTTACAGTAGCTATAATGTCATCCTTAGTAATATGCTTAGGAATAAGTTCATCTATTCTATTTTTTATTTCATTTATCACTGCCTCTTCATCGGAGAAATTGTCTAGTATTTCTTTCAACACACTTAAATTTACGGCTTCTTTTATATTTAAGCTAGACACATCATAAGGCATAGGATATTTATTTATGTCTACCGTATTATTGCCTATTACTTTCACTACCTTACCTTCTACTAAAACTTCTACTTCATTTATACCACAATTTTGAATTTCTTCTGCCTTTTCTTTTGAAATTTTTTCTCCTTCCTCTACTAATATCTCACCTGTAACAGGATTGACAATTTTTTTTTGCACTTTTTTAAGTTTGCAATTCTCGCTTTTAACGCAAGTTTTTTATTAAATTTATAGCGTCCTACCTTTGCCAAATCATACCTTTTTGCATCAAAAAATAGCGCATATAAAAGGCTTTTGGCACTCTCAACAGTAGGCGGCTCCCCTGGTCTTAATCTTTTATAAATTTCTATTAAAGCCTCTTCTTCTGATTTTGTAGTATCTTTATCTAAAGTAGCCTTAAGTTTTTCTTCTTCCCCTAAAAGGTCAAGAATTTGAATATCACTACTATATCCCAAAGCCCTTAATAATACGGTAATTGGAACTTTCCTCGTCCTGTCAATTCTAACATATACTACATCATTTGAATCTTCTTCATATTCTAGCCAAGCTCCTCTATTTGGAATTACAGTTGCAGAAATTAATCTTTTGCCAAATTTATCAAACTGCTGTTCATAATATACTCCGGGAGATCTCACTAACTGACTTACAATTACACGTTCTGCTCCATTTATGATAAAAGTACCTTTTTCGGTCATTAATGGGAAATCCCCCATAAATACTTCAGATTCCTTAATTTCCCCTGTTTCCCTATTGGTAAGACGCACTTTAACTTTCATCGGTACTGCATATGTAGTGTCTCTATCTTTACATTCTTCTACAGAATACTTGGGGGTATTTTCTAATCTATAATCCACAAATTCCAAAGCCAAATTTCCCGTAAAGCTCTCTATTGGGGAAATTTCTCTAAAAACTTCTCTCAATCCCTCCTCTAAAAACCATTTGTAGGACTTCTTTTGAACTTCAATAAGGTCGGGCATCTGTAGAACTTCATCAATTTTGGCAAAGCTCATTCTTGTCTTGTTGCCCACTTGTACAGGACGTACCATCCGTTTCACCCCTTAAAAAATGTAAATTACCAAAAGTTTAAAAACTTTTGGATTTCGCATAAAATAACCCTATTTTACCATTATTATTCACCAGCAGTCCTCATCTTATACATATATTGACAAATAAAAAAGGCGACTATTAATGCAATTTATTATAATAGCACAAGAGTAGATTTATGTCAACAATTCCCCATAAAAAATAAGGCAAACTTTTGCCCTTATTTTATTTCTACTTTTGCACCAACTTCTTCGAATTTTGCTTTGATTTGATTTGCCTCATCCTTGCTTACTCCTTCTTTAACCGGCTTTGGAGCACTTTCTACTAAATCTTTTGCTTCTTTTAGCCCTAAACCTGTTACTTCTCTTACAACCTTGATAACTTTTATCTTGTCACTACCTACTTCCTGTAAAATAACATCAAATTCTGTTTTTTCTTCAGCTGGTGCTCCAGCTGCTGGTGCTCCAGCTGTTGGTGCTGCTGTTACTAGAGGAGCTGCCGCAGATACACCAAATTCTTCCTCCAAAGCTTTTACCAACTCGGCTAATTCTAAAACTGTCATATTTTTTATGGCTTCCAAAATTTCCTCTTTGCTCATTTTTTCTACCTCCATCTTAAAATTTTTTTATTTTCAAGCTTCAGCTTGCTTTTTCTCTTTCACTGCATTTAAAGCATAAAGCAGGCTTCTCAAAGTACCAGACAACACAAAAACAAGGTTGGTAATAGGAGCTTTCATGCTGCCCAAAGCTTTCGCCACAAGCTCTTCCCTTGAAGGAAGCTTTGCTAAAGCCTTAATTTCCTCAACTGTCACTAACTTTCCATTTACAAGACCTGCTTTTAACTCAATACCCTTGTGATCTTTCATAAATTCCACAAGAACTTTAGCAGGCGCAACAGGATCATCATATCCAAAAGCTACAGAAGTTGGTCCTTCAAAATACTTAATTAAATCATCTCCATAACCTAGTTCCTTAGCTGCAATAGTCATTAAAGTATTTTTGTAGACTTTGTACTCAGAATTAGCTTCTCTAAATTTACGCCTTAAAATTGTATCATCTTCTACAGTTAGTCCACTAAAGCTTGAAAAAATCACAGTTTGCGCTCGTGACAATTTGTCTTTAAATTCTGCTACGATTTGTTGCTTTTTCTCTTTTGTGGTTCCCACCTTCCCACCTCCTTAAAAATTTAAAAAGGATCCCGTAGACATGAGGATCCCCTTTGGGAATTTATTTTAAAAAACCTCGGTGGGATTTACGTGCAATAGCACACCCACTGTCTACGGTCTTTCGTATTCAATTTCAACGTCACTTATTATACATTACATCTCGTTAATAGTCAACAACTTTTATTAAAAAATCTTTAAAGGATTAACCTTCACACCTGGACCCATTGTAGAAGATAACACTACACTTTTGATGTATTGTCCTTTTGTAGCTGCCGGTTTGGACTTGATTATAGCATCCATAACTGTCCTGAAATTTTCTAATAACTTTTCTTTCCCAAAGGATTTTTTCCCTATGGGAACGTGAATTATGCCTCCTTTATCTACCCTATACTCAATTTTACCAGCTTTAATTTCTTTAATAGCTTTTTCTAAATCAAACGTCACAGTACCTGATTTAGGATTTGGCATTAATCCTTTTGGTCCTAATATTTTACCTAATCTACCTACAACTCCCATCATGTCAGGGGTTGCCACTACAACATCATAATCAAACCAATTCTCATTTTGTATTTTTGCCACTAATTCTTCTGCTCCAACATAATCAGCACCAGCTGTTTCTGCTTCTTTAGCTTTTTCACCTTTTGCAAAAACTAATACTTTCACACTTTTTCCTGTTCCATGAGGAAGTACTACTGTACCTCTTACTTGTTGGTCAGCGTGCCTTGGGTCAACACCTAATCTTACGGCTAAATCAATAGTTTCGTCAAAATTCGCTTTTGCAGTTTTCAAAACAATATCCATTGCTTCATCACTGGAATATTGTTGTGTCTTGTCATATAACTTTAAGCTCTCTAAATATTTTTTTCCGCGTTTCAATTTTCTAACCTCCTTGTGGTATTATCGGACTTTCCTCCCACTTATTTTTATACAATCTCTATACCCATGCTTCTTGCAGTACCTGCTATCATTCGCATAGCAGCTTCTATATCAGAAGCATTCAAATCCCTCATCTTGATTTCAGCAATTTCTCTGAGCTGCTCTTTTGTAATTTTCCCAACTTTTTGTTTATTAGGTTGCGGAGAACCTGATTCTATTCCAGCTGCCTTTTTAAGTAGCACAGCCGCCGGTGGAGTTTTAGTTATAAAACTAAAGGACCTATCCGAATATATTGTAATAACAACAGGAATTATTAGCCCTGCGTCTTTGGCTGTTCTTTCATTAAATTCCTTGCAAAAAGCCATTATATTAACACCATGAGGTCCTAACGCAGTACCTACTGGTGGCGCAGGAGTAGCTTTTCCTGCTGGCAACTGTATTTTTACAACTGCTGCCACTTTCTTTGCCATGACTACACCTCCTTATAAAACTAAAATGACTTTTCACTTTTTTATATTTTTTGAAGTTGTACAAGGTCAAATTCAACCGGTGTCTCTCTTCCAAACATAGAAATTAAAACTTTCGCCTTTTGTCTTTCCGGATAAATTTCTTCTACTACTCCAATAAAATTTTCGAAAGGTCCTGAAATAACCCTAACCGTATCTTTTACATTAAAGTCAACTGCAGTTGGAATCTCTTTTATTCCTAAAGCTCTAACTTCTGCTTCAGTCAATGGTACCGGTTTAGAACCAGGACCTACAAATCCTGTAACACCCCTGGTATTTCGCACTACATACCAAGTATCATCTGTCATAATCATTTTCACCAAAACATAACCCGGAAAAATTTTTTTCTCAACAGTTTTCTTTTTTCCATCTTTTATTTCAACAACTTTTTCCGTAGGAACAATAATTTGGTGAATTAAATGCTGCAAATTTCTATTTTCTACTATTTTTTCTAGGTTAGCTTTAACTTTGTTTTCATATCCAGAATAGGTATGAACCACATACCACTTTGCATTTTCTTTTTCTGACATAGTCAATCTTGGGGACTCGCCCCAACCTCCTTTAAACTTTAATAATGAGCTTTAAAAGATAACTAAAAACTGAGTCAATTAAAAAAATGAATACTGTAAAAAAAGCCATTACTATTAGTACAATTTCAGTGTAAGTTATCATGCTTTCTTTACTTGGCCATGTCACCTTTTTCATTTCTGCCCTTACATCTTTAAAAAATTTGACAAATTTTCTTCCTTCACCGGCCATTTCCTCACATCCTCTTGAAATTTTAAAACCTACTTAGTCTCTCTATGCAAGGTATGCTTTTTGCAGAATTTGCAATATTTCATTAGTTCTAATCTATCAGGGTCATTCTTTTTATTTTTTGTGGTATGGTAATTTCTATTCTTGCACTCAGTACACGCCAACGTAATTTTTACTCTCAATTATTACACCTCCCGGTGATTCGGCTGCTTAGTCAAATTTATCATAAATATAACTTCTTGTCAATCACCACAAGCAAAATAAAAAAGTACAAATTTAACTCAAAAGAAGCCAGGTTTGAACCCGGCTTCTCTTT
>NZ_BAZY01000041.1 GCF_001310975.1 Thermoanaerobacter thermocopriae JCM 7501
TAAATAAACTTTGTATAAATTGACATTCTTTATTATATTTCTACATTAGTTACAAAAATCCTTCTTCCGGTTCATAAAAATTTTCTTACTTATTTGTCGAAAATTCCAAAGATGATTCTTTATGGTTTTAAATTTGTAGCTGTTAAATACTCCTCTATAGTAAAGAACCTTTTTTAAATGCTCTTTCATATTGTTTTGGCCAGTCTTCCCTTGAAGTGTAGGTATGCAGAACCCAATAGGGATTTCTTAAAAGTTCTCTTCCTAGTGCAACTAAATCTGCCCTTTTATTTGAAAGAATTTCTTCTGCAAGCTCTTGTGTTGTTATTAATCCTACTGCAGAAGTTTTTATATTACAGCGTTTTTTAATTGTTTCAGCATATTTAACTTGATATCCGGGATATAGGTTTATATCAGCACTTAAAAGTCCTCCACTGCTTACATCAATTAAATCAACTTTGTCTTTTATCATGTTGATGTAGTCTACCATCATATCTATATTTATTCCGCCTTCAATGTAATCATCTGCAGATACGCGCACAAAAATAGGTTTGGTTTGGGGCCAATTTTTTCTAACTTCTTCTATCACTTCAATTAAAAATCTTGCCCTATTTTCAATGCTACCACCGTATTCATCTTTTCGCTTATTTGAAAGAGGAGAAAGAAATTCGTGGATTAAATAGCCATGAGCTGCATGTATTTCAACCACATCATATCCTGCTAGGTGAGCCCTTCTGGCAGCTTCTCCAAAAGCTTTGACTATAGATTTTATCTCCTCAATGGATAATTCTCTTGGAAGTTTGTAGTTGTCTCCTGCTTTAATAGGGGAAGGCCCTACAACATCTTCATAAAGTATATCACATTTTCTTCCTGCATGAGCAAGCTGTATTCCCACCGCAGCGCCATTTGCTTTGCATATGTCTACAATTTTTTTTAATTCTTTAGCTTGCTCATCATTCCATATTCCAAGGTCACGGTCAGTTATTCTTCCTCTACTTTCAACAGCTGTGGCTTCTTGCATAATAAGTCCTACTCCACCAATAGCCCTTGTGGCATAATGAACTATGTGCCAGTCGTTTGGTATTCCCTCTGTAGAAGCTGTATACATACACATGGGAGACATCATGATTCTATTTTTTATTGTAATGTCCTTTATCTTTAAAGGTGTATGTAAAATACTCATAAACATTCTCCTTTCTTGAGTTTTCTAATTTTAATCATAATACATAACTTTTCAAAAACCAAATTTGAAAAGTCTGTGTCAAGATTTTGCAAGTATTACCTACTGAAATTTTACCCAGACATTTAAAAAAGTATTTAACCTTAATGTGTTTGAAGCAATTTTAATGATAGTTAAAAAAAGAGCAATTTTTTTGGAAAGTATTTAAAATTTTTTAGTAAATGTAAACGATAGATTATTGAAAATTTACAAATAATTTAGTTGACTAAAGTTAAAGTTGCTGATAAAATAACAAGTAACTTTATTCAAGTTTACATTTTTAAATTGATAAAGATAAAAAGTGATGAAGGTGAGCGGTATGCGTTGAGGCTCAAGAGAGCCGGTGGATGGTGCAAACCGGTGCCAAGACGCGTATTTCCTCGCACTGGAGCTGTATAGCTGAAGGGCGATAAGCTTATTAGGCTATACCGGGATTACCCGTTACAGTTCAAGTTGCAAAACTTGGTGAGGCTATTGCCGTGAGGTAATAGCGAAAACAGGTGGTACCGCGTGGAGAAAATCCTCGCCCTGTAATTTAGGGTGGGGATTGATTTTTATATAGGGGGGTGGTAATTTGCACATTATCTCTGTCCTTGTTAACAATCATCCAGGAGTTTTATCAAGAGTAGTAGGTCTATTTTCTAGGAGAGGTTATAATATTGAGAGCCTTGCAGTAGGTACGACAGAAAGAGAAGACATTTCAAGGATAACTTTGACAGTGGGAGAAGATGAATATACAGTTACTCAGGTGATACGGCAACTTAATAAACTTGTAGATGTGTTGAAAGTACAAAACATAGGAGCTAGGGATAATGTTTCTCGAGAATTGCTGTTAGTTAAAGTAGGTTATGATTCAAATACAAGAGATGACATAATGCATATTGTGGATACTTTTAGAGCAAAAGTTATAGACATTTCTATTGACTCCTTAATCATAGAACTTACAGGAGATAATGAAAAGATAAACGCTTTTATAAATTTAATTAATAAATTTGATGTAAAAGAGCTTGTTAGAACAGGACTTGTATCTTTAGAGAGAGGTAGTAAAACATTGAAAGAATATAAGGGGGAATTGTAATGGCAAAGATGTATTATGATAAGGATGCGGATTTGAATTTACTTAAGAATAAGAAAATAGCAATAATAGGGTTTGGAAGTCAAGGTCATGCTCATGCGCTTAATTTAAGAGATTCTGGACTTGATGTGGTAGTTGGCCTATATAAGGGAAGTAAATCGAAAGAAAGGGCAGAAAAAGAAGGGCTTACAGTTTTAACGGTGGAAGAAGCGGCTAAAGTAGCAGATATCATAATGATGCTGATACCAGATGAAAAGCAGGCAGAAGTTTATAAAGAAAGCATAGAAAAAAATCTTACAGAAGGAAAAGCTTTGGCTTTTGCTCACGGTTTTAACATACATTTTAAACAGATTATTCCTCCAAAAAATGTAGATGTGTTTATGGTAGCTCCAAAGGGTCCAGGACACCTTGTAAGAAGAGTATACCAAGAAGGAAAGGGAGTTCCAAATCTTGTAGCAGTGTACCAAGATTACACAGGAAAGGCTTTTGAAATAGCATTAGCCTATGCAAAAGGAATAGGAGGCACACGAGCAGGTGTTATTGAGACTACATTTAGAGAAGAGACAGAAACAGACCTTTTTGGAGAACAAGCTGTTCTTTGCGGTGGAGTTACTGAACTCATGAAAGCTGGATTTGAAACATTAGTAGAGGCTGGTTATCAGCCAGAAATAGCTTATTTTGAATGTGTGCATGAAATGAAACTCATAGTTGACCTCATATACGAAGGTGGATTTAGTTATATGAGATATTCTATTTCTGATACTGCAGAATTTGGAGACTATATGACAGGCAAAAGAATAGTAACAGAAGAAACTCGAAAAGAGATGAAAAAAGTTTTGAGTGAGATACAATCGGGTAAATTTGCAAAGGAGTGGCTTTTAGAAAATCAAGTGGGAAGACCGCAGTATAATGCTATGAAAGATAAAGAGGCAAGTCATCTTATTGAAAAAGTCGGCAAAAGTTTGAGAGAAATGATGGCCTGGATTAAAAAAGAATGAATAAGGAGGTAAATGTTAATGGGGGTAAAAAGAGTCATTGTTTTTGACACTACTTTAAGAGATGGTGAACAGACTCCCGGCGTCAATTTTAATATTAACGAAAAATTTGAAATAGCAAAACAATTGGCAACTTTAGGGGTTGACGTTATAGAGGCAGGATTTCCAGCAGCTTCCAATGGAGATTTTGAAGCGGTAAAAAACGTTGCTGATAAAATAAAAGGTGTTACTATTGCTGGACTGGCAAGGGCTGTAAAGGAAGATATAGATAGAGCCAGTAATGCTTTAAAAAACGCTGAAAGATCGAGATTGCACGTTTTTATCGCAACTTCTGATATACATCTTAAATACAAACTTAAGATGTCGAGAGAAGAAACACTTAAAAGAGCTGTCGAAATGGTAAAATATGCAAGAAGAAAATTTGATGAGATTGAGTTTTCAGCAGAAGATGCTTCAAGAACCGACTGGGACTTTTTGGTAAAAGTTTTTAGCGAAGTAATTGAGGCAGGAGCAAATGTAATAAATATTCCGGATACCGTAGGGTATGCGATGCCAAGAGAATTTGGAGAACTCGTAAAATACATCAAAAATAATGTCCCTAACATAGATGGAGTAATTATAAGTGCCCATTGTCATAACGATCTAGGGCTTGCTGTAGCAAATTCTCTCTCTGCCATAGAAAACGGAGCGACTCAAGTAGAAGTAGCAGTGAACGGAATAGGAGAAAGGGCAGGAAATGCAGCATTGGAAGAGGTAATAATGGCGTTAAATACTAGAAAGGATTATTTTGGCCTCGTTCACGGAATAAATACCAAAGAAATCTACAATACCAGCAAATTAGTAAGCAAACTTACAGGAATTGATATTCCACCTAATAAAGCGATTATAGGTGCTAATGCCTTTAGGCATCAAGCTGGAATTCACCAACATGGAATTATTAATAACAGGGCAACTTATGAAATAATGAAACCAGAAGATATAGGAATAAATCCCGATACTTTTGCATTAGGTAAGCTTTCAGGAAGAAATGCTTTTGAATTGAAAGCCAAACAATTAGGGTACAATCTTTCACCGGGAGAATTAAATGAGGCCTTTAGAAGGTTTAAAGATTTGGCAGACAGAAAAAAGGTCATTATAGATGAGGATATAAGATTTGTGGTAGAGGAGACATTAGAAGAATTTAGAAGTTTTAAGGAGGGAGAAGCTTGGGCTTAACATTGACACAAAAGATATTGTCGGCAAAAATTGGTAGAGAGGTCAAAGCAGGAGAGTTAATAGAAGTAGATGTAGATATGGTGTTGGGCAATGACGTCACTGCTCCTGTTGCTATAAAGGAATTTGAGAAAATAGGAAAAGAAGAGGTGTTTGACAAGACTAAAATTGCCCTTGTTCCTGACCATTTTGTACCTAATAAGGACATAAAATCGGCAGAGCAAGTGAATATAATGAGAAAATTTGCAAAAAAACATGGAATAGTGAATTTCTTTGAAGTAGGGCAAATGGGGATAGAGCACGCTCTTTTACCCGAGAAAGGACTTGTACTTCCCGGGGATGTGGTGATAGGTGCCGATTCTCATACATGCACTTATGGCGCTCTTACCTGTTTTTCTACAGGTGTAGGAAGTACTGACATGGCGGCAGCAATGGCTACTGGCAAGGCATGGTTTAAAGTACCGGAAGCTATAAAATTTGTATTAAAAGGCAATTTACAAAAATGGGTAAGTGGAAAAGATGTTATCTTGTATATAATCGGAAAAATAGGAGTTGACGGAGCTTTATACAAATCTATGGAATTTACAGGGAATATAAAAGCTTTGTCAATCGACGATAGATTCACAATTGCCAATATGGCAATAGAAGCAGGGGCTAAAAACGGTATTTTCGATTTTGACGAAATTACCGAGGCATATGTTAAGGGGAGAGCAAAAAGAGAATATAAAGTGTTTGAAAGAGATGAAGACGCCGAGTACAGTGAAGTTTATGAGATAAATTTAGATGAGATAAGACCTCAAGTAGCATTTCCTCATTTGCCTGAAAACACTAGAAGCATTGATGAGGTTGGAAAAGTGAAAATAGATCAGGTAGTTATTGGCTCTTGTACGAATGGACGTCTCTCAGATATGGAGATAGCGTATAAGATACTAAAAGGCAAAAAGGTTCATCCTGATGTAAGACTTTTAATTTTCCCTGCCACACAGGAAATATACCTTGAATGTGTCAAAAGAGGTTACATTGAGGAGTTTATAAAAGCAGGCGCCGCAGTTTCTACTCCTACTTGTGGACCTTGCCTTGGCGGGCACATGGGAATTTTGGCTAGAGGAGAAAGGGCGTTGACAACTACTAACAGAAATTTTGTAGGAAGAATGGGACATCCTGAAAGCGAAGTGTATCTTTCAAGTCCAGCTGTTGCGGCTGCTTCGGCTATTGCAGGATATATCGTAAGTCCAGAGGAGGTGGAATGATGCAAGGGAAAGCCATAAAATATGGGGACAATATAGATACAGACGTTATAATACCAGCGAGGTTTTTAAACACTTCAGATCCACAGGAATTGGCACAGCATTGTATGGAAGACTTAGACAAAGACTTTAAGAATAAAGTTAAAGAAGGAGACATATTGGTGGTAGGTGAAAATTTTGGTTGTGGCTCTTCCAGAGAGCACGCGCCAATCGCTATTAAAGCATCTGGTATATCCTGTATAATTGCCAAGTCTTTTGCCAGAATTTTTTTTAGAAATGCGATAAATATAGGGCTTCCAATATTAGAATGCAAAGAAGCGGTAGATGGGATTGAAGAAGGAGATATGGTCTTGGTTGATACAGATAATGGAATCATAAAAAATTTGACTAAGGGAACGGAATTTAAAGCTCAACCTTTTCCTGAATTCATAAAAGAAATAATGAAATATGGTGGACTTATAAATTATGTCAGAAAGAAGGTGTGACATTGTTTAAAATTGCAGTACTGCCTGGAGATGGAATTGGACCTGAAGTTATAGAAGAAGGATTAAAAGTTTTATCTGCTATAGAAAAAAAATATAAACTGAAATTTGATGTAAAAAAATATCACTTTGGGGGAGAAGCTATAGACAAATACGGTGTTCCATATCCGGAAGAGACAAAAAATGCGTGTCTTTCCAGTGATGCTGTACTTTTGGGAGCAGTGGGAGGCCCCAAATGGGATAACCTTGAGGGAGATAAAAGGCCAGAAGCAGGGCTTCTAGCTTTAAGAAAAAGCCTAGGGGTTTATGCAAATCTAAGGCCTGCTGTTCTTTATCCTCCTTTAAAAGAAGCTTCACCTTTAAAGAATGAACTATTAAAAGAGGGTTTGGATATTCTTGTGGTAAGAGAACTTACTGGTGGAATTTATTTTGGACCGAGAGGAACAGTTACTATAGATTATGGTTTTAAGGCTTATGATACAGAAGTGTACCAGACCTCAGAAATAGAAAGGATAGCGGTCATTGCCTTTGAAGCGGCTTTAAAGAGAAAGAAAAAAGTCACTTCTGTAGACAAAGCAAACATTTTGGATTCTTCAAGATTGTGGAGAAAAACAGTAGACGAGGTAAGTAAGAGATATCCTGAGGTTGAATTAAATCATATGTATGTAGATAATTGCGCAATGCAACTCGTTAAAAATCCTTCTCAATTTGATGTAATTCTCACTTCCAATATGTTTGGCGATATATTAAGTGACGAGGCTGCACAAATTGTAGGTTCTATAGGAGTACTTCCTTCCGCTAGTTTAAGAGAAGATAAAGTAGGACTTTATGAACCTATACACGGTTCTGCTCCAGATATTGCTGGAACAAAAAAAGCAAATCCTTTAGCTACAATACTGTCAGTTGCTATGATGCTGGAATATTCTTTTAATCTACTTGATGCTGCTAATGACATAAAGGATGCAGTAAATAAAGTTTTAGAGGCAGGTTATAGGACTTTTGATTTGGGAGAAGGAATAATTTTAAATACTCAGGAGATGGGAGATAAAGTGGTGGAGTATATAAAGGGGTGAGGATATTGATAAGCGAAAGCATAAAAAAGGGAGTCGAAAAGGCACCACATAGGTCACTTTTATATGCTTTAGGCTTGACTTATGAAGAGATAAAAAGGCCTATTATAGGAGTTGCAAATTCGAAAAACGAAATTATACCAGGACATATTCACCTTGACAAAATAGCTGAAGCTGTAAAAGCAGGCATCAGAATGGCTGGAGGAACTCCTATAGAGTTTTCCACTATTGGTGTTTGTGATGGCATTGCCATGAACCATAAAGGTATGAAATATTCACTGGGAAGTAGAGAGCTTATAGCAGATAGTATAGAAATCATGGCTACAGCTCACGGTTTTGACGGGCTTGTGCTTATACCTAATTGCGACAAAATAGTACCAGGAATGCTTATGGCAGCAGCACGCCTAAATATTCCTGCAATAGTTGTAAGCGGAGGCCCAATGCTTGCAGGAAAGTGTAATGGTGATGTGTGCGATTTAAGCAGCGTTTTTGAAGCTGTAGGAGCCATAAAATTGGGAAAATCTCGGATGAAGACCTTTATAAAATAGAACTTAACGCCTGTCCTACTTGCGGTTCCTGTTCGGGAATGTTTACTGCAAACACTATGAATTGCTTGACAGAAGCTTTAGGAATGGGGCTTCCAGGAAATGGTACGATTCCGGCTGTTTATTCTGAAAGAATAAGACTTGCAAAGCAAGCTGGAATGAAAATCATGGAGCTTGTAGAGAGAGGAATTAAGCCTTCCGATATACTCACAAAAGAGGCATTCATAAACGCTTTTAGTTTAGACATGGCTTTAGGCGGTTCCACAAATACAATTTTGCATTTAAAGGCTATAGCCCATGAGGCAGGGGTAGAAATATCTCTTGATGAAATAAACGATATAAGCGGGAGAGTACCCAATTTATGTAAGTTAAGCCCAGCGGGAAAATACCACATAGAGGACTTGTATTTTGCAGGGGGAGTATCGGCTGTTTTAAAAGAACTGACGAAAGCTAACCTTATAAATGCTGAAGTGTTAACAGTTACGGGAAAGACATTGGGAGAGAATATAAAAGACGCGAAAATTTTAAATCATGATGTGATAAGGCCAATAGACAATCCTTACAGCAGTACTGGAGGCCTTGTGATAATGTACGGTAACATTGCAAAAGAGGGAGCTGTTGTAAAAGCATCTGCAGTAGCAGAGGAGATGCTAAGACACGAAGGACCAGCAAAAGTATTTGATTCTGAAGAAGAAGCTATTAAAGCAATATATGGAGGAAAAATACAAAAAGGCGATGTAGTTGTAATAAGATATGAAGGACCAAAAGGTGGACCGGGAATGAGAGAAATGTTAAGTCCTACTTCAGCCCTTGCAGGTATGGGACTTGACAAAGATGTGGCACTTATAACAGACGGTAGATTTTCAGGTGCAACAAGAGGAGCTTCCATAGGACACGTCTCTCCGGAAGCTATGGAAGGAGGAGAAATAGCTATACTTCAGGATGGAGACATAATTGAAATAGACATACCAGCAAGAAAAATTAATGTCAAGTTAAGTGAGGAGGAAATAAAAGAAAGACTAAAAAAATGGGTGAGACCTGAGCCGAAGATTAAAACTGGTTATATGGCAAGATATGCTAAACAGGTAACTTCTGCAAGTAAAGGAGCAGTTTTTAAGGGGGGAGCCTTGTGATATTAAAAGGTGCACAAGTTGTAATAGAAGTTTTAAAAGAAGTAGGTATTGATACCATATTTGGCATACCTGGAGGAGCAGTTATCCCTATCTATGATGCACTGTATGATTCTGATTTAAGACACATATTAGCAACACACGAACAGATGGCGGCACATATGGCAGATGGCTATGCAAGAGTTACTGGAAGAGTAGGGGTTTGTTTTGCTACCTCTGGCCCTGGTTCTACCAATCTTGTTACGGGCATAGCCAATGCTTATATGGATTCTGTACCTGTTGTGGCGATAACAGGACAGGTGCCTACAAATCTTATAGGAAAGGATGCTTTTCAAGAAGTAGATATAACAGGTATTACAATGCCTATAACTAAACACAACTTTATTGTAAAGTCTCCTGATAAATTAACAGATACTATAAGACAGGCATTTGCAATTGCTAAGAGTGGAAGACCAGGTCCTGTATTAGTAGATATTCCAAAAGATATACAAAACGCCGATATAGAATATGTAAAGGGAATAGGAGATAGTATTGATATAAAAAACGATATCAATGGAGTAGTTTCGCAAAAAGAATTAGACAAAGCTATAGAGCTTATTTTACAAAGTAAAAAACCTGTAATCTTTGCAGGAGGAGGAGTGATTTGGGGAGAAGCATCAAACGAACTCGTAGAATTTGCCGAGAAGACCAATATACCTGTTGCTACTTCTTTGATGGGATTGGGAGCTTTTCCAGAAGACCATCCTTTGTCATTAGGTCTTATTGGTATGCATGGAAGCAGATTTGCGAATTTGGCTGTGTATAAATCAGACCTTGTGATAGCGATAGGGACGAGATTTAGCGACAGAGTTGCTGGCAAAGCAGGAGGACTTGCACCAAATGCTAAAATAATCCATATTGATATTGACCCTGCAGAATTAGGGAAAAATGTAGAAGTAGATGTAGCAATTATAGGTAAAGTAAAAGAAGTTTTAAGACTCTTAATGAATAAACTTTCATTCATTGAAAGAAAGGAATGGTTAGAGGAAATTTCTTTCTTGAGAGAAAAGCACGGATTAAAGTATAAAAACGATGAAGTTTTAAGGCCTCAGTGGATAGTAGAAAAAATTCAACAGCTTTCAAACGATGACCTTATAATAGCCACGGAAGTGGGACAAAATCAAATGTGGGCTGCGCAGTATTATAAATTTAAGCAGCCGAGGACTTTTGTTACCTCAGGAGGACTCGGGACAATGGGCTTTGGGCTTCCTGCTGCAATAGGTGCACAGGTGGGAAAGCCAGACAAAAGGGTTGTGAACATTGCAGGTGATGGAAGTTTAAGAATGAATATACATGCTTTGGAGACAGCTGCAGTATACAATATTCCGGTTATAACGGTATTACTCAACAACCGGACTTTAGGTATGGTAAGACAATGGCAAAATCTTTTGTACAATAAAAGATTTTCGCAGACAGATTTAAATGCAAATTTAAACTTTGCAAATCTTGCCAATGATTTTGGAGTAGAAGGAATAAGAGTGACAACAAAAGAGGAATTTGAAAAAGCTTTTAAAAAAGCCTATAGTCAAAAAAGACCTTTTATGATAGAATGTATTATAGACAAAGACGAAATGGTGCTTCCATTTATCCCCGCAGGTGGAACTGTTGAAAATACAATTGGATAAAACCTTCAGGGATCGGTGAAATTCCGTACCGGCGGTATAGCCGCGAGCCTTTTGGCAGACTCGGTGAAATTCCGAGGCCGACAGTTAAAGTCTGGATGGGAGAAGGAGAAATATTCCCCAGGGAATATGTTCTCTGGGGGTTTTTTTAACCCTGGAGGTTTAACCTTCAGGATTTTTTAGTATAGGAGGGATTAAATTGGAAGAATATATGAAAAGGGCTTTAACGCTGGCTAAAAAAGGATGGGGATACACAAACCCTAATCCACTTGTGGGTGCTGTAATAGTTAAAAATGGAAAAATAATAGGTGAGGGTTATCATGAATATTTTGGAGGGCCACATGCTGAAGTAAATGCATTAAAAAATGCAGTTGAAAATGTTGAAGGTTCTACTATGTTTGTAACACTTGAACCTTGCAGCCATTATGGCAAAACGCTCCTTGTGTTGAAGAAATAATTAAATCTGGCATTAAGAGAGTGTATATAGCGATGGAAGACCCAAATCCTAAGGTTAGCGGGAACGGTATAAAAAGGTTAAAAGAGGCGGGAATAGAAGTACATGTGGGGATGATGGAGAAAGAAGCGAGGAAACTCAACGAAATATTTGTTAAATATATTACGACAAAATTCCCCTTTGTGATATTAAAATCTGCTATGAGTATTGATGGTAAGATTGCTTGTTATAATGGAAATTCTAAATGGATTACAAATGAGAAATCAAGAAAATTTGCTCATAAAATAAGAGGACGGGTATCCGCCATTATGGTTGGGGTAAATACAGTAATTAAGGATAACCCAATGCTTACAACAAGGTTGGAGGGGTATAAAAATCCTGTAAGGATTATTGTGGATAGTAGAGGTAGAATTCCACTTGACTCAAATGTAATAAGAGACAAAACGGCAAAAACGATAATTGCTACAACAGAACTTATGCCAAACAATGTGAGAAAGAAGCTTGAAGATATGGATATTGAAGTTATTACCTTAAAGAACGACAGTGGAAAAGTACCTTTAAAAGAGCTAATGATAAAACTTGGAGAGAGGGGGATTGATAGTGTATTGATTGAAGGCGGTGGGACATTAAATTGGTCTGCATTTAAAGAGGGAATTGTTGATAAAGTTATGTTTTTTATATCACCTAGAATAATAGGAGGAAAAAATGCTTTAACACCTGTAGAAGGTATAGGTTTTTCGGATATAGGAAATTCAATAGAATTAAAAGATGTGGAGATTGATAGAATAGATGATGATATACTAATAACAGCATATGTAAGAAAGTAGGTTATGGCGTATGTTTACTGGAATTATAGAAGAAACAGGAACTGTTAAGAATATTACACATGGTACTTTTACAAAAATTGTTATAAAATGTGGCAAAGTCCTTGAGGAAACAAAAATAGGTGATAGCATAGCAGTTAACGGTGTATGTTTAACTGTTACTAATATATCAGACGAAAGTTTTGCGGCTGATGTTATGCCTGAAACCATGAGGGCAAGTAATTTAAAAGATCTGAAAACTGGAAGCATTGTCAATCTTGAAAGAGCACTTCAAGTTGGAAGGAGAATGGGCGGGCATATTGTAACTGGCCATATAGATTGCGTTGGAAAAATCATAGAGAAAAGGCAGGAAAAAAATGCTTTTATATTTAAAATAGCTATCAATGAGAAATTTACAAAATACATTGCCCGTAAGGGAAGTATTGCGGTTGATGGTATAAGTTTAACGGTTGTTGAGGATGGATATGATTATTTTACTGTTTCAGTTATTCCACATACAATGCTTAAGACCACATTGGGTTATAAAGGGGTAGGAGATAGTGTAAATATCGAAGTTGATATACTTTCTAAGTATGTAGAAAAACTAATAGGGAAAAAGGATATAAAAGATTTATTAAAAGAAAATGGATTTATATAGATGTTGATGACTTTTCTAAGTTAAGGAGGAAAGACCAATGTTTGATAGGATAGAAGATGCAATAGAAGATATAAAGCAAGGGAAAATGATTATTGTGGTAGATGATGAAAATAGGGAAAATGAAGGCGACTTAGTTATGGCAGCAGAAAAAGTTACAGGAGAACACATTAATTTTATGATAAAATATGGACGGGGTCTTGTATGTGTTCCGATGACAGAAAAGAGACTTAATGAGCTTGGCATTTACCAGATGGTTGAGAATAATACTGACCATAAAGAAACTGCTTTTACTGTATCTGTAGATTATAAAGAATGTACCACTGGTATTTCTGCATTTGAAAGAGCGCTGACAGTGAAGAAATTAGTAGACGATAATTCAAAGCCGGAAGATTTTACAAAGCCAGGACATATCTTTCCTTTAAGAGCCAAAGATGGTGGTGTATTAGTAAGGGCAGGGCATACAGAAGCGGCTGTAGACCTTGCAGTTCTTGCAGGACTCAAACCCGCTGGAGTAATATGCGAAATCATAAAAGACGATGGAAATATGGCAAGGTTGCCTGACCTTTTAGAGTTTGCAAAAAAATTTGGATTAAGAATCATATCTATTGAAGATTTGATAAAGTACAGAATGAAAAATGAAATACTTGTGAGAAGGGTAGCACAGGCGAAACTTCCAACGAAGTATGGAAATTTTGAAATTGTTGGATATGAAGAAATATTAACAGGAAAACAGCATGTAGCTCTGATTAAAGGAGATGTAAATAAAGAACCTGTACTTGTAAGGATACATTCTGAATGTCTTACAGGGGATATATTAGGGTCGCTAAGATGTGACTGTGGTGACCAGCTTCATGCGGCAATGGAAAGAATAGGACAGGAAGGAGGAGTACTAGTTTATCTGAGGCAGGAAGGAAGGGGCATAGGACTTTTAAACAAGATTAAAGCGTATCATCTGCAAGATCAAGGGCTTGATACTGTTGAAGCGAATATTAAGCTTGGTTTTCCACCCGATTTAAGAGAGTACAATATAGCTGCACAGATTTTGAAAGATATAGGAGTTAAAAAGATAAGGATTATGACAAATAATCCGCAAAAAATTACGGAATTATCAGACTATGGCCTTGATGTTGTAGAAAGGGTTTCTATAGAAATTTGTCCAAATCATTATAATGAAAAATACCTCAAGACAAAAAAGGAAAAAATGGGACATCTAATTTTGGAAGTGTAAAATGCTACAAAAAAATGAATTAAATGTAATTATTAAGTATATAATGAAAGAATATTAATAAGGAGAGTGTATAGTTTATGAAAATATATGAAGGAAAACTTATAGCAGAAGGAAAGAAATTTGGAATTGTAGTAAGCAGATTCAATGAATTCATAACGAACAAACTTCTCGAAGGGGCCCTTGATGCCCTAAAAAGGCATGGTGCTTTAAATGAAAACATTGAAATTGCGTGGGTACCTGGAGCATTTGAAATACCACTTATAGCTAAAAAGATGGCTGAATCTAAAAGGTATAATGCAGTAATTGCACTTGGAGCAGTAATAAGAGGAGAGACACCCCATTTTGATTATGTTGCAAATGAGGTATCAAAAGGTATTGCAAAAATATCTCTTGATACAGAAGTTCCAGTTATATTCGGTGTTCTTACCACAGATACAATTGAGCAAGCTATTGTAAGGGCGGGAACAAAAGGTGGCAATAAAGGTTTTGAGGCAGCCGTTACCGCAATAGAGATGGCAAATCTAATGGAGGAAATAAAATAAGGGCAAAATGCCCTTATTTTATTTA
>NZ_BAZY01000042.1 GCF_001310975.1 Thermoanaerobacter thermocopriae JCM 7501
TATACTGTCGTAATAATATTCTTTCAAATTATAATAAGTATTACCCTTTTTCCCTTGCAATAAAAACACCGTTGGATTATTCGTACCGTAGTCAACAGCTACCCAATATCTTTCGCATTCCGGTATTTCCGTAAGAATATGTTTGCTTTCATCAAACATATCATAAATGACGCCCTTGGCAAGTACCCATAAACCAAGAATAAACCTCTTATACCAAAGGCCTGTATACTGTTGTTTTATCTGAAGATGGATATAAACGAAGTTATCGACTGCAACAAGTTAATAGAAGAAATTTTTTCTCTTTTAATGATGCATAAAGATCTGGGATAGTTGAATATTGTTTTCGCTAATGAAACTTCTCAATTGTGTTAAAAGTAATATTTTTAGAAACTTCTTTCTTCTGTGGTTTATATTTTTAATCTTTGCCAAGAAAAAGTATGAAATATTAATCTAAAAATACACAAAATATTTTTCATTCAACTTAGATAAGCCCTCAAAACTGAGGGCTTCAATTTACTCTTCATTTTCTATTCTTGCAGTAGAAACAACCCTGTCACCATCATCCAGCTTCATAAGAGTTACACCTCTCGTGTCTCTGTGCATCTTAGATATTTCAGACACCTTCATTCTTATAAGAATTCCATTTGCAGAAATTATCATAAACTCATCTTCCGGATTTACCGACCTTATAGATACTAATTTACCGGTTTTTTCACTAAGTCTTATTGCAATTATTCCTTTTCCCGCTCTTGTTTGAAGCCTGTATTCCTCTAAATCAGTTCTTTTTCCAAATCCTTTTTCTGTAACTACCAAAATTTCGCTACCCGGGTGAACAAGGTCCATTTCTACCACTTCATCATCTTCTCTCAAGGAAATAGCTATTACACCCTTTGCCACCCTTCCCATAGGCCTTATGTCTTTTTCATTGAACCTTATAGCATAGCCTTTAGCAGTTCCTATAATTATTTCTCTTTCTCCATTTGTCAATTTTGTATTTATAAGCTCGTCATTCTCCTCCAATGTAATAGCTATTATACCATTCCTTTTAATCGACTTGAATTCTTCTATAGAAGTCTTTTTTATTATGCCTTTTTTAGTACACATAACAACATATTTAATATCTTGAGACTTTTTAAGAGGAATAACCGCTGTGACTTTTTCTCCTTGACCTATCTGTATGAGATTGACAATAGCTGTGCCTTTTGCCTGCCTTCCTGTTTCAGGAATATCTATAGTTCTTAAACTATATACCTTCCCTTTGTTTGTAAAGAACAACAATCTGTCATGAGTTGTAGTAATAAAAATATCCCGTACAAAGTCATCTTCTCTTGTTGATATACCTAATATGCCCTTTCCCCCACGTTTTTGCGCCTTATAAGTATCAAGAGGCATTCTCTTTATATATCCATAGTGAGTCATTGTCACAACTACATCTTCCAATTGAACTAAATCCTCTAAATCTAGCTCTTCTTCTTTTGCCACAATGTTTGTCTTTCTCGGAGTAGCGTATTTATCTTTTATTTCTAAAAGCTCTTTTTTAATTATTTCCAGTACTTTTCTTTCATCTGCCAAAATTCCTTTTAATTCTTTTATCTTTTCCATTAACTCTTTAAGCTCATCTTCTACTTTTTGCCTTTCAAGCCCCGTCAGTCTTCCTAATCTCATATCAACTATCGCTTGTGCTTGTTTTTCGCTCAATCCAAACTTGTCCATTAAATTTTGCTTAGCAATTGCTTCTGTCTTTGAACTTCTTATTATGTTTATAACTTCATCAATGTGGTCAAGAGCAATTTTTAGCCCTTCTAAAATATGTGCTCTTTCTTCCGCTTTTCTTAAGTCAAACTTAGTCCTTCTCGTTACAACATCCGCTTGATGATCTACATACTTTTCTATAATTTGCTTGAGGTTTAATATCTTAGGCTCCCCGTCTACAAGAGCCAACATTATAGCTCCAAAGGTCTGCTGCATTTGCGTGTGCATGTAAAGTTTATTAAGTATCACCTTTGGATTGACATCTTTTTTTAGTTCTATTACAACTTTCATTCCATTTCTATCAGATTCATCTCTCAAATCAGAAATTCCTTCTATGTGCTTTTCGCGAACTAGCTCAGCAATTTTTTCAATTAACTTAGCTTTAAGCACCATATAAGGAATTTCAGTAATTACAATTCTCGTCTTACCGTGGTGTTCTTCAATTTCTGCCTTTGCTCTAACGACAATTTTGCCTCTTCCTGTCTCATAAGTCTCTTTTATACCGTCTCTTCCTAAAATTACTCCTCCTGTAGGAAAGTCAGGTCCTTTTATATATTTCATTAGTTCATCTACTGAAATATAAGGATTGTCTATATAAGCGATAATTCCGTCTATGACTTCTCCTAAATTGTGAGGAGGAATATTGGTAGCCATACCTACGGCAATTCCTTGAGACCCGTTAACTAAAAGATTAGGAAATCTTGAAGGAAGCACTACCGGTTCTTTTAATGTTTCGTCAAAGTTTGGCACAAAATCTACTGTTTCTTTATTTATATCCGTAAGCATTTCAAGGGCAATTTTTGAAAGCCTCGCTTCTGTATACCTCATGGCAGCTGGGGGGTCTCCATCTATGCTTCCAAAGTTTCCATGCCCATCTATCAAAGTTTCTCTCATTGAAAAATCCTGTGCTAGTCTCACTAAAGTATCATAAACAGCCGCATCACCATGAGGATGATATTTCCCTAAAACTTCACCAACAACTGCAACACTTTTTTTATATGGCTTATCAGGAGTTAATCCTAACTCATTCATAGCATAAAGAATTCTTCTATGAACTGGTTTTAAACCATCTCTTACATCTGGCAATGCCCTTCCAACAATTACACTCATTGCATAATCTATATAAGATTTTTTCATTTCATCTTCAATATCTACTGGAATTACTTTATCTTCGCTCATCTATTCCACCTCTTATATGTCTAAATTTCTTACTGTTTTTGCATATCTTTCTATAAATTCTCTTCTTGGCTCGACTTTGTCTCCCATTAAAATAGTAAAAATTTCATCTGCGGCTATTGCATCCTCTAATGTAACTTTAAGAATTGTCCTTTTCTCTGGATCCATAGTTGTATCCCACAATTGGTCAGCATTCATTTCTCCAAGACCTTTATACCTTTGAACAGTATAATTTTCCCTTCCAATCTCATTTAAAATCCTGTCTAATTCTTTATCAGAGTAAGCATAATATACCTTTTTACCTTTTGTAATTTTATACAAAGGCGGTTGAGCAATGTACACATTTCCATTTTCGATTAAAGGTCTCATAAACCTATAGAAAAACGTTAAAAGCAACGTCCTAATATGACTTCCATCTACATCCGCATCTGTCATTATGACTACTTTGTGGTATCTTAATTTACTTATATCAAATTCATCTCCTATTCCAGTACCTAAAGCAGTTATCATTGCTCTTATCTCTTCATTAGAGAGTATCTTGTCAAGTCTCGCCTTTTCCACATTTAAAATTTTCCCTCGTAGTGGAAGTATCGCTTGAAATCTACTATTTCTACCTGTTTTAGCAGAACCTCCAGCAGAATCACCTTCTACCAAGAAAAGCTCACACTTAGAAGGGTCTTTTTCCGAACAGTCAGCAAGTTTTCCCGGTAAAGTAGTATTTTCAAGTGCAGATTTTCTTCTAGTGAGTTCTCTGGCTTTTCTCGCTGCTTCTCTCGCCCTTGCAGCTTGTGTAGCCTTTTCTACTATTACTTTTGCAACCGAGGGATTTTCTTCTAAAAAAGCCGATAGTTTCTCTATCACTACATTTTCTACAATAGACCTCATTTCAGAATTTCCTAATTTTGTTTTAGTCTGGCCTTCAAACTGTGGGTTTTTTAACTTTACACTTACAATAGCAGTCAAGCCCTCTCTTACATCTTCACCCTGCAAATTTTTCTCGTTATCTTTTATAATTCCGTATTTTCTAGCATAGTCATTGATAACTTTAGTAAGAGCACTTTTAAATCCAACAAGATGAGTACCACCTTCTCTAGTATCAATATTATTGGCAAAACTAAAAATATTTTCAGTATACGTATCATTATACTGCATGCAAACCTCTACTTCATAATCAGTGTTTTTTGCTTCCATGTATATAGGTTCCTCATGTAAAACTTCTTTATTTCTATTGAGATATTTCACAAAAGATATAATTCCACCTTCGTAGTTAAAGACCTCTTCCTTTCCGTCTCTTTCATCTATAAGCCTGATATTTATACCTTTATTTAAAAAAGCTAATTCTCTTAATCTTTGAGCTAATACATCATAATTGAATACAGTTTCCTCAAAAATTTCTTTATCTGGCTTAAAAGTAATAGTCGTACCCGTCTCTTCTGTTTCCCCAATAATCTCTAAATCAGTTTTTGGTACTCCTCTTTCATATGTTTGCCTGAAAATTTTCCCACGCTGTTTTACAACAACTTCCAATTTTTCAGATAATGCATTTACAACAGAAACACCTACTCCGTGTAATCCTCCAGATACTTTGTAAGCATCATTATTAAATTTTCCACCTGCGTGTAACATCGTTAAAGCTACTTCTACAGCCGGTTTTCCAACTTTTGGGTGTATATCTGTAGGTATACCTCTCCCGTCGTCTTCAACCGTTATGGAATTATCTTTGTGTATAGTAACTACTATATTTTTGCAATACCCTGCCAATGCTTCATCTATACTATTATCTACTACCTCGTATACAAGGTGATGCAATCCCCTGCTGCCAGTAGAACCTATATACATTCCTGGCCTCTTTCTTACGGCTTCTAAACCCTCTAATATTTGAATTTGACTCGCAGTATAAGTTTCATCCTTTGCCATATTCACAACCTCCGCAAATTTATCCAACAGTTTTATTTTATCATTATTTTAAAAATTGCTCAATTCAAAATATTTCCCGAAAAATTTCCCGGGAAATGAGATAATTTTATTTTTATTATTACCTATAATATAATAATACTTAACACATGTACCTATAATATAATATACTTAAATTGGAGGGAATTCAATGGCTACCTCTGAAGATTTTTTAAAACTTGACATAAGAATATACAAATTGCTGACTTCGTATCCGATGTTTTAGGAGTAGATGATGAAGAAGGAAATATAGTATTGTTTCAACCAGAAAGAAGAGTAAAAATAGGAAATAAAATTTACTAGAAGGTGGTAAATAGTGAAATTTTTAAGTGTCAACTTAGGTAAACTTGTGAACATATCTTGTAAGATAACAGGAAAAGGTGGAACATCTTTACCTGGAAAAATAGCGCTTAAATCTGATTCTCGATTAATAAAAAAGTTAATTGAACCTCTAAAAGAAAGCAAAGTGATGATAACAGGTACAAATGGCAAAACTACAACTTCTGGATTAATAGCCCATATTTTGAATACCGCTGGAAAAAGTGTTGTACATAATAAAGAAGGAGCAAATATGAAAACAGGAATTGCAACTGCTTTAATAAAAAGCAGCGATTTTTTAGGAAATTTAAAAAAAGAAGCAGCCGTTTTTGAGGTAGACGAAGCAAACATGCCAATTGTAATTGAAGATATAAATCCTAATATAGTAATAATAACTAACTTTTTTAGAGACCAATTAGACAGATACGGAGAATTAGATATAACAGTAGAAAAAGTAAAAAACGCCCTTTTAAAACTGCCACAAGAATCTATAATATTACTAAATGCTGATGAACCTTTTACAGCTTCAATAGGAGATGAGATAAAATCAAAAGTCTTTTACTATGGAATTGATGACAACATTGAAGGAATTAACTCATCTTCTTTTGAACAAAAATACTGTCCTATTTGTGGCCACAAATACGAATATAGAAGAATATATTACGGGCAACTGGGAGACTATTACTGCCCCAATTGTGGCAAAAAGCGACCAAATCCTCATTTTAAAGCTACTAATATATTTTTAAATGAAGATGGAATAAATTTTAATCTATACTATAAAGATAAAATCTTTACATTTAAAAGTAGATTAATAGGCATATACAACGTTTATAATTTATTAGCAGCTATATCTGCTAGCATTTTGTTGAACATAGACTTTAACACTATATCAAAAGCAACAGAAAACTATTGGCCAATAGAAGGAAGATTGCAAAAAACTAAAATAAAAAACAAAAAAGCTATAATAAATTTAATTAAAAACCCTATTGGTTTTGAAAGCACCTTAAATATGCTATCTCAATTTAATAAACCTTTAAACCTTTTAATCTCTATAAATGATAACTACGCGGATGGAAGAGATGTATCTTGGTTGTGGGACGTAAACCTAGAAGACTTTTTATCAAAAACAAAGGTAAATTATATAATAACTTCTGGTTTAAGAGCTGAAGACATGGCAGTAAGACTCAAATATGCAAATTTTGATATTAATAAAATAAAAGTTATAAACTCTGTAGATAAAGCTCTTGATACAATATCTGAACTAACTAAGGAAGAATTAATAGCAGTACTTCCCAATTATACATCTCTTTATGATGTAAATAAATACTTAAACTCATAGGAGGAAAAAGAATGAAACTTGTCATTGGCCATATGTATCCAGACTTATTAAATTTATATGGAGACTTAGGAAATATTTTGACATTAAAAAGAAGAAGTGAATGGCGAAACATTGAAACCGAAGTAAAATCAATTACGGTAGATTCAAATACGAATTTTACTGATATAGATATACTTTTTTTAGGAGGCGGATCTGATAGAGAACAAAAAATTGTAAGCGACGACTTGACAATCAAAAAGGGTAAAAATCTTAAATCAGCTATTGAAGACGGTTTGACTGTATTAGGTATATGTGGTGGATACCAACTTTTAGGAAATTATTATCAAACCTCAAAAGGTGAGAAAATAGAAGGCGTTGGTGTATTAGATATGTGGACTGTTGCTGGTACCAAAAGGATGATAGGAAATGTAGTAATCGATGCGAATATAAATGAAAAAAACTTTAAAATGGTGGGCTTTGAAAATCACTCTGGGAAAACATATCTTGGAAAATCTAGTCCTTTAGGGAAAGTAATAATTGGAAGGGGAAATAACGGAGAAGATAAAACAGAAGGATGTATTTATAAAAATGTGTATGGAACATACCTTCATGGGCCAGTACTTCCTAAAAATCCTGAATTTGCAGATATTTTAATTGAAACTGCTTTAAAGAGAAAATATGGCAAAGTAGAATTAACTCCTTTGGACGATTCTTTAGAACAGCAAGCTAAACAATCTTTGATAGAAAGATTTGTAAAAAATAGAGGCCCCTAGGCTCTATTTTTTACAATATAACTTCGCATTTTTCCTTATCAACTTTTTTCCCATTTATTTTTACTTCTTCAATTTCATCAAAATTTTTCAACACAAATTTATATTTCTTTACTCCCTTCTCATATCCCGAGTGAATCCTATCAAATTTTATATCTATTTTTCCCCCTTGATATTTAAAGCCTATTTCAAAGAGGTTATAAATCCCTTTAGTATAATCAAAGGACTTTCCATCATCTTCATAATGAAGATAATGCCCTTCTTCTCCCTTATAAATCTCTATTATTATCTCTTTTATCTCTTTTTCTCCAACAAAGGATTGAGGTTGTTGCTTTAATAATATTCCTCCTTTTTTTACAAAAAGAGGTACTATATCTATGGGAGCATCCACAAGATAATAGCTTTCTCCTTTAAATTCTTTCCCTGTCCAATAATCATACCATATACCCTTCGGCAAATACACTTCTCTTTTTTCTTTAGAAGGTAAGTATATAGGTGCAACCAATAAATTATCTCCTAACAGAAATTCGTCGTATATTTTATGAGTGTTTTCATCATCTTGATATTCAAAAACCAATGGTCTCATAATAGGATAGCCTTTTTGAGATGCAATGTAAAACAAATCATATAAGTAAGGCAAAAGTTCATATCTCATTTTTATATATTTTCGAGAAATATCCTCCGCTTTTTTGCCAAAAGACCAAGGTTCTTGATCTTTAGTCCCTATCGCAGAGTGAACCCTTAAAAAAGGAGTAAAGATAGCCGCTTCTATCCACCTTATAAAAAGTTCTTCATTGCAATCTCCTTCAAATCCCCCCACATCTGCTCCTGCAAACGGTTGTCCAGAAAGCCCAATATTTATAAGCATTGGCATCATCATAAGAAGGTGTTCGTACAAACTTTTGTTATCACCTGTCCACATTGCTGCATATCTTTGTATGCCTGAAAAACCAGCTCTTGTCAACACAAAAGGCCTTTCATTAGGTTTTATTCTTAGTAAACCATCTCTTGTTGCCATTGCCATGTAATTTGCATAAACGTTATGGGCTTCTTTGTGAAGTATCTTTTCTCCATCTAAAATATGAATATTATCCTCTGGCATAGTTTTAGTAGGAGTTTCAAATACGGCTGGCTCATTCATATCATTCCATATACCATCAATTCCATCCTTTATAAATTCTCTGTGCTTTTCACCCCACCAATATCTTACTTCTTCCTGTAAAAAGTCAGGAAAACAAGCTTCCCCTGGCCATACTTTTCCAACGTAGGTTATACCATATTTATCCTTTACAAAATAACCCTTTTCAATTCCTTCTCTGTAAACATGGTAGTCGTAATCCCTCTTAACTCCTGGATCTACAATCGTCACTACTTTAAATCCCATTTCTTTAAGCTGCTTTAGCATTTCTTTATAATTTTTAAATGTATCTTTATTCCATGTGAAAACTCTATATCCTTCCATGTAATCTATATCGAGATATATCACGTCACAAGGAATATCTTTTTCTCTAAAAGTTTTTGCAATCTTGAGTACTCTCTCTTGCGGAGTATAACTATATCTGCTTTGTTGATAACCTAATACCCATAATGGCGGCAGGCTCATTCTTCCTGTAAGATATGTATAATTTTCCACAACCTCTTTTATGTCTTGTCCGTATATAAAGTAGTAGTTCATCTGGCCGCCATATGCTCCAAAAAAGTAATATTCTTGGCTTTCCTGTCCATATCAAAAAAAGACCTAAAGCTATTGTCTAAAAATATTCCATAAGTGTGATAATCGTTCATTCCTATGAAAAAAGGGTAAGACTCATATAAAAGTTTTGTAGTCTGGTTATGAGTCATAAACTCATCTGTATTCCACATCTCTAACCTTTCGCCTTTTTTGTCGAGATATCCTGCTTTTTCTCCAAAACCGTAAAAATGGTCTTCTCTTAACTTTTTATAGCATCTAACATCTGTTTCACTAAATTTTACTCCTCCCTTGTAATCCTCATTAATTATACTTTCATTTTTATCTAAGAAACTCACAGAAAGGTCATTTTTGTCTATTTTTACTTTTAAAGAATTAGTTTCAATTAATATACTTTCTAATTCTTCTTTTAAAGTGAACTTAGGAATATCGTATTCTTTTCTTTCTATAGCAATTGTATCTTTCCTTTTTTCTTCTTTATCACTTACAAAAACGTTAATAATTTTATCGCTTAATACCCTAAGCTCCAGCTTTCTTTTTTCATTTCTTACAATAATTCCTTCTGATGTTTTTATCAATTTGATACCTCCCTATGCATCTATTTTTTGTGTTCTTTTTATAAGGGTAAAAGCAGAAATTGGTGATAAATAAATAACACTTCTCTTATCCCTTTCTGTGATTATAAAAGACTTTGGCTTTTCACTAGAAATTCTTACAATAAACCCTTCTTCCTCTGCTATTTTTAAAAACTGTAAAGTTGCCTCCGAAGTAGTTACAACATCCATGTCAAAAATAGCTATAATGTCTTTGTCAGAGACTACCACATTGCCGCCTAAATGGACATACATTTTTTGACCCCCTACTCCTTAATAACAACTCCATTAGATATCTTAAAATAACAATCTCCTTTTAAATCTCTTTTTGTAGTATGGGTTATAAAAGTCTGAAAACCTTTTAATTTCTCTAAGACATACTTTTTTCTATTTTCATCTAATTCTGACATTACATCATCCAAAAGCAGTACTGGTTTTTCATTAGTCGCCTTTTTTAAAATTTCAAACTCTGATAATTTAAGGCACAAAGCCGCTGTTCGCTGTTGACCTTGAGAAGAATACACTCTTGAATCATAGCCGTTTATAATAATTTTAAAATCTTCCCTATGGGGACCAACTTGTGTTGTAAGATACTTTAAATCCAAATCTATATTCTTTGATAATTTTTCTTTCAATCTTTTTTTTACTGTCTCTTCATCTGAAGCATCTTTCAGTCCCACACTATTTAAGTAGACAATTTCCGCTTTTTCATTGGAAATTTCAAGTAAAAATTTTTTTATATTAATTTCTAGGTTTTTTAAATAATTTTGTCTCACCATAATTATTTTTGCCCCGTATTCTACTAATTGGTCATCAAAAATTTCCAATATATTTTTACTTTTTCCTTCTTTTTATGTTTTTTAATAGTTTATTTCTATTCATTAGTATTTTGTTATATTGCATGAGGTTATAGAGATAATTCTTTTCAATAATAGATATACAAGAGTCTAAATATTTTCTGCGATGGGAAGGTCCTTCTTTTATTATATTTAAATCTTCAGGAGAAAAAATGACTGTCAAAAGTTGCCCTAAAAGTTCGGAAATCGACTTTATTTTATTGCTATTTACTTTAATAACTTTATTACCATCTTTTTTATATCCAACTCTATTTTTTATCGTTATTTTCTTGACAAATTATTGCTTTTACATAAAAATAATTTTCTCCAAATCTTACTAGCTCTGTACTTTTACTCCCTCTAAAAGACCTTCCCATGCTTAAAAGTCTAATACTTTCTAATAAATTGCTCTTCCCTTGTGCATTTAAACCATAAAATATATTTATTCCTTCGCAAAATTCTATTCTTTGCTTTTCTAAGTTTCTAAAATTGTCGACAAATAACTCCTTCACATACAAGTTAAATTCCTCACTTTATGATATAAGTTTTTCCCTCTACTTCAATTATATCATTTTTGCGAAGTTTTTTACCTCTTTTTAATTCTATTGCGCCGTTTACTTTTACTTTTCCTTCTAAAATAAATTGCTTTGCTTGTCCCCCAGTCTCGCATATTTTCATATATTTTAAAAATTGCCCCAAGGTAATATATTCCGTCTCTATAGGAACTTCTATCATGAAAAAACACCTCTTGATTTTTAATTGAGCTTTACAGGAAGTATCATATAAAGATAATCTTTGCTTCCTATAGGTTTTATTATTAACGGATTTATACTATTTATGAAATAGAGCGTTATTTCTTCTTCATCGATGGCTCTTAAAGAGTCTAGTAAATATCTGGAATTAAAAGCAATCTCAAGAAACATTCCTTTTACATTAACTTCTATCTTTTCTACCATCTTTCCCTTTTCAGAATTGGAAGAGACAGTAATAAATTTATCACCTATTTCGAACTTAATCAAATTATTTTTGCTTTCTGCAATTAGTGAAGCTCTTTCAATACTTTCAGTTAAAACTTCCCTTTTAACTACCACTTCAGTCTTATAATCCTTTGGCAGAACAGCATTGTAGTTTATAAAGCTTCCTTCTAAAAGCCTTGATATTACCTTTGTATTTTCAATTTGGAATAGCACTTGATTAGCAGTATGGTATATATCTATTTCTGTTTCCTCATCTTCTAAGATTTTATATATCTCTTCCAAAGTTTTACCTGGAATTACTATAGAATATTTCTCTATACCTTCTTCAAAAAATTTTTCCTCACTTTGATAAGTGTATATGGCCATTCTGAATCCATCTAAAGCCACTGCTTTTATTTCATTTGGAAATACTTCAAATAAAACACCTGTCAAAATCGGTCTTGTTTGCTCGTGGGCAATGCAAAAGACTGTCTTTTTTATTAAATCCTTCAGAATATTTTTGGTCAATTTAAAAGAGTTTTCCTTTGATACTTGAGGAATTTCGGGAAACTCTACAGCATCACTTCCTGCAATAGTGAAATTTATACTATCGCAGATCACATTTACTGTATTTTGAGAATCACTTTCTATTTTTACATCCTCTTCAGGCAATTTTCGGACTAATTCTGAGAAAATTTTTGCAGGTACTACTATTTCCCCTTCTTCTTCTACCATGGCAGGAATTTGGCATTCTATTCCTATATCCAGGTCGGTTCCTGAAAATTTAACTTGATCTTTTAAAGCTGTGATTTTTATTCCTTGGAGAATGGGAAGTGTGGTACGGGAGGATACCCCCCTTATTGCAATATTTACTCCTTCAAATAATGAATTTTTGTCACACACAAATTTCATTTTTTTCACTCCTGTTTTCAAGAATATTTTTTTTGAGTTAGAACATATAATAAATAAAATAAGCATTTTAGTAGTCGTAATAATAGAAAGTGTTAGTATGTTAGTAATTGCTTATAAGCAAAGAAAGAGTCGATAATTGTTTGTTGATAATTTCTGAGTAACAAGTTGAATTTATTAACAGTATTCACAAATAAAAAATTTTAAAACATATAAACAGGGTTATCCCTGTTTATATGTTAATAACCTTTTATTCTCTTTTTTAATTCTTCAATCTGTCTTGAAAGAAGTTCGTCTTCTTTTATTTCATTAGAAATTTTTTCATAAGCATGTATTACAGTTGTATGGTCTTTTCCAAATTCTTCTCCTATCTTGGGAAGCGATAAATCTGTCAACTCTCTTGCTAAGTACATAGCAATTTGCCGTGGGTAAGCTATGTTTTTTGTCCTTTTGCGGGACCTAAAATCTTCTAATTTTATGTTATAATACCTACAAACTTCTTCTTGGATGAGTTTTACAGTTATTTCTCTTGTTTTATTAGATACAATTTCTTTTAAGGCTTGTTTAGCTAATTCTAGATCAATATTTGCTTTTGTAAGATTTGAAAAAGCTACAATTCTTATTAGTGCTCCTTCTAATTCTCTTATGTTTGATTGAATTTTTTCTGCCACATAGGCTAAAACTTCGTCGGGGATATTTAGATTTTCTGTTTGAGCTTTTTTCTTAAGTATTGCAATTCTCGTTTCATAATCTGGTGGCTGTATATCAGCGATTAAACCCATTCAAACCTTGACCTTAGTCTTTCCTCTAAAGTTGGAATTTCTTTTGGAGGCCTGTCACTGGAAATAACTATTTGTTTGTTTGCTTCATAAAGAGTGTTAAAGGTATGAAAAAATTCTTCTTGAGTTCGTTCTTTTTTCGCTATAAATTGAATATCATCTATTAGAAGGACGTCAATATTTCTGTACTTGTTTCTAAATTCTTCATTTTTGTCGTCTTTTATGGAGTTAACCAACTCATTTGTAAACGTTTCTGATGTAACGTACATTATTTTGTAGCCACTTTGGTGTTTATTAATAAAGTGTCCTATTGCATGCATTAAGTGGGTTTTACCTAGACCCACTCCTCCGTAGATAAATAAAGGATTGTATGCTTTTGCTGGAGCTTGAGCTACTGCAAGGCATGCAGCGTGAGCAAGCTTATTGCTGTTTCCAACAACAAAGGTGTCGAAAGTATATTTTGGATTTAGAGTAGAAAGAGTAGTGGATTCAGTTGAGTTTTCTTTTTCAATAGATTCTTTAATTTCTCTGTATTCTTCTTCGTCTTCTGATAATATTTTAATCTCGTATAACTTGTTTGAAGCTTTTGAAGCTGCATCATAAATAATATTTATATATCTTCCGTTTATTATATTTTTTGTAAAGGTATTGGGAGTACTTAAAAATAACACATTATCAATGATTGCTAGTGGTTTTATGTGGACTAACCAAGTATTGTAGCTGGTGGGGGTGAGTTCACTTTTTATAACCTCCACTATCCTCTCCCATATTTGACGATGATCTCCATACATTGTATGACCTCCTAAGCCCATCAATAAAATGTGGATAACTTATTTAAAGGGGTGGCATAATATATTATCGGTATAATTTAATTGTTAATAAGTTTAATTTAATTTTGTGGATTTTTTGGTTTGATAATTATTATATAAGTCTATTTGCACATATTGTTGATAAGTTATGTTTTGATAAAAAAAACGGATAAAAAAATTAAAATACCCGTATTATAAATGTAATGAATAAAGAAACTAACATGTAAATAACAACTTATCCACAAATTTATCAACAACCTGTGAATAAGTTGTTATTTTTGTGGCTACAATTTATTTAAGTTATCAACAGTTTAATTTTATAATAACAAATTATCAACAGATTATCAATAAGAAAAATAATTTTGTCTACAGTTTAATGTAGATAATTTTTAAGTTGTTGATAATTTTTTATTT
>NZ_BAZY01000043.1 GCF_001310975.1 Thermoanaerobacter thermocopriae JCM 7501
AGCAGACAAACTAAAAGAAGAAGGGATAGAGGCGACGGTGGTCAACATCCACACCATAAAGCGATAGACAAAGATTTAATAGTAGAAGTAGCTAAAAAGACGGGCAAAGTTATAACAGCAGAAGAGCACAGCATAATAGGTGGGCTTGGGTCTGCTGTGGCAGAAGTCTTTCAGAAGAATACCCAGTAAAGGTAAAGAGAATAGGTATAAAAGACCAATTTGGCCAGTCAGGTTCACCTAAAGAACTTTTAAAACATTATGGTTTGACAGCGGAGGATATTGTAAAAGCAGCTATGTCATTTTAAAAAACGCCAGGTTAGTCCTGGCGTTTTTATCTATCGAAGTATATGTTCTTACCTGTCGCAGAAAGAGGAATGCCTATAACAATTTCTCCTTCAATTAATTTTAACCTTCTTGCACTTACACCTATTCTATACATAATTCGATTATCTACATTCAAAATACTGGCGGTTTTAACTGCGGACCCTACTGCTATTCCTAAGTCGATGAGCCTCCATGCACATATGGGACCTGCGAATTCTGTACCTTCTCTAAAATCCCTTAGATTAGTGCAGAGATTATAACCGCAGGCACCGCAATTTAGTCCAACTTTTTCTGGTTTATTTAATGAAATTAAAAGTACTGCACTTGAACTAGCGACGTTTTTTGCGTCTCTGTCAAAATTTTTCTTTCCGGATTCTTCGCCATATTTCATCATATCCTCTTTTAATCTTATGAGGTCTTCACCGGTAATAACTTTTGTTTCTATAAAGTCTTTTCCAGCTGCTTTAGGTGCTGTTCTTGCTGATAATGCCATTAAATGAGCAGCTAATTCAATTACCTCCATAATACTTCCCTCCATATTTTTAAGATGAATACGTTATTTATTATAATTTTGCTATATTTTTTTACTTTTTGCAAGAAAACTTGATAAAATTTTATCAGACAGCTAGAATAATCTGAATCTTATTAAAAATCAAAAAAAGAGAGAGCAATTGCTCACTCACATTTTTTCAAACATTAGGGGGCTATAAATATGGCAATTATATTAACATGTTATAGCTGAAGTTCCAAGGTACTCACTGACAATTTTCATAGCGCAAAATTTTCCGCACATACTGCAAGTTTTGGCTGTAGATATGTTTTTGTTGACGCGATATTTAAAAGCTTTATCAGGATCTATAGAAAGCTTTATTTGCTCATCCCACTCTAAGGCTTTTCTTGCTTTGGTCATAGCCAAATCTTTTTCTCTAGCCCCCTTTATGCCTTTTGCTATATCCGCGGCATGGGCAGCAATTTTTGCTGCAATAACGCCTTCTTTGACATCTTCCTTATCTGGAAGCCCGAGATGTTCAGCGGGTGTAACATAGCAGAGGAAATCAGCACCAGAAGCTGCTGCAATTGCTCCTCCGATTGCTGAAGTTATGTGGTCATAACCAGGAGCTATATCAGTCACAATAGGGCCAAGCACATAAAAAGGAGCATTATGACAAAGCTGTTTTTGAAGTTTTACATTTGCTTCAATTTGGTCAATTGGCACATGTCCAGGTCCCTCTACCATAACTTGGACTCCTGCTTCGCGAGACCTTTTGACAAGCTCACCAAGGATTATAAGTTCTTGAATTTGTGCTGCGTCTGTAGCATCTTCAAGACAACCTGGACGTAGTCCATCACCTAAGCTTAGAGTTATGTCATATTTTTTAGCAATATCAAGGAGCCTATCAAAATGTTTGTACAAAGGATTTTCTTTGTCGTTATGGAGCATCCAAGCAATTGTAAAGGAGCCACCGCGGCTTACTACATCCATCACTCGGCCGTTGTCTTTAAGCTTTTTCAATGATTCAGATGTTAGACCACAGTGGACTGTAATAAAGTCAACTCCGTCTTTTGCTTGTTCTTCTATAACTTCAAAAATAAATTCTTCAGGCATAGCTACAATGCTGCCGTATTTGGTTATAGATTCTACAGCTGCTTGATACATGGGGACAGTACCTACAGGGACAGGGGAATTTTCAAGTATTTTTCTACGTGATTGGTTAATGTCGCCCCCTGTGCTTAAATCCATTACCGCATCTGCTCCAGCTTTTAAAGCTACTTTTAACTTTTCAATTTCTTTTTCAATTTCAGGGTAGGCATCAGATGTTCCAATATTAGCATTTACTTTTGTCATTAAACCTTTTCCTATGCCTTTGGGAATAAGATTTTTGTGATTGACATTTGAGGGTATGACTATCTCGCCTTTTTTAACTCCTTCTAAAATAAATTCTTCGTCAAGTCCTTCATACTCTGCAACTATTTTCATCTCTTTTGTAACAATACCTGAAAGGGCGTATTCCAATTGTGTCATAATAAAAACCTCCTTAAAAAAATAAATAAACCATGGGGATTATAGCCATGGTGGATGACCACATCCCTACGCAGGTACTAACCTAACAGGTTCGATGGGTTAAAAGGCAACACCTTTTTCTCAGCCGGTTACGCCGGCACCCCATGTGGCAAATATTAAATTAATCAATAGGGTATAAAATATTACATTACTATTATACCACTAAAAAAATCGGTGTATATTAAAATTTTAATAAAAGTTTTACGGTTATTAGTAAACTTTTTTGTACAATTTCGAGACTCACGCTTTTTATATTAAAGTACATGCCCATGTGTCTAAGTTTAGAGTGGAAAAAGGGAGTTTCAAGCTAAAATAAGGGCTCTCACCTTCATAGGTGAGAGCAATTTATAAAATTTTCTTTTAATCTTTCATTATAGAATCTTTTTCAATTCTTTTAATAGGAAGTTTAATGACAAATTTGGCGCCTTCACCGTATTTGCTCTCAACTAAGATTTCGCCATTGTGTTTTTTTACAATTATATCATATGTGATGCTTAATCCCAATCCTGTCCCTTCTCCGATAGGCTTTGTTGTATAAAAAGGTTCAAAAATTCTGTTCAGGTTTTTCTCTTCGATCCCTATGCCGTTATCTTTGACTTCTAAATATACATAATTTTCATCATTATAAGTTCTTATTTCGATGATTCCTCCGCTGTCAATACCTTTCATTCTGATAGCTTGAGCGGCATTCATAATTATATTTAATATAGCTTGATTTATTTCCCCTCCTATTGCTGGTATTAAAGGGATATTGCCAAGGTCTTCACGAATATTTATGTCATGTTTCAGATTACTTTTTGCTATAAGTAAAGTAGTTCGTATTCCTTCATTCAGGTCATATTCCTCGAAATTGTTCAATTGGTCAATATGGGAGAAGGACCTTAAAGCATTTACTATATTTTTCACCCGTTCAAGCCCGATGTTTGTATCATGGAATAATTCGGACAAGTCTTCTAATATAAAGTCCATTTTGTTTTTTTTCTCAAAATTTTTAATATGTTCGATTTTCAGTTTCGCTTCTTCAAAGTTTAAGCTTTGATAGGCAGATATGAAATCTTTATAATATAGTAAAGTTTCTTTTAGTACGTTTGCATATTTTTGCAATACTTCAAAATTACTCATAATGAATCCTAGTGGGTTATTGATCTCATGAGCAACTCCTGCAGCCAATTGCCGATTCCAGCCATCTTTTCCTGTTGTATCAATTGTGTCTGAGTTTCGTTTAACTTTTTTATTGTTTCCTGCAACTCCCTATTTTTTTCTTCAAGTTTTTGAGCGAGTAACTTCTTTTCGGTGACATCTTCCTTGACAGCAATAAAATACTTTATAGAACCGTTTTCATCTTTTAATGGTGATACAAGAGTCGAATCCCAGTAGAACACTCCATTTTTTTTCTTATTGTAGAATTCTCCACTCCATTCTTTACCCGACAATATTGTATTCCAAAAGTTGTAATAGAACTCTTTTGTGTGTTTTCCTGATTTTAAAATGTTAAGATTTTTACCTATGACTTCCTTGTAAGTATAGCCTGTCACTTCAGTAAATTTGGGATTTACATATTGAATGGTTCCATTTATGTCCGTAATTACGACCGAGACAGGGCTGTGTTCAACGGCGCTCAACAGTTTGTGTATTTCTTCGTCTGCCAGCCTTCGTTTGGTAATTTCTTCGCAAATCGTTTGTCTGTATTGTTCCAAAAGGGTTTCCATATTTTTGTAGAGTATGCTGTTTTCTATGGCTACTGCAGCTTGGCCCGCCAATGAGTGAATAATCATTTCATCATTGAGGCTAAATGGGATAATGATATTGCCCTGCTTTTTATTGATCAACTGAATTACTCCCAATACCCTGTCTTGGTGGTCCTTCATAGGTATTGTAAGAATTGATTTAGTCGTGTAGCCCGTGAGATTATCAAATTTTCTGTCAAATTGATAATCAGCGCCTTCTGGTATGCAGTAAGCGTTATCAATTCGAAGGGGCTCTCCGGATATTACGGCGTAGCCAACAATGCTGTTTTTTGAAATCGGAAATGTCATTGATTCCAAATTTAGTTTTATGCTGTTGTTCTTAGCTATTATGAATTTTAGCATTTTGTTTTTAGCGTTTTTATCATAATAGGACCACTCACCGCTATCGCTGTCTATAATGGCATATATGGTCACGGCATCTGATGAGGTTATGTCCATACAGGTCTCAATGATTAATTCCAGCAATGTCATGAGGTCTTTTTCAGATGATAGTTTTTTTCCAATATCATAAAACCTCTTTATTTCATCTTGAAAAGAGAGGAGTTGAGCCTTGCGGTTCAATTCACGTTCCAATCTTATTAAAAAATTACTTATTTTGTATATATCGTTACATTCCAATTCATCGTATATGAAGGACCTTTTCTCATAGGTACTTACATATTCTTCAAACAGTACTATGCAGAAGTTGTTCTCGAGTTCAAGTATAGAGGATAAACTGTCGGTTATTTTGTCCAACAGCATATTGTCTATAAAAATGACATTAATAGTCTTTTCGTTAGACATCAGTTCTTTTTGCAGCTCTGATACATCTGACAATACCAGTGTGTTTTCATAGTTTTGTTCGATTATAGTGAGAAAATTTCTATATTTTTCGGCAGATTCGATACAACTAGCGTTCTAAAGGTATTCACAACTTACTGCACCCCACTTCCGTTTGGAATTGTGTGTTTTATAAATAATTTATAATAAAAGCTGCTCCTGGTATAAGAAAATCCATTAAAAGCCCAGTATAAAAATAAGCTGGAGTAATTAAAGGATGCCAGTATCTATAATAATATACAGTTTTGGCTGCAAGAATTACCAAAATAATTAACAGTAATGGTTTCCCAAAATACAAGGAAGAATAAAGTGAGGAAAATATAGAGAGCCTTGTTATGATGCCTGCAACTTTTTCATTTCCAATTATAAAAAAACTTTCATTAGAGGGAGGAAACATTAATCTGAGTATGTATTGAATCAGTATAGATGCAGCAGATGTTACTAAAACAAGAGTGATCAGAAGGCCGGGCAACTCCTTAACAACAGGAAAATAGAAAGGCTCTCCTTTGTAAAAAGTTGAGATTAACCAGATAATTAAAAGGTGTAAAGACTGGTCTGCCACAAAATAAAATAAAGAATGTAAGGGACTTTTGCAAGGCAGTTTAAATTTATAAAAATCAATGATAAAATGAAGAACACCGTTTATAAGCACCAACCCATGATGAGAGTGCCAAAAGGAATCGCAAAAACGAGCATACAAATTGTTACAATGAAAGCATGGTAGAGATTCCATTTCCAATTTTTAGCTTTATTTTCTGCAATGGTATCTGTCTGAAAAGTGAGGTCTCCCAGCAAATGGCCTAATAGCAAATAATCGAAGCACATAGTCACACCTCATATTTATTTCCTGAATAAAGGCTTAAATGGTATATCTATTTATTCGTTTCTAAACAAGTAGTATCAATAGAAAAATAGAAGGAGGTAGGCCACCTCCCGTGTTATTATTACTTAGTACCTGGCAAAGCAAAATCTGGAGAAATGTTCAACAGTAAAATGCTTGTGTTTGTAATTTACGTAGATGTTTTCACCTTTTGCTACATCATACAGCAATCCTTTGTAATCATCTACTCTAATATGTACCTTCTTGATGAAATGTGGTATGTCCGGTGAAAATTCGATATATCCTTTTCCATTTTCAGCATAGATTTTCACCTCAAAGGTTACTGGAAGTTTATCAGCTTCAAGGCAATCCTTCTTAAATTCAACTTCTATAAAACCTATCTGATATCTACCGCCGTCCTGGGTAACCGTTATGGTATCTTTATAACTACAGGTTCTTCAGCTGCAACAACGGATTGATTTGTAATTACAGCTTCGGATTTTTCAGCAGCAACAACATGTGAACTTGTAAATAAAAGCGCAAACACCAACGCTAATAACAGTACTCTTTTTTTCATGGATTTCACCTCCTTCTTTAAAATTGTTTTTGTGTTGAATAATAAATAAGGCACCTATGGGTAATCCCCAGGCGCCTATTTTTGCAGCAGCACAATAAACTGCAATTATAATGTTTCGGCAGCCTGGCGATCATAGGAATATTCATTCCCTTAGACCCATGGCTTTGCGACCTTACCTTTCGATAAGTGTGCCCTTATCGACATTGTATTATTAAATTTTTGTTATTTATGAAATAACACGAAAATAGTTATTTGTCAAGATTAAGAAAAAAAAAAACAAAAAAAAAAACTGTTTTTTCTTCTAATATATTCATTTTATCTTTCTTTCCACACTGAAAAATTTCGGAAATTCTGCTATAATGCTGTTGGTTATTATCTTTCTCCTCATGGTATTGTTTTTTTACCTGTGTAAGCTGATTTAATATATGTTATAATTAAATTAAACGGTGTAAAGTTTGAGGGCATGACGAGACAAGAAAAACGGGGGTATATTATATGATATGTTTTAATTGCGGATACAAATTACCCAGTTCTGATAGTAAAGAATGTAGCTTATGCGGCATGAAATTTCCTTTGAAATGCAAAGTGTGTGGCTCTCCGAACCCAATGATGGCAAAGTTCTGTTTCAACTGCGGTGCAAAAATTGGCAGTCAAGGCGAACGGAGCTCCATACAAAATTTTGATATACTGCCAGAGAGTAGAAAGAATGTAGCGGTTTTGTTTGCAGATGTATCGGGCTTTACAGCACTATCTGAAAAAATGGACCTGAAGAGGTTCGCGGAATAATTAATGATTGTTTTGATTATATCACAAAACCTGTTTATGAGCTGGAAGGCACTATAGACAAATACATAGGAGATGCTGTAATGGTCCTTTTCGGTGCCAAGTATCCTCATGCCGACGATCCCATAAGGGCTGTGGTATGTGCAATGAAAATGATGGAACTTATAAATAAGTTTTCGAAAGAAGTGCTTCACGACAAGGGAGTGAACCTCAGCCTGTCGATTGGAGTAAACTACGGCCTTGCGGTCACAGGAAGCGTAGGCAACTATTTTGACAAAGATTATACGGTAATTGGTGATACTGTAAATACGGCCCAGAGGCTCCAGTCCAGTGCAGCGAGGGGAGAAATCCTTGTCTCCCAATCGGTTTATGAAGCCACAAAAGATGTGATCAACTATTCGGATCCAAGGGAGATTGTGGTCAAAAACAAAGAGAAACCTGTAAAATGCTATGTTCCTATTGGTATTGCAAAAGATTACGGTAAAGATGATATTCAGCTTGTAGAGCGGGACCATGAAATAAATTTGCTCAATACCATTTTTAGAGATGCTGAAAGTTCTAAGGTTATATTCGTTTTAGGCGAGGTGGGTATTGGTAAGACAAGCCTTATAAAAAAGTTCACATCAGATTTAAATAATAATATAAAAAAGATATGGATAAATAGTGACCCCACCTACCAGAGAAAAGCATACCATTTGATTTCCAACATTTTATACAATGTGATCGATGTCAATCTGGAAACCGATAATAATACAAAAAAAGCCAGACTTATGTCTTACGTAGGTTATATTTTGAAGGGCCGTAGCAAAGATGAAGTTCAGAGGAACTATGATTTTTTAGCCTTTGTTATGGGTTTGGACAGAAGCAAGGATTTTCAGGATATATTGAATTCTATGGAATACCATGATATAAAAAGAGAATTAATAAACCAGCTTTCTATATTTATAAAAGGTCTTTGCATGAATCAGCAAGTTGTTTTTATAGTAGATGACATACAATTTGCAGATTCCGTGTCTGTTGACATATTGGTAGAACTGATAAAACTACTGCCTGATATAAAAACCACCTTCATTTTCACCTCCACTTATGAAATAGAAGCGTTTAATACTATAAGTCCCGATAGAATTTATACCTTGAAACTTAAAAAACTAAGCAAAGAAGGGGTCAGCTTTCAAATATGCCAGTTACTTGGCTGCAAAAATATTGATGGAGGCTTAAACGATGAGATATATCAGCTTACGAACGGCAATCCGCTATATGTAAGGGAGTTTGTTAATGCTGTCAAAAGGGAAGGAAAATTTGTAATCAAGAATAATACCGTTTACTTTAACTTGCAGGGAGTAATTTCACTGCCACGTAATTTGGAAAGCATTATTTTATCAAACCTTTCGGGGCTGGATGAAGCGACCACAAGGTTTCTGGAGGCTGCTTCGGTAATAGGAAAGGAATTTAACTTATCCTGGGTAAGAAGTTTGCTGGATGTTGATGAGGATGAAATGGAAAGACTGATAAAACTTCCAGTTCAATTGAATATAATTTCTCCGAAATCTGTTCGAATTACTTCGGGAGCAGTTGAGAGGGTCTACATGTTTGAAATAGATACGGCCAGAGAGGTTATATACAACAGCATCCTGAACAGAAATAAACAGTACTACCATAGAAAGCTGGGAGAAATGATAGAGTCGAGGTATAGAGGGGAACTGGAATACTTTTATGAAATCCTCTGTATGCATTTTGAAGCGGCAGGATTAAATAAGAAGGCGGAGGAGTACTATCGAAAAACTGCCGAGAAGTATAAAAGAGACTTTAATTACGACAGCGCCCTGGAATACTACGACAGGTATCTTCAGGCGATAAAGAATGAAGCGATGAGCCGAGCGATTCAAAGGCTTTACATGCATATATGGATATCGGAGAGATATACTTTTTAATGGCCGAGTATGACAGGGCTCTGGAATATTTAAATTTAGCCTTAAAGATCGCTGAAATGGCGGATGATATTTATTCAATAAAGCTTATGATTGCGAAAGTTTACGAAGAAAAGGACCAATATAATGAAGCGCTAAAAATAATTGAAGAAATTGAACAAAGGATAAGGCGGAACAGCAGCCTATACGGCAAACTGCTTCAGCAGAAGTGTAGCATTTTTCAAAAGCAAGGAAATCCAAAAGCTTTGGAAATAGCGGAGAAATCTGAAGAAATTCTGCTCAGGAACAAAGACTATGAAACTCTTGCAGAGACTCTTAACCTGGCCGGGATATTGTATTACACCAGAGGAGACATGGAAAATGCTCTTTTTTATCTGAATAGAGCCTATAATTACGCTGAGAAAATAAATAATTTTAGAATAATGGCCAATGAATCCATCAATCTGGGGATTGTTTTTTATACAATGGGAATGATATCAAAAGCTCAGGAATATTTTAACAAGTCCATTGAGCTTTCAAAAAAGATATCAAACCTTGCAAATTATATATCCAGCAGTATTAATTTAGGGATACTATACTTAGAAAAAGGATTATTTAGAAGGGCTGAGCAACTATTTATGGAGTCTATGGAAAAAGCATATCAAATATCATCAATGTATAAATTGTGTGTTGCTCAGTTGAATATGGGAGATTTGATGTATGAAATTGGAGATTTTGCTAAAGCCTTCGAGTATTATAACAAATCTCTGGAGATAGCGGAAAGCCAAGGACTGCCGGTTGAAGCGGCAATCAACTATTTAGGTATCGCAAGACTGAATTTAAAACTTGGAAACTACGAAAAGGTTCCAGGTATGCTGGAAAACGCATATAAGATATTTACAGATGCTGAAGAAATATCCTATATTAGCGATTACTATAGATACCGCAGTATATACGAACTGCAAAGCAATAATCTGGATACTGCTTTGGAATATTGTAATAAGTCTATATCTGCAGCGATGGAATCTAAGAACGATATGAAGAAACTAAAAGCGTTGCGCCTTAAAGGCATCATATTGGCGAATATGGGAGACTATGCTGAAGCTTTACAAATGTATGAAGAATCCATACAACTTGCTTTACAGTTAGAGTCTGACTATGAGGCGGCCAAAGGTTTTTACAGAAGGCATTCACTTTTTTACGTTTTGAAACGGTATGAAGAAGCGAGACAGGATCTGGAAGAGGCGAGAAAAGCAATAGGCAGGATTGACAAATGCAGATGGACACAAATCATCCAGCAAAGTAACTATCCTAATTGATGGATGTTGTAGATTTGCTTTTGGGTGGGGTATAGAATGAGTAAGACGTTATTGTTTGTAGATGATGAGAAGCAAATATTAAAAGCAATTAGAAGATTATACCTTGATAGTGATTATTATGTTTATACAGCAGATAGCGGAGATGAAGCGCTTAAAATATTGGATAATACAAAAGTTGACGTAATAGTGGTCGATATGAAGATGCCTACAATGGATGGGTATGAACTGTTGAAAAGAGTGAAACAAAAGCATCCTTCTACTATAAGGCTCATTTTGAGCGGCTACGCGGAGGAAAAACTGTTTAATGACGCTTTACAGAATAATTTAGCAAAATTATACATGTTTAAGCCTTGGGACAATGAGAATTTTATTCGGACAATCGAACAGGTAATAGGGGCAAGAGAGATACTCAATAGTGAGGAAACGCTGAAAGGTATAAGCTCAATCATTGATACTTTAAGAGAAAAAGGTCTTTATGAGGGTTTAAGTTTTGCGCTAGAACAAGTAAGTGATACTCAAAAAGCACTAAAAAAAGTAGCTGAAGACAAAAGGCTGGAAAGGGATACATTAGATATTGTGAATTCTTCTTTTTGGGAAGCACAGGTTGGCTCAATAGAGGAAGCCACCGGTCGCTTAGGTGAGTTTAATATAAAGAATATTATTTTAGCTGCCGTAATGTTTGGATATATCAACAAAATTAACCCGAGCGTAAACAAAGAGCTTTTGATTAAGCATGCAACGCTTACTAACAGGATAACGGATTTAATTTATAGGCGCCTGTTAAAGAAAGATTTAAGCGATATATATTTAATTGCAGGATTGCTTCATGATATTGGAAGATATGCTGTTTTGTCTATATTTACAGATGATAATGATGAAGTGAAAGCAAATATGCAGACCTTACACCAAAAAATCGGAGGGTATATATTAGACCATCTTGACTTTACATATCCTGTTATAGAATCGGCACTATTTCACCATTCTCCATCAGACAGTAGGGTGATATACAGGGAAATAGTGTCTGTGGTACATATTGCGGACTATTATGCAGGAAGATATTTAGGGGAAAATTTAGAAATTGATTTAGACGCAGGTGCATTTGATTTTCTTGGCCTCTGCAAGGAAGACTGCGATAAAGTAGTTGACGAAATTCATTAAGGTATTTAATGCCGCTGGGAAACTGCAATTTTTCTTAAAAATACAGTGTTGGAGGGAGCTATATATGAAGGGCAATTCAGTTTTGTTTGTGGATGATGACAAAGAGATACTCAATTCACTAAAGAGGGGACTTATTGACGAGGATTATACATCATTTTTTGCTATGAGTGCAGAGGAAGCCCTTGCAATAATGGAAGAAAATGAAATAAGTGTCATAGTTACGGATATGAGAATGCCCGGAATGGATGGTCTGCAGCTTTTAAAAATTGTCAAGGAAAAATACCCAAAGACAGTTAAAATTGTATTGTCGGGTTATACCCAGCTGCCTCAGATATTGGCTGCAATAAACCAAGTCGATATTTTCAAATTTATTACAAAACCGTGGAAATTGGAGGAAGAATTTAAAGTTATAATAAGACAGGCAATAGAATATTACAATCTTGAGCGGGAAAAGGAGATGCTTAAGGAAGCGCTTGAAAAAAGAAATATATTATATCAGAATATCCTGAAATCAACAAATGAAAAGCTTAAGCAAAATAAAATGGATTTAGATAGTATAAGGGAGATAAGCAAATTTGTATTTGCTATTCTAAAACAAAAAAGCAGAGTGGTCGGTAATTCCGATATATTGGATGCAATTCAAGTAATTGAGGATTTGTACCTCGAATACCTGAAAACATTACCGACAAGCATTGTGGATTTTGAACCGAAAAAACTTGAAGCAGATTTAAAAAACTGGTTGCATAACAGGAAACTGAATGATTGGATAAATGTCAAAGTAAGCGATGATAGTTCTGCTAGGCCTAGAGGAAACTATATACTGATATTTTATATTGTGTCTTCATTAGTCAAGTATTTACTACAATATGTCAAAGAAACCGTTTTGGACTTGTCTATCAATTTAGAGCATAGCATTCTAATCATTATAATATCGGTTAACAAAAAAGGTCATAATCTTAAAACTGATTATAGGAGTGTTTTGACTGAAAGCGAATTCTTATCATTTTTGAATGCTGTTTGTCAGACAATAGACTGTAGTATGTTCATACAAGATCTTGATGAAAGCTTTTTTTATAGGGCTGAAATACCGTTCCAATAACTATGAAAAGGGCCATATCGATGTATAAAGATAATTTTGAAAAACTGCGTAAGGATCATATGAATAAAATTTTTTTAGATTAGGAGAGTGGCTACAGATATGGAAGGATTGAAAGAGAAAGTCATTTCTTTTATCGAGAGGATTAAGGAGGAAATTTTTGAAGTCGCCGATAAGATATATAAAAATCCAGAGCTTGGAAATCAAGAATTTAAAGCTTCAAAACTGTTGAGGGAAAAAATAAGTGCTTATGGTTTTTTAGTAAATGAAGTCGAAGGACTGCCAACTGCTTTTTTAGCAAGAAAAAAAGGCCAAAAACCCGGTCCCAAAATAGCCTTTCTAGCTGAGTATGATGCTCTTCCGAAAATAGGTCATGCTTGTGGACATAACCTTATTGCAGCTGCAAGTTTCGGAGCCGCGGTGGCTTTAGGAGCGTTGGCTGAAGAGCTTTCCGGCGAAGTGATACTAGTAGGATCTCCTGCAGAAGAAACCGATGGTGCGAAGGTGCTATTGGTAGAAAGAGGTATTTTCAATGATATGGACGCGGCATGATGGTACATCCTGGCAATAGGACTACTATATATACAACTTCTCTTGCCATGGAAGCCCTGGAGTTTACATACACAGGTAAAGCAGCCCATGCTGCCGCCTCACCTCACCTGGGCATAAACGCTCTGGATGCGGTCATCCTTCTTTTTAACGGCATCAATGCCTTAAGGCAGCAACTGAGACCTGATGCGAGAATCCATGGAATAATTGTCGAAGGGGGTCATACTCCCAATATCATTCCCGAAAGAGCTGTTGCCCGCTTTTACGTGAGGGCGAAGGAAAAAAAATATATGCTTGAAGTAAAGGAGAAAGTTATAGCCTGTGCCAAGGGTGCTGAGTTGTCAACTGGAGCAAAGCTTTCATATAGAAATTTTGAACTTGGTTTTGACAACCTAGTAACTAATAAAACTATGGCTGAGGTATTTAAAGCTAATTTAAAAGAATTGGGCTATCACGATATAAGTGACGAAGAAGAAGGCATCGGTTCAACGGACATGGGAAATGTAAGCCAAGTCGTGCCCGCTATCCATCCCCACATAGCCATAGCTGAAAAGGACGTAGTACCTCATAGCCTGGAATTTTTGAAAGCCGCAGGTTCGACGAGAGGTAAAGAGACAGCCGTACTTTCAGCCAAAGTTCTGGCTATGACTGCGCTAGATATAATGACAAGAGAGGAATTACTAAAAAAGATAAAAGAAGAGTTTGAAGAAACCGTCTTGCGACACAAATAGGAAAATGCTTAGGAAGAGAGGTATATTAAAATTTTGAAAAAATTTAATATGAA
>NZ_BAZY01000044.1 GCF_001310975.1 Thermoanaerobacter thermocopriae JCM 7501
ATGGCAGCTTTTTTATAGATTACCAGGAATAATGGCAGATCTAGCCCTTATAATATATATATTAATAAATTTAATAATCTATGCTTTATTTAATATAACCTTAGATTTACCAGGAATTGCAGGTTTTCTATTGTCAATTGGTATGGCTGTTGATGCTAATGTTTTAATTTTTGAAAGATTTAAAGAAGAACTAAGGGCAGGTAAAAGTTTACGAGCTGCTTTAGACGCAGGTTTTAGAAGAGCCTTTACAGCTGTTTTTGATGCTAATATGACTACTATTATTGGTGCTATTATACTTTTTTACATGGGTTCTGGAAATGTGAAAGGTTTTGCTTTGACACTTTTAATAGGTGTTATATCCAGCTTCTTTACAGCTATAACTGTAACAAGATTTTTGTTGCATGCACTTCTGGAGATGGATTTGACAAGGGATATAAAAGTTTATGGAGCATAGGAGGGAGATTGAGTGAATCAGTATAGATTTAATATAGATGTAATTTCAAAAACCAAGATTTGGTTTGCAATCTCAGGGATTGTAATCTTGATTGGAGTAATAGCAATGTTTATAAATGGGTTTAATTGGGGCATAGATTTTACTGGTGGAACAATAATGGAGGTTAGAATTGGTAAGCCTTTTGATCCGAATGATATAATTAAAATTTTAAACGGATATAAAGTTAAAGACTTTCAAATACAAAAAATAGGGACAAAAGGTGATGAAGTCTCAATTAAGACAAGTCCTATTGCCAATGAAATTCGACTTTCAATAATAAAAGATATCTACAAAAAATATAACTTAACAGAAAATGATTTAATAATGTCACAGCAAGTAGGACCTTCTTTAGGTGAAGAAATAAAATTTGGAATGATAGGTGCTTTATTGTTGGCTTCCGTTGCAATGTTTATCTATTTAGGATTTAGGTTTGAATTTGAGATGAGCGGGGCTGCAATTATTGGCTTACTCCACGATGTGTTTATACTAATTTCCATATATACTATTTTTAACATAACAATTAATGCTCCTTTTATAGCAGCGGTTTTGACTGTATTTGGCTATTCTGTTAATGATACTGTTGTGATTTTTGACAGAATAAGGGATAATTTAAAAATTATGAAAAAATCCGATTATTCACAAATTGCAAATGTTAGTGTAAATCAGACAATGACAAGGTCAATAAATACAACGTTGACTACGTTGATTATGCTTGTTTTAATGTATTTCTTAGGACCTAAGGCATTAAAAGATTTTGCACTACCTTTGCTTATTGGAATAGTATCAGGGGCGTATTCTTCAATTTTTATTTCTACTCCTCTTTGGGTATTAATTAAGAATAGAGAAAAAAGGAGAAGAACCTCTAATAAACCTGTAAAAGCCTAAGCTTATGAATAATACAAAAAATATAGTGGCATAATCTTTTGAGAAATAGTGCTACTATATTTCTATGAGGTGAAAAAATGAATTTGTCTTTTATTTTTAGAAATAAAAATATTACTAGAAGATATAGGGAGATATTAAGGATTTTAACTAAAAATGGGTTTGGCTTTATTTCTGAGATTTTATTAAACGGCAGGCATATCCCATTTCATATATTGAAAAATCATGATTACATGGGAGTTGGAGAGAGGATTCGGAAAACTTTAGAGGAATTAGGCCCTACTTTTATAAAAATGGGACAGCTTTTAAGTACAAGAGGAGACCTTATTCCTCATGATATTTTATTGGAACTTGCAAAACTTCAAGATGAGGTAGAACCAGAGGACTTTATAGCAATAAAGAATATTTTAGAGAGTGAGTTAAAAGGCAAAATATCGGACTTCTTCATTTATTTTGATGAAACTCCTATTGCTTCTGCTTCTATTGGACAAGTCTATAGGGCAAAAATTAAAGAAGGGAAAGATGTTGTTGTTAAAGTACAACGTCCAGAGGTATCCCAAAAGATAAATGCTGATATAATAATTCTGAAAAGTATTGCTAAAATTTTGAACGAGCGCATAGTTGATTCTCCATTGGACTTTGTCGAAATAGTTGATGAATTAGCTGAATCTCTCTTCAATGAATTAGATTACACGCAAGAAGGGAATAATGCCGAACGCTTTAGAGAGAATTTTGAGAAAGAAAATTATATATACATACCTAAAGTATATTGGGAATACACTACAAAACGCGTTCTCACAATGGAGTACGTAGAAGGCATAAGTGTAAAAAATAGGGATTTACTTGTTAAAAAAGGCTTCGATTTAAAGAAAGTTGCAAGAGATGGAGCATGGGCTATATTTTTGCAAGTTTATGAATTTGGCCTTTTCCATGGTGACCCTCATCCTGGCAATATCTTAATCACAAATGATGGCAAAATTTCATATATAGATTTTGGAATTGTAGGCTACCTTGATAAATCCTCAAGGGAAATGATAATTGAACTTTTCAGAGCTTTTGCCGAGAATGATATTGAGGAAGTAGTAGAAATTTTGTCGGATGTGGGCGCCATAAGGCCTAGTACTAATATTAGGACCCTTAAATCCGATTTAAACCATATAATAAATTATTTTTACAGTACTCCTCTAAAAAATATCAGTGTTAATGATTCAATGAGAAAAATAATGACAACTGTTTATAAGCATAAGCTGATTTTACCTCCAGAGTTTACTTTACTTTTAAAGTCTTTAGCTACAGTAGAAGGCGTTGGCAGGAGCTTAGATCCTGACTTTAGCATTTCTAGTGTAGCTAAAGATTTTATAAAAGAAGTATATTTGAGAAACATTAGTTTAACAAAAATATTAAAAGAAAACTCGAAAGATTTACATAAAACAATAATAGTGTTGAGAAAACTTCCTTCCAAAATCCAAAGTATAATGACAAAGCTTATAAAAGACGATATAAAGGTTAGAATAAACCTTGATGAAGATGGAAGTTTGCGCTATGACTTAAATATTATGGTAAATAAGGTTATTATAAGTATTATAGCATCAGCGTTAATTGTAGCTTCTTCACTGGTTTTGACATTTCAAGGGGGATATAAAGTTTTTGGTTACAATGTATTAGGACTTTTTGGTTATGTAGTTGCTTTATTTCTGTGTTTGTGGGTTTTCTACCGAATCTTTATAATTGAGAGGAGAAAAAAATAGGAGAATTTGTGGGTGATTTGATGCCTAAAATTTACAGATGGATTTTAAAAGAGAGTAAAAACTCTCAATTGTCTCAAGAGATACAAAAAACTTATGGATTATCCAAAATAATTGCTGACATGCTTGCATCAAGATTAAACCTCCATGAAGTTAAGAGTTTTTTAAATCCTGATTTAAAAGATTTACACTCTCCTTATCTTTTAAGGGGAATAAAAGAAGCAAAAGAATTGATACAACAACATATTGCCTCGAAGGATCTAATCACCATTTATGGGGATTACGATGTTGATGGGATTACTGCCACTGCTATCCTATATTTAACCTTAAAAAATTAGGGGCAAAATTGGATTATTACATACCAGAAAGATTAGTTGAAGGATATGGTATAAATGAAGAAGCAATAGACAAAATTGCAGAGAGGGGAACAAAACTTATAGTTAGTGTAGACTGTGGTATAACCTCTGTTAAGGAAGTGGAAAAAGCTAAAATCTTGGGAATAGATGTAATAATAACTGACCATCATAGTATCCCTAAAGAGATACCACAAGCAGATGTGGTGATAAATCCCCATTTGCCTGGTATTGAATATCCTTTTTGTGACCTGGCAGGGGTAGGGGTTGCTTTTAAACTGTCACAAGCTCTTATTGGAGAAGAAGCTCATAAATTTTTGGATATCGTTTCAATTGGTACGATTGCAGATATTGTTCCTTTATTAGGAGAAAATAGAATAATTGTAAAAGAAGGGCTAAAAAGACTAAATGAAACACAAAATATAGGTTTAAAAGCCCTCATAAAAGCTTCTGGATTAGAAAATGTTGAAATTGACGAATATCATGTGGGATTTATCTTAGCCCCTCGTCTTAATGCCGCAGGTCGGCTCAAAAGTGCAGAAGCGGCTGTCAGATTATTGATAAGCCATAGTAAAGAAGAAGTAGAAAAGATAGCAGAATATTTAAACCAGGAAAACTTAAATAGACAACAGATAGAAAATCAAATACTTCAACAAGCAATCAAAAAAGTAGAAGAGACTGTTGATTTGAATAGAGAAAAAGTAATTGTACTGTGGGATGAAAATTGGCATCCGGGTGTTATTGGAATTGTAGCCTCTCGGATAACAGAAAGGTTTCATAGACTCTATACTTATAAGTTTAGGGGAAGAGGAGGGCAAAGGTTCGGGGCGAAGCATAGAAGGCTTTAATTTATATAAAGCATTAGAATACTGTAAAGATTATTTGATAAAATATGGCGGTCATGAAATGGCTGCTGGAATAAATATTGAGAAAAACAATTTGGAGATTTTTAAAGCAAAAATAAATGAATACGCTGATACTGTGCTTAGTGAACTTGATTTAATCCCAAGTTTAAAAATAGAGGCAAAGGTTAAAAATGAAAAGATAGATATAGAAATAGCTAAGCAAGTTCAAAAGCTTAAACCTTTTGGCAGCAATAATCCGCGGCCTAATTTTTTATTTGAGGGTTTAACAGTTACAAAAATATTTGATTTAAATAGTGGAAGACACAAAAAGATCATCGCCCAAAAAGGAAAATTTGTCTATGAACTTATGTTGTTCGATACAGCAGAAAAAAGAAACGATATAAAAATAGGGGATATAATAGATGTTGTAGGAAGTGTTGAAATAAATACTTGGAATGGAATAGAGTCAGTAATCATAAACGTAAAAGATTTAAGAGTTAAGTTGCCTCTATTTTCCTACTATAAAAACTTGAGTAAAATCATGATAGAATACAAGCTAGAGAAAAAAGAAATAAATAGAAAAGTTGATTATATAATTGATAAAAGAGGAATTAATAATAAGTGGGAATATGTGCTCAAACTTTTTAAAGGGGAAAGCAAAACAGCTGTCATAGTAAATACTGCTGTAGAACTTAAGTCATTACTTAGATATCTCAAAAAAGAAAAGTTTGTTAATTTTTCTTTTTTGTAATATGAATTGCAAAAAAGAAAATGGCATACTATTTTTTACGAATTCTTTAGAACCACTTAAATATTATGACGACATAATTATTTACGATATACCTTTTAAAAAAGAAATTTTTTATTATATCCTTTATCATTCACAAGGAAAAAAGATTCATTTAGTCTTTAATGAATCAGACATATATTATAACTTAAAATCTTTTGATGAAATTTTTCCTCAGAGAAAAGATTTTATTAAACTTTACAAATTTATAGAAAAAGGAAACACCATTTTATTTAAAGAACATTTACATCCGCATCTGAATTTAAATCCAATAAAATTTTTATTTTGCATAAAAGCAATGCAAGAAATAGGATTGATAAATGTAAAAGAACGTGATAATATTTTTATGTTAAGCAAAAATTCCGTGCCACAAAAGGTTAATATTGAACAAACTCAAATAATGCAAAGGATATTCTCAGCTAAAAAAGAGTTTATTGAATTTGCCAAGTTCCTTGTTAGCCAGAAAATTTAAGGAGGTCTTGTGATGACATTAGAAGAAATCAAACAGATGATCAGAGAAATTCCTGATTTTCCTAAAAAAGGAATAAAATTTAAAGATATCACACCTGTTTTAAAAAATGCGCAAGCTTTTGGTTATTCTATCGAAATGTTAGCTAAAGCTTTAGATGGCAGAAAATTTGACCTCATTGCAGCGCCAGAAGCAAGAGGCTTTTTGTTTGGAGCTCCCTTAGCTTATAGGTTGGGTGTGGGATTTGTCCCTGTCAGGAAACCTGGAAAGCTACCTGCAGAAACTTTAAGCTATGAATATGAACTGGAATATGGGATAGATTCACTAGAAATACACAAAGATGCTATTTTGGAGGGGCAAAGGGTTGTAATAGTTGATGATTTACTAGCGACTGGTGGGACAATTTATGCTTCTGCAAAACTTGTGGAAAAATTGGGTGGAATAGTAGACTGCATTATTTTCTTGAGTGAGTTAACTTTTTTAGATGGTAGAAAAAAGCTTGACGGATATGATATAATTTCACTAATAAAGTTTTAATCTATAAAGTGGCTTTAAGCCACTTTAATTATAAGGTGTGGTAAATATGTTGGACAAAGTGATAAATAGGATAAAAAATTATATGGGTGATGAAGCAAATTTAGATTTAATCTACAAATCTTATGACTTTGCAGTAAATGCTCATGATGGCCAAATGAGAAACTCAGGAGAACCATATATTGTTCATCCCATAGAAGTTTCATATATTTTAGCTGACCTGGAATTAGATATTACTACTATTGCAGCAGGACTTTTGCATGATGTAATAGAGGATACAGATGTGACTTATGAGCAGCTATTGGAAAAATTTGGCAAAGAAATTGCTGATTTGGTTGATGGTGTTACAAAGTTGGGAAAAATAGAATACAAGAGCAAAGTAGAGCAACAGGCTGAAAACATGAGAAAGATGCTCATAGCAATGGCAAAAGATATTAGGGTTATACTCATAAAACTGGCTGACAGGCTTCACAATATGAGGACTCTCAAATATTTGCCTCCTGACAAACAAAAAGAAAAAGCGGAAGAAACTTTAGAAATATATGCTCCTATTGCTCATCGGCTTGGAATATCCAAGATAAAATGGGAATTAGAAGACTTGTGTTTGAGATACTTGCATCCTGATGAATACTATGACCTTGTAGAAAAGGTAGCTGCAAAAAGAAAGGAAAGAGAAGAGCTTATACAAAATATCATAACTACAATTAAAGAGAAACTAAAAGAAATGGGAATACAAGCAGAGGTAGATGGTAGACCCAAACACTTTTACAGTATATATAAAAAGATGAAAACACAGAATAAAAGCTTCGACCAAATTTACGATTTGTTAGCAGTAAGGATAATTGTAAACACTGTAAAAGACTGTTACGGCGTATTAGGAATTGTGCATACTTTGTGGAAACCAATTCCTGGCAGATTCAAAGATTACATTGCTATGCCAAAGCCTAATATGTATCAATCCCTTCATACTACAGTAATAGGTCCTAAAGGAGAACCTTTTGAAATACAAATAAGAACTTGGGAAATGCATAAAACTGCAGAATATGGTATTGCAGCCCATTGGAAATACAAAGAAGGCAAGACTACAGAAGATAAATTTGACCAAAAACTTTCATGGCTGAGACAGCTTTTGGAATGGCAGAAAGAATTAAAAGATGCAAAAGAGTTTATGGAAACATTAAAGATTGATTTGTTTACAGATGAAGTTTTTGTTTTTACTCCCAAAGGGGATGTGATAAATTTACCAGCAGGGTCGACACCTGTTGATTTTGCGTACAGCATACACACTGAAATAGGGCATAGATTAAATGGTGCTAAAGTAAACGGTAAATTGGTTCCTATAAATTATCAATTGAAAAACGGTGATATTGTAGAGATATTAGTGAGTCCAAATAAAGACAGAGGTCCAAGCAGAGACTGGTTACAAATTGTCAAAAGTTCTCAAGCGAGAAACAAAATCAGGCAGTGGTTTAAAAAAGAAAAAAGAGAAGAAAATATCACTCGCGGCGAGGAAATGATAGAAAAAGAATTAAGGAGACATGGATTGCAACCTGCTATGATAAAAAGTGAAATATGGGAGGAAGTTCTTAAAAAACTCAATATTCACACAATGGAGGATTTATATGCGACAATCGGATATGGAGGATTAACTTTAAATCAGGTAATACCGAGAATTAAAGAAGAAATTAAAAAATCTCAAAAAGAAGTAGGCATGAAATCTATCCCGGCTGATAAGGTGGAAAGAAAAAAGAAAAAACAGGTGGAACGGGGGTTATTGTAAAAGGTGTAGACAATGTAATGGTCAGGTTTGCAAAATGTTGTTCTCCTGTTCCAGGGGATGAAATAATAGGTTATGTTACTAAAGGAAGGGGAATTTCTATTCACAGAAAAGATTGTCCCAATGTAAAAGAATATCTTTTTGATAGAAACAAAATTGTAGAGGTTGAGTGGGATCAAGATAGAAATATCTTTTATCAAGCTGATATACAGATTATGGCTAGTGATAGATTTGGACTTTTGACAGATGTTACTAGTGTTCTTGCAGATGTAAAAATTGCTGTAAAGGCTGTCAATGCTAGAACAACAAAAGACAATATTGCAATTATTAACTTAACTTTAGAGATTATTTCAAAAGACCAACTGGAAAGAGTTATGAATAAGTTGAAAGCTTTGGAAGGGGTAATGGACGTTTACAGATTAAGTGCATAGAGGTGATTTTTTGAGAGCTGTTGTTCAAAGGGTGAGTCGCGGAGAAGTAAGTGTAGGTGGAGAAATGGTAAGTTCAATAGGTAAAGGATTTGTTGTTTTGGTTGGTATATCTATTGATGATAATGAAAATGATGTAATGTACATGGCAGATAAAATAGTGAATTTGCGGGTCTTTGAAGATGAAGAAGGAAAAATGAATTTGTCTCTTTTAGATATAGGAGGAGAAGTCCTTCTTGTCTCTCAATTTACTTTGCTTGGAGATGTGAGAAAAGGCAGAAGACCTAACTTTATGATGGCTCAAAAACCACAAGAAGCTTTGAAGTATTTTAATTTATTAGTCAAAGAGATTGAAAAAAGAGGCGTAAGTGTCAAAACAGGTATATTTCAGGCAATGATGAAAGTATTAATTGAAAATGACGGACCAGTTACAATTCTCATTGATTCTAAAAAAGTGTTTTAATGGAGTGATTTTATGAAAATACAAAGGTATGTGGTAGGACTTTATAAAGCCAATTGTTATATTGTTTCTGACGAGGAAACTAGGGAGACAATTGTAATAGACCCAGGGGAATATTCATCTGAAATACAAGATTATATTGGTATTAACGAATTAAGAGTAAAATATATTTTACTCACTCATGGTCATTTTGACACATAGGTGGAGTAGAGGAGCTAAGGAAAGTTACTCAAGCAGAAGTTGCTATTTCAAAAGAAGATGCTCCCATGCTTTTAGACCCCAGTTTAAATCTATCTAAAATGGTCTATAAAAAATACAGTGCAGTGCCGCAGATATCTTATTAAATGGTGGCGATATTTTATATTTTGGAAAATACACAATAGAAGTCTACACACTCCAGGTCATACAAAAGGCGGAGTGTGTTTTAAAATTGACAATGTCTGCTTTACAGGAGATACTGTTTTCAAAGGCTCGATAGGAAGATATGATTTTCCTGGTGGGGATTTTGATACTTTAATGGATTCTATAAAGAACAAGCTTTTGGTATTGGAAGATGACGTAGTGATATATCCGGGTCATGGGGAGTATTCAACAATTGGAAAAGAAAAGAGAATTAATTTGTTTTTGAGGGAATAAAAGCAAGAGGTGATTTACCTCTTGCTTTTATTCGTATCTGAGTGCTACGATTGGGTCGAGTCTAGCTGCTTTTTGTGCAGGGTATATTCCAAAGAATATTCCTACTGCTGAGGAGAAAAGAAAAGCGATTAATATTGTGTTTATAGAGATGATAGGGGTTATATTTATAAAAGGACCAATGATGTTTGATAAAATATAACCGAAGAAAATACCTATAGCACCCCCTAAGAGAGAAATTGCGACAGCCTCAATTAAGAATTGCATTAAAATGTCTTTTTGCCTTGCGCCTATGGCTTTTCTTATTCCAATTTCTCTGGTACGTTCAGTTACAGAAACCAACATTATGTTCATAATTCCGATTCCACCTACTATAAGCGATATACCAGCAATTGCTCCTATGATTGCCGTAAATATGCTTAATATTCTGTTGAATTCTTCTAGGAAACCGATGAGGTTTTCTGCTTCGTATTTATCTTTGTTGTGATGAAGTGATTCTATTAAGCGCACAGCCTGAGAGGAGGCTTCATCTAATTGGTTTTGGTTGTAGGTCATTACGTAAATTTGTGAGATATCTACGTCTTGGAAGATTTTTTGTGCGTAAGTTATTGGAATTGCAGCTATTACAGGTATTTGGTCAGCTATTGAGCCTCCTAAACTTTTTAAATTACCACTGTCAATAACGCCAATTATCTTTGCTGTGTCAAAGGAAGAAGAACTGCCTATTTTAATAGTTTTTCCTACGCAATCTTCATAACCGAAAAGTTCTTTTGCAGAGTCTTTATCAATAAGTACCACATTTCTACCCATGAGAATATCTTTTTCATTTAAAAAGCGGCCATAGATTATTTTTATGTTAGAGACATTTCCATAATCAAAATCTGTTGCTATAAAAATAGCCCTCTTGGTAAGTTTATCCGTTTTAGCGAGTCCAAATTTTTCTGTAATTGGCGCCGCATATTTTACCGAAGAAAGTCTTTTTCTGATCATTTCTACATCTTTGAGAGTCAGTTTATCGCTTTCTCTTATTTCAACATTATTTTTCGTCTTGATAGAAAATACACTAACGCCGATTTTTTCGAATTCGCCTAAAATAGCTTTTTGACCGCCTGCTCCTAAAGACACTATTGTTATAACTGAAGCAATACCGATTATAATCCCCAACATTGTAAGAAGCTCTTAATTTGTTACTTAATATACTGTCAATTGCTACTTTTATGGCTTCTAAAATATACATCCTTTATCACCTGCTAATAAGTTATTCTGTTTGCGATAGGGGTATCTTCTATAATATTTCCATCTCTTATGCGAAGTATCCTTTTTGCGTGATTTGCTATGTCCTGTTCGTGGGTAACCATCACTATTGTAGTACCTGATTCATTGAGTTGATAAAAAATTTTCATTATCTCAATGCTGGAGTTTGTGTCGAGATTTCCTGTTGGCTCGTCAGCTAATAGAAAAGAAGGATTCATTACAATAGCACGAGCGATTGCTACTCTTTGTTGCTGTCCCCCTGAGAGTTCATTAGGTTTGTGGTGTATTCTTTCACTTAATCCCACTATTTCTAAAGCTTTTATTGCTCTTTTTCTACGCTCTTTTGCTGGTATTTTAGCGTACAACATTGGCAGTTCTACATTTGACAGTGCATCTAATTTACTCAAAAGGTTAAAAGATTGAAAAACAAAACCTATCTGGCGATTTCTTAAATAAGCTAATTGGTCATCATTTAACGTTGATATTTCGGTTCCATTGAGCTTATAACTTCCAGATGTGGGTTTATCCAAAAGACCAATTATATTCATTAAAGTAGATTTACCAGAGCCAGAGGGACCAACAATTGCTACATATTCACCTTTATTTATTTTTAAAGAGACGCCTTTTAATGCATTCACTTGGACTTTTCCAAGATTGTACACCTTTCTTACATTGCTCAATTCAATCATCAGTCTTTCCCGCCCTTTATTATGATTTTTGTACCATCTTCGATAGAACTGGTGGGATTTAGTATGACTTTTTCGCCGACATTTACTCCCTTTATGATTTCTGTCTCCAAATCAGAAACGAGTCCACTTTTCACTTTCCTTTGTTTTGCTATGCCATTTTCTACTACATACACAAATTCGTTACCATATTTATCACTTACGATTGCTTCTGATGGAACTTTTATTACACCTTTTTTTTCGCCAATTTTTATGTCGACATCTACATTAAAACCTGGTTTTATTGTGCCATCATTGCTTAAGAGGTCCACATAACTTTTACGACATTATCTCCACCTGTTTGAGTGATTACTTTTGTCGCAGTTGGACTCACTTTACTTACTACTCCTTCAAAGGTTTTATCTGCAAAATGTATGTAGGCTTTTTGACCTTCTTTTAAATTTACCGCATCATAGGGGTTTACATCCAGTGTAATCTGCAAATTGTTTAAGTCTTCTACTGTTATAGCAGGAAATTGAGATGAGGTAAAATAGCTGTTATTTTTAGCATTTACAACAGTTACAGTACCATCAAATTCAGCAGTAATATATTTTTGTTGTTTGTCCATACTTTGTTTTATGCTTTTAAGATTTAGTTCTGCAATTTCTACTTGTTTTTGTTGGAGTTTTATTTGGTCATCAAGGCTAAGAGAAGTAGTTTGCATCTGAGAAATGGAGGGCTGTTGTACTGTACTTTCTCCCGAAGGAGTTGTTGTGGCAAGGAGGTATTTGGAAGTTGAGCTGCGACTTGAGATTGTTGTGACTGTTTTTCTTTTAATTTTTTTAGTGCATCAAGTTGCATTTGTGCTATTTCCAACTGTTTTTGGGCAATTTGATATTGTATGTATAAATCTTGTGTTTCAAATTCCAAAAGTTTATCTCCTCTTTTTACATTGTCTCCAACAGATACATAAACTTTTGATACTTTGGTGGGAGATAAAATGTAGTATTCTTGTTTGGACTTTGATTCTACTACCCCTGTGGTGGAAATTAAAGAGACTATTTCACCTTTTTCCACTTTAGCGGCATTTACTTCTACAGTGGAAGTAGCGCTTTTGTTTTTTATAGAGATTGCATAAACGGTAGAAGCTACAATTGCTAAAATTACTGTGACTATTATTAATGTTTTAACAGTATTTTTCATAAACACCACCCTCAAAATTTATAGTTCTTCTTTGATTTTTTGTAATATGTTTTTTAATGTTTCTAATTCTTGAGGAGAGAGTTTTTCAAAAATTGGCTGCAAAATTTTTTCCCTAAACATTGCTAAATGTTTATAAAGATCTTGGCCTTTTTTTGTTAAAGAAATTTGTATTTTTCTTCTGTCTTCCAAATCAGAGTCCCTTTGAACTAACCCTTTCTCTACAAGTTTGTCTACTATACTTGTAAGGGTGCTGGGGGAAATACCTAATTCTAAAGCAATATCTTTCATATACATTGGATTGCTTTTATTTTCGCTTAAAATTATTATTACTTGTTGTTCTCCAATTGTGAGGTCTTTTTGAAACTCAGAGAGGTCATTTGCTTTCAGTTGATTATTGAGTTTTTGTCTAATTATACGAAACAGGTCATATAAAAGCTTAATATCACAATCTTTGTTCATAAATTTTCACCTCAAAAATTTTTAATACAAAATATTTTATACATCGAAATATTAACTCATTAATATTTTTTTGTCAATAGGTGGATAAATTATTGATAGTGTCAAGATACTGTAGGATTTTTTTAAGACAACCCCTGTAATTTACTTAATTCAGGGCTTCGTCTTATCATGTTCTTTATATGACTTGCACGTATTTTATTGCTCTTAAAATCCTATATATTGGCGTCACTTTCCCTATATTCAAAACTGTAATATTATTTATTTTTTCATTTGTAGACGTTTTAACTCTCCTTACCGCCTCTTTTATTTGCTTCTTCGTTAATTTGTAACTTCCTTCATTTATATTCTTTTTCTTACCCCATTCTACTTCTCTTAAGTCTCCTCCATTCTTGCTGAATACCCTTAATTTCGCCATTAGCTTTAATCCTTCTCTGCTCCACCCTAATGGATTCCTGCTTAGTCTTACTGAAAATAC
>NZ_BAZY01000045.1 GCF_001310975.1 Thermoanaerobacter thermocopriae JCM 7501
AAATTTATTTATTTTTTTGTGAATCTAAGTAGTTCTGAAGTATAAGAACTGCAGCCAGCTTATCAATTACTTCTTTCCTCTTTGCCCTACTTATATCAGCTTTTTCTATTAAAACCCTCTCCGCTTCTACTGTAGTAAGCCTTTCATCCCACAATATTATTGGTATACTAAAAGCTTTCTTCAAGTGCTCAACAAATCTTACAACTTTTTGTCCTTGTGGTCCCAAAGTACCATTCATGTTCTTAGGTAATCCTACAATTATCATTCCTACTTCATATTCATTTATTATTTGTTTTATTCTCTCAAAATCTTTTTTGTTACTACTTCTTTTAATAGTAGTAAGTCCCTGTGCAATTGTCCCTGATAAGTCACTTATGGCTATCCCGATTGTTTTATCACCTACATCTAGTCCCATAATCCTCAAAAAAATCTCTCCATTCTAAAATTGCCTCACCTTATGTGAGGCAATTTTATTTTTCTTATTTTTGGGAAGATAAATACTCTCTCAAAAGTTCTTCTACTAATTCATCTCTTTCAATTTTTCTTATCAAATTTCTCGCATTTTTATGGCTGGTTATATAAGTAGGATCCCCAGACAAGATGTAACCTACTATTTGATTTATTGGATTATAGCCTTTTTCCGAAAGAGCTTCGTATACTGCTGTCAATATCTCTTTAACAGTTTTTCTATCAGTTGTAACGTGATACCTTAGAGTCTGTTCATTCTTATCTACCATAATATATCACCTCTAGATACATTTAACTACCATCAACTTTATAATAACCTATATTTACTTAAACAGTCAAGTTTTTCTCAATTTTTTAACTGTTCTTTTACAACCTCTATAGCTTTGTCTAATGCTTCTTTCACCTTAGATGGATTTTTACCTGTTCCTTGAGCTATGTCTGGTCTTCCACCGCCATTTCCTTCAGATACTTTACAAGCCTCTTTAATAACAGCCCCCATATTTATCCCTTTTTGAACAACATCTTTAGTAGCCATACCGACAAATATAGCTTTTTCTAGGGTAGAAGATGCCAACACTACTACCGCCGTTTTTAATTTATCTTTCAAAATGTCCCCTAATGCCTTCAAAGACTCACTATCATAATCTTCAATTTTTGAAACCACTACTCTTATACCGTCTAATGAAATAGCAGAATTAATTAAACTATCAGCCAAAATAGAAGCCATTTTTATTTTTAATTGTTCTATCTCTTTATCTTTTGCTTTTAAAGCTTGTTGCAAGCCCTCTATTTTTGAAACTAACTCTTTATCTTGGGCTTTCAATAAATCAGAAGCCCCTTTTAATATCTCTTCTTTCTCCTCTAAATATTTTATTGCGTAAGGTCCTGTTAAAGCTTCAATTCTTCTCAAACCTGCACCCACTGCACTTTCAGACACAACTTTAAAAAGCCCTATTTCGTTAGTATTTTTAACATGTGTTCCACCACAAAGTTCCACGCTGTAATCGTCAATTCTCACAACCCTTACTTTATCCCCGTATTTTTCCGTAAATAACGCAACAGCCCCTTCTTTCAATGCCTCATCATAAGTTTTTTCTTCAATATACACATTTAAACTTTGGTATATCTTTTCATTAACCCTATTTTCTATTTTCTTTAACTCTTCTTTAGTCACCGCTTGATAATGTGAAAAATCAAATCTTAATCTATCATCAGCCACCAGAGAACCAGCTTGATGAACATGGTCGCCTAATATCTCCTTTAGGGCTTTATGAAGAAGATGAGTTGCAGTGTGATTTCTTGCAGCATTGTTTCGGCTTACCACATCAATTCGAGCTTTTACATCATCTCCTACAGAAATTAAACCTCTTTCAATCGTTCCAATGTGTACAAACTTATCTCCTATTTTTTTACAGTCTTTTACTCTTATCAAAACATTTTCATTCTCTAGAACTCCTTTGTCTCCTATCTGGCCACCACTTTCAGCATAGAAAGGAGTTATATCTAATATGATACTTACATCATCTCCAGCTTCTGCTTCCTCAACAAGTTCTTCCTCCTTTACAATAGCTAAAACTTTTGAATTGCTCCCATAAGTGGTATATCCCACAAATTTTGTTTTAATATCTCCTAAAGTAGAATATATATCTTGCTCCCACAAACTATTATCTTCTTTTCTTCTGCTTCTCGCTCTAATCCTTTGCTTTTCTAGCTCTTTTGTATATCCTTCTTCATCAACCACAATGCCAACCTCTTGCAAAATTTCTTTTGTTAAATCCAATGGAAAACCATAGGTATCGTATAATTTAAAAGCCTTAGAGCCTTCTAAGACAGTTTTTCCTTGGAGTTTTAACTCATTTATATAATCTTGTAAAATTGTAAGTCCTTGGTCAATTGTTTCCTTAAATCTTTCCTCTTCTACTTTGATTATTCGCTTTATATAGTCCTTTCTCTCAATTATTTCAGGATATGCTTCTCCATAATTTTCTACAACTGAATCTACTACTTTGTACAAAAAGGCATCGTTTATCCCCAGCAATTTACCATGTCTTGCCGCTCTTCTTAAAAGTCTTCTCAAAACATAGCCTCTTCCCTCATTAGAAGGCAGAATTCCATCTGATATCATGAAAGTTATCCCTCTTATATGGTCAGTGATAACTCTCAAAGATACATCTTTTTCTGCATCTTTTCCATATTCTACTTCCGCAATTTTAGACACAAAATTAGTAATGCCTCTTATTACGTCTACATCAAATATGCTGTCGACTCCCTGCATTATTGTTGCCATCCTCTCAAGTCCCATGCCTGTATCAATATTTGGATTTGGCAACCTATGATAATTTCCTTGTTCGTCTTTATTAAACTGTGTAAAAACTAAATTCCAGAATTCAATAAACCTATCGCAATCACAGCCAACTCCACAAGTAGGCTTACCGCAGCCTTTTTCTTCACCTCTGTCAAAGTAAATTTCTGAACATGGCCCACAAGGTCCTGTGCCAATCTCCCAGAAATTATCCTCTTTTCCCATCCTCACTATTCTTTCAGAAGGTAACCCAACTATTTTGTTCCAAATCTCAAATGCTTCATCGTCTTCCTCATAAATTGATACCCATAACCTGTCAACTGGCAACTTCAAAATTTCTGTTACAAATTCCCAGGCCCAGGGAATAGCTTCTTTTTTGAAATAATCACCAATGGAAAAGTTTCCTAGCATTTCAAAAAAGTACCGTGACGTGCTGTTTTACCTACTCTTTCAATGTCAGGTGTCCTTATACATCTTTGGCAAGTAGTAATCCTTTTACTGGGGGGAACTTCTTTTCCTGTAAAATAAGCTTTTAAAGGAGCCATACCGGAATTAATCAACAATAAGCTTTTATCATTTTTGGGAATTAGAGAAAAACTTGGCAACCTCAAATGCCCTTTGCTTTCAAAAAAGCTTAAATATTTTTCTCTAATTTCATTCATCCCGAGTTTTTCCATAAAAATCCTCCTTCTTGATACAATAAAAACCGTCCCTAATTTGGGGACGGGCTTTTACCCGCTCTTTTTTGATATATTATACAAGATTGAACATAACAAGTCAATAACTGGTTTATTTCTCAATAAAAATTTCTGTTACAACTGCTTTTACGATTGCTACAATAGGCACAGACAATAAAAGCCCCCAGATGCCAAAAAGTTCCCCCCCTGCAATCAGTGAAAAAATTACTGTAATTGGATGTAGACCTACGCTGTCGCTAAGTATTTTGGGAGTTATAAAAGCATTTTCTATTTGTTGCACTAAAAGACATACAACTAAAGCCCAAATCCCTTTAGATAAAGAATCAAGAAATCCTAGTAATACAGCAGGAATAATCGACAAAATAGGCCTATGTAGGGAATTATATTTAATACTCCTGTCAATAGCCCTACTAAAAAAGCATATTTAATCTTAATTAGAGAAAGCCCTATGCTAGTTAAAATTCCAACAAAAATAGAAAGATATATTTGTGCTCTTATGTATTTACTTAAAATTTTGTCTATTTTTCTTAGAAGAGTAAAGAAACTAGAATGATATTTGAAGGGAATTATTTTTTCAATCTCTTTTTTAAACAAATTTTTATCCTTTAAAAAATAAAAAGTAATAATTGGTACAAGTATGGCATCTATAACATTTTTTAATATCGCAACAGTAGATTTAAAAGCCATATCAACTCGGGAAGCAAAGAGATTATTGAGGGTATTCAAATTTTTATCTAAAACTTTCTCAAATTGTGGTGGTAAATAAGAAAAATAGTTAAATTTTAGTTGAATCAAAATATTTTGTAGTTCTTCAATATAAAAAGGTATCATTGTTATAAAAGCAATCATTTCATTTATCATCAAAGGAAAGATATAGAAAGAAAATATCAATATTCCCAAAGTAACAATTAAAAATACCAAAAGTATAGAAAAAAATGTAGACAAGCCCTTTGAATTAAAAAATTTTACCATTGGATTCAATAAATAGGCTACCAAACCGGCAATAAAAAAAGGGGAAAGTATATTTTTAATACTTACCCAATTTTTTATAAAAAAATACAATAAGCCTATAGCAGCAATAATTAAAAAAATAGATAAATCTTTTTAACTTGCATGTTATCACCCGAAAAGTCTATCTAATTTTTATTTTGTTCATTGTGCGGCATATTTTTGTCACACTTTTTTCTATCATATCTTTGTAGCGTCTATATTTTTTCATATTTATTTTAGGAATTATATATGCAGCAGTTACCAGTCCTGCCAAAAACCCCTTCATATATTTGTCTTTATTCATAATAGCCCTCCTTTGAAATTTAAAAAGTTTCTGCTTTTTTATAGATTTCCCTCTTTAAATTAAAAAATGCACACTTTTTTTGTGTGCTCTATCTCTTTTCAACTTTCTCCTAACTGCTTGTCTATCACAAAGATAACTGATTGTCATGGCATAATACTAATACTTTATCTTCTTAATGTGGATTCTATTTACTTAAATGTAATACATAAAAGCACTTTTTTGATTCAACCGCCTGTAATCATCTACCATATCCTGTAAAGTAATAGAGTCTATTACTTTATTTATACTATCCCTTATTCTTTCCATCACCAATTTTGTGGGACAACCTCCCGCTCTACTACATTCAAAAGGTGTATCTTCCAAAACGCAATCTGCAGGAGCCAGTGACCCTTCCAATGTCCTTATCACATCTCCAACCGTTATCTTATCAGGAGGAGCTGCTAACATATACCCACCCTGTGCTCCTCTTACACTTTTCACAAGGTCAGCTTTTCTAAGAATTGCTATAAGTTGTTCTAGGTAATGCTCAGAAAGACCCTCATTTTCCGCAATTGTTTTTAAAGAAATGGGACCTTCCCCATAGTAAAGGCTAATTCAAACATAGCTTGTATCCCATATCGACCTTTTGTAGATAATTTCATGATTATCCATCCCCCTGAATTCCTATTAAATCCTACTATTCTGCTCGGATTTCAATAAAAAGAATACCATTTAAAAAAGAGGTTGTCAACAGCAAAATTACTATCAAAAAGAGGTATTTTTACACCTCTTCAATCACCTTTTCTACATATTCAGAGGTACAACAAGATAAAATCCCACCATATGTTAGCTTAAACTTTATTATATCTCCAACTTTATATGGATATGGAGAATTTGTAACATTTACGATCAAATGGTCACTACTTGCACCTATTAATTCAATGGTACTATCTATAGGAATTAGGTCACCCATATTGACATCCTGTCTTCCTATAGCCAAAATTGCCCTTTTCATTATACCTCTATCCACATATACCGGTCTTTCACCAAAAGCATTTACTCCTAATATGCCTCGTGGATAGGAAGGTTTTTCTTTTAATTCGATTATCTGTGTTTCTAAAGTAAATACATCGTCATACGTATGGGGAATTCTGTCTCCAAAAGCCGTTTCCCTACCTAACACAATAGCTTCTCCTATTCTAAGCTGCGTTATTCCTTTTGGTATGAGACCATTTTGAACTAAGTACAGACTGCTTGAGTTTCCTCCTGAGACTATATCTATATTCAGGTCAAATTTTTTATTGATAGAATTTTTTATTTCTACAAGCTCTTCTAGTATATCTGGAGTAGGAATAACAGAGCCATAACAAGTTAAATTAGTACCTACTCCTCGAAGTTTTATACCTTCAAGCTTTACTATTTGTTCCACTGCAGGAATTACATCCTCTTTTAACATACCCTCTCTCAAATCACCTAAATCTACCATTAGGATTATCTCATGAACTTCTTGTGTTTTTTTGCCTCTTCTGATAAGCTTTTTATTGTATCGATTTCTGAATTAAGGCTTATATCTGCATATTTTATGACTTCCTCCACTTCACTTATCATAGGAATTCGAATAAGCATTTTAAATACCGGTATGTGTTGTAATTTTTTTAAATTTTTAATTCTGGAATCTCCTAAAATTTCTACTCCACCTTTTACCATCGCTTGAGCTATTTCTGGAATACCGCAGAAAACTTTTGTAACACCTACTACCTTTATATTTCTCTTTTCACACAGATTGACAATAGTTTGTGTATTTTTTCTAAGTTTTCTTAAATTTATTCTCAACAAAGGATACAACTTAATCTCCCCCATTTCTAAATATTTTAGAAATGCCAAAGCTATTTTTCATTAATCTTAAGCTTAGTCAGGATATTTTTTAGTCAAAACACCACACAAGCTGCCATGATATAATCTCTGTCAATTAAAACTTTTGCCACTGAAGGAGGATAAAGTTCTTTTCCACTTCCTCCATCAATTATATTTTCTAATAATTTTTCTCCTCCTTCAAGCTCTGAAAATATTCCACCAGTTAAGCTAATTAAAAGCTTTTTCAATCTTTAAAAAACGAATAACCCCCAACATTAAAGGGGGTTTTATTCGTTTTTTAAAATATACTTCAGTATATTTTGATTTTTTGTAATTTTTTAGAAAATTAAACAATAAATAAATTAAAAATCCTGCATAACGCAGGATTTTTTAATTGTTTAAGTGTTTTTCTATAAACTTTACAAAGTCTCCTTTAGGTCTTGCACCTATTATTTTGTCTACCATCTTGCCGTTTTTAAAAAGTCCAATTGTGGGTATACTCATTATCCTAAATTTCATTGCCAATTCATTTTCTTCATCTACATTGATTTTCCCAACTTTAATTTTACCTTCATATTCTTTTGCTAATTCATCAATTATTGGAGCCACCATCCTACAAGGCATACACCATTCAGCCCAAAAGTCTACCAAAACTGGTACATCTGAATTCACAACTTCTTCCTCAAAATTTTCAAGCGTAATAACTACTTCTGCCATAAAACCACTCCTATACTTTTATTTCATTTTTATTTTTATACAAAGCAACTGCTTTATACATTTATATCATAAAGCAAATTGCTAACAAAACCCAACTATTAAAGTCATTTCATAAATTTTATAAACGTCTCAATTAATTCTTCTATCACCTCATCCTGCTTTTCAGTACAAAAAGCTCCTTTTATACAACTGGTGGTATAACTTTTAAGAAGAATTTTACCAACGCTGTTTATCGCAGACCTAACAGCAGCTACTTGTACCAGTACATCTACACAATGGGCGTCATTTTCAATCATCTTTTGTATGCCTTTTACTTGTCCTTCAATTTTTCTTAATCTTCTTAATAAATCTTCTTTGTTATCTTGGTACATATTATACCTCCCAACCCCATTGGGGTATCCAATAAATAGTATAAAATTTTTTCACAGATATGTCAATAGCCTTTTGTTTATTTTTTCAATAAGTCCTTAACTACCTCTGCAGCAAGTATGAGGCCGACAACAGAAGGCACAAAAGAAATACTACCAGGTGCTGGTTTCGAAATTTTAGCTTCGCTTCTATAGAAATTTTTTATAGGCTCTTCTTTAGAATACACCACTTTTAAAGATTTAATACCTCTTTTCCTAAGTTCCCTTCTCATTACTTTTGCCAACGGACATACACTTGTTTGATAAATATCTCCTACTTCAAATTTTGTAGGATCTAGTTTATTTCCTGCTCCCATACTACTTATTATAGGTATCCCTAATAAAGTGCATTTCGCTATTAAATCCACTTTTGAAGGCACTCTGTCAATTGCATCAATTACATAATCGTACTCTTTTGATAATAGTTTATCACTGTTTTTGCTGGAGTAAAACTCTTTAAAAGTTAAAACTTGGCTTCTGGATTTATCGCTAATATCCTGTCTTTCATCACATCAACTTTAGGTTTACCTATCGTAAAAGTGGTAGCGTGTATTTGCCTGTTTAGATTTGTCACACACACGTCGTCTCCATCTATTAAAACCAATTTTCCAATTCCTGCTCTTACTAGCCCTTCAACAGCAAAAGAGCCTACTCCTCCTATTCCAAAAACTGCAACGGTACTGTTTTTAAGTTTTAAAAGCCCTTCTTTTCCTATTAAAAGCTCTGTTCGCGAAAAAATGTCCACTCTTTTCCCTCCATAAAAAAACCCCCATAGTGCCGTGCCTCCCGGTAGTTCTTGAACCCGTCCTCACAACGTGGGTGCCCTCTTGGCAGCTTCATGTTTCCGCTTCCGTTCAAAGGCGGCCTACAATCCACTGCCAAAGCCCAGGCTCCCTTATTATTGGTGTTGGCTCAAACTTTCACCGGATGTCACGCGCACCACAGGGTTTTTTAAATTTATTCATCTTTCTATATAAATAATATCACAAAAACCCCTATTTTTCAACTGGTAAACGTTTATAAGTCTACCTTTATGTGCAATTCTTTTAACTGTTCTTCTGATACTTCTGAAGGTGCATCTGTCATTAAACATACCGCGTTTTGAGTCTTTGGAAAAGCAATTACATCCCTTATGGTGTCGCTTCCCGTTATAATCATAGCAAGCTATCCAATCCATATGCAATCCCACCGTGAGGAGTGCACCGTATTTGAAAGCCTCCATCAAAAAGCCAAATCTTTCCCACGCCTTTTCTTCGCTAAAACCTAAAACTTTAAACATTCTTTTTTGAAGCTCAGTATCGTGTATTCTTATACTACCTCCCCCAATTTCCACTCCATTTAAAACTATATCATAAGCTTTTGCTCTTACCTTTAACGGCTCTTTTTCTAAAAGGTCTATGTCCTCATCTTTGGGGGCCGTAAAGGGATGATGTTTTGCCACATATCTTTTTCCTCGCTGTCGTACTCTAACAACGGAAAATCCACTATCCATACAAACTCATATTTATTCTCATCAATTAAATTAAGTCTCTTTCCAAGCTCTAATCTCAAATGACCTAAAGTATCAAAAACTATTTCATCTTTATCTGCCACAATCAATAGTAAATCTCCTGTTTCTGCTTCAAGTCTTTCAAGTATCTTTTCTATTTCTTTTTCACTTAAAAATTTAGTAGCAGGGGATTTCACTTCATTTTCAAAAACTTGCATCCATAAAAGTCCTTTAGCTCCATAAGTTTTTGCAAGCTCCACCAATTCATCTAACTGTCTTCTTGGCATAGAAGCAGCACTTTTTACATTTATGCCTCTCACAGATCCGCTATTTTTTAAAGCAGTCTTAAATACATTAAATTCAGATCGAGATACTATGTCTGACAAATCTTTAAGTTCCATCCCAAATCTTAAGTCTGGTTTATCTGTCCCAAACCTTTCCATGGCTTCTTGATAGGATAATCTTTTAAAAGGAATTGGCACATCAATGCCTAAAGTCTCTTTAAAAATCTGCGCAATCATCTTTTCATTAATTTCTAAAACATCATCTACCTCTACAAAAGACATTTCTATATCTATTTGTGTAAACTCTGGTTGCCTATCTGCCCTCAAATCCTCGTCTCTTAAACATTTGGCTATTTGGTAGTACTTATCAAATCCAGAAATCATAAGAAGTTGTTTGAATATTTGAGGAGATTGAGGTAAAGCATAAAATTTGCCCGGATAAATTCTGCTTGGCACAAGGTAATCTCTTGCACCTTCTGGCGTACTTTTAATTAAAAGAGGCGTTTCTATCTCTATAAAACCGTTTTTATTCAAAAAATCACGAACAACTTTAGTTATTTTAAACCGAGTCATTAAATTCTTTTGCATTGAAGGTCTTCGCAAATCTAAATATCTGTATTTTAGCCTTATAGCCTCTGAGACATTGCTTCTATCTTCTATTGGAAAAGGCGGAGTTTCTGATCTGCTTAAAATTTTTAAGGTATTGGCATATATTTCAATTTCCCCTGTAGCAATTTTAGGATTTACATTTTCAGGTGCCCTTTTTACCACTTTTCCTTCTATTGCTAGTACATATTCACTCCTCACACCCTGTACTTTTTCAAAAGCTTCGGAAGAAACCTCATTGTTAAAAACCACCTGTACAATACCTGTTCTATCTCTTAAATCTATAAACACTAAGCCTCCATGGTCTCTTCTTCTTTGTACCCATCCCATAACTACAACAGATTTATCGACATCTTCCACTGTCAATTCTCCACACATGTGAGTCCTTTTAAGTCCTTTTAATTGTTCTCCCATTTTACTCCCTCCATTTTATATATTTTTTATCCTTTGTTCTATTTCATCAATGGATATTTCTACTTCGCTTCCATCTCTCATATCTTTTAATTTAACTTTGTTTTCCTTCATCTCTTCTTCTCCTATTACAATAGCAAATTTCGCATTAAGCTTATTGGCATACTTCATTTGTGCTTTTAAACTTCTATCCATGTTGTCTCTTTCTACTTTTAATCCATTAAATCGCAGTTTATTAGCAAGAGCAAAAGTAAATAATTTTGCTTCTTCTCCAACATAAGCTATGAACAAATCTACGTCTTTAGGTTTTGAAATCTCAATACCCTTTTGCTCCAAAGTAAGCAAAAGTCTTTCTAGTCCCATTCCAAAACCTACTCCTGGCATAGAAGGCCCTCCGCATTCTTCTATAAGACCATCATATCTTCCTCCACCGCATACGGTTCCTTGAGCTCCGATGTCTTTTGAAATTATTTCAAAGGCAGTTTTGGTATAATAATCAAGTCCTCTCACAATTCTGGGGTCAATTATATAATTATAGCCCATTACATCTAAATATTTTTGTAGTTCTTCAAAATGATTTTTGCAATCATCACACAAATAATCTGTAATAAGAGGCGCATCTTTGGTTATCCTCTGACAACTTTCAACTTTACAGTCTAATACTCTCAAAGGATTTATCTCATATCTGACTTTACAGTCATCACACAAATACTTCAAATTGTCCTTTAAAAAATCCTTAAGCACTTTATTATAATTTTTTCTACAAGCAGAACACCCAACACTGTTTATTCTAAGCTCCAAATTATTAAGTCCCAACTTTTTTAAAAGCGTTATAGCAACACTTATAACTTCCGCATCCGCAGAAGCGCTTTTAGCACCAAATATTTCTACTCCAAATTGGTGATGTTCTCTTAGCCTTCCAGACTGAGGCCTTTCATATCTGTAAACAGGAGTTATATAATACAACTTCGTTGCTGCGCCTCCGCATATAAATTGTGCTCTATAAATGCTCTTACAGCCGGAGAAGTACCTTCAGGTTTTAAAGTAATACTTCTTCCGCCTTTGTCCGTAAAAGTATACATCTCTTTTCTCACGATATCAGTTGATTCCCCTACTCCCCTTAAAAATAACTCTGTATGTTCAAAACCGGGGGTTCTTATTTCCCTAAAGCCATAATCATCGCATATCTTCCTTATAAGCTCTTCTACATACTGCCATTTATAAGACTCTGAAGGAAGAATATCCTTTGTCCCTCTTGGAGCTTTTGTAAGCATTTCACCAACTCCTTTTGCATTTTGTAATAACTTTACACATTTAAAAACCCCTCGTCTGCAACAATTTGCAGGGACGAGAGGTTAAATCCCGTGGTGCCACCCTGATTTGGACTCATTCCTTTAACGCAGGTTCACGGACACAGCCTACCTTGTCGACTGGTCTGCTCACAGGTGTCCTTCACAATAGCATAAGTATAAAGATACTCTCAGTCGCGGTATCTTCTCCCTGTATACCTGCTATTGCTACTCTCCTGGTCATCGCATTTATCCATCATTTTACTTGTTATTATACATTATACTATTATTAGCTGTCAATCACAATTATCTTTAATCTACTTTCATAATAATTTACATAGTGTAAAATTATCGTAGGATTTTTTGAGTAAAAAAAACAAGAGACAACCCCTGTGATAAAATAGATTATGGAAAACAAAACAACACAGAAAGGGGTGTCTCTTGTGAAAAAATATATCTTTGAGGATATTATACTACAAAATGCTCTAAATTTCACTAGAGAAGTGATAGAAATTTTTAGCGATTTATTAAACAAAGGAATGAATATTACAGAGCTTGCAGCAAAAATAAAGGGAATCACGGACAAACTAGGTAGGGAAGCAATAGAAGCAATTATTGAAGAGTTAGATAGGATAATAAAAGAAGACAAGAGAAGGAAAGAAAAATGGGTAGTAGAGAGGAAAGATAAAAAGAGATTAACGACAATCCTTGGGGATATAGAATATGAGAGGACATATTACAAATCCAGAG
>NZ_BAZY01000046.1 GCF_001310975.1 Thermoanaerobacter thermocopriae JCM 7501
ACAAAGTTTATTTTTAAAGGAGGAATTTACTTGAGAGCAAAATTTATATTTGAAATAGCAAATCCTAAGACAGAAATCTTTGAACTTCCTATCTATTATCGAACGCTTTTTATGAGCTTTTTAAAAAATGCCCTATCGGAATATAATCAGGAATATTTTAAAAAACTTTATTGGTGGAAAGACAAAAAGAACAAATGGCAAAAGCCGTTTGTGTTTGCCGTGAATCTTCCTAACATGAATTTTGCTGACGATAAGGTTATGTTCAGGGGCGACATAGTTTTGAACCTTTCAACTTCTGATTATGAATTTCTTGTTAACATGTATAATAGCCTAATTAATAATCATCTTTACCCATACAATCTAACTGACAATTGCAAAATTAAACTAAAGCGGATGTATTTAGTAAAAGAGCCAGAGCAATTTAATAGAGTAATGGCATTCAAAACTTTTTCACCTATCTTAATTGAGAAGAAAGGAGAAAGCAAAAAGATACCAGTTTTGCCTTATGAGGATGGGTTTGAAGATGTGTTTAATGAGGTTATTGATTTTGAAATAAGAAATATTCGTAGTTTGCGTGGGCAAAATAGAGGTTTGCAAAAGAAGATTATTTTCAAGCCAATAAATGTTCAAAAAACGGTTATCAAGCACAGAATTTCTGAATTTGTTGAAAATACCAATAAAAATTATATGTATCTCACAGGCTTCATCGGCTTATTTGAACTATCAGGAACCCCCGAAGACCTCAAAGAAATTTATCAAAATGGAATTGGCTTCAGACGAGGTCAGGGCTTCGGGTTTATAGAGGTAGCGAAATAACCAAAAATAAAAAGGAGTATATTAGGCTATGAAAGAAAGGGTATATTTAGGTGATTGGGCTTATAATGCAGGGATTATTGGATTTATTGATATTATGCTGGATGGAAAAGATATAACTTCTCAAAATATTATAACAATTGGACCAAACTATATAGAGTTTGACAGAAATAGTTTACAAGGTTTTTCTGACAAGTTTTTCAAAAAAGCTTATCAGAGGTATCCCAGAACAGATGAGTTAATTGATTTGGGGAATAAATTATTGCAAAGATTAGAAAATAATGATTTGGATAAGAATTTAAAACAAGAAGTAAGCAACTTTAAAAAGAGAGTAGAAGGATTTTCCAAGTTAAAGCAATTGGTAGATAGCCGTAAGCTAACGTTGCCAAGAAATTTTAATAAGACTGACGCTGAACAATATGTATCTCAAATAACTGATTTATTGAATGCAAATAAACAAGGGTTAATCGAAGACAATGTTAAAACTTATCTTAAAAATGCAAGTTCAATATGTGGTGACAGAAGTTTCTAAATAGAAATTTTAAAGGAGAATTAAAAAAGAAATTTTTTGATGATTTTGAAGGACCAATAGTTAACCAAACGAATAGACAAGACAAAAATCATGATTGTATATTTTGTGGGTTAAGACCTGCTAAAAAAGATGCTTTATTAGACACTGGACTTGTAAGCTTTCTGGGTGCTAATAAAGATAACAAGAATTTTTTCTGGAATTTCAAGCCGCAGCTGCCCATTTGTGAGATTTGTGAATTGATATACTTTTGCATATTTGCAGGATTGACCGAATTTAGAATAGGACAAACCAAAAAGTTTTATTTTGTAGATAGAAATACCTCTGTGTTGGAGCTTTATCAAACAAATAAGCTGTTTATGGAGATGATGTCAAGGGAAGAAAACATATTAAAGGAAAAAGGAATTTTGAATTTTATCAATGATTATTTGTTATTGAAATTAAAAGAAGAAAGTAAGTTTAGATTAGCCAATATTATGTTCATCGAAATAGATTTAACTTCTTCTGTAACACCAAAGCTTTATGGTTTTAGTATTACAAAACAGAAGGCAGAATTTATAAATTCAAATTTTGATATCTTTAAAAAGATTACAGGAAGCTTTATAAAGTTCAAAGATAATAATATTTATCCTTTCAGTGAATTTATGCAAAAATTTATGAATAATACATTAAGTTTTCAATTTTTATCATTCTTAGAAGGGCAATATTTGAGTTCCCAAAAACCAAATTCCAAGATAAATACAAATATTTCTCCTTATAGACTCCAAATGTATAACATCCTTACGTATAAATACCTAAGAAGTATAAAAAGAGGTGGGGAATTAATGGATGAAAAGTGGTTGTGGAAAATGTACTTCTTTGGCCAGGAGCTAAAGAAAAAGTTCTTGTCTTCAAAAGCTGAAAACAAAATAGCCAGTCTTGCTTACAGACTTATTTCGGCACTCAGAATTGGCGACGTAAATACATTTATGAATCTGATTATTAGAACCTATATGAGCTATAACATGGAAGTTCCTGCTTTGTTTGTGTCGTGTATAAATGACAGAGACAATTTTTGTGCGCTGGGGTACAGCTTTGTAAATGGGCTGCTTGGAAGCGAAAAAGATGAAAAAGTAGAAAATAGTGAGGAGGTTGTTGGTAATGAATAAAAATGCAGGGATTACAATTACAGTCGTATTTGAGGCAATGAGCTTAAACTATGGAGAGAGCTTAGGGAACATCTCCGAGCTTAAAAAACTTACAAGAGAAAATAAAGTATACACTTACATGTCAAGGCAAGCTTTAAGATTTGAAAAATACAGATTTATGGTAGAGAACGCAGGTATGAAGGAAACTCCAGTGACAGGTGATGAACAGGTAGTTCAATTTAAAAAAGAAGCAACAATTGCTGAGTATCCAGAGATAGACTTGTTTGGTTACATGAAAACTTCAGGGCAACGTCAAAATGCGCAAACACGAACAGCAGTTGTAAAAATTACTCCAGCCGTGTCTTTGGAAGAGTACAAAAACGACGTAGAATTTGCTACAAACTTAAATTTAGCAAAAAGAGCAAATACTAATCCAAATCCATATCAGCTTGAACAGCACAAATCCTTATATACCTATACAGTGGCAATTGACTTAGACAGACTGGGCAAAGATTTTAATGAAAAAGGAGAAGTGGTTGAAGAGATATCAGCTGGTGAAAAACTTAAGAGGCTTTATAGCTCATTTGATGCAATAAAGTTTTTGAGCAGAGAAATCAAGGGAAGAAGGGAAAATTTAAGCCCGCTTTTTGCAATAGGTGGTCTTTATCCAATAAAAAATCCATTTTTCTTAAATAGAATTAGACTTATAAAAGAAGATTCAGCCTATGCAATTGATCCAAGGCTTCTTCATAGCACATGTGAGCTGACCCTACCAAATGGCAAAAAGGTCTTTGATTACACTCTATTGGGAATATTAGAAGGCTTTTTTGTAAATGAAGAAGAGCTCAAAAAACTTCTCCCAGCTTCAAGTGGCACAATTGATTACTTCTTTGAGAATTTGAAAGAGAGAGCAAGAAAATATTACGAAGAAGGGACAGTTTAAAGATGCTCAATAGCCTTTTAAAAATTAAGATTTATCAGCCTTTTGCAAACTTCAGGAAACCATTTTCTTATGGAATAGTAGACTCTTATCCGCTACCACCGCCATCTACCGTGAAGGGATGGCTTCACAATATTTTAGGTGCAAGAGAGGGAAAATATTACAAAATGGCAGTGTCCATCTGTGGCAAATTCAACTCTGTTGTTTATGATATTCAAAGGATAATAAAGTTTGATAGACTAAGGGGAGAAAATGACAATGCTCCTGTTGTAAATGAGGTTTCTGCAAGAGTAGTGAATGGCATTATATATGTGACAAACCTTGTTGATGTGCAGCTGTGTATTCATGTAAATGCTGAAAGGGATGTTTTGGAAAAAATATATAAAAATATCTTTGACTCTTACTGGGGTTTGGGCCGAAAAGAGGATTTGATGAGGATAGACGAGATAAAACTCTTTGAGCCAAGAAAAGTAGAGTACAGAAAATATATAAAGAAAAGACCTCCAGAGATAGGGATGTATTTGAAAAGCTCAACTGCTGAGACACTTATGATTGATGGAATCAGGTTCAGGCTCAACAATAGATATGAAAAGACAAAAGATGGTTTGAGGATATTTACTGACAAAAAAGATATAGTTTTTATTGAAACATTAGAGCAGTTAAATCCTATGGCAATGGTTGACAAAGAGGTTATGGTAGATGATGAGAACATAATCATTGATTTAATAGGTGATGAGGAGTATGAAAATTGAAAGTTATAAGGATATAGAACTTTATGCAAAGAGATTTAAAGGTGACAAAGGAAGTGAATATCAAACCATATACCAACACACGGTGGATTTGTTAAATAACATGGAAAAACTGTTTGAAGAATATGAGGAAGAAATTGGAGAAGGTTGTAAAAAGCTACAAATAGACTATCAAAAGCTCAAATATCTCCTAAAATTAGCGATAATATATCACGATTTAGGCAAGGCAAATTCGAAATTCCAGCAAAAAATAAGGGAGAGAACAAAAGTGCATGAGGTGCCTCAGGTTAAGGGCTTGTCCAAAGAGGTGCCTCATAACTTTCTATCTACAGCTTTTGTCGACTTAGAAGATGAAATTGAAAAAGGTAATATAACCTATGAGGATTTCCAAAATTTACTTTTCATAATTGCGTTTTCGCATGACAGAGATTTTGATGTTGATTTTCAATATTTCAATAAATACATTTGTGAGGATGTTTCAAAGTATATAGAAAATCAAACGTTGAAACCTCTATTGGAGTTACTTCCTTCTGTTCCTGACAGATATAAAATGGTGGAAAGTTCAAATTACACGTATAGAGTAATTAATCAATTAAGAGAATTGATGCTGAAAGATTCATATGACCTTTCGGACAAAAAAGTGGTTTTTAGAATATTGTTGAAAGGGCTTTTGCACAGGCTTGACCATTCAAGTTCTGCAGGAATCAATGCAGAAGAGGCAAAGATTAATGATTTCCCTGAAAAGGTTGAAGTTTATTTAAAGAGAAAGGGAAGTTTTACTGGATTTAAAAACTTCCAGAAAAAGGCGATAGAACTTTCTGAAAAAAGCGTAGTTTTGTTTGCTCCGACTGGCAGTGGAAAAACAGAGTTTGGGCTAAACTGGGCATTCAAAAGTAAACTCATTTACACTCTTCCAATTCGTGTTTCTATCAATGCAATGTATGAAAGATTAGCAAAGGTCTTTGGAGAGGATAAAGTTGGGATTTTACATTCTGATAGTATGATATATCTACTTGAAAAACATATGGATTTGGAGCGCGGAAATCAAGAATTAGAAGCTTTGTTTGATAGCGTTGATCTTGCTAAGAATTTGAGCCTTCCAATAATTGTTACAACAGGAGACCAGATTTTCACATCTGCTTTGAAGTGGCCGGGCTTTGAAAAAATTTATTCATTGTTTTTGTACTCAAAAATCATAATAGATGAACCACAGAGTTACTCTCCCGAATCTTTGGCAATTATAATAAAGACTTTAGAAGAGATCATAAATTTGAATGGCAAGTTTTGTTTAATGAGCGCAACAATTAATCCGCTTATTCTAAAATACCTTGGAGATTATGCTGAGTATGTGCAAGCATATTCAGATGAAGACCTGAAAAGGAGGTATTCTCATATTATTTCAATCAAAGAGCTTTCAATTTTAGACTGCGTAGCTGAAATAATTGAACATGCAAAACAAAAGAATGTGCTTGTCATATGCAATACTGTAAAAAGATCACAGGAAGTTTACCAAGTTATAAAGGAAAATTTGAAAAAGTTTGAAGAGATTCCTGTTGAACTTTTACATTCAAGGTTTTTAGAGGGACAAAAGAGGCAAAAAGAGCAAATTGTTATCTCAGATAAGAGAAAAAACGGTATCATAATATCAACTCAGCTTGTAGAAGCTTCACTTGACATAGATTATGATATTTTATTTACAGAACTTGCATCGGCAGATTCGCTACTTCAGCGAATGGGAAGGGTATACAGGAAAAGAACATATAATGAATTGCGTCCGAATGTTATCATTTTGACCAAAGACCCAAGTGGAGTCGGAAAAGTTTATCAGAAAGAGATTGTCGATAGGACAGAAGCATTTTTGAAAAAATTTGATGGAAATAAAATTACAGAATATGACAAGAAAGAACTAAATGAATATGTATACGATATTGATGCACTCTCAAGTACAAATTTTATAAGTAAATTCAAAAAGGCATATGAACTTTTAGAACTTGGCTTCAGAGCAGATAGAAAAATTGAAGCACAAAAGATTTTTAGAGATGTTGTTACAATTTCTGGCATACCGAGGGAAATATTCGATAAAAATATCGAAGAAATAAATGAAGCTCTTAAAAAAATAAATTCAAAGTCTACAAAATCTATTGAAAAATTGAAATTAATTTCCTCAATCAAAAAATATACAGTTACAGCTCCGGCATATTTTTTTGCGAGAGGCGGAGCAAGTTGTTATGACAAAGACTTAGGCTCTATATACTTGATTGCGAATATGATGACCAATTAGGGTTGATACCACCAAAAGAATTAGAACAATCTGACATATGGTAAAAAAGCGAGTGAAAGCAAAATGGAAGACATTCAAGAGATTTCAGATGTAAGATTCCAAGGCATAAAAATAAACTATCTATATGTGTGCAAAAGAAAACTCTGGCTATTTAGCAAGAACATAACTTTTGAAAATACGTCCGACAAAGTGCTTTTGGGCAAAGTGTTGCATGAGTATTCGTATCCGAAAGAGAACGCAAAGGAAGTCCTGATTGACAATCTTATCATGATTGATATTTTATCAGACGGCAGCATCAGAGAAGTAAAATACAGCAGTAAAATGAAAGAAGCTGATATAATGCAGGTTATGTACTATCTTTACTATCTCAAACAAAAGGGAATTCAAAAACAAGGAATAATCAATTATCCGAAAGAAAAAAGAAAAGAAGTGCTGGAGCTGACCCCTGAGTATGAAGAAAAGGTAAAGCAGGCCTTAAAAGAGATAGAAGAAATTACAACAAAACCCATTCCACCACCTGTACAAAAACAAAAGATTTGCAAGTCCTGCGCATATTATGAGTTTTGCTGGGGGTAAATGATATGCAAAAGAGCTTGTACCTTACTTCCAATGGAAGACTCAGAAGACACGAAAACACCTTATACTTTGAGACTGAAGTGGAAAAAAGGTCTATTGACATTGAAAATGTTGAGCAAATTCATATCTTTGGAGAGGTAGACTTGAACACCAAAGCCCTAAATTATATCTCTCAGTACGGCATTGTTCTTCATTTTTACAACTATTATGGCTTTTATGCCGGAAGTTTCTTACCACGCAAGAAAAATGTATCTGGAGATGTTGTTGTAAGACAAGCTCTTCATTATCTTGATAGAGAAAAGAGGCTATTTTTGGCATATTGTTTTGTTGAGTCGGCAGTTTACCACATGATGCGAAATTTGAGAGAAAGAAAAGAAGCTGAGGCTTTTTTGATTGCAATTGAAGATGAGTGGGAAAAAGGTAGGTTCAATATATCAAGCATTGCAGAACTGATGGGGCTTGAGGGAAGGATTCGCAATATATATTATCAGTCGTTTAATTGGTTCTTGCCAGAAGATTTTGTAATGGAAAAAAGAGAAAAAAGACCACCCACAAATCCTATCAATGCCTTGATTTCATTCGGAAATAGCTTAATTTATAGTCACACTTTGTCTCAAATTTATCAAACTCAACTTGACCCAACAATAAGTTTTTTGCATGAACCAAGTGAAAAAAGATTTTCACTGAGCCTTGACATCTCTGAAATTTTCAAACCGTTAATTGTTGATACAGTGATATTCAAGCTTTTAAACAATAGTAAACTTACTCTTGAGCATTTTGATGAGGATTTGAATTATTGTTACTTGAACCACGAAGGAAGAAAGATATTCCTCAAAGAACTCCAAAACAAGCTTGAGACTACGGTTCGCCACAGACAGCTAAACAGAAATGTCTCATACAAGAGCTTTATAAGACTTGAGTGTTACAAGTTGATAAAGCATTTTATAGGCGATCAGGTTTATTCACCACTCAAAGCATGGTGGTAATTTGATTGAGAAGTAGCCAATAAAATCTATTATGCCTCACTGGTTATAAGTGTTGAGGAGTACAGCTCGATAAATGTTTTATGAAAGGTTAATATCGTGGTGGTAAGCATTGTTTCTATGGGACATTAGCTCACGCGAACACGACAAATATTCCTTGATGATGAATTTTTGCCTAAAGGAGTGATTGAGAATATTTGTAATAGTCACATACGACATCAACGAAAAGAGAGTAAACAAAGTAAGAAAGATTTTAAAAAAATACTTTACATGGGTGCAAAACTCTGTATTCGAAGGTGAAATCACATTTGGGAAGCTTGAGAAATGCAAACGAGAACTGCTTTCAGTAATAAAAAGAGATGAGGATTCAGTATATTTTTATGAAATGGAGTTTAAAATTGTCTGCAACAAAAAGATATTAGGGCAAGAAAAAAATTATGACTCCATAATATTGTAATTATGACAATATAATCAATTTGCAGCGAACTTCGCCATAGGGTATACAACAGCAAGGCCTTGACATAACTAAAAAAAGAAGCTATTTAACAAAAAATGCTAAATCCAGACCACCCCTTCGCTGCAAATCATCCTTGTTGCAAATAATTTTGAATTTAGTATAATTGTAGATGATATCTGAATTTAATAGTTCTGTTATTAAAGTGGGTTTTATCTGAACTATGAGGGATGTAAAGTAGAAAGAATATTAGTAGTCGCATAAGCACTTTGATAGTTTTATCTGAACTATGAGGGATGTAAAGCGCTGATTTTTGAACTTAATAATGTACCTGTAAGCCGTTTTATCTGAACTATGAGGGATGTAAAGAAAATGGGAAGGAAATATAGGAGTAGCCATCCTCTAGTTTTATCTGAACTATGAGGGATGTAAAGTGCTCCCGGAAATGTCTCCTCTAGTCCAATCATTTGGTTTTATCTGAACTATGAGGGATGTAAAGTATACAACACCAAAATTAGTTGATTTTGCGTAATTTGTTTTATCTGAACTATGAGGGATGTAAAGCCTAAAGCCAAATCCAGCAAAATAGAGCCAGAAGAGGTTTTATCTGAACTATGAGGGATGTAAAGACAAGTTGGAGTTATACTATAAAATTGCATGGTACTGTTTTATCTGAACTATGAGGGATGTAAAGGTAGCTATTGCGGGCATGGGCTTATTATTTACGTTTGTTTTATCTGAACTATGAGGGATGTAAAGTAGTAGTAAGCCTCCTTTATTCCTGAATTTTAAATCGTTTTATCTGAACTATGAGGGATGTAAAGGATAAGGTAAATCTTTCTCTCCTTAATGAACAAATAATGGTTTTATCTGAACTATGAGGGATGTAAAGTCTACATAGCGTACAATCCTTTTTCTTTTTCCTGTTGGTTTTATCTGAACTATGAGGGATGTAAAGGCCTTTCCCCGTAGTTCATAGTATTTACGATTTAAAGTTTTATCTGAACTATGAGGGATGTAAAGCGCTCCCGGTGGTACGCATAAAGCAACGTTTTTCGGGTTTTATCTGAACTATGAGGGATGTAAAGACATTTGGAACAGAATAGTTAGCACTATAAAGTCCAGTTTTATCTGAACTATGAGGGATGTAAAGTTGTACAGTCATACCAAGTCTGTCAATTATCCTATACCCGTTTTATCTGAACTATGAGGGATGTAAAGGAAAACATGATAAAGATGTACAAAGCGATGAAAGAAGTTTTATCTGAACTATGAGGGATGTAAAGGTTGGTTCTGGAAAGTCTTATCATGCGTTAAGGGAGGTTTTATCTGAACTATGAGGGATGTAAAGCAAAAAATAAGGTCGACCTTTTTGGTTGATTACAAGTTTTATCTGAACTATGAGGGATGTAAAGGAAATAGCCCAAGAAACGGGCTATTTCACAAGAGAAGTTTTATCTGAACTATGAGGGATGTAAAGTTGTGCAATCATGTCTTGGAATAAAGAAAAGACGCTGAGTTTTATCTGAACTATGAGGGATGTAAAGGCTTTTTATATATGCGGAAGGAGGATATAGATGGACGTTTTATCTGAACTATGAGGGATGTAAAGGCACATTTGTGACCCACGGGTGATTAGCGATAAGGGGTTTTATCTGAACTATGAGGGATGTAAAGGTCGGCGCACAAGTGACAGTGCAAAGTGCCGAAGCTGTTTTATCTGAACTATGAGGGATGTAAAGACCGCGGATGATTTCAACAGGATTGAAGGGAATATCGGTTTTATCTGAACTATGAGGGATGTAAAGAAGCATCTGCCACCCTCACCTGCACCGCTCCGTAACGTTTTATCTGAACTATGAGGGATGTAAAGTCAGAAAGCACATCTCCTTAAGGGGATTGGGAGGAGTTTTATCTGAACTATGAGGGATGTAAATGATATGAGACGGAGGTTGAAGATATAAAAAACTAAGTTTTATCTGAACTATGAGGGATGTAAATTCAGTAAACTCTTACAACTCTTTTACCTTTCCGACGTTTTATCTGAACTATGAGGGATGTAAATATAGGGTCTGTAGGCGACAAACACGCCTACATTTCCGTTTTATCTGAACTATGAGGGATGTAAATTTACAACGGGCGAGCTGTGGATGCTTGCGGGTATCAGGTTTTATCTGAACTATGAGGGATGTAAATGTATTACTTGAAGCGAAAACTTTGCGAAAAAGAGCAGTTTTATCTGAACTATGAGGGATGTAAATAGCCATGCACGAATACGTCTGTTTTGTTTGAGTAGCGTTTTATCTGAACTATGAGGGATGTAAATACACTATTAAAGCCCGGGGCGGAAAAAATTCTCATGGTTTTATCTGAACTATGAGGGATGTAAATACATTATATCATAAAAGAGTGTATCATTGTGTATCAGTTTTATCTGAACTATGAGGGATGTAAATTCTATATCTTCTAAATCTTCTACATCTTGTGTGAAAAGTTTTATCTGAACTATGAGGGATGTAAATAGCTGTATCAGGAGCTACAGCAGAACAGATGGAGAAGTTTTATCTGAACTATGAGGGATGTAAATGATATTTTGTACAAAGCTGGCTTACGTGAAGTTGGAGAGGTTTTATCTGAACTATGAGGGATGTAAATAATTTGAAAAACGGAAAGTAATTCGGGTCACTTATTACGTTTTATCTGAACTATGAGGGATGTAAATGCTTTTGCAAATATGTCTGTGTTGCGTATGTCTGTACGTTTTATCTGAACTATGAGGGATGTAAATAAATATAATTGGGAAGAACTGAAAAAGGAATTTATGGTTTTATCTGAACTATGAGGGATGTAAATGTTGTATTGACTTCAAATGTTGCACCTGTGACATTTGTTTTATCTGAACTATGAGGGATGTAAATGAGATAAAGACAAAACAACAAGCTCTCTCCACCACAGTTTTATCTGAACTATGAGGGATGTAAATTTTGCTGGTGAAAATGCTACATATGAAGATAACAACAAAGTTTTATCTGAACTATGAGGGATGTAAATTAGTTTTGCTGTTGAGGATTCATAGTCTCATTATAGTTTTATCTGAACTATGAGGGATGTAAATGGTAAAGAAAAATGCGCGTATTTCTGTATAATAAGCGGTTTTATCTGAACTATGAGGGATGTAAATGTGTTTATTAAAAAGTGATGCGTAAATTCTGCTATAGTTTTATCTGAACTATGAGGGATGTAAATGTGAAGCTATAGCAAAAGCTTTTGAACTTGCTTTTGGTTTTATCTGAACTATGAGGGATGTAAATTTAGCTGTTGCAATCTTTGGTGCTTTGCTTGCTGTAAGTTTTATCTGAACTATGAGGGATGTAAATTTAAATTGATAACGTATATAAGTTGTGTCTGTTACTGTAAAAGTCAATATATTTTGTACAAAAGTGGAATATAATTTTGTACAAAAATGTACTAAGATGCATTCGAAGAACTGTTAAAATATTCAACTTTTGACTTTAATCTATATGAAGGCCCTTTTATTGATATAACATGCGAATGATGAAGTAATCTATCCAATATTGCATTGGCTAATGTTGCTGATCCAAATACTTCTGCCCAATTAGAAAAGGGCATATTAGTTGTAATAATAGTACTATGCTTTTCATACCTTTTAGATATTAGCTGAAAAAATATATTTGAAGCATCTGTGTCTATTGGTAAATATCCTACTT
>NZ_BAZY01000047.1 GCF_001310975.1 Thermoanaerobacter thermocopriae JCM 7501
CCGGCCCCGTGGTCAAGTGGTTAAGACACCGCCCTTTCACGGCGGCAACATGGGTTCGAATCCCGTCGGGGTCACCAAGTGAATATGGGCCTTTAGCTCAGCTGGCAGAGCGGTCGGCTCATAACCGATTGGTCCGGGGTTCAAATCCCTGAAGGCCCACCATTTAAAAATTAAATAGTAGTGCGGCCCAATAGCTCAGTTGGTTAGAGCGCAGCCTGTCACGCTGGAGGTCGAGGGTTCAAGTCCCTTTTGGGTCGCCATTTATAGTAGTATGCCTCGATAGCTCAGTTGGTAGAGCAAGGGACTGAAAATCCCTGTGTCAGTGGTTCGATTCCACTTCGAGGCACCATAATTTTTTTTAAGGTTTTTTAATTATTGCTGGCATAGCTCAGTGGTAGAGCAGTTGATTCGTAATCAACAGGTCGTGGGTTCGAATCCCACTGCCAGCTCCAGCTCATAAATTAGATACTGTAAAAGGGGAGTGAGTCTGAATCAATCAGCCGTCATAACGGCTTTACACAGCTGATTGAACAAAAAATGTGAGTGAGACCAGTCAGAAAAGGACAAGCAGGGGCAGCTGGATGCTAAAATTTTACATAGAAATTATTTACATATTTTTGCATTAAAATAATTGCATAAAAGCCCTTTACAAATAGGGGCCTATATGATAAAATAAGGTACGTGGCTTTTATTAAAACTTTTAAGACGAAATTTTTATTATATTAAAAATGTGGAGGGATACCCAAGTGGCCAAAGGGGGCAGACTGTAAATCTGTTGGCTGACGCCTTCGATGGTTCGAATCCATCTCCCTCCACCATATGACCCATTAGCTCAGGAGGTAGAGCACCTGCCTTTTAAGCAGGGTGTCCCGCGTTCGAGTCGCGGATGGGTCACCAGCCATAAAAACGGTTATCTTTTGAGATAGCTGTTTTTTTATTATTTGCAAAATTTTTGGCTCAATAGGAATATCTGCTATAATGATAACGTAACCATATAGTAAAGGTAAAGTAGTGATTTTACTATGGCGATGATAGGTTAAGACGAATTTTTTTTTCTAAATAATGAAGGAATTTCTATGATTATGTAGAATATATACATAGGAGTAATCTTCTGGGGTGTTCATAAATGGATAAGGAAGAATATTTAAATTTATTAGAAAAGAAACATAACGTTTACTATAATGTATACAGGGACTATAAATTAAGCGGTAAATTTCTGGATCTATATGCAGAGTTTCATATGAGGAATGAAAGATATTTTTTGATGGGTGTGCTGGATGCATACGAGACTCATGAATACAGGTTTGTAAAATATTATAAAAATTTGAAGATTGAGGATGCAGCAGAGTTTGGTGCATGGTTGCAAGAGCAGGTTGAAATTCTCGTTAAACCTCATTCGGAGCATATGTGTACTATATTAACCGGAGTAATGGTAACTGATAGAAGTATCGACCGGGTTGTAGAAAGATTTATTAAAAATTACAGGTATATAAGATACTTCACATTTGGAGTAAAAGGGTGGGGAGAAATAAAACTTCTAGGCGTTGATATTGCTTCCAATAGGGTGGTGGCAAACAGGAAGGGAAGAGAGGTGATAAGGGATTTTATTATTTCTACGCCAAAGCCCAATTATAAATAAAAAGGAGGTAACATATAAATGAGTGCGATAATTTTACTGGTAAGTGCTATTATTCTTTTTATAGTTGCTTATATTTTTTACGGCGGCTGGCTTGCAAAACAGTGGGGTTTGAAGCCAGACAATAATACTCCTGCACACACTATGTATGATGGTGTGGACTATGTTCCTGCAAAGGCACCTATCCTTTGGGGCATCACTTTGCATCTATAGCCGGTGCTGGTCCTATAAACGGACCTATACAAGCTGCTATATTTGGATGGGTGCCAGCAACTCTCTGGATTCTTTTAGGCGGCATATTTATAGGTGGAGTCCATGATTTTGGTTCACTTCTTGCATCATTAAGGCATAAAAGCAAATCCATAGGTGATATTATACAAGCAAATGTTGGTTTGACAGCAAAAAGATTGTTTCTTTTGTTTTCGTGGTCGACACTGGTACTTATAGTTGCAGCCTTTACTAACATAGTAGCTGATACTTTTGTTGCTACACCACAGGCAGCCACTGCTTCACTGCTTTTTATACCATTGGCTGTTATATTTGGATTTACTGTATACAGAAGGAATGCACCACTTAGCTTGAGCACTGCGTTGGGTGTGGCGGTTTTGGCATTATGTATATGGATAGGGTATGTAGCTCCGTTTTCATTATCTAAAACTACATGGATAATTATCCTTGCTGTCTATATAGTGGCTGCATCAGTTATGCCTGTATGGATACTCCTGCAGCCAAGGGATTACTTAAATTCTTTCCTTCTCTATGGAATGATGATTGGTGGTGCTGTTGGTATACTTCTTTATAACCCAAAGATTCAACTTCCAGCGTTTACAAGTTTAAAGGTTGGTACAGAGTATCTATTTCCGATACTATTTATTACCATAGCATGTGGTGCTATATCCGGTTTCCACTCATTGGTGGCTTCTGGTACCACAGCAAAACAGTTGAATAAAGAAGGAGATGCTAAGTTAATAGGTTATGGTTCTATGCTTATAGAGAGCACATTAGCTATAATTTCTATAATTACCGCAGCGTATCTTACTCAAGATAAGTTTGCAGAGCTTATTAAATTCGGCCCGACCAATGTATTTGCTGAGGCTTAGGTACTTTTATGGCCAGTTTTGGCATAAATCAGGTTGTTGGAAAGACCTTTGCTGCCCTCGCAGTTTCTGCATTTGCCATGACCACGCTAGATACAGCTACAAGGCTCGCTAGGTTTGCTTTCCAGGAGTTTTTTGAAAATATAACGGAAGCTGGAGAGGTAGTAGCATCTTCTAATCCTGTGGCGAAATTCTTTAGTAACAGGTATGTGGCGTCTGTAATCACTGTGATTATTTCTATTGTACTTGCATTTACAAGCTGGAAGCCATATGCCTATATTTGGTGCGGCTAACCAGCTCCTTGCAGCGGTAGCATTACTGGCAGTAGCTGCATGGCTTGCTAATGCAGGTAGAAACAATAAAATGCTCATTATTCCTATGATATTTATGTTTATAGTTACTTTAACAGCGCTTGTATTTTTGGTTCGATCTAATATTGCTTCTGGTAATTATATACTGGTGTTATTTGCTGTTTTGCTGTTTGTCTTGGCTATATTATTAATACTTCAAACATATGGAGTACTTACAGGAAAAAACAGAAAAGAGGGAGTAGCAAGATAAATAAAAATTCGACAGAAGGTAGAAATTCTTTTAAAAATATGATGGCAAACTTGATTGAATACTTAGTAGCTTATATACAGAATTATATGGATACCATTTAATTAATCTTTGAGTAACTGAAGATAGGTGCTATTTTTCCGCCCTTTGTTCCTTTAATTAAGATAGGATTGGGGCGGATATTTTTTGGTACAAGGCTTTTGAAAAGTTACAGTATACGATTAAAAAAACCTACGTAAAATGAAAGGTAAATACTCGATTGAATAATCAAAAATAATTTAATATAATGATATTATCCTTATTGTCTTTTTAAAATCAACATTAGATTTCTTAGCATTTCTAATTACGTTAATTGGGGTTAACATAATTGCTTAAGACTTTATTGAGTTTGAAAAATGAGGAGGCTAAAGCCTTATGTTAAAATTTTGGAACAAATTTTGGTGGCGATTGCCCACAAACTTCACAAAAGTAGTGTCTTTATTGGAAGCACTGCTGGCTTTATTTTTGGTTAGCGGGGTTGCAATTAGCTTTTTGGACCTTGTAGGATATTTAAAAATTATTATAAGTCATCCGCCTTCTCAAACTTATGAGATAATGAGGAGTTTTTTAGGTCATATACTTTTATTGGTAATCGGTCTTGAGTTGGTTGTGATGTTGGTCATGCACACTCCTTCAAGCTTGGTGGAAGTTCTTCTTTATGCTATAGCGCGAAAGATTATTATGGAGGCGAAAACCACCCTTGACGTGTTGATAGGTGTTGTGGCTTTAGGAGTGCTATTTTTACTTATCAAAACATATACTCCAGAAAAACTTTATGCAGAAAAAGGTGTTATAGTAAGTTCGAGTATGCCAATATGGGAAGTAAATGAGATAGCAAATGTAAATATTCCCGAAAATATGTCAGATACTATAGGAGAACTTGTATCACTTTTGGCAAACAGAGAAGGAAAAAACATAGCTATTGACCAAGTGTTTAGGATAAATGATGCAGAAATATCGATTTATTCTATGGAAGGTAAACTAGTAAGATCAGTTTTTGTCAAAAAAAACGAAAAAGCTAATGAGGGGCATTGCTGATTATGAGTTTTAGGGGAAACCGGTTTCAAAAAAGGTTTTATGGTATAATAGTATAAAATGCAAAAAGTGAATTGAAGGGAGTTTTTGACATGAAAATGAGAAAATTAACTCCTGAAGAGGAGAGGCTTTTAGAAAAGTTTGTGACAGATGTATATGGGCCTGTATATTTCATACATTCATTGCCGGAGTTTATCATTCCACCTATAAATTCGAAGGTAAGTAGAAGAGACACCAGTTGGAGGCTTAATATACTTGAGTCTTTGACAGATGGAGATTTAAACATAACTGACTACATACCCAAACACAATATACCTTTGGAAAAAGCAATACAAAAGGCGAAAGAATTTCACGAGAAGTGGGTGGAAAGGTTTGGACATTCTTCTATTGCTGAGCAGCATTTAATGCACCTGTGTGTGGAAGATGTTTCAAGGCTTTTGTCAGGGGATATTGAGCTTATGAACAGAAGACCTGCTTTTATAGAGTGGAGCCAAAGGTATCAAAAGCCTACAAGAGACAAAGTAGTGATACCACAAGAATTAGAAGAAAAGCCCGATTTGAAAGAGAAATTTTTAAAAGTTTGGAATACCTCCTATGATGCCTATGAAAGACTTGTAGAAATTTTGACGAAATATTTAGCTAGGGCAGAAGAGAAAAAAGAGGGGGAAAGTGAAGAAAGGTTTTACAATAGGATTAGTAAAATTGCATTTGAAGATGCGAGATATGCCCTTCTTTTAGCTACTAAGACAAGTTTTGCAGTAGCTTTAAATGCTTTAGATTTACAGGATATAGTGAGAAAGCTTTTCGCGCATCCTACTAAAGAGGCGAAGTTATTAGCCGAAAGAATAGTAGAACAAGGGGAAAAAATTGCACCGAGCATGTTACGGCATACAACTCCTACTGTTTATCAATTAAAAGTTCATGAGAGACTAAAAAATTTAGCAACTGTTGTAAAAGAAGATGAATCATCAAATTCAGATGAGGATGTCATTTTAATAGACTATACAGGGAAAGATAGCGAAGATTCTCCTGTAGACATTGTAATTATGCATATTTTGTTTACATATTCAGGTAAAAGTTTTGAAGCAGTAAAAAAAACAGTGAAGAATATGTCCGAAGAGGAAAAAAGAAAAATCCTGCAGCAGGCAGTCGAAGATATAGGGGAATTTGACCATTTAATAGAGGCATTTAAATCGGTCAGATTTAAATTTCAACTGAAGATAAGTGAAGCTAATTGGCATCAGCTTTTACGGCATAGAACTATTGTCTTTGATTACAGCGAACCGACAATTGAAAATGGTTTTGTTATTCCACCCAATATCGAAAAAGCTAATGCTTCCGAAATTTTAATAAGAGCGATAAAAGCTTCAGAGGAATTATTTATAGAATTAAAAGAAAAATTACCTGAAGTAAGTCCTTACTTAGTTACAAATGCACACAAACGGTTGGTTCTTATGAATGCGGATTTATGGGCTTTTGATCATTTTGCAAATTTGAGATGCACTAATGAAGCTCAGTGGGATATACGGAATGTTTCTTTTAAGATGCTTGATATGATTAAAAATGTAGCGCCCCAATTGACAACCTTTATGGCAAGGCGAAAAAAAGCTTAAAAGGTGGAGATGAAATCATGAAAACCTGTTTTAAAGAAATAAGTTTGCCAAAGCTTAATAATTTGACACCCTCACTGGAATCTACTGCCCTTAAATTAATGGAAGAAGCAGGGGAATTGGCACAAGCTATAGGAAAATTTAGAGGTTTAAACGGAGAAAATGTCACTTTAAGCGAAAAAGAGATAATGGGAAAAATTTCAGAGGAGCTTTTAGATGTTGCTCAAGTAGCAGTTTCAATGATGTTTGTATTGGAGGAAAAGTATAATATAAATATTGAAGAAAAACTTAAAGAACATATCGAAAAATTAAAAAGGAAAGGGTATATAAAATAAAATATGCAGAAAAACTCTGCATATTTTTTATTTTTGTGCGCATATTAAAAATGAAATCTAAGAAGGGAGGATAAATATGCAACTTTCAAACAAGGAGTTACTTTATTTGGATGATATTTTATCATTACAGCAAAACATGACAAAAACCTTAAACGATTATGCTACGAGATGTCAAGACCCACAACTTAAAGCTTTATGCCAAAATCTTGCTAATAGATGTCAAAACAATTTCAATTCTTTGCTAAAACATTTAAGTTAGGAGGAGTGTAAAAATATGTATGGAAATACGCAAATTAGTGACAAGGATATTATGATGAATGTACTGGGCTGTTACAAATTGGCAATAGATATGTTCAGCCATGCAGCAGTTGAGTCTGCAAATGAAAGCATAAGAAGAGAATATATCAATCTTTTAAATTCTACCTTAGAAGATCAAAGGACAGTTTGGAATGCTATAAATCAAAGAGGATGGTATCCTGTCAAGCCGGCTCCACCTCAGGATATACAAGAGGCAAGAAATAAATTTAGACAGCCAGTTGGATGATGTAAATATAAAAAGTTTGTGGTATAATAATGGAAGTAGTGTTTTTACTGCTTCCATTATTATATTTTACTTTATTTTCAAGGGAGGAGTGATTTTATTATGTACGATCTAATTATTTTAGGAGGAGGTCCTGCGGGACTTACTGCTGGATTGTATGCTGCAAGATCAAGGCTTAAAACGGTGCTTATTGAAAAAACTTATCTGGGAGGGCAAATAGTAAATACTTATCAGTTAGAAAATTACCCGGGTTATGAAGAGATAAGTGGTGCTGACCTTGTTGCCAAGATGGAGGCACAGGTAAGAAAGCACGGTCTTGAGATTGTTAATGAAGATGTTGAGAGTCTAGATATTACAGGAGATGTAAAGAAAGTTAAGACTTCTAATAAAACTTATGAAGCAAAAGCTATTATTTTAGCGATGGGTGCTACACCTAAAAAGTTAGGTGTTCCAAATGAGGATAGATTTATAGGGGCTGGTATTTCCTTCTGTGCTACCTGTGACGGAGCTTTTTACAGAGATGCTACAGTAGCAGTTATAGGGGGAGGAAATACAGCAGTAGAGGATGCATTATACCTTACTAAATTTGCGAAAAAAGTCTATATAATTCATAGAAGAAATGAACTTAGAGCTACAAAGATTGAACAGGAAAAAGCCTTCGCGAATGAAAAAATTGAGTTTATTTGGGATACTATAGTAGTCGATGTAGAAGGAGAATATGGAGTAGAAAGACTCAAACTTAAAAATGTTAAAACAGGTGAAGAAAGCACACTAAATGTAGATGGTGTCTTTGTGGCTATTGGATATGCTCCCAATACAGAATTGGTGAAAGGCATAGTAGACCTTGATAATTATGGATATATTATGACAGATGATGATATGAGAACCAATATACCTGGAGTTTTTGCAGCGGGAGACATAAGACACAAATCTTTAAGACAAGTTATAACGGCTGCTGGAGATGGCGCAACAGCAGCTTATGTAGCAGAAAAATACATAGACAGTTTAAAAAAATAGTCAGGATTTTTCCTGACTATTTTTCACTTTCTTCTTCATTTTCTTGCTTTTCTTCTTGTTCTTCATTTATTTCTTGTACTTCTTGGTTATAAGTTATTTCCTGTGAAGATGTAGGAATTATAATTCTTTGACCAGGATAAATCAAGTTAGGGTCTTTAATATCTGGATTTGCTTTTAATATAGCTTCTACTGTTGTGTTGAAAGTTTTTGCTATATTCCACAAAGTATCACCTGGTTTTACTATATAACTTTTCCTGACAGTGTAGGGGTAGTAATAGGAGGAGTTCCAAACAAGAGGGCATTCCATGTTACATTATCGACAATTCCTGTTACTGAAAGCCTCTGCTTTGCTGATATGCTTTTACGGCTTCTTCTGTTTTTCTTCCAAAGATACCATCAATAGGACCAGGGTCAAAGTACAAAGATTTTAGTCTTGCTTGCAAGCTTACTACAAAGGGGCTTCTATCTCCAATCTTTAGTGTGGGATATTCAATGGGTGGCGATGTGGAACAAGGAATTATCAATGTTTGCCCAGCGTATATCATATTTGGATTTAACAGATAGTTTGCTTTAATTAGCTCATCCAAAGATACGCCAAATTTTTGAGCTATAGTCCATAAAGTATCTCCTGGTTGTACAGTGTAATAGGTTGGACAAGGCTTTTGTAGGGGTGGTTGTGGAAACAGTGATGGTTGAGGTACTACTATTTTAACTCCAGGGATGAATAGTTTTTGACCCGGATAAATGGTATAAGGGTATGTTAGATTATTTATATAAATGATAGCTTCGTAAGGAACATTAAATTTTTGAGCAATAAGATATAGAGTATCTCCAGGTTGGACAGTATAATAACTTCCTTGTACTGGAATGATAAGCCTTTGTCCGGGATATATTAAAGATGGATTTATAATGTTGTTTCTTGTGATTATAGCGTCAACTGATGTGTTAAATTTTTTAGCAATTGAAAATAGTGTGTCTCCTGGTTGTACTACGTATGTGAATTCTAAGGTGACCATATTTTTTCCCCCTTTCTCTAATCATAATATGTGAGTTTTATTATTAAGTGACATATAAACTTTTTAGATGAATAATTTTTACTAAAAGATAAGGGGATGGGAATATGGTATTTAAGAGGTGGTTGATGTTTTTACTAATTGTAAGTTTAATAGTAGGGTTATATAGTTTTAAAAAAGGATATTATATAGCTGCTTTTAAAACTGTTCCAATAATGAACAAAGTTATTGTTATAGATGCAGGCCATGGGGGACATGACCCTGGGAAACCAGGAGAATATGGTAAAGATGAAGATGAGTTAAACCTTGAGATTGCTCAAAAGTTGAGGGAACTTATTGAAGAAAGTGGTGGTATTGTAGTGATGACAAGGGAAGACGACACTTTATTAGATAGTTCTCTTTCAAAGGATTTAAAAAACAGAGTGGTAAAAGCAAATGAAGTAGCAGCAGACGTTTTAATTAGTATTCATTTAAATAGCTTTAGTCAATCTAAATACAAAGGGGCACAGGTGTTTTATCAAAACAATTCTGAAAAAGGTAAACTATTAGCAGAACTTATTCAACAAGAGCTTAGAAATACGTTAGATCCTAATAACGACAGGATGGCTAAAAGTTCTAATAGTTATTATCTTTTACGAAACGCCAAAATGCCAGCAGTTATTGTGGAATGTGGTTTTATGACAAATCCTGAAGAAGAAAAACTTTTGAATGACGAAAATTATCAACATAAAATTGTTTGGGCAATATATAAAGGTTTAATACATTATTTTCAAAAAGTTTCAGAATAGCAAAATTTTTCACTTCATATGTTGTCCTGAAGTGATTTTTTTGTATACTAAAAATGAGAGAAGAAGTCATGAAGGGGGATAATATGGGGATAAGAACAGTACTTTTTGATTTAGATGGAACAATTATCGATACTAATGAGCTTATCATAGAATCTTTTAAATATACAATACAAAAGCACTTAGGGTATATTATACAACCAGAAGAGGTTACTCCTTACTTTGGAGAACCCCTTCAAATAACTTTAAAGAGATTTAGTCAAGATAAATGGGAATTAATGGTCGATACTTATAGACGGTATAATGAATTCAATCATGATAAATATACTAAAATAAGACAAGATGTGAAAGCAGCTCTTGAACTCATGTATAAAAATGGTATAAAAATGGGTATAGTTACATCTAAAAGGAGAGAATTGGCTGTAAGGGGATTAAAGCTTTTTGACTTGGAAAAGTATTTTAAGGTAATTGTAGCGTTAGAAGACACTGAAAGACACAAGCCGCATCCGGATCCAATTGTAAAAGCTTTGGAAGTGTTAAATGCTAATAAGGAAGAAACTTTAATGGTGGGAGACAGTCCTTATGACATCTTATGTGCATCTAATGCTGGTGTAAAAAGTGTGGCTGTTAAATGGACAATCTTGCCCTTTAATCTATTAGAAGAAGCAAAACCGGATTATGTTATAAATGATATGTGGGAAATTCTAAAAATAATTTGAATATACGATGGATTAAAAATGAATAATGTTAATATAGAAAAAATTATAGAGAATTTTATAAAAAAGTAATAATAGGAAAAAAGTTATTTAACTTGTGGCAATAGCTTTATAGATTTTCATATCTTTTTGGTGGGATCGGAAAAAAAATTAATAATTGGTAATAAGTTTTTGGTGATATACTATTACAAAAAATTGTAAATTATTTAGCTAAAAAGGGCTTAAAAAAGTCAGATACAGAAACTCCTTTGGAATATCAAACAAAAGTATTGGCAAATGGGTATATAGGTTTTGATAAAGTTACGCAGATATACAATGAAACAGTTTATGGAGGTAGAACACCCACAAGAAGAGGTAGGTTATCTAAAAGAATTTATAAAAGAGTTAAAGAAAAGGAGGCAGTTAAATCTAAAAAGAATATAAGCCTTATTAATAAATTTGACATAGGTTAGAGAACTAACATATAATAATATTTGGAAGGGAAGTATGCACCTGAAAGGGGTTTATTAAAATGATTTTAAGTTACAAGCCTGGTGCGAAGAGCAGAATCATGGTGTGCGTAACCCCACAAAAAAGTTGCCGCAGGCTTGTGGAAAGAGGTGCTGAAAGAGCAAAAGAAACTAATGGTGAATTTTGTGTTGTATACGTTAACAAAAACAACGACATCTCAAATGATTTAAAGCAAAACAGAGTATTGCTGGAGCTCTTTGATTTAGCACAAAAAATGGGTGGCACAGTTTCTATTTTGGTGGGCAAAAAAATTTCAAAAACGCTGGCGGAATTTGCAAAAGAAAACGATATAACTGAGATAATAGTAGGCAAGTCTTTAAGGTCTGCTCTAGATGTTATACTTCACGGAGATGTGATAAATCCTTTAAAGAAGGAAGTAGAAAAAAATAACATAAGAGTAGAAGTCATAGAATGACATATCTTTCTATGACTTCTCTCTGACTTTTATATGGTTTATTACTTTTTTTATTCCATTTACGCTTTGAGCTGCTTCAGTGGCCAATTCTTTTTCTTTTAAATTATCTACATATCCACTTAATGTTACTGTCCCATTGTTTGCTGTAATAACTAAATCAGGCAAACTTAGATCATAACGAGATAACTTTTGCACTACTAAATTTACAAGAGATACATCATCTATTTTATGTTCTTTGTTAAGTTCTAATTTGCTTATTACACTTTTGACACCCATGGCTTGGGCTGCTTGATTTATACTTTCCTTTTCTTGCTGTGCGTTATCAATTTTCCCATATAAAGTTACGATACCGTCAGTGACATCAACCCCTAATTCTCCTATTTCATCATAAAATTTAGAATTTTGAAGATTTCTTAAAACACCATGTTTTATATCTCTGTCTGTTATTTTGCTGTCTATTGCAATTGTGATATTATTTTCTACTTTTTGTACGCCATCCACGCTTTCTGCTATTTTTTGAGCGTGATTTTTTTCGGATAAGTTATCTACTATTCCGTACAAAGTTACACGACCGTTGCTACACCGAACATTTATATCTACCCCGAAAGATGCCATTTCTTTATCTAGTTTTTCTTTTATATTTTTTTCTATAATTTTATCTTTATTCATTTTCATCCTCCTTATTTTTTACTA
>NZ_BAZY01000048.1 GCF_001310975.1 Thermoanaerobacter thermocopriae JCM 7501
AATAGTTCCCAAATAAAATCATAATTCTAGGAACAATTAAATATCTTACAACTATTGATAGAAAAATATTGAGAAAAAAGAAGAATTTTCTTACCTTAATATCAAAGGTAGTAGGCGTCGAAAGTAATTATTAAAACCCTCTAAAAAGAAATTTATATTATGTTTTGAACCACTTAATTTCTCAAAAACCAATTTTTTTTTGCAAATTCTTTTATTTTTGCAATTTGAATAGCATTTAAATTTATAATATCAGTATTATCTATACTAGTAGAAGAATCTTCAATCAAAAGTAACTTGGTATCTTTCTTCATCACAGTATTATGCCATAAAGTTTGAGGAATATTATAAACCCGCATTGGTTTCATCTCTTCTACACCAATTATCAACTCACCATCAATTTCGTTTGCAAAAATAATAAGACATCTTCCATTTAAAAGTACAAACAATTCATCTGTTTCATTGTGACGCTCTAACAATTGATATTGACAATATCGTTAGAATTTTTCCAATTTTTTATACCTATCGTCCATTTTTTATTATCATATACACGGATTAAACCTTCACCTTCGTATTCATATCTTTGAATTTTCATTAGAGATTCACCTCTTCATTTGATTATTATACTCGCCTGGGGAATAAAAGTCTTTCTTTAAGGTTACTAATTTTTATTTGATTTTACTAATATCATGAATTTATTAGCCTTTTACTGCACCTGCCGTCAATCCCTCAACTAATCTCTTTTGAACAAAGAAGAATATTACGCACACTGGTATAATTGTAATAATACCACCCGCCGTTAATAACCCCCATTGCACACCCAGTTCTCCAACTAAGGTTTTAAGCGCCACGGGAATAGTACGGCTTACTTCGTTTGTAAACATAACAGCAAAAGTATATTCATTCCATGATGTCATAAAAACATAAACACCTGTTGCAATAATACCTGGCCTTAACAGTGGCAAAATTACTTTTACAAACGCCTGTACTTTATTTGCACCATCTACCATTGCTGCTTCCTCTAAAGAGATTGGCAAATCATTTATATAACCAGTAAGTAACCATATTGAAAACGGCATTGTAAATGTTATATAAGAAGTATCAACGCCATAGGAGTATACAATATCCCTATGTTACGCATAATTGAATAAAGAGGAATTAAAAGCAAAACAGTGGGAAACATGTTATTTGTTAAAAATAGCATCATAAACATTTTTTCCCTCTAAAATTGTATCGAGAAAAAGCATATGCGGCTAAAGTCGAAACTAAAATTGAAATAATAGTAGTGCTAAGTGCAACTATAAAACTGTTTATAATTGGCTTTATAAAATTAAAATTAACAAATAATTTTTGGTATGATATAAAAGTTATGTTTCGTGGCCAATATGTTATAACACTGCTATAAAGTTCTTTCTCTGATTTTATAGATGTCACAAAAGTCCAATAAAAAGGAAAAAGCAAAAATAGCAACAATATTACTAATGGAACATAGTGTAAAATAATATTAAGTAAATTATTTGTGTTTTTCACTTTTAGCCCTCCTCATCTTTAAACATTAATTTTAAATATGGAATTGCTACCACCAATAGCATTAAAGTAAGCAAAATAGCCATTGTTGAAGAATAACCCAAATTTAACGAAGTAGTTGTATTAAAAATATAGACACTTAACGTCTGAGAAGAATAGGCAGGGCCACCGCCTGTCATATTAACAATAACATCAACAGAATTTGCTACCCAAATTATACGAAGTAATGTTGTAACAAGTATCGTGTTCTTTAAAGAAGGTATTGTTATCTTAAAAAACTTTTGTACTACGTTAGCACCATCTATATCAGCAGCCTCATATAATTCTTGTGGAATCTGTTGGAGTCCAGCTAATAGCATAATGGCAAAAAAAGGGATTCCTTGCCAAATAATTGCAACAACAGTAGCCGGAAATGCAGTATCAAGATACGCCAAAAAAGGAATCTTCTTATGAAGAAATCCAAGTCTCAATAAAATATCATTTAAAATACCGTATGTCCCATCATAAATCCACCTCCACATTAATGCAATTAACACACCTGGTGTTACCCATGGAATAAGACTCACAGACCTAACAATTCCTCTTCCTTTAAATTCTTTATTTAAGAGTAATGCTAGAAGAAAACCAAATACAAATTGAAAACCAACCCCAAATATTACCCATTCAATCGTCCTCTTAAATGACAACCAAAATATGGGGTCCTTAAACACTTGAATATAATTATTTAAGCCAATAAAATGTATATCTGATGGCCTTCTCAAATCATAGCTTTGAAAACTCATTAACATCGCTTTACCAATAGGTAGAAATATCACAAGTATTACAACTATTAATGCAGGCAAAATTAAAAGATATGGCCATACATTTACTTTTTTTTTCAATATTGTCACCTTCCTTTTTATCTAACTTACTGTAACGTAATTTTTACATATGGTTTCACCTTAAATTAATATTTTGGTACCATTATTCCATTAACTATTGCTCTTTATTTATCTCTATGCTCACACAAAAATAGCACTTGTCATCTTTGAAATTATTTTTTTACATACCCCTTTTTATTTTTCAGTAACCCAAGAATATTATTTAAAACTTAGGGTTGCAATAGAACCAATTGCAACCCTATCAATTTAAAAATTACTTGGTACCCCACAGACCCTTCTGTAATATTTCCATGGCTTCTTTAGCTGTAATTTTTCCCAAAAGTGCAGCTTGAACCGTATTAGGCCAGGTATTATTAATCCAATCTGTTGTTGTATCAAGTATTGGGAAAATACCTGCATGTGGCATACCCTCAATTGAAACCTTCATAAATTTATCGTTTTGGAATTCAGGCAATTTTTGCACTCTTTTGCTGACTGGAATATTTCTTGTAAAAGAGCACCATTCTTCTTGTCCTTTGCCTGTTGCTAAATAAGAAATCCATTTAAAAGCAGCATCTTTATTTTTAGAGTTAGTAAATATAACATTTTCCGTATCACCAAGTGATGTCCATTGATTTTTACCAGCTGGGAATACAAAGGCATCAACATCATCACCGAAAGTTTTAACCATATCCTTAGAAGACCCAATATGATGAATCATCATCGCAGTTTTTCCAGCTTTAAAATTTGCTAATATTTCCTGAAAGCCATCTGTTGGAGCTGTAGGTGGAACATAACCATTCTTATAAAGATTAATAAAATCCTGCATGCCAGCAATTGCTTCTGGACTTGTTAAATTTTCAAAATTGCCACCACGTGCCCAGATGAAAGACCCCCACGGCTCGTGTCCACCTTTACCCCCTCTCATGCCAAAGCCGTAAACATCAATTTTTCCATCACCGTTCGTATCTCTTGTAAGCTTTTTACAAGCTTCTAAAAATTCTTCATATGTTTTCGGAACAGTAACACCTGCTGTTTTAAACATTGAAGGTCTATAATATACATAAAGAACCTGTATGTTCCACGGCATGACATAAATGCTATCTGTACCACTAGCGTCTTTCATAATTTCGTATAAGTGATTATCAATATCATCCTTGTCACTCCAGTTAAAAATGTAATCATCAAGCTTAACAAGAAGATTATTCGCTGTAAAAAGAGGAGCACCTGTTAATTTAAAAGCGGCAGCATCTGGTCCACCTCCACCCATTACAGCTGTAAATAATGTATTCATATACTCGCCGCCATTCCAAGGATATTCTTCCGCAACAACCTTAATATTCCATGGATTAGTAGCATTAAATTCCCTAACAATTTCCTGCATTTTAGCAGAATAGTCTGGATTATCGGCCCAGTACCAATAAGTTATTGTTGTTACTTCCGAATCCTTTGAATCACTCGCTGATGAATTTTGAAATTGTGGAGATTTGTTTGAACAGGCAGTTACAAACACTGAACTAAAAATTGCTAACATTAAAACAACGGTCAAAAACCTTTTCATATTCTCCCTCCTATACTTTTTTGGATTTTTTGTATATATTTTCAAAGGAATCCCTCCACTTCTTGCACATTTCCTATAAATTATCACCTACAAAAACAAAGCGGAGGAACTCCTATGAAATTCAAAGTTAGACCATTATCTCCATCAGGATTTTTGTGATAATATCTAACTCTTTTCTGTCTACTATTATCCTTATTATAAAATTACCAAATATTAATAATGTTATTTTCATTATGCAAAAGTTTTTATATTCCCATTATTTAGTTCATCTTTCATTTCCTTGATTTACCGAAAAATTAATAGAATTATATTATTTTTCAAAAGTACCAGTACATTCTTAATTATCCAAATTAAACTTCGCTTTTTCTTGCTGCTTTAATCGTTTTTTCATATTATTGTTCTTAATTTTCTCTCTTTCTCTATTATTCAATTTCAATTACATACTCCTTCGCATTATTAAATGAAATATCCTGAACTATCTTGCCCAGCAGTTCTATATCATTTGGAGCTTCTCCATTTTCTACCCATTCACCAAGCAAATTGCAAAGAATTCGTCTAAAATATTCATGCCGCGTGTAGGATAAAAAGCTTCTTGAGTCTGTCACCATCCCAATAAACCGGCTTAATAAACCTGTGTTTGCAAGTGCTTTCATCTGCTCTATCATGCCATCCTTGTTGTCATTAAACCACCATGCAGCACCAAATTGCATTTTCCCTGCTATTTTCCCGCCTTGAAAGTTTCCTATCATTGTCGCTATTACATAGTTTGCTGCAGGGTTTAATGTGTATAAAATAGTTTTTGGCAAAGAATCCTCTACTTCAAGAGCGTCTAAAAGTTTTGCCAGAGGATATGCAATTGTAAAATCGCTTATTGAGTCATACCCTGTGTCTGGTCCAAGTATTTTATACATTTTTGTATTGTTGTTCCTCATTGCTCCAATGTGTAATTGCATCACCCATTTTAATTCAGCATATTTTTTGCCTAAAAATATTAAGGTGTATGTCTTGAAACTATCTATTTCTTCTTTTGTTAAATGCTGTCTCATTAATGCTTTTTTGAATATTTTCTCTACTTCTTGTTTTGATGCTTTTTGATAAAATACGTAATCTAAAGCATGGTCTGAGATTCTGCATCCTACTGTGTGAAAAAATTCTATCCTCTTTTCAAGGGCTTGTAAAAAGTCATCGTAATTATTTATTTCTTTTCCTGTGACTTCTTCTAATTTTTTTAGCCATGGAATAAAATCTTCTTTTTCAATTCCTAAACCTTTATCTGGACGAAATGCAGGTAAAACTTTTACATCAAATTCGTTTTGTTCTTTTAGCTTAATATGGTATTCTAATGAGTCCGTCGGGTCATCTGTTGTTATTATGATTTTGACATTTGATTTTTTTATTATGTTCCTTACGTTAAAGTCATCATGATTTATAACTTCATTCGCTCTTTCCCAAATGGATTTCGCTGTTTTTTCATTTAAAAGGTCATATATTCCAAAATATCTTTGTAATTCTAAATGAGTCCAATGGTAAACTGGATTCCCTATTGCCATGGGTATTGTTTTGGCATATGCCATAAATTTATTGTAATCATCAGCATTTCCTGTAATATATTTTTCATCTATTCCATTAGCTCTCATAAGTCTCCACTTGTAGTGGTCACCATATAGCCATATTTCAGTGATGTTTTTAAATCTTTTGTTTTCATATATTTCTTTTGGACTTAAATGGCAATGAAAGTCATAAATTGGCATGTTTCTGGCATATTGGTGATACAGCGTTACTGCTATATCATTTGTGAGTAAAAAGTTTTCATCCATAAAGTTTTTCATCTTACTTATCCGCCTCACATTCTAGATATTTTCTTAGTGTTTTCTTTACTGCTCCAGGGCCAGCAATTAGTTCTTTAAAGTAGTTCTCTATTTTTTCTCCCAATCCTACTTCATAGAGATTTAATCCAAAAATGTGTTTATTTGAAAGAACAGGTCTTAAATTGTCTTTTACTGACTCTATATCTCCTAATTTTATATTTGAAACGTGGGATTTTAAATCTTCTAATAAGGGGTCTGGACTCAATGTCATTGGTCTTCCTTCATCATCTACACCCATTAAGTATCTACACCATCCTGCTATGACAAGTGGAATGTATTTTAAATCTGTAACGTTTAAGTCTTCTCTTTGCTCGTAAGATTTTATCGTCTCTCCAAATCTTATTGCCATTTTTTGTGATGTGTCTGTAGCAATTCTTTGCGGTGTATCCGGCATATATGGATTTGGAAATCTTATTTCTATTACTTCTCTCAAGAATTCTTTTGGGTCCAATACACCCGGATGAACTACAACTGGAAGCCCTTCGTCATACCCTATTTTTTCAACTAGTTTTTTTAAACATGGGTCTTCCATTTCTTCGGCTATTGTGCTATAGTTTAACAAACAACCAAAAATCGCTAATGTTGTATGCAAAGGATTTAAACAGGTTGTCACTTTCATTCTCTCTACTTTTTCTACTGTTTCTTTATCTGTAAAAATTACTCCTGCCTCTTCCAAAGGAGGCCTCCCGTTAGGAATTTGTCTTCTATTACTAAGTAATGTATTTTTTCTGCGTTAACAAAAGGTGCTATTACAGTATTTCTGCTTGTTTTAATTATATCCATTTTTTCTAAGCCGAGGCCTTCTAATTTTTTCTTTACTTCTTCTGAAGGTCTTGGCACTATTTTGTCTATCATAGTTAAGGGAAAAGATACTTTTGATGGATTTGTAAGATAATCTAAAAATTTTTCTTCAACCATTCCTTTTTTTATCCATTCTTCTGTGATTGTTTTTACTGAACTGAAAAGTCTTTCTCCATTTCCTGAGAAGTTATCTAGACTTACAAGTGCAATAGGATATTTCCCTTTTAAATATCTTTCATAGACTAGTGAGGTAATTTTTGAAATGATGTTTCTAGGTTTTTCTGGCCCTTTTTGTATGTCTTCTTTTACTTCTTTGATGTATTCTCCTGAAAAGTCTTTTAGGTTGTAGGCTTTTTCAGTTATTGTAAAGCTTGCTATCTGTAAAGAGGGATTTGTAAATATGTTCTTGAGTTTTGTCCAATCTTGACTCCACGGATCTGCTAATATTTTGTCACTTATACTGCCTATTACCTCTGTTTCGAGAGTGCCATCAGCGTGCATAATCACCAATAGGCTTAAATTGTCATAAGGAATGTATACTTTTTCAATTATCTCATAATCGTAAGATTCTACAGCAATTATTCCTGTCTCTGTAAGACCTTTGTGCAAAAGATCTTGCTGTAACAATGCGATAAATCCTCTAAAAATGTTTCCTGCACCAAAGTGTAACCATGTGGGATTTTGTTTGGTTTTCTCTGCTATTTTTTCTACATCATAGTTTGGAAGCTTTATACCTGCATGGCGCCATCTGTCAATGTCTTTTATACCTTCTCTGGTTAAAAGCATATTGTCTCTTCCTTTCTGCGTACTATTTTATAAAATCCATACTAACTCATTCCTTGTTTTGTGGATTATCTTGTGTTTAATATATATATTCTACATAAATCCAAAAAATCCTTCTTGATTTTTTAATTTTTTATTTTGAATTTTTGTTAAAAGAAAAAGGGATTACAAAAAATCCCCTTTAATTCAATATTGTCTATTCTTTCTTATGGATTATTGTGTCTCCCATTCAGTGTGAAAAATTCCTTCTTTATCTATTCTCTTATAGGTGTGAGCACCAAAGAAATCTCTTTGTGCTTGAATGAGATTTGCCGGAAGGTTTTCTTCTATCATGCTCAAAAAATAATCTAATGAAGAATTAAGCACAAAAGTAGATAGATAAAATTCTTTGGATAAATTAGTGATGTATTTTATTGAATCAATTTTATTCATCAAGAAAGACAGTGCTTTTTCACTGTTCAACAGATTTACATTTTCGGTATTTTCTTTAATAATTTCTCTCAAGAAATCTAAAATTTTGGCTCTTATGATGCAGCCGCCTTTCCAAATTCGCAGCACTTCTGAAAGGTCAATGTCATAGTTAAAAGTTTTTGAAGCCTCAGATATAAGCCACAGTCCTTGAGAAAAAGAGATGAAAACACTAAAAAGTAATGCATTCTCTAAATCAACTATTATTTTTTCCTTGTCCACATTAGTGGTGGTATAAGTTTTTGTCACTTTTTTAGATAATTCTACTCTTGCCTTTTTAAAGAAAGACAAAGTTCTTGCTTCTACCGCAAGGTTTAAAGAAGGTGTAGGGATTCCTAAATCTAATGAGGTTTGGGAAGTCCACTTACCTGTGCCTTTTTGTTCTGCTTCGTCTAATATAAGGTCAACAAGGTGTTTCCCTGTTTCTTTGTCTTTGTATTTCATTATTTTATAAGAAATCTCCATCAAAAAGGAGTTTAATTCCCCATTATTCCATTTTTCAAATATCTCTCCTATCTCTTCAGGAGAAAGTTTTAACACTTTTCGAAGTACATCGTAAGCCTCAGCTATTGCCTGCATGATGGCATATTCTATACCGTTGTGGACCATTTTGACAAAATGCCCTGCAGAATCATTGCCAACATATGTACAGCAAGGGCCTGCTTCTGTCTGAGCCGCAATCTTCAGAAGAATATCTTCTACCATCTTATAAGCATCGTAAGACCCCCCAGGCATTAAAGATGGTCCGTGTAAAGCTCCAGCTTCTCCTCCTGATACTCCCATTCCAAGGTACAATATGCCTTTTTCTTTTAATTCATTAATTCTCCTGGAGGTATCTTTAAAATAAGAATTTCCACCATCAATGATTAAATCTCCTTTGTCAAGATAAGGTAATAGCTGTTGAATCACATCATCTACTGGTTTTCCCGCTTTTATCATGAGAATAACTTTTCTTGGTTTTGCTAAAGATTCTACAAAAGACTTGATATCATAATAACCTTCTATATTTTCAACTTTTACTCTGTTTTTAATAAATTCCTGGGTAGTATTAGCTGTCCTGTTAAAAACAGATACACTATACCCTTTTCTTGCAATATTTAGAGCGAGATTTTGTCCCATTACTGCTAATCCAATTAATCCAATGTCTTTCATTTGATTACCTCCTACTTTTTATAATTTACTGTGAAGTTCAAATAAACTTTTAAGCTCTTTTGTCAAACTCTCAAAAAATTCAAATTTTCTGTTATAATATCTTATTTTATCCTCTACTGGCTGATATATATTTTCAATTTTTACTAATTTATTTGTAGCTTCCTCTAAAGTCTTGTATCTTCCTAAAGCATAATATCCTAAAAGTGCAGAACCCAAAAGTGCCGGTTCTTCTGCCTTAGAAACTTTAATTGGTAACCCTAAAACAGAGGAAAAAATCTCCATCCACAAAGGTGACTTGGTCCCTCCACCTCCTGCCCTAATTTCTTTTATATTCACCTTGTTATCTTTCAAAGCTTCGGAAATTCTTCTCAGAGAAAAGGCTACTCCTTCCATAGCGCTTTTATCATTTGACCCTTTGTATGAGTATCTTTAAGTCCAAAAAATACGCCAGATGCTATATTACCTATCTCTTTATCCCTTTCCCCTGTCAGATAGGGAAGAAAGAAAAGATTTGCCGAATCCTCTTTTGAAGCCTCCGCTGTCAATTCATCATATGACATATCAAAAACATTGTCTCTTAGCCATTTTAATATAACTCCAGCATTGTTTATAGCAGCTCCTATAAACCATTCGCCACAACAAAGATAATAAGTTTGAAGCCTCATTAAATCTTCTCTGTCAAAAATAGCTTCAGGACAGGCTACCCTAAACATTGCAGTAGTACCTATATTTATAGCTCCTACTCCTTTTTCAAAAGCGCCAATTCCTATTCCTACAGCTCCACCGTCATAAACTCCTGACAAAACTTTTACTTCTCCTGAGAGGCCTAAGATTTTTTTTGCATCATCAGGAAGGTCCATTAAAATTTCTTCCGATGGGACTATTGTAGGAAGCTTTTCTTTATCAATTCCTAATATATCAAGTACATAATCATCCCACTTTAAAGTATTTACGTTCATATATCCTGTTGCAGATGAAATGCTGGGCTCTGTAAAAGGTTCCCCTAAAAGTTTTAGTAAAATAAAGTCTTTAGAACTCAAAAAAACCGCGTTTTTTCAAAGATTTCTTTCCTTTTTTTCTTAATCCAGTATATTTTAAACAAGGGAGCATGAAAAGTTGGAGTATATCCTGTTTTTTTATAGACTTCTTTTATGTCTACTTCATTTAAAAGCTCTTCAAAAATCTCTTTTGGACGTAAATCCAAAAGAGTCATTACTCCCATTAAAGGATTTAATTTTTCGTCCACAGGAATCAGCCCAAACATATAGGAAGAAGGCACAATTAAAGAAATTTTATCCTCATAGCCTTTTGCTGCTTCTTTTGCCGCTTCTACAAAGGCATTAAAAAGAACATCTGGATTGTGTTCCGCCTTTCCATCGCTTCCTTTTTCTACCGGAGTTTCTTTTCTGTACAGGCTTAAAATATTTCCTTTTTCATCTACAACTCCAGCTTTTAAATTGGTAGTACCGATGTCAACGGAAAGAATTAAATTTTTTTCCATGGCCTACCCTCC
>NZ_BAZY01000049.1 GCF_001310975.1 Thermoanaerobacter thermocopriae JCM 7501
TTCATAATTTAGATTTAAAATTATAAATTTTACTATATTTACCATAGTATTGAGAAAAAATTTTTCTGTATAAATGTTGATAATTTCAAACCGATGTGATAAAGTAAAAAATGTATTAATCCTTGAAAAACTATTTCTTCCGTGGTAAAATTAATTTCGATTGAGGAGGTGAAAGTTTTGGCAAATACAAAATCTGCAAAGAAAAGAATATCAGTTATTGCAAAAAGGACTTTGCGTAATAAAATGATAAAATCAAGAGTCAAAACATTTATTTCTAACTTTAATAAAAGTTTAGCCACAGGAGATATAGAAACAATAAAAGAAAAATTAAGACTTGCTGTTAAGGAATTGGACAAAGCTGTCACAAAAGGAGTTCTTCACAAAAACACAGCAGCAAGAAAAAAATCCAGACTTTATGCAAAATTCAATGCGCTTTTAAAATCAGCAAGTAACGAATAAAGCGTACCTTTAAAGTACGCTTTTTATCATTTACACAATTTTTTTATAAGGTCTTCCAATGTTAAATTGCTATCTCCCCCTGTTTTCAAGGCAATATCACATTTTAAACACTCTTTGTATGCCCTTTCTAAATCCTCTTTTTTAAAAAGTTTGCTTTGTCTTGTTAGTTCTTCTACTACAAAATATGGCACTCCTAAAGAAGATGCTATACTCCTTTTATCTACAAATTTTCCTTCAAAAGTTTTGATTTTAGCAATGAGCCTCATCTGTCTTATTATCATGGATAATATAATAAGAGGTACTTCTCCCTTTTCTAAAAGGCGTATAAGACTTTATAAGCTTCTTTTTCTTTCTTCCTCCCTATGGCACTAACAAGATTGAAAATGTTTTGTTGCAGGTTTATACTAAGGACTTCTTTCATTTTTTCCATTTCTATTTTTTCGCTGTCCGAATAACAAATCACTTTATGTATTTCATTAACAATAGCATACAAATCAGTTCCTACACTTTTCACAAGGTATTCTGCATCAGCTTTAGTTATCTTTTTCCCACTTTTTACAAAGAAATAGCCTGTATAATTTACAGCTTCTTCAAAAGAAAGTCTTTGAAAATATACTATTTTACCAATTTTTTCTACTAATTTATTAAATTTCTTTCTCAAATCTATCTTTTCACCACCTACGATAATCAAAACCGTTTTGTTCTCCGGCATGTCAGTCTTTTCTTCAATATAATTCATAAGCTTTTTTAAACTTTTATCATTCAATCTTGAAAGTTGGTCCTCCTCGTTTTTTACTAAAACTAATTTATATTCAGAAAAAAACGGCAAAGTCTCACAACTTTCAATGATAGCATTTACATACTCTTCTGGGTCATTTTTTTCAATGACTATGTAGTTCATCTCATAAGTTTCTTCTTTTAATAGCTTTGACTTAAACTTTTTAATAGCGTCTAACAGCAAATATCTTTCTTCTCCGTAAAAAAGATATAAATTATGTATTTCTCCCTTCTTTAAGCTGTCTAAAAGCTCTTTGTAAGTCATCCTTTCACTCCTTAAGAACCGTCTTTATATAAGCTTTTTTCCCATCTGTCTTTACAATAATAGCACCATTTTTGTCTGTTCTATACACTATACACCTTTCTTGAAGAGATTTTAGCACTCTCTCATGGGGAAGTCCATAACTATTTTTGCCTACTTGGATAATACATACTTTCGGATTGATTTTTTCGATAAATTCTTTTGAAGATGAAGTACTGGACCCATGGTGTGGTACTTTTAGAATATCAGCCTTTATGTCTAGATTTTTTAAAATCTCTTCGGCTGGTTTTTCTATATCACCTGTAAACAAAAACTCCATATCTTTATACTTTATTTTAAAAACAAGTCCATTATTATTTATAGGATTCTCTTCTATTAAATTTAGAGGATCAGGATGTAACACATATATTTCTACACCATCTACTTTGATTTTATCACCCCTTTTTAAAAACACAACTGGAATATTTTTTGATTTTGCAATTTCCATCAATTTTTTGAAATTGTCATCAGCAATTTTTTGTATTCCTACAAAGATTTTGTTAACTTTCATTTGTTGTAAAATAGTAAGTATTCCACCTACATGGTCGATGTCAGTATGAGATATAAAAACTCCATCAAGTTTCATAACACCTTTATAATACAAAAATGGAAGTAGTATATCCTCTCCAGCATCAAAAGAAGAAATTGAAATTAAAGGTCTGCCTCCCCCATCTATCAAAAAAGTTTTGCCATGAGGTGTTCTTACAAAAGTACTATCCCCTTGTCCTATATCCAGGAAAGTCACTTCTAAATTTTTAGGCAATATATAATTATAAGAAAAAAAGGTTATCATAAAAGTCAAGGCAATTGTAATAAAAATCTTTTTCGTTTTTCTGTCAAAACTACTGAATGTAACTGCCAAAATTCCATAATACAAAACAATTACATAAAGAGGAGGAATAATAGTATTTATACTAGCATAAGGAAAGCTATTGAGTAAATTCGTTATGTACAAAATAGCTTCTACAAAAGGTATGTTTATATAATTTATGAAATAGGACAGGAAAGGTAAAATAAGTCCTATAATAGCCGATAAAAATCCCAAAACAACTACCACATCTGCCAATGGTACTATTACAATATTGGATAAAAAGGAAATAATGGATATATAGTGAAAATAATACATAGTAAGAGGAATTGTACCGATTTGAGCAGAAAAAGTTATAGCAATTAAATCTCGTATTTTAGGATTTAGCATTGATAATTTTTTTGTATTGGCTTATAAAAATACAAAATGGCTAAAGTGGCAACAAACGAAAGTTGAAAGCCGACATCCCATAGCATTAGAGGATTAAATATTAATATCAAAAAAGCAGCAAAAGACAGAGAATTTATAGAATTATGTTTTTTACCATAGGTAGTTCCAATTAAAGCGATAGAAGCCATAAGAGCTGCTCTTATAACTGGCGGATTTGCTCCTGTTAAAACTACGTAGAAGATCAATACAATTATAATAATTGGAATTTTATACCTTCTGATGTTAAAAAGACTTAACATATAAAGTACAAAACCTGTTACAATTGCTACGTGCATTCCTGATACCGAAATAATATGTGAAATACCTGCTGTCCTAAATTGCTCCAAAGTCTCATGTCCAATAAGTTTATCTCCTAAAATGAGTGACATAACAAATTTTGCATCTCTTTCGGGCATTGAATTAATATAATTAACTTCTATTTTTTCTTTTGCAGCATATATAACCTTCTCAATAAAATTTAAATTGCCTTTGCTTACAATGTCAACCGCATATTCATCTACCCTCATTAATGCATATATTCCTTTTTTCTTTAAAAAAAGATAGTAATCAAAGCCTCCTGGGTTTGTCGCTTTTTGGGGAATTGAAATTATCCCTCTTATGCTTACAATATCTCCTTCAGAAGGATATTCGCCCCCATATTGAGTAACCAATACTTTAGGTATTTTAGGCGGTTTAACTATATATTTAGCATAGCTTTCATATTCTTTTACTTCTTTCACCTTGCCATTTATAGTTGTAAACTTCCCTTCAAACTTTATATAAGGATTGGGAGAATTAATAGCATTGCTACTTAAAATTGCCCCTACAAAAATAAACGAAATTAAGAGAAGCAAACTAACATTTTTATTTTTCAAATATCCCCACAAAGAAATAGCCACTGAAATTGCTAATAAAATCAAGAAAGCAAAGGAATAAAAAACATATCTTCCAATTATTATTCCCAAAGAAAGAGCTATGGTGAGATATAAAAATGGAAATTTCATTTTATATCACATAAACTTCAAAGTCATTTGCAATTTCTGTATTTTCAAAAAACTTAACCGCTTCTTCATAATAATCATTGATAAAAATAAGCGGCGACAAATGAGTTAAAACTAGTTTTTTACACTCAGCTTTTTTAGCAATTTCAGCAGCTTCTGCAGCAGTTAAATGGGGCCCTTGCATTCCTGTCAAGAAATTTCCATCACATAGGAATAAATCGGCTTTGTTTGCAAAAGATATTAAATCCTCATTATAAGTAGTATCACCACTATATACAAAGATTTTCTCTCCTTTTTTCATCTTCACAGCATAAGTCTCCACAGGATGCATCATTTTTTAAAAAAAATCTCTATACCTTCTAAATTTAATATAGTTTCTCCATTTACAATGTGTAAATCGAACACATCTTTAAACTTAAAATCCTCTAAAACATTTTCTGGTGTTTGTGGACAATATACCTTTACCGGTTCAGTTAACATACCTCTTGACTTCATAATATCAAGAGCATATCTTAAAACCATCATATCTGCCACATGGTCAGAGTGTAAATGAGACAAAACTATGTATTTCAATCTATTCAAATCGTAATACCTTTGGTATCGGCTTATAACTCCACTGCCACAGTCCAATAAAATATGAGTATTTTCTTCTTCTACTAAATATCCAGAAGTAGCACCATAAGGTCCAGGAAAAGGCCCATGGCATCCTAATACTGTGACTTTCATAAATTTTTACCTCCCTCCTTAAAGCTACAAACAAACTCATATAAATCTTGGTAACTACCCCTTTGTGTCACTATTATATCTTTGAATTTCTATTTATCATATAGTCCTCAATTAAGAATGTTTTCATTCCTAACTTAAAAGCTATCAAGTCCTCTTCTACATCATTTCCCACCATATAACAATTTTCAGGTTTTTTATTTATAACTTCTAATATCTCTTCATAGTATTGTATGTGAGGTTTGCAATAATGCATATTTTCATAAGTAGTTATAAAATCGAAATAGCTTTCAGTAAGACCTGCCCATTTAAGTCTTTCTAAAATTGCAATCCTTGGAAATACAGGATTAGTAGCTAAAACAAGTGTATAGCCTTTTTCTTTCAAAATCTCTAAAGACTTCTTGACATATTCATTAGCTTTAATATTTTTCCCCAATTCTTTGTAATCATTTAAATAAAAGTCTTCAAAAAGTACATCCAATTCTTCTTTTGGATAATTAACTTTTTCTAAAAAAGACTCAAAAAACACCTCTTCATTGGTTTTGTTTGGGTCCAAATTGTTTATCATGTCCATGCTAGCACTATAAAGGCTTTTAAACAGAAAATGAGGATCAAATAGAGAAGAAAGTTTTTTTGTAAGGCTTAAAAAGTATTCATCTAACATCTTATCCGTATCGACAGGAAGCAATGTCCCGTCCAAGTCAAACAAAAATGTATCTACCATCGTCATCACCTCAATTTCCTTTCACTATATAATGATATATTTTTGCATAAAAAAAAGCAAGGTTTTAAAAACCCTGCTACGCTTTGTTAAATAATTCCAATCGAGATATCAAACGTATCAAAATATACCCTACTATTATACTTGCGAAACCTTGTACTAAATTACTTGGCACATCAACTAATGAAGTTTTAAAACCGTACATAACTCCCCCTGCAATATAGTATCCTAACACCATCCATAAAGCTCCTATAATAAGAAAAACAACCCTTAAATATTCATTAGTATATTTTTATACATAAGTCCAACAATCAACCCTTCTATCCCTTTAATTATAAAAGTCCACGGTGCCCAATAAGCATAACCTGACAACAAATCCGCTAAAGCGGAGCCAATTCCTCCGGCTATAAACCCATCAGAGAGCCAAATAAAGCAGAACTTAAGAATATAAAAGAATCGCCCACGTTTATATATCCTTTTGTAGCCGGTGTTGGTATCTGAATCACCATAGTACCGATAGTAACCAATGCGATCATAAAAGCCCCATATACTATTTTTTTCACCTTGTTCTGAGCCATATTTTCACCTCCAACAAATTTATGTATGATAGTTTATATTATAGCATACAATTGTAATGGTGCAATCATAACAATATAATAACAAAAAAAGAAAAGCCTCTTTTTTAAATTTTAAAAAAGGCTTAGATATAGTTTCCCACTGTAGAATACCTGTCTTTTTTGGTAATTATATATGAAACAATCAAATCATCGAGTTTACGACTTATATCAAGCACTTTTTCATAATCAATCTCTTCTTTAGTAACAAGGTTATCTAGTTCTTTTCTTAAAACACTTATCTGTTTTTCTAACACTTCATTACTTTTCATTTCAGTTACCCCTTTTTAAGAGTTCGTATATACAATTTTACCATCATAATACAAAAATTACAATAGGTTTTATTAAGAAACAACTTTTAATTTATCTACTATATTAACTAATTTCTTATAAACTTCTACAATTTCTTGTCCACACTTTACTTTCCAATCAATTTCTCCCTCATTTACCTGTATTGCTTCCTTATTTAGAATTCTATTTAAGATGTCATCACTCTTTATTTTTTCCTTAATGTTCTCCATACTCCGTTTTAATTCTTCATCTATTTTTTTTACTACACCCATCTCTCTACTCTCCCCATTTAAATGTTTATTATAATATATTCTATATATGTTATAAATTTCCTGCTGAAATTTAAAATTTTTTACTTTTTTTTATTTCACCCATAATAATTTTAAAAAATATTTAAAACCTTGTTCGTTGCTAATTATAATCTGTGATAAGCCTTTATCCCTGGCTTTAAATCCACTTGTTTAATCATATCTTCTATAAAATTTTCTAGAATAACAAATATCTCTTCTATATAACAATTGCATGGAAGTTATCCATGCAATTGTTTATTCATATACTTTTGTCCCTAAAACAGTAGTAAGTTTTCTAAACTCTTCTATTATCTTTTTCGTTATAGGACCAGGCTTCCCATCTCCGATTACCCTATGATCCACTTCCACTACTGGTACTGCTTCAGCAGCCGTACCTGTCAAGAAACATTCATCTGCAGTATATACATTAAATAAAGAAAAATACTTTTCTTCAAAAGGTATCCCTAATTGTTTTGCGATATCTATTATCGTAGCCCTTGTAATCCCTCCTAATGCTCCTACTGCAGAAGGAGGAGAATATAACGTACCATTTGAAACTATAAAAATATTGTCACCGGTACATTCAGCCACATATCCTTCTTGATTTAAAATCAAAGCCTCTGGATATCCTGCTTTTACTGCTTCAATTTTTGCGAGTATATTGTTTAAATAATTTAATGACTTTATCTGAGGATCTAAAGTCTGTATTGAATTTCTCCTATAAGTAGAAGTAATAATTTTTAAACCATTTTGATACATAGATTCAGGATACAAAGCAATCTTATCCGCTATTATTACAACTGTGGGTTTAGGACATTTATATGGGTCAAGGCCTAAATCACCTTTTCCTCTTGAAACTACAAGCCTTATGTAAGCATCCCTTAAATTATTAATTCTTACTGTTTCAATAACCTTTTCTTTCATCTCTCCCATCGTTATAGGAATGTCAAGAAGAATAGCCTTCGCCATACTGTAAAGCCTTTTTAAGTGTTCATCAAGTTTAAATATAACTCCATCATAAGCCCTTATACCCTCAAAAATTCCGTCCCCATAAAGATAACCATGATCAAAAACCGAAACTGAAGCTTTTTCACTGTCCACAAATTCACCATTTACATATACTAATCCCATATTTTTATGACTCCTCCTTTACTTCGAATTAATTTAGTAAAATTTTATCACTTTAAAAGAGTTTAGTCAATGTAATGTAAAAACAAAAAGCCTCCTTATGGAGGCCTTTTGCTTTAGTTACTCAGCTTTTACAGCACCTGTTGGGCACACAGCTTCGCAAGCACCACAGTCAATACAAGTATCAGGGTCGATCTCGTATTTTCCATCCCCTTCATGGATAGCATCTACCGGGCATTCCGCCGCACAAGCTCCGCAACTTATACATTCGTCGGTAATGTAATGTGCCATTATTTTCCCCTCCCTGTATACAGTATGTAACTCCACAAACATTATAAATTATTTATACAGAATTGTAAACAGCCCAATAAAACCTTGGTAATGGGTATTGTCAAATTGTAAAACCTATGATATAATTACTTTCGTCAAGACGCTGCCGAATGGTGTAATGGTAGCACAGGTGACTCTGGATCATCTGGTCTAGGTTCGAATCCTAGTTCGGCAGCCATTATGGCCCCATCGTCTAGCGGCCTAGGACATCGCCCTCTCACGGCGAAGACAGGGGTTCGAGTCCCCTTGGGGCTACCAATAAAGGAAGAAAAGGCATCCGGTAGATGCCTTTATATTTTTAATATAGCTTTTATCAGTAACCCTCCAAAAAGAGCTATAAGCATACTCAACATCGTCCCTATTAAGTAGTATTCTGCAAAATCTTTATTATCTAGCTCTTTATACCTCGCAATAGACTTAGCACCAATCACAAAACTAGCTGCCGCTATTTGATTGACGGCAATTAACGTCATCATCAAAGTCCGCTCTAGCATACCAATTATTTTCCCTGAAGACGTTATTTCCATTTTAGAAATATGAATATTTAGACTTAAAAGCACGTATTTTATGAAAATTGCTCCTCCAAAAATGACATAAATATAAATGCAGAATACAGCAAATATTTTAAAGTAGATTTCCGGATAGGAAAAACAAAAGACATCAATAAGTTTTAAAGAAATAAAATAAATAGTAAGAAAATGAAAGATTTGATCCCCTATAAAGAAATAAACATTGTCTGTTTTTGCAATTTTATATTTCAAATAATCAATTATGATATGAACAAAAGATAAAAATATTAAAAACAAAATTGCTTTAAATTTAAAGAAGGGTAAAACCAACAGGTTTAGTACTAGCACAACCAAAAAATGTTTTATAAATCCTTCAATTAGTCCCTTACTTTTCTTAAGCACAATAGAGTCTGTTTGAAATAGGTAATCACTCAAACCATGAAATAAAAAGAGCAATGTTAAAACAAAATTTTGGCTATTCATTTGTATTGCCCTCCAATACAAATTTCAACAATCGGACAATGGCTTTTTCCCCTCTTACAACAGCTTGCCATCTAGCTGCATTGCACCTTTTTGCCACATTTTGTGGCATTACTTTTAAAATTTGAGCCGCTTTTTTGTAGGTTCCATATTTTTCATAATTCATAACTGCCTCCCATTGAGCCCTAGTCCACTTAGACTGTAAAGCATCCAATAAAGTAAATAGAGCAGTAGTAGCTTCTTCTATAAACAAATCTCCAGTTTTCACTATTGTAATAGCATTTTTATCACATAAAGACAAGGCCTCTCTCGCCCTATAAAAAGCTTCTCCGTCCATTTCCCAAGAATTTTTTTCTATACCTGTGGAAATAGATCCTATGCCAATTCCAATGCGTAAACCTGCAGGGAAAAAGTTATATCTGAGATTCCTAACGACAGCTGGCAAAAAATCTACCTGTTTTAAAATTCCTTGTATTTCATCTCCTCTCATGAGTGAAAACTTTACAAGCAAATAATCTTCGCACGCCTCATTTACTTCTTCCACCGCTTTTATAAAATTTTCCCTCTTAATCCCTTTGGCTAATAACTCTCTTGAACCAATTATGTCGCCTGTTATAACTATATACACACGTTATCACCCTTTCATGGGTTAAAATAATAGTATCACCCTTATGAGGGTAATACTATTGTCTATAGTAGTAAAAATTATACATTATGTCAATATTTTTATGGGTTCTTCATCTTTTCAATAAAATCTAAAGCTTTTTCAATTCTCTGGATAGTTCTTTCTTTTCCCAAAAGTTCCATTATGTCAAATAGTCCTGGCCCAAAAGTTCTCCCTGAAATAGCTAATCTAGTAGGATGAAAAAGTTCACCGCTGGATATTTGTAATTCCTCAACAAGTTTGCGATAAACTTTCTCAGTCGTAAATTTATCAAAAGGTTCTACTTCTTTTAAAGTCTCTGCTGCCTTTTTCAAAATTTCTGCGACTTTCTCTTTAGTAAAATACTTTTTGACTCCTTTTTCTTCATACTCGTTAACTTCTGTAAAATAATAACTCATGGCATCAGCTATATCCACTAGAGTTTTTTCCCTTTCTCTTACTATACTTACTATTTTTTTGATGTAGTCATAATCGAACTCTTCCCTAATTAAGTTTTTATCTTTCAAAAATGGAATAACTGCTTCAGTTAACTTATCTAAATCGTAATTCCTTATGTAATGGCCGTTTATCCAAGTCAGCTTTTGTACATCGTAAACAGCTGGATTTTTTGATACCCTTTCTAAAGTAAATTCTTTTATGCTTTTTGAAAC
>NZ_BAZY01000050.1 GCF_001310975.1 Thermoanaerobacter thermocopriae JCM 7501
TTTTACTTTACAAAGCCCTATTGTGTATATAGAACAAGTGAGGGCTTTTTTTAATAAAAGAAAGCCCTCAGAGGAATTTGCAAAAAAATATTGGCCACTATTAGGAATAGACAATGCTACTCAACAAAAGCTTATCACTAAAATTAAAAAAGGGGAAATATTAGATGCTTACCGTTCGGTAATGAAACTCTTAACCATTAGGAAAATGATGTTAAAATTTTTCAATGGTAAGTTTATCTAAAACTATATCTGCTACAAAAACTTTATATTACCAAAAGTGTTTAAGGTTATTGAATTGATACATAAAAAATGATATCATATATAGTACTAAATGAATAAAGCAATTTATTATGGCTATATTTAATATTACGGAGATTTTCATGAGCCAGATTAAAAAACTGTATAAAAAAATAAAAGAAAATCCTAAAAATGTTAGATTCGAAGAAATAGATAAAATTTTAAAATATTTTGGATTTGAAGCTCGAGAGCCAGGAAGTGGTTCAAGTCATATAACTTATTCTCATGCTGACCTAGAAGACATATTAACTATTCCAAAAGGAAGGCCTCACATTAAGGCGGTTTATGTAAAAAAGGCTTTGAAGCTTATTGAATTGCTTGATGTTAAATTTGAAGATGAGGAGGAATAATAATGCCAAATGAGTTAAACTACAGAGTTGAAATTGTTAAGCTTTCTGAAGAAGATGGAGGTGGTTATTTGGCTATTGTACCAAGATTGCATGGTTGTATAAGTGATGGAGAAACCCCAGAAGACGCATTAAAAAATGTTCAGGATGCAATAAAATGTTGGATTAAAACAGCCAAAGAAAAGGGAAAGAAAATTCCTCCAGAAGAAGAGTATAGGGAAGAAAGCGAACATAGTGGTAAACTTCTTTTAAGAATTCCTAAGAGCATGCACAAAACACTTTCAGAAATGGCTGAAGAGGAAGGGGTAAGTTTAAATAATTTAATTCAAAATCTACTCTCATTTGCCATTGGTTATAAAAGAGCAAAAAAAGATATAAGCAGTGATTATAGACCAGTATTTAATGACATAATAATTGAGTCGTTAATAGGAAAATGGAAAAAGGTGATAATGTAGAATTGGTAAATTAATAATGAAGGTGGTATCATGCCTAAAAAGAGAACAAATATTATTAAAAAGATAGAAAAAAGCAACATTAAACTTAATAGAATTATAGCTGAAAGTCTGCCATATACTATGATATCAGATGGAAAAGGCGTAAAATTAAAAAGAAAAATTTGATTATGAAATTATAGGTATTAACAACAATGAAGCTGAAATCAAGTTGAGTGCAGAAATAGGATTTGATCCACAAAAGATATTTAATATTAAGATCGAATTGATTGGTACTTTTCATTTTAGTGAAGTAATTACAGAAGACAAAATTAAAGAAAATATTTCAGACCTTTTGAATTTTATGGCTAGTGAAATGAGCTTTATTGTTAGTTTTATTACTGATAAAATGTTTGGTAAGCCATATATTTTCCCTCCAATAGTCGAGTTGAAAGAATAAAAATGTTATAGACAAGTAGACAATAGACAACAGACAAGGGGACGGTTCTTTTGTCTGCAGACAAAAGAACCGTCCGAAATTGATGAAAAAGCCCTGTTTTATGGTGCTATTGCGGTTAATTTTGATGCAATAAAAGACAACCATATTCTTCATTCCTTTAAATATGTATATAAAAGTGCAGGTATTTCACGTAAAAAACCATAAGCTTCATCACTCAACATATATCTTTTTAAGAAGACCCCAGAATAACTTGCATCTATTCCAATACGCTTTGCTATTACACTTGCCCTTTTTAAATGAAATTTATTTGAAATAATTATTGCTGTTTTTAATGAATTTTTATCCATAATTTTCTTGGAAAAAAATAAATTTTCATATGTAGAAAGAGATTTATTATCAGTTAAAATAATCTTTTGAGGTATGCCATTTTTTAAAAGATATTCTTTTCCTGCCTCAGCTTCCGAAATATTCTCTCCAGGACCTTTTCCTCCAGAGACTATTATATACTTACCATACCCTTCTTTATAAAGTCTCAAAGCCTCATCAAGCCTTTCTTTGAAAAAAGGACTTGGCGTCTTTCCATATACTGCACAGCCTAAAACTATTATCACATCAGATTTTTTTGGTTTTTCATAAAGTGAAAAAGAAATTATCTGATATTCTAATGTTATTACCACTGTAACAAAAATTACTATTAAAATCCCTATAAACCTCAATAATAATTTCATTAAACTTTCCTCCAAATTATTATAATAAAATCCTTTATATCATTATACAACATATATCCTATTACTAAAACAATTCTTCACAATACACTTATAAATAACCAGTTTTTGATAAAATAAAATTATGAACTTTTTACTTAGTCACGCGTTTAATTTGTAGAAGGGTGGGCAGGTGATGGAAGAGAAAGAACTAATATATAAAGCAAAAAATGGTAATAAATATGCTCTAAATGAGTTACTCTCCCAAAACTATAATACTTTATTAGGATATTGCATTAAAATGACAGGTAAACCGATGCTTGCCCAGGATATAGTACAGGAAACAATGCTCAAAGCTATTTTAAATATTAAAAATTTTACTCCTGAAGTCAAGTTCTCAACATGGCTTTTAAAAATCGCAACTAATACATTTAAAGATTATTTAAAAAAACACAAAAATATTGAACTTGTAGAAGAAATATTTTCAAATACTGAAGAAGATGTAGAAGAGACCGCTATGACAAATATTCAATACAGCGAACTAATGAATATTTTAATGAAACTGCCTTATGAGAAAAGAGCAGTATTCATTTTAAAACACTATTATGGATATAAATACCAAGAAATTGCGAAAATAATGGACTGCCCTGTTGGCACAGTACGGTCACGTTTACACAATGCTATAAAAGAAATAATGTCAGAAATGGGAAGAAGGGGTATATTGTGAAAAGAGAATGTAAAAAAATACAAGACAAAATAATTGATATTCACTACAATGAACTTAGTGACAATACAGAAGTAATTTCACATATTGAAAATTGCAGTGACTGTTATACATTCAAAAAAAATTTAAAACTAACATTAAATTACATGGATACCTTAGATGTTAAAATTGATATGTCAGACTTGCAAGTAAATATCGCAGAAATTATAGAAAAGGCAGAGCAAATAAGAAATAAACGAAAAGATAGACTTGAATTGCTTATTTTTATAACCACATCAATAATTTTCTTAATATCATCAGTATTATTTATAGCAAATTTGGATGTTAGGTTGCTCCTATACACGCAAATTTTCCTTTATTTCAATCTGCCATTAATCTTAATACCCTTTTACAAATTAAAGACTTCAAGGAGATGATAAAATGTCCAAAAACACATTAATTTTAATAATTGTAATACCCCTATTATTTCTTCAAGCTTTATGGATTTTTATGGATGCAAAAAAACGTGGTGAAAAATACTACTGGGCATGGGGGATTTTTGGACTCCTAAATATACCTACCTCTTTAATCATATACCTTTTTGTAACAAGGTATGGATATCTTAAATGTCCTAATTGTGGGAAAACAGTAAGAAATGATTACAAATTCTGTCCTTATTGTGGTACTTCTTTAAAGAAAACATGTCCAAAATGTGGAGCTGAAATAAAAGATGATTGGAAATACTGTCCTGAATGTTCAACAAAATTAAAATAATCTGAGGAGGTCTAAATTAATGATTGATAAATTAAGCAATCCTGAATTAATAAAACTACTTCTTCCTTTAGCTATAATCCAGTTAGGACTTACTGTATTTTCAATTTACAGACTTTCAAAAGACAAAGTTAAATATCTTCCAAAATGGGCATGGTTTTTAATTATAATCTTTGGAGAAATATTAGGTTGCTTGATATTTTTAACTATAGGCAGGGAGAGAGAATAACATGATAAAAGCTTTTAATCTAACAAAAAAATACGGTAAATATGAAGTTTTAAAAGGGATAAGTTTTGAAGTTGAAAAAGGAAATATTTACGGCTTATTAGGGCGAAATGGTGCTGGCAAAACTACCACAATGAATATTTTAACAGGGCTTATTGATTATGATGAGGGAGAAATATATATCAATGGTAAAATGTTAAATAGAAATAATAGGAAACTAATTAACGAAATAGGATACCTTCCTGAAAATCCTACTTTTTATAACTACATGACTGGTAGCGAATACCTGTATTTTATAAGTAAAATAAGAGGTATTCCTCATCAAAAAGTTAGAACAGAAGTGGAAGAACTCCTTAATACAGTTAAATTAAAAGAAGCCGCCAACAAAAAAATACAAGGTTATTCAAGAGGAATGAAGCAAAAATTAGGACTGGCGGTGGCTCTTTTAGATAACCCTGAAATAATTTTTTTAGATGAACCTACATCTGCCTTAGATCCAGAAAGCAGATATGATATACTTAATCAAATCTTGGAAATGAAGAAAAATGAAAAAACCATATTCTTATCTACCATATATTAAGTGATGCTGAGAGAGTTTGCGACTATGTTGGCATACTTGATAAAGGTAAAATTATCTTTTCAGGAAGATTAAAAGAATTAAAAGCAAAAATATATTCAGCCTGTGTATGATATTGTCTTTGAAAATTTACCTACCAATGCTGAAGAAAAACTTAATAATGTAAAATGGATTGATGATATTAAAATAGAGAATGATATTATAAGTATTTACGTAAATGACATTGAAGCAGCAAAAAAGAATATCCTCAATGAAATATCAAACTTAGTATACCTGTTATATCACTGCAAAGAAGAGAAAATACTCTAGAGGACATATTTATAAGGATGGTGAAGCAAAATGAACACCTTTAAAGCATATCTGAAAAAGGAAATAATAGAATCGTGGAGGCATTACAAATATCTAATACTTCTAATTGGCATTGTTCTATTTGCTATACTTGATCCTATAATCCTTAAATTGCTTCCAGAAATGCTTAAAAATGAAATAAATGGTGATTTAGCTTCTTTAATACAAATTGATATGAAATCTGCAGTACAAAATTATATAAAGGATTTAAATCAAATATCATTACTGATAGTGCTTTTAACACTCATGGAACCCTAAGTGAAGAAGTGTCTTCACAAAAATTAGTATTCCCTTATTCTAAAGATGCTAACCTTTCAGCTATTGTCATATCAAAAATACTTCATTATTCCGTTACTTTGTCAATTTTCATAATAACTGGATTTGCTATTAATTACTATTACGCAACAACACTTTTCCATAACAACGTCATAGCTTTCAATAAAATATTAATATCATCTATCTTAATGTCAATTTATTATATTTTCATAATAACATTGCTTATATTTTTGAGTAGCATTTTGAAAAAAGGTATAATAGCTGCATTATTAGTATTAATACTTCATATAGTCTCATCAATATTAGTAAATATTGATAAAATAGCTAAATTTATTCCCTACAACTTAATTTCACTTGCGAATTCCTTTAGTACAGAAAATATTTTAACTACAATTATATCGGCAATACTATATTGCATAATATTGTCCATATTTACAATGAAAATAATGAACAAAATTGAAATAATATAACTTTTTCCCGAACAAGGAGACGGTTTTTTTGTTTCATATTGAAATAAGACAAAAGAACCGTCCCCTTGTCTTTTATAAAGAGAGGTTTTATCTCCTCTCTTTTTTATTTTTTCTGTGGTATAATGTACTAAAGATTTTGTGTGTTAAAGGGGAAATGTAAAATGGATAAAAAGGAAATTGCCAATATTTTAAACGATATAGGTTTATTGCTAGAGCTTAAAGGGGAAAATCCTTTTAAATCGAGAGCTTATTATAATGCTGCGAGGACAATAGAATTATTGGAGGAAGATATAGAAACTCTTGTCAAAGAAGACAGGTTAAAAGAGATAAAGGGAATAGGGGAAGCAATTAATAAAAAGATTACAGAGCTGGTTTTAACGGGTAAAATGGAATATTATGAGAATTTAAAAGCATCTATTCCGGAAGGGCTTGTTGAAATGCTTAAAATTCCCGGTCTTGGTCCAAAAAAGATAAAGACTATATACGAAAAATTAAATATTACCACAATTAGAGAGTTGGAGTACGCTTGTATAGAGAATAGATTGGTAGACCTTCCGGGGTTTGGGGAAAAGACTCAAAAGAAAATTTTGGAAGGGATACAGTTTGTAAAGCAATTCAGCGGTCAGCATTTATTTGCAGAAGTTTACACAGAAGCGCTTAAATTAAAGGAATATTTAGATATGACTAAAACTGCATTAGTGACGAAAATTGCAGGTAGTTTACGAAGGAAAAAAGAGATAGTAAAAGATATTGATATTTTGGCTTCAGCATCAGATTCCTCAAAGGTTATGGAAGCCTTTGTAAATTACCAAGATGTAAGGGAAGTTATAGCAAAGGGAGATACAAAAACCAGTGTCACTTTAAAATCAGGTATAAATGCAGATTTAAGAGTTGTAACAGAAAAAGAATTCCCTTATGCACTTCATCATTTCACAGGCAGTAAAGAGCACAATACTGCAATGAGACATAGGGCGAAGCAAATGGATATCAAAATGAACGAGTACGGCCTTTTTAGAGGAGATAAACTTATAGAATGTAAAAGCGAAGAAGAGATATTTGATAAATTAGGACTTTTATATATTCCTGCAGAATTAAGAGAAAACATGGGAGAAATAGAAGCGGCAGAAAAAGGTGAGCTTCCGAAATTAATAGAAGAAAAAGATATAAAGGGAGTTTTCCACGTTCATACGACTTACAGCGATGGGGCTAATACACTTATAGAAATGATAGAGACGGCGAGAAAATTGGGGTATAAGTATATAGGCATCACAGACCATAGCAGATCTGCTTTTTATGCAGGAGGACTCAAAGAAGAAGACTTAGTAAGGCAATGGGAGGAAATAGAAAAGTTAAGTAAGAAATATAACGATATAGTCATATTTAAAGGAATAGAGTCTGATATACTGCCTGATGGTTCTTTAGATTATGAAGAAGAAATATTAAAACAATTCGATTTTGTGATTGCATCCATCCATTCTCATTTCAGGATGAGTAAAGAAGATATGACAAAAAGAATGATAAAGGCCATAGAAAATAAATATACAACTATAATAGGGCATGTTACAGGAAGGCTTCTTTTAGCGAGAGACAGTTATGAAATAGATATATATGAAGTTATAGCAGCAGCAGCCCATTATGGCAAAATAATTGAGATAAACGCAAACCCTTATAGGCTTGACTTAGACTGGCGGTATGTAAAGCATGCAAAAGAAAAAGGAGTAAAACTTGCAATATGTTCTGATGCCCACAGCATAGAAGGCTTAAATGATGTAAAGTATGGGGTAGGAATTGCCAGAAAAGGCTGGTTGGAGGCAAAAGATGTAATAAACACTTATGAAGTTCATGAAATCTACAAATTATTCAGACAGAAGGGAAGTGAATAAATTGATAGGGCTTTTACAAAAGCATATGCGGTAGCAGAGAATTGATGAGCCAGCTCAAAGGCGGCTCTTTGTTTTTTCAAAAGATGCAAAATAGGAGGTAGCTTTTATTAATAGATGCAAGCAACAAAATTTTAAAAACGATTGCTGAACAGGAAATAAATGAACAGGCAAAACGATAAATTCATAAATAAAAGAGACGATAGCTGGATGATGTCCTTCTACAGCACCGACTTGCTATCGTCTCTTTAGTTTACCGAAAGATGTTTACCGCCATTTTTTGTTTTGTAGGTATTCATGGATGGAACGAGCTGCTTTTTTTCCGGCGCCCATGGCCAAAATCACAGTAGCTGAACCTGTTACAATATCGCCTCCAGCCCATACTCCTTCTCTGGAAGTCCGTCCTTCCTCATCCACAGCGATATAACCGTGTTTTGTAAGTTCTAAGCCTTCAGTGGTCTTTGTGAGGAGGGGATTAGGGCCAGTACCTATGGCGATTACTACCGTATCAATATCCATAACAAATTCAGAACCCATTATAGGAACTGGACGGCGACGACCCGAAGCGTCAGGTTCTCCAAGCTCCATGCGGATACATTCAATACCTTTGACCCAACCATTTTCGTTACCTATTATTTTCACTGGATTTGTCAGGAAATCGAATATAATGCCTTCCTCTTTAGCGTTCTCGAATTCTTCTTTTCTTGCGGGCATTTCTTCCTCCGAACGGCGATACACAATATGAACCTCGTCAGCTCCCATTCTTAGGGCAGACCTGGCTGCATCCATGGCTACATTGCCACCCCCTATTACTGCTACTTTTTTGCCTACCTTTATGGGGGTGTCAGTGTTGGGAAAAGAATAGGCCTTCATGAGGTTTATCCTGGTTAGAAACTCGTTGGCTGAATACACGCCAAGGTAGTTTTCGCCAGGTATGCCCATAAATTTCGGGAGGCCAGCTCCGGTGCTGATAAAGACAGCCTCATACCCCATTTCAAAAAGGTCGTCTATCGTCAGAACTTTGCCCATAACCATGTTAGTTTTAATTTCTACGCCCAGCTGTTGTATAAACTTTACTTCTTGTTCCACTATAATTTTCGGTAGCCTGAATTCAGGAATACCGTATACCAGTACACCGCCAGGTTTGTGAAGAGCTTCAAAGATCGTTACCTCATAGCCGAGTTTAGCCAAATTTCCTGCACAGGTGAGGCCGGCGGGCCCGGAACCAATGATGGCTACTTTCTTGCCAAGCTTTTTAGGAATTACCGGGGGACGGACACCTTTTGCTCTTTCCCAGTCTGCTGCAAACCGCTCCAGGCGGCCTATGGCCACGGGTTCACCTACTTTGCCCAAAACACAGTTTTTCTCGCATTGCTCTTCTTGTGGACAGACTCTGCCACATATGGCGGGCAAGCTGTTGGTTTCCTTTATAATCTTTATAGCTCCTTCAAAATCTCTTTCTGCAATACGTTTTATAAACTGGGGAATTTGTACCTGAACGGGGCACCCTTCAACACATCCTGGTTTTTTACACTGAAGGCACCTCTGGGCTTCACTAACTGCCTCTTCTTCCGAATAGCCCAAAGCTACTTCGTTAAAATTACGCCTGCGGACTTCAGGCTTTTGGGCAGGCATAGGTGTTTTCTTTTTACTTCTATTTAACGGCATCTTTATCAGCTCCTTCTATTTTGTTGATTAATTTGCATTCATGAGCTTCATTAAATCTTTCGAGGGAAATTTTTTCTTCTTCCTTATAAGTGGCCAATCTTTTTATTAGTTCATCGAAATCTACTTTATGGCCGTCGAAAGCCGGACCATCAACGCAAGCAAATTTGGTTTCTCCGTCTACGGTGACACGACACCCACCGCACATGCCTGTGCCGTCTACCATTATGGGATTAAGCTCACCATAGTGGGTATGCCATAAGGCTTGGTAATTTCGCTTCCTATTTTCATCAAAATTGGTGGACCTATGATAATAATCTCATCAAATTTTTCACCTTGTTCTAAAAGCTCTTTAAGTACTACTGTGACAAAACCATGGCGACCTTTTGAGCGTCGTCGGTGCAGATATACATCCTGTCGCTAACAGCTTTTATCTCTTCTTCCAATATTAGCAATTCATCTGTCCTAGCACCTATAATAGAAACTACTTCTACTCCCTGCTGATGAAGCATTTTGAGTTTAGGATAAAGTGGAGCAATACCAAGGCCTCCGCCTATTCCTAAATTTTCTTGTGATTAGGAAACTCCACCGGTACACCTAAAGGCCCAACAAAGTCCTGGATATAGTCTCCAGCTTCTAGAGTTCCTAATTCCCGTGTGGTTTTACCTACTTCTTGGAATACTATTGTGACAGTGCCATTTTCTGAATTATAATCTGCAATGGTGAGAGGAATTCTTTCTCCTCCTTCTTTTATTCTTAGCATAACGAATTGGCCTGGCCTTGCTTTTTTGGCCACTATTGGTGCTTCTATTACAAACAACTTGATGGAAGGTGCCAATTCTCTTTTTTCTAAAATTTTGAACATGATAATCCTCCTTCTTCTTTTAATAGTTT
>NZ_BAZY01000051.1 GCF_001310975.1 Thermoanaerobacter thermocopriae JCM 7501
TTCATAAAGAAAAGAAAAGGAGGTTTTATTGAAAATATTACTTTTCTTTATCACTTTAATGAAGTATAATAATATAAAATGTCTTAACTCAGATACCTTCAAAAGGAAAGGATGAGAACGTGAGAATATTGGTACAAAAATTTGGTGGAACTTCTGTATCAACACCTCAGAGGAGAGAGAAGGCTGCCTCAAAAGTAATTGAGCAATAAAAAACGGTTTTAACGTTGTAGTAGTAGTTTCCGCAATGGGAAGGAAGGGAGATCCTTATGCCACAGACACTTTAATAAACATGGTTAAGTCAATAGATAACAATATTTCAAAGCGGGAATTAGATTTATTGATGAATTGCGGCGAAATAATCTCTAGTGTGACTTTTGCTGCGACTCTATTAAAAAAAGGATATAAAGCAAAAGCATTTACCGGAGGACAAGCAGGCATTATAACGGATGATAATTTTGGCAATGCGGAAATTATAAAAGTAGAACCAACAAGGCTATTAGAAAGTTTAAAAGAGGGAATTATTCCTATCGTGGCAGGTTTTCAAGGGATGACAGAAAAAGGGGATTTGACTACATTAGGGCGAGGAGGCAGTGATACAACTGCTGCTATTTTAGGTGTAGCTTTAAAAGCTTCTGCAGTAGAAATATATACAGATGTAGATGGGATAATGACAGCAGATCCTCGTATTGTTTCAAAAGCTCATATTTTAGAAAAAATAAGTTATAACGAAGTATTCCAATTTGCAGAGCAAGGAGCAAAAGTGGTACATCCTAGAGCCGTAGAAATAGCAATGATAGGTAATATACCACTTGTTATAAAAAATACTATGTCAGACAGTCCAGGCACTATTATAACTCAATATAATGAAGCTTACGACAATATTTACGATATAGACAAATTAATCACTGGAATTGCTAATATGGACCACAGGGTCCAAATCGTAATAGAAAATAATGCAAATACACAAAATCTATTTGAAAAGATTGCAGAAGAAAAAATAAGCATTGACCTTATTAATATTTTTCCTGAAAAACAAGTGTTTACAATATCAGAAGGGGATTTTAAAAAGTTACAAAAGCTCCTTGAAGAAAATAACATAAAATATTCTTACAGAACTGATTGCTCGAAAGTTTCTATAATTGGTAACAGAATAAGGGGCGTACCAGGAGTAATGGCAAGGGTAATTAAGGCATTATCAAGGCATAATATAGAAATTTATCAAACAGCTGACTCTCATAATACTATTTCTTGTCTTGTAAGTCAAGATAAAGCTGAAGAAGCAGTAAGAGTGCTACATGAGGAATTTAATCTTTAAAAGACTTGAAAGCGCATACTATTGCGCTTTTTTCTTATACTAATATTAGGAGAGTGATAAAGATGAGTATTTTAAAAAGTGAAGAAACAAAACAACCTCAAACTTTACCACCTGTTCAAGAAAATTTGAAAAATTTAGGCCAGACAAACTTACCAAATTTTGAAAGTAATATTCATTGTCTTACTATAATAGGACAAATTGAAGGCCATATGATACTACCTCCACAAAACAAAACCACAAAATACGAACATATAATACCGCAATTAGTAGCGATAGAAGAAAATCCTAATATAAAAGGAGTTTTGATTTTATTAAATACTGTAGGAGGAGACGTGGAAGCAGGTCTTGCTATAGCAGAAATGATAGCAAGCCTTTCTAAGCCTACTGTATCTATAGTACTAGGTGGTGGTCACAGTATTGGGGTACCTCTAGCAGTTTCTGCAAATTATTCTTACATAGTACCAAGTGCAACCATGACAATACACCCTATCAGGATGACAGGAATGGTAGTTGGAGTTCCACAGACTTTTGATTATTTCAATAAAATGCAAGATAGGATAGTTGAGTTTATTGTGCGAAATTCAAAAATAAAAAGAGAGACTTTTATGGAGCTTATGCTTAAAACTGGAGAATTAGCCAATGACATAGGAACAATTTTAGTCGGAAAAGAAGCAGTAGATTATGGTTTAATTGATGAAATAGGGGGTATTAAAGAAGCTTTAAATATGTTACACAATATCATAGAGGGAAAAGAAAAAAGGTGAAGAATAATGTTATATACAATAATTCCCTATGAAGTAATTTTTGAAAAAAGAGATGAGATACCTACTAATTACATAGAATTAAAGATGGGAAATAAGCAGTTAGTAGTAGAAAAACTCTCAAATGGAAATTACCTAATTCAAAGCATGTATTCTACTAATCCTTTTGATTATCTAGACACAAAATATACTCCAGGAAGCATAATAAGTATTTATTAGAAAAATTTTTGTGTTATAATAGATGTGTTAAAAAATCAGCACATCTATTTTTTGTTGCTATTTTACATAATTAATACTAAAATTTTTATAGAAGAAATTTATAAACAGGTGATATTATGATTGACAAAAAACAAAAGCCTCTCAAAAACGAAATCATTGGAATTATATTTTTGGCTTTTACCCTAATTTCTTTCTTGAGTCTATATACTGATACAACAGGAACAATTGGCAAAAACATAGAAATTTTTTTTAAAGGGCTCTTTCGGAATAGGTTCTTATGTTGTATCTGCTTTACTTTTAGTATTTGCATTGATGTTCCTTTTTAATAATCGAGATTTTATAAAATTAAACAAAGCTGCGGCACTTTTTGGGCTTTTTCTAACCCTCATAAGTTTAGATCATTTGTATTATTTCCCTTCTAATGAGGGATTAAAAAATTATATTTTAGCCGCTTACACTCATGGTATAAACAAGATGGGTGGAGGAGTTGTTGCTGCCCTACTGGTATATTTTCTAGTAAAACTTTTGGGTATCACAGGAAGTTATATATTATTGTTTTCTTCTTTGGCAATTTTTATAGTGCTTATTACAAATGTATCTATCGTAAATCTAATGGAATCTTCCTATCAAAAATTTAGTCAACGTAAAAAAAAGATAAAAAAAACATCCAATGAGAAGGAAGTAATTTCTACCCCAATTTCTCAGGAGGATTCTACAACCTTAGAAGAAAATATGAATATAATAGAAAAAAACAGAACAATCGATATAATTGAACAAGTAGAAGAAGAAAGAAAAGTCTATGAAAAAGATGCTAAAGATAAAGAAGAGATTATAGAAAGCGAGTATCTTCCTCCTCCTATAACTCTTTTAAAAGAAGCAGTTCCCCCACCAAAAATAAAAAATGAGGTGTTAATGGAAAAAGTAAAAAAAATAGAAAACACTCTTAAAAACTTCGGAGTTGATGCAAAAGTTATCCAAGTGACAAAGGGGCCTGCGATTACTAGGTTTGAACTTCAGCCTAGTGCAGGGGTAAAAGTTAGCAGAATAGTAAGTTTAACAGATGACATTGCTTTAAGTCTTGCTGCGCCTTCTGTGAGAATAGAAGCACCTATTCCCGGCAAATCTGCTATTGGAATAGAAGTGCCAAATGATAAAATCGCCTCAGTTTATTTAAGAGAAGTAGTAGATAGCAAAAAATTTAGAAATTTTAAATCAGAGTTAGCAATTGGTTTGGGTAAAGATGTCGCTGGTAATATTGTCATAGTAGATTTATCTAAAATGCCTCATTTGCTCATTGCAGGTGCAACAGGTTCTGGGAAAAGTGTTTGCATAAATTCTCTTATAGTGAGTTTGTTATACAAAGCCTCCCCTAAGCAGGTGAAAATGATATTGATAGATCCAAAGGTGGTAGAACTTAATATTTATAACGGTATTCCTCATCTCTTAACTCCTGTTGTTACAGACCCTAAAAAGGCAGCAGGTGTCTTAAATTGGGCAGTACAAGAAATGACTAAGCGTTATAATTTATTTGCCCAATATGGAGTTAGAGATATAGACAGCTATAACGAAAAATACAAAGAAAGCAGCTTATATAAAATTGTAATCATAATTGATGAGCTTTCTGACTTGATGATGGTATCTCCTGCAGAAGTAGAAGAATATATATTTAGGTTAGCTCAAATGGCTAGAGCAGCTGGCATTCATTTAGTTATTGCTACCCAAAGGCCTTCTGTTGATGTTATAACAGGAGTTATCAAAGCCAATATTCCTTCAAGGATTTCATTTGCTGTATCTTCTCAAATCGACTCAAGAACAATCTTAGATATGGCAGGTGCGGAAAAACTTTTGGGAAAGGGTGATATGCTTTTTAATCCTATAGGAGCAGCAAAACCTATGCGAATTCAAGGTGCTTTTATCTCTGAAGAGGAAGTAGAAGCTATAGTAAGTTTCTTGAAAAATCACTTTAATCCTCAGTATGAAGAAATAGAAATTGAGGAAAAAACAAATGGAAAAGCTTTTGAACAACAAGAAGATGAGTTATTAGAAGATGCTATTTCTGTAATTTTAGAAACAGGGCAAGCCTCTATTTCAATGTTACAAAGAAGATTAAGAATCGGTTATGCGAGAGCTGCCCGAATCATAGACCAGTTAGAACAAAAAGGCATTATAAGCGGTTATGATGGTTCTAAGCCAAGACAAATTCTTTTATCAAAAGAAGAAATAAAAAAAATACTAGAAGAATCTTAAAAATAGAAAGGAAATGCAGATGAAAAATGTAGGAATTATATCCCTTGGATGTCCCAAAAACACAGTTGATTCAGAAAAAATGATAGCAATTTTAAAAGAAAAAGGTTACAACATAGTAAATGATGAAAATGAGGCTGATATACTTATTATAAATACTTGTAGCTTTATAGAAGATGCAAAAAGAGAGTCAATAGAATATATCATTGAAATGGGAAAACTCAAAAAACATAAGCTAAAATACCTAATTGCAACTGGCTGCTTGTCTGAAAGATATAATAAAGAATTATTAAAAGAACTTCCTGAATTAGATGCAGTAATTGGTACTGGAGATTTTCCCAAAATTGCAGAAGTGATAGAAGAAATAGAAAAAGGAAAAACTGTTTTAGAATATGGACACGCTAATTTACTAAATGATGAAGGAATACAACGTATTTTAACTACCCCAAATTATTACGCCTATTTAAAAATTGCAGAAGGTTGTAGCAATGTTTGTTCTTTTTGCGCAATTCCAAGGATTAGAGGAAGATACAGAAGTCGCAAAATGGAAGACATACTAAAAGAGGCTGAGGAACTCGTCAAAAAAGGTGCAAAAGAACTTATACTCATTGCTCAAGACACTACAAAATATGGAATAGATATTTATAAAAAATTTATGTTGCCTCAACTTTTAAAGGAATTATCTTTAATTCCTAATTTAAAATGGATAAGATTGCTTTATGCCTATCCGGACAGTGTTACAGACGAACTTATAGAGGAAATCAAAGCAAATAAAAAAGTAGTAAAATACATTGATATACCTCTGCAGCACTCTAATGATGAAGTGTTAAAAAGGATGAAGAGACACACTACTAGGCAAAAAATAGAGGAAGTTATAAATAAACTCAGAACCATTCCTAATATGGTAATACGTACTACTTTTATGGTAGGATTCCCTGGAGAAACAGAAGAAGAATTTGAAGATTTAAAACATTTTGTAAAAGAAAAAAGGTTTGAAAGAGTGGGGGTTTTTGCATATTCGCGAGAAGAGGGAACTAAATCTTATTATATGAAACCCCAAATTAAAAAGAGCGTAAAACTTAGAAGACAACAAGAGCTAATGGAAATACAAAAGGAAATTTCTTATCAACATAATCTTTCAAAAGTGGGGAAGCAGTTAGAGGTACTAATTGAAGGTTTTGAAGATGGAATATATTATGGCAGAAGTTACATGGATGCCCCTGAGATTGATGGTGTCGTTTATGTAAAAAGCGACAAAAAGCTCACTGCTGGAGAGTTTGTAGTAGTAACTATAACAGATGCCTATGAGTACGATTTGGTGGGGGAATATTAATGAATTTAGCTAATAAACTTACCATGTTAAGACTTTTTTTAATTCCTGTTTTTATGTTTTTTATGTTTGTCAAAGGTCCCTACAACGATTTTATAGCTGCAGGAATATTTGCACTTGCAGCATTAACTGACAAATTTGATGGATATGTTGCAAGAAAATTTAATCAAATAACTAATTTAGGGAAATTCATAGACCCGCTGGTAGACAAAATAATGGTTTCTTCTGCTTTAGTAGCTTTAGTACAAATGGAACGCATTCAAAGTTGGATTGTGGCAATTATATTAGCAAGAGAATTTTTAATAACAGGTATTAGAACTGTTGCTGCTGACAAGGGAATTGTCATTGCTGCCAGTAATTATGGTAAATATAAAACTACTTTTCAAATGATAGCAGTAATTGCATTGATGCTTAATAATTACCCTTTTAGTCTTATAAATTTTCCTTTTGACACTGTAATGATATATATAGCTTTAATTTTAACAATTTATTCAGGGGTGGATTACATTATAAAATCCAAAAATTTATTAAAAGACTAAAGAGGTGTTTTAATTGAGAGGAGAAATTATTTCTGTCGGTACGGAGCTACTATTAGGACAAATTTTAAATACTAACGCCAAGTATTTATCTGAAAAATTAGCTCTTTTGGGTATAGATATATATTTCCATACTAACGTTGGAGATAACGAAGAAAGATTAAAAGAATGTTTAAATATTGCTTTTAACCGTTCTGACCTTATAATAACAACAGGTGGATTAGGTCCTACAGTTGATGATATTACAAAAGAAACAGTGGCTTCTTTTTTAGATCTTCCTCTTATAGAAAGCCAAGAAGCGAAAGAGAAGATAATAAAATTTTTTGAAAAAATAGGGCAAACACCTACCATGAATAACTTCAAACAGGCTCTTTTTCCAAAAGGTGCAAGAATTTTGCCAAATAAGAATGGAACAGCTCCTGGTTGTATAATAGAAAGGGAGGATAAAATTATAATTATCCTACCAGGTCCACCTTCTGAGCTCATTCCAATGTTTGAGGAATATGTATATCCTTACCTAAAAGGCAAAACCAGCGAAATTATTAAGTCTCGAGTTATAAAAATATTTGGTATAGGCGAATCAAAAGTAGAGGAAATGGTAAAGCCACTTTTGTTTAGTTCTAATCCCACTGTTGCTCCTCTGGTAGGTGACGGATACGTAACTTTGAGAATAACTGCAAAAGGACATGATGACAAAGAAATTTTAAAAATGATTGAAGATATGGAATCAAGGATTAGAAGGATAATTGGTGACTACATATATGCTGTTGATGAAGAAGAAATGGAAGAAATTGTGGTAAAATTGCTGCAAAAAGACAAATTAACTCTTGCTGTTTCTGAATCTTGTACAGGCGGCTTATTGGCCAAAAAAATAACTGATGTATCTGGTGCTTCAAAAATTTTTAATTTAGGTATTGTTTCTTACAGCAATGAAGCGAAAGAAAACATTTTAGGGGTTAAAAAATCTACTTTAGAATCTTATGGAGCAGTAAGCCATGAGACAGCAAAAGAAATGGCAGAGAACATAAGAAAATTAGCCAATGCTGATTTCGGCCTATCTACTACTGGAATTGCAGGACCTACAGGTGGAACACCTGAAAAACCGGTAGGATTAGTGTATGTAGGTTTTGCTACCAATGAAAAAGTCTATGTAAAAAAATTAATGCTACATGGCGATAGAGACAGAATACGAATAAGGACTGTACTGCATGCTTTGGACATGGTGAGAAGATATCTTCTTGGAATAAAAATTGACTAGTTTTATCCATTAATATATAATTAATTTAATACAATACCTTGTATTTTTAGGAGGTAAATAATAAATGATAGAAAAGCAAAAAGCTTTAGAAATGGCTATAAGCCAGATAGAGAGACAGTTTGGCAAGGGTTCTATAATGAGATTGGGAGATACTGCAAAATTGAATGTAGAAGTAATACCTACTGGTTCTCTAGAATTAGACATTGCCTTAGGTGTTGGTGGAGTTCCAAGAGGAAGGATAATAGAAATTTTTGGTCCTGAATCTTCGGGGAAAACTACTTTAGCATTACACATGATAGCAGAAGCGCAAAAAATGGGAGGAACGGGTGCTTTTATAGATGCAGAACATGCTCTTGATCCTGTATACGCGAAAAATCTAGGAGTAAATATTGAGGACTTATTAGTGGCACAGCCTGATACTGGTGAACAAGCTTTAGAAATTGCAGAAGCTCTTGTCAGAAGCGGTGCTGTTGATATAATTGTAATAGACTCTGTTGCTGCATTGGTACCTAAAGCAGAGATTGATGGTGAAATGGGAGATAGCCATGTGGGACTTCAGGCGAGATTGATGTCTCAAGCTTTGAGAAAATTAGCAGGGGTCACGAGTAAATCTAAAACTATTGTGGTCTTTATAAATCAACTGAGAGAAAAAGTAGGAATTATGTTTGGAAATCCTGAAACAACCCCTGGGGGAAGAGCCTTGAAGTTTTATGCCACAATAAGATTAGACGTGAGAAAAGTAGATCCAATAAAGCAAGGAAATGAAATAGTTGGAAACAGAACCCGTGTCAAAGTTGTAAAAAATAAAGTTGCTCCACCTTTTAAACAGGCAGAATTTGATATAATGTATGGAGAGGGTATTTCGAGAGAAGGAAGTATTTTGGATATTGGCACAAGTATAGACATAATTGAAAAAAGTGGTGCTTGGTATTCCTATGGAGATATACGATTAGGGCAAGGAAGAGAAAACGCAAAGCAATTTTTAAAAGAAAACAAAGAAATTGCCGATGAGATTGAAAGAAAAATTAGAGAAAATTTCAATTTAGCTTATAATAAAATAACATCCTCCCCTGATGCAATAATAGAATAACCCTTATTGTGGGGTTATTTTATTACAAAAAAGGAGAAATATAAATATGATAATCACTGCTATAGAAAAGCTAAAAAAAGCACAATACAAAGTTTACATAGATGGTGAATATGCTTTTAGCTGCAATTCAGAAGATTTAAGTTATTTAGGTATAGAAGAAGGAAAAGAAATAGATAATGAACAGTATAATTATTATGTAAACTATATTGCAACAAGACGAGCGAAGGATTACGCCTTTAAACTTTTATCAAAAAAAATAGTAACAGAAAAAGAACTATATCAAAAACTCAAGATCAGAGGTTTTAGCGAAAATGTAATAAATGAGGTTATCGAAAAGCTAAAAAGTTATAACTACATCAACGACGAAATTTACGCTAAGTTATTTATAGAACAGAAGATGAATCAACTACATAGCAGAAAAAAGATTTATTATGAGCTTATAAATAAAGGAATTAATAGAGAAGTTATTCAAGAAAGTTTAAGGAATTTTTTATCCAAAAGAAAAAGAGGTGGAAATAATAAAAAAAATAATTGAAAAAAAATTAAAATTCCAGGAAGATACTAAAAAATTAAAAAACTACCTTTACAACAGTGGGTTTGAAATTGAAAACATTAGTACTGCTTTTAGAGAAAAAGATTTATAACTTGACATAATTTTGAAAAGGGTCTAAAATAAATTATGAATATCTTA
>NZ_BAZY01000052.1 GCF_001310975.1 Thermoanaerobacter thermocopriae JCM 7501
TAAAATACCCATAACTTATATAAAAGAAGTTTATCACTTGGGCTATAAGGGTAACAATTATTTTAGATATATACACATTTAATTGCAGATTTTTGACTAAATAATCAATAGTTAACATTGTAATCACAAGAGAAATTAAATTCGATACTAGAAACTTTACAAATTCCCAAAATATCTTACTATTAGCATTTTTTACTTCAAAAGTCCACTTTCTATTTAATACAAAACTGTTTATCACTCCACAACTATATCCTATAGCTTGACTAAAAACGTAATTCACTCCAATTATTTTGTAGAATACGGTAAACACGAAAAAATCTATTAAAGTATTGGTTATTCCTACTGTTCCAAAGCGACTTATATGTTTTAATTTTCCATTATAAATGTAATCTATCAGTCAGATATTCTTTCCATATTCCTCTGGTATCTCCTTGTAATTTAATATACTTTCAATTATATATAGGGGCCTGCCCCTACTTTCATCCATAATCCTTCCTATATACTCTCCTATTATGCCAATCCACCCTAATATCAATCCAAACATAGCAATATTAACTGCTAAAATAAACCCTAAACTTAATATTTCTTCATCGCTAATTATATTTTTCAGAAAGATTACTATCGTCGAAATCATGCCAACTAGTGTTGCTATTCCTCCCACAAGACTAGCAAAAGTCAAAGGTTTGTAGGAAAATGAAGTTATTCCGTCAATAGCTAATTTTATCATCTTTTTTAAAGGATACTTGCTTTCTCCAGCAAATCTCTCTTGTCGTATAAATTCCACAGCTGTCTGCTTAAAACCAGCCCAGCTAACAAGTCCCCTTATATATCTATTCCTTTCTGGAAGCGACGATAACACATTGCACACTTTGCGATCTATAAGTCTAAAGTCACCTGCATCCACGGGTATATCAATATTTGTCATAAATTTTAATAATCTATAAAATGCTTTCGCTGTAAACTTCTTAAAAAAGGATTCCCCTTCTCTTTTGACTCTTTTGCCATATACTACATCATAGCCTTCTTTCCACTTTTTTATCATTTCAATCATTACTTCTGGAGGATCTTGCAAATCCGCATCAATTACAATAACAGCATCTCCTGATGACAACTTCATTCCCGCTGTTATTGCAGCTTGGTGTCCAAAATTGCGGGAAAAATTTATAAGTTTTACATTTTTGTCTCTATTGCATATTTGTTCTGCCTTACTTCTTGTCCTATCTTTGCTTCCATCATTTACAAAAATAATTTCGTAGCTTTCATTAGTTGAGTCCATGACAGATTTTATTCTTTTATAACTTTCTTCAATCACCAATTCTTCATTGTAGACAGGCACTACCACAGAATAGACGGTTTTACTCATTATCTTGAATACCTCCTTAATTAGTTGTAAATACTTTGTCTCCTACCTACTCTCTATTTACAAAAATGCTAAATAGATCTAAAAAAGCCTTCAATTTAGTCTTTTTGTCATTTTGAGTAATGACTATACGTGGTACCATCGAATTTTGACTATATAAATATTCCAACATTAAAATTCACCTCTTAACTTGTCATTCCAAATGATATTTCAAATTTTTAAAAGAGTTAACTTTATATTCTAAAGCATACTTAGTAATTGTCATATTAGTATCAAATAAATATGTGAAGTTTATGGGATTATATCATTGACAGTTGTCGCAGGTGTTTTATTTTTAATGGTGCTATCCAGCAAAATTTTGATAAGATAAATGAACAATGCTATGTTCAAAAGCGAAATAACTACCAGCAAAAAATTATATGGTATGTTATTTATGCCCTTTAATGTTTGAAGCAAGACGTAATAGGTATTTACAAAGACAGTAGCAGTAAACCCACCCGCCAATACCAGAAATCTTTTGTCTTTAAGATATACAAAAGCTAACACTGCTAAAGCAATTGCTGGAAACAAATATCTTTCATGCATGCTAGTAGAAAAAGTAAACACCCCTGCTATCTGTACAACAGCTATAGCAAAAACATATAAATTGCTGTTTGCTTTAGCATAAATAAACCACGAAAGGAGGGTAATTGTAACTATAAAAATCGTTCCCCAAGTATGATAATTGAATATAAAAAGGACAGAAGTATCTTTCACATAATTCGCACCAAGTAAGCCGAAAAAGTTAAACGCATTAACAGAAGCGTAAGGATATTCTGATATGGTACTTAAAAATAATCTAAAAATCCACAACACATCTCTATTTGAAGAAAATGGAAGAATAATAACTACAGCTGTCACTAAAGCAGAAAGTATTACTTTTATATAAGTCTTGAGATTTTTTTCCCTTATTAACTCGAAAAAAAGCACTGGCAAGAAAACTATTCCTTGTGGTTTCATTAGTACAGCCCCTGTAAACGCGGTAGAAGATAGTACATATTTTTTTTGTGATAAAAAAAGCAGTGCCACTACAACCAGTAAAGTAAAGAAGGAATCTACTTGTCCCCATATTGCTGAATTGGTAAAAACTGCTGGGTTAAACGCATAAAATGTAGACGTAAAAATAGCAATTGTTGGAGAAAGATGTTTTTTAGCCAATTTATAAATAAGAAAGGCTGTAACAATATCAGCTATTATTGAAGGCAATTTTAACAATATTGTATAATAATTTTCTAAGGCCAGAATGCTCACAACTTTACCAATAAGAAAAAGGATGTAAATATAAAATGGAGGATAATCGCAGGAAGTTGTATTTTTATAAAATTTAAATAGGTCATTTGCTGCAGATGTTGCCCAACTTTTAAAAAGGTTTATGTCACCCGGATGACCTTCTATTAATGTTGTTAATGAAATGCGGAAAAATAAACCTATACAAAGCAAAATAATTACTACTCTCATCTCATTATCTAGTCTAACCTTGGTATTTTTATGTATGAAAAAGTAGTAAAAAGTAATAAAAAGAAATAGGAAAATCATTGAATATATGCCAATTGGTAGAGTGTATTTAAAAATAGAACTGATGTTCATGTTGGACATTTTCCTGCCTTGAGGATGTACAGGTTGCATTGGATTTAAATTCGGAAATTGATTTTTGTCCATTTGACTTCTGCTGTCCATAGGCGGCATAAAATGTTCAGTAGCCTTTTGATGCGATATTATATTATTGCTATATTCCCAGGTGGTATAAATGCATAAAAAAATCGATAATCCCAAAATCAAAATCAGGCTAATTTTAAATATCTGCTTTTTAGACATTATCTATACTCCTTTCCCTAAAACATTAAAAATCGGGAAGCTACACCTTATTAAGATTTCAAAACAGCTTGAAGATATATTATAAGGCTTTTTCTCAACTCTTTGCGCTTTAATGCATAATCTATATTAGCCTGAAGAAACCCAAACTTGTCGCCAATGTCATATCTTTTTCCTTCAAAGTGATAAGCATATATTGGTCGCTGCTGTGCTAATACTTTTAACGCATCTGTAAGCTGTACCTCTCCATTCTTCCCAGGTTCGGTTTTTTCAAGTATATCAAATATCTGAGGAGTTAGTATATATCTACCCAAGACAGCAATATTCGATGGAGCTTCACTGACATTAGGTTTTTCTACCATGCTTTTAATTTTGTAAGTTCCGTCCTCAAGTGGTATACCATCTATAATTCCATATTTTACAACATCCTTTTTATCAATAGCTTGCACTCCTAAAATAGGTGAATTGTATTTAGAATAGCAGTTTATCAATTGTTTAAGGCATGGAACCTTGCTGTCAACAAGGTCATCACCCAACAAAACTGCAAAAGGTTGGTTACCAACAAAAGCTTTTGCACAACTTATTGCATGTCCCAATCCTTTAAGTTCTTTTTGCCTTACATAATAAATATCAGCCATATTGCATGTATTCCGTATTAATGGTAATAACTCTTCTTTGTTACTTTTTTTAATTTCATTTTCAATTTCATCAAACTTGTCAAAGTAATCTTCTATAGCTTTTTTATTTTTGTTAGTAATTATCAATATCTCTTTGATGCCAGAATTAACAGCCTCCTCCACAATATAATGTATAACAGGTTTATCCACAATAGGTAGCATTTCCTTGGGTATAGTTTTTGTAATTGGCAGAAATCTGGTTCCTAATCCAGCTGCTGGAATAACAGCCTTTTTTATTTCCATTTTATCAATCCTTTCTTAGTTTTTAATTTCACGTAAAACTGTGCTCATTCTTAAGGAAGATAAAAAACAGGACTTAAAAAGAGTTCCTTCTTTTAAAAAAGTATAGAGCATATTTGTTGCATTAATATCAAATGATTATGTGAATTTTGTGTGATTGCATAAAATAAAAGCAATCAGCAAAAGTGCCAATTGCTTTTATTTTATAGGATATTTTATGATAAAACTTACACCTTTTTCCCTATTTACTGCTTTAATTTCGCCATTGTAAAAATCTATGATCTTTTTAGAAATAGCAAGGCCTAAACCAAAATTACCAGTTTTATCTTTATAAAGTTTATCGAAAATATGGTCGATATGTTCTTTGTCAATGTTTGGCCCGTCATTGTATATTTCAAGTACTGCATAGTCTTTTTCTTTTTTTAAAGATATGCAAATTTTTTCTTCCGCATATCTTTGTGCATTATCTAAAATATTCTCAATGCAGACTTGTATTTTATCTACATCGCCCATAATTGTAACGTCATCCAAGTCCAAATTCCACTCAATTTTGCTGTTAATAACTTCAAATCTGCTTATTATACGCAAAAGTAAATCATGTAAATTTATATAGGTATTTTTGCCGCTGTTTTCAAGAAGATAATCTAAAGTGTTTAAATATAACATCTGGTTAATCTTTTTTTCTAATCTTGTAGCTTCATCCTTTATTATTTCGGCGGTTTTTTCAATAGAATCTATATATACTCCGTCAATTATTGCTTCAGCGTGGCTCATAATCACCATAACAGGTGTTTTTAAATCGTGAGATATACTTTGCAAAAACGTCTTTTCTTCCTCATCGGCGCGTTTTAATTCTTTTTGCATTCTATTCATGCTTTTGCCAATCTTCCTATTTCATCTTCGCTTTTAATTTTAATCGGTTCACTCCAATCTTTATGGGCTATTTTTACTGTATAGTTTTCAAGTTCTTTTAAGGGCTTCGAGATATAATTTGCAACAATTTTGCTGCAAAAAAGCCAATAACGATAAATATAAGTCCTATTATAATTACCATGTATAGCAGAGTGTCATTTTTTATATTTGGCATATATGATATCAAATATGATTTCCCCGTGCTGCCGTATTCAATAGAGCTTATTATAAATAAAAATTGCACATTATTATAGACTTCTTTAAATTGCTTTTCATGGATGTTGTCGCCCTTTATAAAACTAGTCATCCATATTTTTATGGCTATATCATTATGTCCTGGAGGTGGCGGAGGTGGGGGTACTCCTCTTTTATTGATATCTATTATCGATATCCTATTGTTGTCGTCTATATTCACAATAAAATTGTCGCTGTTTCTAAGATTCTTTATCTTACTAAAATTGCTTAAAGGTTGATTAAAATCGTTGCTTTTTAGTAGTGCCTCATGCACAACTTTCAAATCCTGCATTTTTGCATTTTCATCCATCTTTCTAAAAGCAAACAAATACAAAATTGAAGTACTGCAAATTATAATTAAAATTACCACTGAAAAAGTCACCCATATTCTCATTGTCAATGATTTAAATCTAAAGCGCTTCATGATTTTTCCACCAATCTATAGCCATATCCATATACGGTTTCAATTTTTAATTTATTGAGCTTTTTCCTCAACCTTCTAATTGTATCATCAATCACTCTGTCTGACCCAAAATAATCTTCGCCCCATACTTTATTTAAAATTTGTTCTCTTGATAGCAAAATATTTTTGTTTTCAACAAAATAGTTTAAAAGCTCAAATTCTTTATTGGTAAGCTGGATTTCATTATCTCCATCAAAAATTGTTCGCTGTCTTTTGCTGATTCTGTAGTTACCTATGTTTACGTCGTTTTCAGCTTTTTTCCCATTATTTCCATAGATTCTCTCCATAAGTTTATTAGTTCTGATAACAAGTTCTCTTGGTAAAAAAGGCTTAGATAAATAGTCGTCACTTCCTAACTCTAATCCAACTACCCTGTCAAGCTCTTCATTTCTTGCAGATATAAATATTACAGGGGTATTTTGATTATATTGCTTAATTGCCTTAATCAATTCATAGCCATCTATATCCGGCAACATTATATCCAGTATCCAAAGGTCCGGCAAATCTTTTATTCTTTGCATTGCAGAATTTCCATCCAAAAAAGTAGTAACTTCATAGCCTTCTCGCTGTAAATATTTTTCAAGTAAAACATTAAGGCTTTTTTCATCTTCTACAAGATAAATTTTTCTTGGCAAGATTTTCACCTCCATATTTAAGGTATAACATAAAATAATCAAAAAGTTTTAAATAAATTATGTGAAAAATGTGTTCTTCACTATTTTCAAATTAAATGCATCAAATTTTTCAAAAAAGTGTGTATATACATAATAAAAACCATTCATCACAAAAAAAGTCTTACAATAAAAATACAAAAAGGCAGATACTTTTTGCATCTGCCTTTTCACTTTGTCGTGGCGGCTTTTAATATTCCTGATTCGGACCTCCTAAAATTTCAATAGATAAACTTTGTCAGAATCTGGATTGTACTATTTTTAATAAGCACCTCCACAACAATCTTCCATGTATTTGATTTGGTATCAATATCGTACTGGTTTTTTCTGTTTTAACTCTCTTTTTTTGTTGTTGTATTTAATTATTAATGAGCCAACTTTTGTCTTATTGGGTTTTTGAAAATTTTTTGTTGACCTAATATTTCCTATATGCTAATATAGGAATATAGGAGGTGAATCCCATGGCAGAAAACATCTATGAACTCCGCGCAGAATTTTTTAAGGCCCTTTCTCATCCGACAAGGTTGAAAATTTTAGACGTAATTTTAAATGAAAAGGAAATTTGCGTATGCGAAATTGTAAATAAAATAGGTGTAGATCAATCGACAATATCAAAACATTTAAGCATATTAAAAAAAGCTGGCATTTTAGAAAGCAGAAAAGAAGGTCTTTCAGTATTTTACAAAGTAAGATTCCCTTGTATGAAAGATTATTTTATCTGTATTGACAAAACCATAAAGTGTGATCTTGTAACTAAGGTTTCCTTTATTGACTCCAGTAAGTAGAAGTTGAATAATTTTGTTAATATTAAAATTTATCAAAAAGGAGGCCACAAATGAAGGAAGAAATTAAAAAAATTCTAGTCATTGCAGGTGTTTTCTTTTTTGTTTACTATATGCCTTTAGAGAGCATGCACTTTAAAGGGGCTGTCATAGAATCCCTTTACATGCTTCAAGATTACGCAAGGCATCATGTATTAACCTGCTTAATACCTGCTCTTTTCATAGCAGGTGCAATTTCAAACTTTATTTCCCAGCAGGCGGTTATGAAATACTTCGGCGGTGGGGCAAAAAAATGGCTTTCCTACGCGGTCGCCTCAGTATCCGGAACAATCCTTGCTGTTTGCTCGTGCACGATTTTGCCACTTTTCACGGGAATTTATAAAAGAGGAGCTGGTCTTGGTCCCGCAATAGCGTTTTTGTATTCAGGACCTGCAATAAACGTCCTTGCAATAATAATGACAGCAAGAATTTTGGGATATAAATTGGGAATAGCAAGGACAGTTGGGGCAGTATTATTTTCAATTGTTATTGGCTTAATCATGGAAATAATATTTAAAAAAGAAGATGTGGCAAGGCTGTCAAAAATCTATCAACTTTCAACAAAAAATGAAGGAAGAAGCCTATTGCAGGATTTTTTGTTTTTTGCAAGCCTTGTATTTATATTAATTTTTGCAGCATGGGGTAAACCCGCACAGCCTGTAGGATTTTTCAGTACTGTATATAACGTAAAATGGTACTTGACAGTATTTTTTCTTGTGTTCCTTACGATAATCCTTGTTAAATGGTTCAAAAAAGAAGAAATCACCTCATGGCTCGAAGCTACTTGGAGTCTTGCCAAACAGATACTTCCCCTTCTTTTTGGAGGTGTTGCGATAGCAGGATTTTTAATGGGAAGGCCGGGGTATGATGCAGGAATACTCCCCTCAAGGTATGTTGAAGCTCTTGTTGGTGGAAACTCATTACTTTCAAATTTCATTGCTTCAATAATAGGTGCTTTTATGTATTTTTCTACTCTTACAGAAGTTCCCATAATTCAGGGCCTTTTGGGTTACGGGATGGGGCAAGGTCCTGCCCTCGCACTTTTGCTCTCAGGACCTGCTTTGAGTCTTCCTAGCATGCTTGTAATTAATAGCGTCCTCGGGCCAAAAAAGACTATTACCTATGTAAGTTTAGTAATTATACTGTCGACTTTTATTGGATTTGTTTTTGGAAATTAAAGCTATTTAAAAAAATTTATGATAAATTAAAATGTTTATATGAAAATAAAATAAATAAATG
>NZ_BAZY01000053.1 GCF_001310975.1 Thermoanaerobacter thermocopriae JCM 7501
CGCCGGTAAAATTTTACAAAAGCCCCCTTTATAAACTCCTGAAAAGGAGTTTATTTTTTATATATATTTCCCATACTCCATTTAGAACTTCATCTATTTCCACTGAACAATTAAGCTTTAAAAAATATTCCTGTATGTTTTTTAAAGAACAGCTATGGTCCACCACGATTTTTAACATATCACCTTTTTCCATCTTTTTGTATTTTTCAATAGCCTTTAAAAGAGGTAATGGGCATATTTCTCCAAAAGTCATAAGTTCATGCATCATATTTTATCACCCTTAACAGAAGAAAGTTTTACCTGAGTTTTTGATAAAATCAATAAAATCAGACTTAATTTTTTTATGAATTTTTTTGTCATAGATAAGTGAATAGGTGTAATTAAACTCGATGTTATCTACTTCTACAATAGTGAGGGTTTTTGTATACAACTCTTTTTTTATGGAAATATAAGGCAGAATAGATAGACCGTGCCCTGCAGCAATTGAAGATTTTATTGATTCGATAGAAGGTGATTCCATTTCAATTTTTAATTTGTTTATGTCAATACCATATTCAAGAAGTGTCTCTTCGATTATTTTTCGCGAGGCACAGTTTTTATGAATGATAAAGAAATTATAATAGAATAATTTATTTTTTGGCAAATTTTTCAATTCCCAATTGCCACTAGCGACAAAATGCATTTTAAATTCTCCTAGAGGAATGCAATTTATATTTTCATCAGAATAACAGCCTTCAATAAATCCTATATCAGTGCCTCCTTCTTTTATGTGATGGATTACTTCATTGCTAAAATTGTGCTCTACGTGGAGTGTAATGTTTTTATTTTTCTTTTTAAATTCATGAAGAGCGCAAGGCAAAGCGTATTGGCCGATGGTAGGACAGCAAGATATTGTTAGCCTGTTTATACGGTCATTTTCACAACATTGTAGGTCTTGTATCATATTGTCATATAAATTTAAAATCCGTTCTGCATAATGATAAACTAATTCTCCTGCCGGTGTTGGAATTACACCTCTATTGCTTCTCTTTAAAAGAGTAGTTTTTAAATCTTTTTCAAGGGCTTTTATTTGCTGACTTATGGCAGGCTGAGATAGATACAATTCTTTTGCAGAAGATGAAATGCTTTTATAATAAACTGTTTTATAGAAGGCTCTCAAATTATTGATATTCATATGTCTCCCCCTTTTTTGATAAAAACTTGTCGAATATTGTTAAAGACATGACTTAATACAACGTTTAATTTAATTATACTACAAGTTTGATATAAAGAAAACTTATATTGTATAAGATTTTTAAATGATAAAAGGACAAAAAGTTATAGTATAATACAATTGGAACGTTAAAATAATAACAAAGTGGGAGGGATATAAATGGAGGCGGTGAAAAAAAGTAAAAAGAAAAAGGCAAATCAGTTCCCTTATGGAGTTGCACTTTTAGTTGTAATTGTCATTATAGGCATAATTTTATCAAAGCAATCGACTAAGTTAGCAGTTTATTGGGCTTTTGGGATTGCCTTTGGCTTCGTTCTTCAAAAAGCTAGATTTTGCTTTACTGCATCTTTGAGAGACCCGGTTTTAACGGGTAGTACTTCACTTACCAGAGCTGTGATTGTAGCATTTATGATTGCCACAATAGGATTTGCCGCAATTCAATACAATGCTTATTTAAGAGGAGAAGCCATTCCTGGTAATATTGCACCTGTTGGAATACACACAGTGATAGGAGCTACAATGTTTGGGATAGGAATGGTCATAGCTGGAGGTTGTGCTTCAGGAACTTTGATGAGAGTTGGAGAAGGGTTTATGATGCAGTGGTTGTCAATAATATTCTTTATCATAGGTTCTTTATGGGGTGCAAGGGACTTTGGATGGTGGACCAAAGTCTCTATAGCTAAATCACCTAAAGTGTTTTTACCAGATGTATTTGGCTGGGGCGTTGCATTCTTTGGACAACTAATATTGTTAGGTCTACTTTTCATACTTGCAGAATGGTATGAGTATAAAAGATTTAATGCAAAAATTAATTTTTAAGGAGGAGATTTGTATGGCAGAATACAGACTTGATTGTTTAGGAGAGGCTTGCCCAGTACCACTTTTGAAAACTCAAAAGGAAATGGAGAAATTAAAAGTTGGAGATGTATTGATTGTAGAGATAGACCATAGTTGTGCTATGAAAAATGTGCCAGAATGGGCAAGAAACATGGGATACAATGTAGAAATTGAAGAAGTTGATGATGGCCAGTGGGAAGTTTATATTGAAAAAACTAAGTAAAGGGAGGTGAAAGTAAATGAATTTCCAGGAGCATCCCTTTTTTAAGAAAATAATAAAAGATGCATGGAGTTATTGGACAGGAGCAGTCCTTTTAGGACTTTTAAATATAGCTTTATTCGCATTTTCTGGGCATCCATGGGGTATTACGACGACTTTTTCCTACTGGGGTGCGTGGATATTTAGAGCTTTAGGAGGACATCCAGAGACTTGGACTTATTTCCAAAACCCATCTCATGCAAAAGCACTCACTCAAAGTGTTTTCACAAATACAGGTTCAGTTCAGGATATAGGGATTATTTTAGGAGCTTTTTTGGCTACTCTTTTAGCTTCGCAGTTTAAAATTAAAAAGATAAAATCTCATAAACAAGTTGTTGCGGCTATACTTGGAGGTCTTTTAATGGGATATGGTGCAAGAATAGCTTTTGGATGTAATATTGGAGCATTTTTCAGTGGCGTATCATCCATGTCTCTCCATGGTTGGGTATATACAGTATTTATACTAATTGGAGCGTGGATTGGCAGTAAACTGTTAGTCAAATATTTTATGTAAATAATTAGGTGGCTTATAGCCACCTAAATTTTAGGAGGGGGTTTATATGGAAAAGAAAAAAGAATATTATGATGTAGTAGTTATTGGCGGTGGACCTGCTGGAATGACAGCAGCTATATATTGTGGACGTGCGAGACTTAAAACTCTTTTAATTGAAAAGTCTCTCGTTGGTGGCCTTGCCACATATACCAGTGAAATTGAGAATTATCCGGGATTTCCTGAACCAATTGCTGGACTTGAGTTGATGAAATTATTTGAGCAACAGACTAAAAGGTTTGGTGTTCAAATAAAGCTTACCGATGTAAAAGGCTTGAGAATAGAAGAAGACTATAAAGTAGTTTCTACTTTCCGGGTTGATTATTATGCTAAGGCTGTTATTATTGCGACAGGAGGCAAGCCAAGGCTTACAGGTGCTAAAGGGGAAGAGAACTTTTTATACGATAAAGGAATATCTTTTTGTGCCACGTGTGATGCGGCTTACTATACAGATAAAAAGGTTATGATAATTGGAAGTGGAGATGCAGCTATTGAAGAGGGAATATTCTTGACCAAGTTTGCGAGAGAAGTACACGTCTCCGTTATCCACGATGAAGGCATAATGGATGCAAACAAGGTGGCTCAAGAAAAAGCACTAAAAAATGAAAAAATGATATTCCATTGGAATACAATGGTTGAAGCTTTTGAAGGGAATGAAAGATTAGAAAGAGTTGTTCTTAAGAATTTGAAGACAGGAGAATTAATTCCTGTAGATGTAGATGGTTGTTTTCTGTTTATAGGTTATGTTCCTAATACAGAGATATTCAAAGGTCTAATAAACATGACACCTAAAGGTTATATTATAACTAACGAGAATATGGAAACTAATATTGACGGAGTATATGCTGTTGGAGATGTAAGAGATAAGTTTTTAAGGCAAGTTGCTACAGCGGTAGGAGATGGTGCAATAGCGGGTGTTATGGCAGAAAAATATATTGAGGAAACGGATTACTTTACGAATGAAATTTTGAAAGCTAAAGAGACAGTATTAGCATATGTTTACAATGCTGTTGAGGCAAAAGACAGAGAATATCTTTTGAAGGTTGAGGAATTCCATAAAAAATATGCTGATAAACTGAAAATGTGTAGGATAGATATTTATAAGTCTGACAGACTTGCTAAGAGGCTGTATTGTGAAAAAGTACCTTGCATTGCTGTTGTAAAAGAAGGCAAGGTGGCAAAGCATATTTATGACTTAGAGGATTTTGAAAAAGAATTGCTTAGCTGTATATAAGAAAATGCCCTTTTGGGCATTTCAGCTTTGTTAACAAAGAACCAAAAATTATTTAAAGTAGATATTTTGCATCGTTGCTCCGAAGTTCCAAAGCGACAAAGCTAAAGCGCGACTTTCGGATTACGGCGGGGTACCGGGCACATTCGACGTCCTGTCTTAGGTGCCCGCCTCCGCCCTCCTTGGCTTCGGCCCCGCTCCATCCTCAGTCTTGCTAAGTTTTGTTAGCGCTTTGTCACAAGTCGCAACTTATGTAAAATATCTACTTTGCGAAAGTTTGTCATCAGTCTGAAATGCCCTTTTGGGCATTTCTTTATTATATTGACTTTAATAGCAAAATGGAGGATACTATATTTAAAAACAGTGAAGAATGGAGGGATAAAAATGGGGAGAATCCTATGCGGTGTTGACTTAGGAGGGACAAAGATAAGTACAGGCCTTGTAGATGAGAAGGGCACTATTATAAAAAGCATAAAAATACCTACTATGCTGAAAAAGGGCCAGAAGAAGTGATTAATCGAATAGAACGAAGTATCTATGATGTTTTAAAGGAAACAGGGTTGAAATTATCTGATTTAAAAGGGGTTGGTATTGGGTCTCCAGGGCCCCTTGATGCTAAAAGGGGGGTAGTTGTAAGTCCACCTAATCTTCCGGGTTGGGACAATGTTCCCATTGTGGATATTTTATCTCGTAAACTTGAACTTGAAGTAAAATTAGAAAATGATGCAAATGCTGCAGCTATTGGAGAACATTTGTTTGGCGCGGGAAGAGGTATAGACAATTTTGTGTACATCACTGTAAGCACTGGAATTGGTGGTGGCGTGATAATAGAAGGAAAACTTTATAGCGGAGAAAATTCAAATGCAGCTGAAATTGGGCATCATACTATAAATTTCAATGGACCTCGATGCAACTGTGGAAATTATGGCTGCTTTGAAGCCTTTGCTTCTGGCACAGCTATTGCAAGATTTGCACAACAAGGAATTCAAGACGGAGAGAATACAATGATAAAGGATTTAGCCAAAGATGGAGTGGTAAAATCAGAACATGTATTTGAAGCGGCAAAATTAGGAGACGAGTTTGCAAAAGTATTGGTAGACAAGGAAGCTTTTTATCTTGGAGTGGGAATATCAAATATCATGGCTTTTTATAATCCAAAAAGAGTTGCCATAGGTGGTGGCGTATCTACTCAATGGGAGATGCTTTATGATAAAATGATGGAAACAATAAAGGAAAAAGCTTTAAAGCCAAACGCTGCGGTGTGTGAAATAGTAAAAGCAGAGCTTGGAGAAAACGTGGGTGTTTTAGGAGCGGCAGCATTACTTTTATAAGAGGTGGAATATGAATAGGTGTCCTTGGTGTTTGGGTGATGACCTTTACATAAAATATCACGATGAAGAATGGGGAGTGCCTGTTCATGAGGATAAAAAACATTTTGAGTTTTTGGTTTTAGAATCGGCACAAGCAGGTCTTAGTTGGATTACTATTTTAAAAAAAAGAGAAAATTACAGAAAGGCCTATGCTGACTTTGACCCTATAAAAGTGTCACAATATGATGAAAAGAAAATAGAAGAGCTTATAAAAAATAGTGGAATTATAAAAAACAGAAAAGAAAATAGAGGCTTCAGTGCACAATGCAAAAAGGTTTATAGAAATACAACAAGAATTTGGGAGTTTTGATAAGTACATTTGGAGCTTTGTAGATTATAAACCTATAATAAATAAATGGGAAAGAATTGAAGATATACCTTCTAAAACTGAATTGTCGGATAAAATAAGCCGAGAGCTTAAAAAAAGAGGATTTATTTTTATAGGTTCTACTATTATATATTCATATATGCAGGCGGTAGGTATAGTAAATGACCATTTAATTAGTTGTTTTAGATATAAGGAATTAATTGAGACTTTTAAATAATACAGGCAGAGCCTGGTGCAATTTGATTAAGACTTGCTTTTTTTCTTTTAACAAAAAATATAATGAAATTGAAATATAAAAAGGTGAATATATTTTTGCACAAAAGGGAATAATTACATTAGAAAATTTTGAAAGATGGTGTTGACTATGGAAAGCATAGCAACAAGAAAGAAATGCTTTATATGCGAACAGCAATCAGAAGATGGAATAGAAGTATTAGGGAAATTTCTCTGTACAAATTGCCAAGAAAAATTAATAGATTTATCTCCTTTTGATGAAAGTTATGATTTTTACAAGCAAAAAATGATAGACATATGGGAAGGTTATATGAAGGGTATAAGGTATGAAAACCGGATGTAGGTCCGGTTTTCATATTTTATGGTATAATCAAAGTAACAAGAAATTATGATTATACGGAGGATTGTATGACAGCTCCATTATATGAAGCCCTTATGGATTATGTAAAAAAACAGATTATACCCTTTCACATGCCAGGTCATAAACAGGGAAGGATTTTTCCAGAAGAATATCTTGTCAATTTAACAAAGATTGATCTAACAGAGGTACCAGGACTTGACAACCTTCACAATCCCGAAGGTCCCATACTTGAGGCACAAAAACTTGCAGCAAGAGCTTTTGGAGCGAAAGAATCTTTTTTTCTTGTAAATGGGACGACCTCGGGGATATATGCAGCGATGTACGCAGTTTTAGATCCCGATGATAAAGTGCTTATAATGAGAAATTCTCATAAATCTGTATATAACGGCCTTGTACTAACAGGAGCAGTACCTTTCTACATAAACCCGGAAATTGATTACGAAAGTGGCATCCCAATGGGAGTTAATATAGACAAACTAGAAGAATGTTTAAAGAAAAATGAGTCTATAAAAGCAGTTGTGATAACTTATCCAAATTATTATGGATTTTGTAGTGATATCGAAAAAATTTCCGATATCGTTCATAAATACCATAAAATTTTAATTGTGGATGAGGCTCATGGAGCTCACTTTCCTTTTTCTGGTAATTTACCTCTTTCATCTTTACAGGTAGGTGCAGACATTGTAGTACAAAGTATCCATAAAACTTTGTCTTCTTTTACTCAAAGTTCTATACTTCATTTGAATTCGGACAGAGTAGATACAAATCGACTGAAATATTTTCTAAGCCTTTTTCAATCAACATCTCCTTCCTACCTTCTTATGTCTTCTCTTGACCTTGCAAGAGATTACATGGAGAAGGAAGGTAAAAACAGATTAGAAAAAGCGATTATTCTTGCTGATTATGCAAGACATGAGATAAACACTCTTGGGGGAGTAAGGTGTTTAGGGGAAGAAATATTAGGTAGCTTCGGCATTGTTGACTTTGACAAAACCAAACTTACTATAAGTGTAAAGAACTTAGGTATAACGGGGCCTGAAGCAGAAGGTTTTTTGAGGGAGAATTTTAATATACAAGTAGAGATGGCTGATACTTTTAATATACTTGCCATGATTACATTAGCAGATAATAAGGAAGAGGTTGAACTTTTAATAAAAGGGCTTGCAAATATGAAAAATCTAAAAAAGATAAAAAATTAGAGGTAGAAATAGAAGATTATCCTGATGTTCCAGAAATGGTTTTAAAACCTGCTGAAGCGATAAGGCAAAAGACTAAATGGGTATCTTTGGAAGATGCGGAAGGCAGTATTTGTGCAGACTTTATTATTCCTTATCCTCCGGGAGTTCCGCTTGTGTGTCCAGGAGAGCGAATAAAAAAGATATGGTAAAATATATAAATGTATTATATAATAAAGGTATTAAGATATTAGGTCTTAATAAAAATAACAGCCTATTGGTGTGTGAAATATGAAAGGGAAATTTATAAGTTTCGAAGGAATAGATGGATGTGGTAAGACTACTCAAATAAAGTTTCTGAAGGAGTATCTTTTAAAAAAGGGTTATAATATTTTGGTATTAAGGGAACCTGGAGGAACAAACGTAGGAGAAAAAGTGAGAGATATTTTATTGGATAAATATAATTTCATCTCTCCAGTCACAGAAATGCTTTTATACGCTTCTTCAAGAGCTCAGCTGGTGGAAGAGAAAATTTGCCGGCTATTAAGGAAGGCAAAATTGTACTGTTAGACCGCTTTGTGGATAGTTCTTATGTGTATCAGGGTTATGCGAGGGGCTTAGGGATAGAAAAGGTTAAGATAGTTAATGAAATAGCTACAATGGGGATTTTGCCTGATGTAACAATTTATATAGACATTACTCCTGAAGAAGCGATGAAAAGGCGGGGCAAAAGAGAAGCAGATAGGTTAGAAAGAGAAAGTTGGGATTTTCATAAAAAAGTAAGAGAAGGGTATATTAAGCTTGTTAAAGAATATCCTAAAAGGTTTGTATTTATAGACGGAATGCAAGAGATTGTCAAAGTGCATCAAGACATAATTGATGCAGTAAAAAAATATTTGTTTA
>NZ_BAZY01000054.1 GCF_001310975.1 Thermoanaerobacter thermocopriae JCM 7501
TTTTAATTTTCGAAGGATTATGGTTTTTTTGTCGAATATAATAATTTAGTAGCTAATAATGTAAAAAAACATTGAACTACTTAATATAACTTTTTTAAATTACTAAAATGATATTATGAGAAAGGCAAACCTACCGAAAGGTAAGGACGCAAAGCCACAGGTCTAAGGCATGCAGATGCTATGACGGCTGGGTTGCCAATTTGTAGTCATCAAAGTAGGCGACCGAAGTAGTTGCCTACTTTTTATATAGTCCACTCGGAATTGATTAAATACAACTTGTTTTTTTAAATATATATTAAGGTAACAAAGATAAAAAGAGTTCTTGCATTTATAGATAAAGACCGTTATAATGCAAAAATTTCTACAAATGGTTCGGTTTCCATTAATGGCAAGGTTAAGAGAATTAACACAATCGAATTTGACAAAAATATCTTCATAAAAGAAACCGGATCACACAGCGTCGGCAGTCACGTCCATGAATCTGCTATTTCGAAGATACATCCCACAGAAAGAATAGTTGTCCAGAAAGGAGAAATTAATGGTGAATGGTGAGAAGTTGCCTATTGAGAAAAAAAATAAGAGTTTTATTGAAGAATCAAAGGAATCAATTGCTTATCTTCAAAGGAAAGAAGAATTTTTAAGTAGAATTTTTGAAAATGAGCAAATGCTTATAGTAGTCTGGACATTGGATGGTAGAGTAGTTTGGTTCAACAAATATGCCCAGGCTGTAATTGGTATAGCAGTCGAAGAACAAACAGAAAGGATAGATGCAAGTTTAATAATTCCCAGAGAGATGATAAGCCATATAAATGAAAAGTTGGACAATACTGAAGATAGAAGCATTCATTACAAATGTGAAAATCCAATAGTTTTGAAAGACGGCAAAGAAATTTATATTATGTGGCATAATAGTATTATTTGCGATGATGAAGGAAACCAGTATATTGTTTCCACTGGTATAGACATTACAGACCTAAAGAATGCCGAAAGGAGACTTGAAGAAACAAATCGTAATCTTCTTGCTTTAAACGAGAAATTGATGGCTCAACAGGAAGAGCTCTCCGCCATGAATGAAAAACTTATAGCCCGGGAAGAAAAGTTGAGGCAGAACTTAATTGAAATACAAAGGCAGCAGGAAGAACTGAAAAGAAGTGAAGAACGCTACAGGCTGGTAGTTGAAGGAGCAAGTGATGGACTATGGGACTGGGATTTAATAACGGATACGGCATACATATCCGAGAGATGGAAAGATATTATTGGTTTAGATAAAGAAGTAGTAAACAACTACCGTGAAACATGGACTAAATTCATTCATCCCAGAGATGTTAAAACAGTCATTAATAATCTACGTAATCATCTCGAAAAAAAGACGCCTTTTTATTTGTGCGAATACAGGATCAAAACAAAAGACGGTAGATATATTTGGGTTCTAAGCAGGGGAAAGGCATTGTGGAATGAAGAGGGCAGAGCCATAAGAATGGCAGGGTCACACACGGATATTACTGAACGGAAGCAGATGGAAAGCAAGTTAAAACACATGGCATTCTATGACCCTTTAACCGACCTCCCTCGCCGGGAGGTTTTTATGGATAGGCTCAAAATTGCCATGGCAAATGCAAAAAGGAATGGGAAAAAACTTGCAGTGTTTTTTCTCGATCTTGATAATTTCAAAACTATCAATGACTCCCTGGGACATCATATAGGTGACAGGTTGTTGAAAAAGATTGCCAAGAAACTGAAAGCGTGTCTGCGTGAATCAGATACGGTATCCAGAGTAGGCGGTGATGAGTTTGTCATTTTATTGCCTGATATAATAGATATTGAAGATACGAATAAGGTGGCAAACAGAATATTGGAACTTTTCAACCAACCGATAAAGTTCAATAATCATGAATTGTATGTCACTATTAGCATAGGTATTGCCATATATCCTGACCATGGAAAAAATGAAAAAGCTATAGTCAAAAATGCAGATATAGCGATGTACAGGGCTAAAAGAGATGGAAAAAATGGTTTTCAATACTTTGACAGTATTACGAGGAAAGAAGTCGAAGTTGCTAATACAATAAGAAGAGATTTAAGAGTGGCTTTGGAAAATGGTCAGTTCTTTTTGTGCTATCAGCCCTTGTTGATATAAAGACTGGTAAAGTGGCGAGTATGGAGGCACTCCTGAGGTGGCAGCATCCTAAAAAAGGACTGATCAGCCCCATTCATTTTATTCCAATTGCTGAAGAAACACGACAAATAATATCTATAGGTGAATGGATGTTAAGGACAGCCTGCAGGCAAATGAAAGAATGGCTTAATATGGGATATTCCGGTTTCAGCGTTTCGGTGAATGTTTCAGTACATCAGCTGCAGCAGCCTGATTTCGCAAAGGTTGTGTTAGATATACTAAACGAGATTGACCTTGAACCAAGATTCTTAGAACTGGAGATTACTGAAACCGTCCTTATAGAAGCAATGGATACGGTAGCTAGAAACCTTTATCGCTTGAAAGAGGTAGGTGTCAAAATAATAATAGATGATTTTGGAACGGAAAATAGTTCTTTCAAATACATCCAAAAATTTATGGTTGATGGTTTGAAAATTGACAGGTCGTTTGTTAGTAATATAAAGGTAGAAGTAAATAAGGCTATTGTTGATGCAATTATTTTCTTGGGGCACAGGATGAAACTCGGAGTAACTGCCGAAGGTGTGGAAACAAAAGAACAGCTTGATTATCTTGTAGAGAGCGGGTGCGACAAAGTTCAAGGTTATTATTTCAGCAAACCGTTGCCTCCAGACGAGGCTATCCGAATGGTTCAGAAAGAATGCAATTATTTTATCTTTTCTCCTCACACTCAAAAGTGTTGCCAGGAGGTAGACAGAGCGAAAGACATAGGAGACAGGGATAAGAACCGGAGGAAAGGCTGAAAATACTTAAAAAGTGAACAAGAAAAAGCAGCAAAAGTGGATTAAGACTTTTCATATGCCAGTGGATTGTAAACACCCGCAGTGGAAAAATCGAAGTACAGTAAAGAGGAAAAAGGAACAAAAACAACTAATACTGAGCTAAAAGCCATCGACTTCCCCCTATAGCTGCTACATTTGCACCTAGCCCAAATCATTCTCTCATACAATCTGTGATATTGACCTTAATCTTTTAACAATTTGTGGAAGTGCTTCTAAAACCTTATCTATATCTTCTTCAGTGTTATCTTTACCTATTGTAAGTCTTAATGACCCTCGAGCTAATTCTTTTGAGAGCCCAATTGCCAGAAGCACATGAGAGGCTCCAATGAGCCAGAAGTGCATGCTGAACCACTTGAAGCACATATTCCTGCCATATCTAAGTTTAAAATAAGGGATTCGCCATCTATAAATTCAAATGATAAATTAACATTGCCTGGAAGCCTTTTTGTTGGATGCCCGTTTAACCTCACATATGGTATTTTTTCTAATATTCCATTTATAAGTTTATCTCTTAAAAATGTAAGTTTATTTATATGAGAATCCAAATTTTTCGTGATAAGCTCTATCGCTTCCCCCAGTCCTACTATTCCTGGAACATTTTCTGTGCCCGCTCTTCTATTTTTTTCCTGTGTTCCACCTTGTATAAACGAATGAATCTTTACACCCTTCTTTATATATAATGCTCCCACGCCTTTAGGTCCATATATTTTATGGGCAGATAGAGATAATAAATCAACATCTAATTTTTTTACATCTATTGGTATATTACCAACTGCTTGCACAGCATCAGTATGAAAGTATACATTTTTCTCATGAGCTATTTTGACAAGCTCCTCAATTGGTTCAATTGTACCTATCTCATTATTGGCAAACATTACAGAAACAAGGATTGTTTTATCTGTGATTGCCTTCTTTAAATCTTCAGGTTTTACAACTCCATATTCGTCAACCGGAAGATATGTTACTTTGAATCCCTCTTTTTCAAGATATCGGCAAGTATTAAGTACTGCATGATGTTCGATTTCCGTTGTAATAATATGATTTCCCTTATCTTTTAACGCATATGCTACACCCTTTAATGCCCAATTATCAGACTCAGACCCACCACTGGTAAAATATATTTCGTCAGAATCTGCCCCTAGTGCTTTTGCTACTTTTTCCCTCGCTTCTTCAATAGCTTTTTTCGCTTCTTGACCATATGAATACGGTGAAGATGGATTACCAAAAATGTCACTATAATATGGTAACATCGCCTCTAATACCCTTTTATCAACTGCTGTAGTCGCAGCATTGTCTAAATAAATTCTATCCACAAAAATCGCCTCTCTCTATTATTTTCTACTTCTTAGTATCTCTCTTACCTTTATAATTTCATCGATAATGTCAAGATTTAATGTGTCAGGAATAAATCCAGCTCCTATTCCTTGAACCTTAATTTTGAGTATTATGATAAGAATTATAAATTTTCTCTTTTTAAGGTATCACAATCTTATCTCAATATCAATAGGTGCATTTACGTATCCAAATTGCTATTCCTTATTAAACTGAATGGGCGGTACCAAGCCGCCCAACATATCTTTTCCTTAGGCAGTTGTAAATTATTTAGAAAAGTTAACACTGATGTTTTACAAATTCCACAAAACATCCTCCTACTTTACACTTTAAATTTTTTAATAGGTATTACACTTCATATCATGTATCAATAATTGCTTTTTCATATCATCCACAGAAACTTTAGCAGGGTCATATGTTGCCGTAATATTCCCTTTATCAAGGTCAACAAAGCTTAAATACCCCATTTAACTTCTTTAGTGCATTTTCAACAGACATTTTGCAATGGTTACATGTCATCCCCTTAACATTTATGACGATAGTCTCACCCTTAGCTCCAAACAAACCCATAATTCAGATCCTCCTTTTCTAAAAATTAATAATATTTTTATTTTTTATTAAGCAATCTTAAGGAATTAAGGACGGCAAGGAGTGCAACACCTACATCGGCAAACACAGCTTCCCACATTGTAGCAACCCCTAAAGCGCCAAGTGCTAAAACCACTACTTTTACTCCTAATGCAAGAAGAATATTTTCCCATACTATTAACTTTGTCCTTTTGGATATCTTTATAGCTGTTACCAGTTTTGACGGTTCATCTGTCATTAAAACTACATCGGCTGCCTCTATAGCAGCATCTGACCCGATTCCACCCATTGCAACACCCACATCAGATCTCGCTAAAACCGGTGCATCATTTATGCCATCACCGACAAATATGAGCTTGCCTTTTTTATTGTCAGCATACAATTTCTCGAGTACGCCAACTTTCTCATTTGGAAGAAGTTGTGAATGCACTTCACCAATCCTTAATGAAGCAGCGATTTTATCGCTGACAGTTTTGTTATCCCCCGTAAGCATGACAATCCTTTTAATGCCCATCTTCTTGAGACTTTCTATAGCTTTTGAGGAATCTTCTTTTACTTCATCGGATATAAGGATATAGCCACAGTATTTGTTATCTATAGCTACATGGATGATAGTACCTGTTGAGTCACCGGTAACACAATCAATATTTTCCCTCTTCATTAATTTAGCATTGCCCACAAGGACCTCTTTTCCTTCTACATTTGCTCTTACGCCATTTCCTGAAATTTCTTCATACTTTTTTATTTTAGATCTGTCTACTTCTTTCCCATAGGCTTTTAAAATGGATTCTGCTATAGGATGATTTGAAAAACTTTCGGCATATGCCGCATATTCCAAAAGCGCATCCCTACTTATACTATTTACAGATTTAATTTCCGTTACCTTAAATACCCCTTTTGTAAGGTACCTGTTTTATCAAATACAACAGTTTCTACATCGCTTAACGCTTCCAAATAGTTACTTCCTTTTACAAGGATGCCATTTTTTGAGGCAGCACCTATACCAGCAAAAAAGCTTAAAGGAATTGACAACACCAGTGCACAGGGGCACGCTATAATAAGAAAAATAAGTGCTCTATATATAAATTCCTTGAAGGTTGCTGTTGGTATAATTAAAGGAGGAATTACTGCAATAATCAATGCCAAAAAAACAACAATAGGAGTGTAATATTTAGCAAACTTTGTCATAAATTTTTCTGTAGGAGCTTTCTTACTGCTAGCCTCATCAATAAGTCCTAGTATTTTTGAAACAGTTGATTCTGCAAACTCTCTGGTTACTTCGATTGTGAGAAGTCCATTTTTATTTATAAAGCCACTTAAAACGTCCGCGCCTTTATAAACCTCTCTTAAAACAGATTCTCCTGTTAATGCAGAAGTATCCACCATCGATTCCCCTTCGATTACTTTCCCATCAAGTGGTATTTTTTCACCAGGCTTTACTATGATGACGTCTCCCGGTCTTACTTCTTGTGGTGAAACCCTCTTTATTTCATATCCAATTTTTAAGTTGGCATAATCGGGACGAATATTCATTAACTCTTTAATAGACCTTTTCGAACGGTCAACAGCAATATCCTGCAGAAGTTCCCCAATTTGGTAAAAAAGCATTACGGCTACACTCTCAGGATACTCTCCAATAGCAAAAGCACCAATTGTCGCTATGCTCATGAGAAAATACTCATCAAAAATCTGCCCTTTCAAAATATTTTTGGTAGCTTTTAAGACAACATCTCCTCCTGCGATTATATAACTTATGAAAAATAAGGTAAATTTGATATAACCCAATAAATTAAATAGCAATGCTATTGCAAACAAGATAGCAGAAATCCCATATTGAATGATTCTCCTGTATACTTTATCAGAGTCATCATTCTCAAAAGAAAGCTTACAACTATCAGAATCACAATTTGCGTTAAGAAAACTTTCTTTTGCATCTCGGGCACAACTTCCACAACCAAACCTCTCAAAAGGCCTTTTATTATTTTGCATAGTATTCACCTCTCCTGATTCACTCATTAATATGGTCAAAACCCTGTTCAAATATTTTCTTTACATGGTCATCCGCCAAAGAATAATAAACCACTTTCCCTTCTTTTCTGAATTTAACAAGCTTATTTTGCCTTAGTATCCGAAGCTGATGAGAAACTGCAGACTGGCTCATACCAAGAAGTACAGCAATATCACAAACACACATTTCTGATTCAAATAATGCATAAAGAATTTTTATCCTTGTAGTATCTCCTAATACTTTAAACAATTCTGCAAGGTCATACAATTTTGTTTCCTCTGGCATAGCTTCTTTTACTTTATTTATAACATCTTCATGTATTACGCTAACTTCGCAGATTGGGATTTTGTTGCCCTCTCTTTTCATAGGTATCTCCTCTTTGCTTTAATATATGAATAATTGTTCATACTTTATTATATAATAATTTTTGCTTCCTTTCAAGAACTTCAATCTCTAATCCAAAAACTAAAATACAACTTCCAAGCTAGTTTTAAAATAAAGTTGAAAAGAGGTTAACAATTTTTTTGATAAATAATTTCAATGAAAGGAATTTAAAGATTGCCAAACGAATGAACCAAAGAAAATACTTGATATACATTTAGCCAAGGGAGAAATTACAGTAGAAGAATATAATAAATTAAAAAGTATTTTGTAAAATATAAATGATACAGATCCTAATAATGAAGCATTAGAAATTGCCAAGTTAAGGTACGCTCGCGCTGAAATTTTTATCATTAAAAAATTATTTTAGAAGTCTTTGTCAAAAATAAGAATTGATATCATAATGGAATCGTAATCAATATAAAATTGTAATGTGTTA
>NZ_BAZY01000055.1 GCF_001310975.1 Thermoanaerobacter thermocopriae JCM 7501
TACTTCTCATAAATTTCATAAGCTTTTATAATTTTAGCTACAAGAGGATGTCTTATCACATCTTCTTCAGAAAGCATTACAAACTCTATGCCTTCTATTCCTTTTAATATTTCCATAACCTCTTTCAAGCCAGATTTTTTCCCTCGTGGCAAATCTATTTGAGTTACGTCACCAGTTATAACAGCTTTAGAGCCAAAGCCTATACGTGTCAAAAACATTTTCATCTGTTCGGGAGTGGTATTTTGAGCCTCATCGAGTATTATAAAAGAATCGTCTAAAGTTCTACCTCTCATATAAGCTAGTGGTGCTACCTCAATTAAGCCTTTCTCCATGTACTTTTGGAAAACCTCTGCTCCTAAAATGTCGTAAAGAGCATCGTATAAAGGTCTTAAATAAGGGTCAACTTTTTCTTGCAAATCTCCTGGCAGAAAACCTAACTTTTCTCCTGCTTCAACAGCCGGCCTTGTTAAAATTATACGGCCTACTTCTTTGTTTTTCATGCTGTAATAGCCATTGCCATAGCCAAATAGGTCTTGCCTGTACCGGCAGGTCCTATTCCAAATACAATCTGATTTTTTCTCATAGCTTCTACATACTTCATTTGCCCATAAGTTTTGCACCGTATCTGTTTGCCTCTTGCTGTTATACAAACAATATCAGACATTAAAGATTTTAGTTTTTCTTCTTCTCCTGCCTCAATCATATTCATAGTGTATAAAACATTTTGAGTAGTAATCACATCTCCTTTTTCAATCATGCCCATCAACTTGTTAAAAAGTTTATTCGCAGACTCCACGTTTTTTTCTTCCCCCGTTATCTTAATAGTTCCTCCTCTTAACACTATCTTGACGTCCAATCCCTCTTCTATTAACTTAATATTTTCATCAAAGTTCCCAAATAAATTGGCAGCTTGATCTATATCCTCAATATTGATAGCCAATTCCTTAATCAATTTAGTCAGTTTTCCCCTCCTATATAAGAAATTTTTTCTTTCATTCCTATATCCTCTAAAACTTCTACAGTAATATTGGCCCTTAATATTTTATCCTGTATAATCACATAACTTTCTTTTTTGTTTAGTATTTTACTTTGAGGTCCTAAAACTTTCTCCAACTCTTTTAATGCTTTTTCAAAAGCGACATTTTTTGCTTCCTCTCTAGATAAAACAATAGTTTTAGGCTTAGTTTCGTAATACACTTCTTTTATTATTCTAATTGGAAAACCTTTTGATATTATCTCTTTTTCCTCTTTTTCAAAATTCTTAAAGTCTACTTTTTTAGGCGATATAGTTATAGTATTATTGCCAAATATTATTTTTGTAACGGTTATCTTGTTGTTTGTCCTTTCAAAGACTTCTTTTTTTAGCTCTGCGTCAGCATAAACTTCATACCATGTCCTTGCAATAATTTGACCATCAGCATGCACAAATCTTGTCTCTAGTCCTGGCTTTTCAATTATACCTGTAACAATTATATCTCCCGCTTTTACTGTATCTCCAACTTTTTTTATCGCTTCCCCTTCTAAAACCGTCATCTTATAAATTATACCATCTTTTTTAGCTATTATATTGCAAGGTTCATCTTTTGACAATACTTCTTGAGGTTTTGTTTTACCTACAACTTTTACAAAAGCATTAGTACCCTTTATATTTATTCCTACCCAGGATATATCATTGTTCTGTAATAAAAATTCGGTCTCTATTTTATTGACATCTATAGCAAATTTAGAAACCCCTGGCTTCAACCCCAAGTGTGAAAGCTTTTCTAAAACCATTTTTTCATTTACATTGTTGACGGTCTCTATATTAATTTCCCATATAAAAGTAGAAAATACATAAATCAGTATAATAGAAACTACCGCCCCAAAAACCAATGATTTTCTTCTTTTTAATCGCGAAATTACAAAGGGCAATCCTCTTTTAGAAATCACTGAAACACGACAGCTAGTTTTTTTCGCAAAAGACACTATTTCCTTAAAACCTTTTAAACTTACTTTTGCAACTACAGTTGTATAATTTTTCCGCTCAATATCCCAAATATAGACATCATTTACCATTATAAGATTTAAAAATTTTTCAATTGACAAACCTTCAATTTTAATAATAACATATCCTTTTATAAAATTCCATAATTTTATTGCAATCAAAAATACTCCTCCTATACCAATATTTCTATATTTGTTATTTCCCCGCTAATAGTTATGACCTCTGTCATTATAGAATTCACTATCATTTTTTTACCTAATATCCTAATGACTCCAATTGTTGTATTCACCCTAATCCTTTCAGGAATATACTCAATAATTCCCTTGTGGTTTTCTATAGTAACATGGTTTTTACCTATCAAAGTTACTTTAGGGAGATTAAGCAGTACCTCTTTTGGAAAGTCTATTGCATTTACAAGTTCGTTTTTTATCCCATCTCTCATAGCGTAGCCTCCCTTCTTTTAAAATTTTATGAGAAATAAAATTAAAAAAATTCTCTCCCTTTTTAATAGGCAACAGTTCTCTGGTATGGAGGATAAAATTACTAAAGGACTTGACACCTGATGGTATCAAGTCCTTTGTTTACTGTAAATATTTATTTACTATCTCTTTTACGAGGTTGCCATCTGCTCTCCCTTTTACCATTGGCATTACTTTTCCCATTACTTTTCCTATATCGCTTTTGGTTTTAGCACCCGTTTCTTCTATAACTTTTTTCACTATTTCCTCTATTTCCTCTTCGGATAGCTGCTTCGGTAAATAAGAAAGCATAATCTCAATTTCTTTTCTGGCTTTATCTACTAAGTCTTGCCTTCCACTTTTTTCGTAATCCGGCAATACTTCTTTTCTTTGTTTTATCTCCTTAGAAATTACATTAATTACCTCTTGGTCATCCAATTCTTTTTGAGTATCTTTTTCAACTTGGAGAATGGCAGCTCTTACCATGCTTAAAATATTCTTTTTAAAATTATCTTTCTTTTTCATAGCTTCTACCATGTCTTTGTATATTCGCTCTTTTAGGGTCATGGCAAGCACTTCCTTTATTTATTATATTTATATTTTCTTTTTCTTGCTGCTTCAGATTTCTTTTTACGTTTTACACTGGGACTCTCGTAATGCTCTCTTTTGCGAAGCTCTGATAAAACGCCTGCTTTAGAACATTGACGCCTAAATCTTCTCAGAGCATTGTCCAAGGATTCGTTTTCGCCGACTCTTACTTCAGCCACTACTCTCCCTCCCTCCAGATAAACTGCTCAAACTAAGCTGCGTATTTTGCTGCGATGTATTGCTTAAAATTCTCATTTTATTATACTCCTAAACCCATAATGTGTCAATGATTAACCTGGTGGCCAAGTCATAAATCTACCGCCTAAAAGATGAAAATGTATGTGATATACTGTTTGTCCCCCATCATTTCCACAGTTTGATACAATTCTATAACCTTTTTCGTCAATGCCCTCACTTTTTGCCAATTCTTTTGCTACCATATAGGCATGAGATACTACATGTTTGTTATTTTCATTTAAATCTAACAATGTAGGTATATGTTCTTTTGGCACAATGAGGATATGTACAGGTGCCTGGGGGTTAATGTCACGAAAAGCTACTACTAAATTATCTTCATAAACTATATTGGAAGATATCTCTTTATTTATAATTTTACAAAAAATACAATCTGACATCTTATCACCTCCTTTTCTTATATTCTACACGTCTGGTTAAATTCCTTCAATTTCTCCAATTAAGAAATTATCTTTTCTTTCCTTTATTTTTACTGGATAAATCTCATTTCTAAGTAACTTTATATCCCCTTTGACAGCTACACTTAAATAATTATCAGTCAAGCCTTCTACGTAACCCTTCATATTCTTAACAGGTTGTTCAAAAAGGACTTCCAAAGTTTTCCCTATAAAACTCTCCATAAATTTATATTCACACCTCTTAGACAATTCTATAAGCTTTTTACTCCTATCTTCTTTTATATGATTTGCCACTTGATTTGGGAAGCTATAAGCTCTTGTACCTTTTCTCCTTGAATATTTAAAAACATGCATTTTACTAAAGCAAATCTCTTCCACAAATTTGTAAGTCTCGAGAAACTCCTCTTCAGTCTCCCCAGGAAATCCCACCATCACATCTGTAGTTATCGCCACATCCTTGATGTATTTTCTCAACCTATCAATTACACTTTTATACTCCTTTGTAGTATACCTTCTTCCCATTCTTTTTAAGGTTTCATCACACCCACTTTGAAGGGATACATGATAATGCCTACACATCTTAGGCAACTTAGCTATTTCTTTTACAAATTCTTCCGTTAAAAAGACAGGCTCAATAGAACTCAGTCTTATCCGTTTTATGCCATCTATTTCATGAATTCTCTTTATAATGTCCAAAAGCCCAATATTTTTTAAATCCTTGCCATAGGAAGCTATGTGTATACCAGTAAGTACAATTTCTTTATACCCTGAATCAGCAAACCTTTTTACTTCCTCTAATATTTTTTCAGGCTCTCTACTTCTTACAGGTCCCCTAGCGTAAGGAATTATACAGTAAGTACAGTATTGATTGCAGCCGTCTTGAATCTTTACATATGCCCTTGTCCTTTCTGTATAGGCTGTCACCTCAAACTCTTCATATTCTTTTTGAGTCATTATATTATTTACCACACTCAACTTTTGATGTTTTTGTGTAAATTCTTCTACTAATTCCACTATTTTGTCTTTATTTTTGGTACCAATCGCTATATCCACTTCCGGAAGAGAAAAAACGTCTTTTGGACTTACTTGTACATAGCAGCCAACAGCTACTACCACCGCATTAGGATTTTTCTTTCTAGCTTTTCGTATCTCCTGCCTTGACTTCATATCACTTCTATTTGTTACAGTACAAGTGTTTATTACATAAACATCCGCTTTTTCGTCAAAATCAACTACTTCATAACCAGCTTTTTTAAAAAGCTCAGCCATGACTTCTGTCTCATATTGATTTACCTTACAGCCTAAAGTGTAAAAAGCCACAGCTTTTTTATGACCATTTCTTTTAAGAGATAAATCTACTCTTGTCACTTTTTAAGTGCTCCTCCTATTAAATCTTTTCTTCATATTATATCACATAAAAAGCACTTTCAGGAACTTTTATTTTTTCTGGAAGCCGTTGGCGTTGGAATTGTTTCATTAAATCAAGGAATCCCTTTTATTATACGGAATTCCTTGGGCTTTGTCTGCAGTCTGAAATGGCTACATTATTATAGCCATTTCAGAATATATCAATCGTTAATGTTAACCCCCTTTAGATCGTACAGTTGCCCAAAACTTCTATCATTAAAACCGCCAATATTAGGATTGCCTAAATTTGAATTTACATTATTTTCTACTTGATTTTGCTGATTATACGTCGTATTGGTATCACTCCACTCACTTTTCGAAACAACCTTGCCATTTTGTTGAACCCAATTCATTATTTCACTGTTTGAACCATTTCCTCTTCCATTTACTAGTACATATCTTACTTCACCTTTTTTGACTAACTGCTTAAATTGGTCTAAAGTCAGTATATTGTCAGTACCAGAAAAGCCTCCCAGTGCCATTACAGGTTCACCAGTTTTAATTATTATGTCTTCTGCATCCTGCGCTGAAGCAACAACAAGCAAATATTTTGCATTTCCTTTGTTCTTTTGTAAGAAACTTATTAATTTCTCATTAGAATTATCAACAGTAGTAGAGTCAAGATTTCTACCCTCTCTATTGTAGGCAAGGTCTAAACCGGCTGATGGGAAAGTCCCTGACATTGGATAAAATATGGTAGTCGCTGACCAAATTGTAGGAGCTACTAAAAGGCCTGCAAAAGCAGCAACAACCAGCACCTTCCTTAGCTTCATGTTTTTACTTTTTACTAAATTTAAAATAATAAGTATAGCTGCTGAGGCAAAGCATAAAACAGACAATACTATCATTATTATCTTAGGAATATTCGACATATTATAATGATACGACAATATTAAAATCTGAACTAAGCCGTTTATAATGAGGGCAACAGGTAAAATCCATGAAGTCCATCCACCTGTTTTATAAGATTGCCACATTGACACAAGACCAATGCCAACAAGTGCTGCAATTGGTGGTGCAAGCATGGTTAAATAATATGGATGGAATAAACCTGTTGAATAGCTAAAATACAGGAAAACCGGCAATAGCCATGAAATCCAAAATATCAATGATAATTTTTCTTTATTATCAAAAGGCCTTTTTAATTTTGTGTTTATAGAGGCTGATATAAATCCAAATATTGCAATAGGGAATAGCCATATTATCTGATCAGAAAGGCTATTGTTGGAAAATAGCCTGGTTATGCTAGCTTTTTCTTGGCCTCCAAAAGTTCCGCCCATTCCTCCTGCACGTTGCTGTATATTTCTTCCCTTATTGGCTGGTGGCATCATGTTGTTTTGACCATCCAGGCCGAAATTATTCTGCGGCGGATTGTATCCGTCAAATTGTTTGCCAAACATATCTTGCCCATATTGGTTTGGTATTTGAGGAATAGGAGCAAAATTGCTATCTCTATCATTAATTGGAGGCTGACCCTGCCTATCAGAAATTCTTATGCGGTTCGCACCGCTTGGAAAACCGCTATTTCCAATTCCTAGCCTTTCAAGGCCGTTATGGCCTATTATGAGTTCCATTACTGTATTGTTGGTGCTGCTTCCTACGTAAGGTCTATCCTCTTTAGGTACTAGGTCCACAATTATCGCCCACGACAAAGAAATTAAAAGTAAAACGACTGTAGCAATAGCCAACTGGGACATCCTTTTTTTAATAGGTACTGCAGAAGAAATAATATACGTAAAATACAAAGCTGGAATGATCATATATGCCTGCAACATTTTTATATTAAAGCCAATGCCGACTAAGGCAAAGCTTAAAAGAAGATATCTCAACTTACCTTTTTCCGCGGCTTTAAGCAAAAACAAAGAAGCTAAAAGCAAGGTTAAAACAAGCAAGTTATCTATCGTATTATTTCTGCTATCTGCTACAAAAACAGGCGTTACTGCGAGGGATAAAGCCGCAATGAGCCTGCTGTGCCGCCAAAACTTTTTTTTACGATAACATATATCAAGGCTACTGAAATAACCCCGGCAAAGGCTTGAGGAAAAATTAAGCTCCATCCCCTGAAACCAAATATTTTGGCAGAAATTGCCTGAATCCAAAAACCTAACGGCGGTTTGTCAACTGATACAAACCCAGCCGGATCAAAAGACACAAAGAAAAAATTTTTTAAGCTCATGGTCATGCTTTTTACAGCAGCAGCATAATACTTGTTTCCATATCCTTCTATACTTAAATTAGTAAAATTTAATACTGTCGACAAAGTTAAAATTAGTAATAATGTACACATCTCCTTCGAAATTTTTATTTTCCTCACCAGTAATTCCTCCTAACTAAATACCCATAACTTATT
>NZ_BAZY01000056.1 GCF_001310975.1 Thermoanaerobacter thermocopriae JCM 7501
AATTACGACAGTAGCAAAGGAGGGCGACAAAAAACAGTCGCTGAATATTCACGAGACTTGAAAGAGTTTATCGGTGACAAACATATAACAAACATAGTAGTTGATCCGTCGGCAGCGAGCTTTATAGCTTCAGCTTCGCAAAGACGGATTTTTTAATGTTAGAAAAGCAGATAACGAAGTGCTTGACGGTATTAGGTAGGTATCAACATTGCTTAGCAACAACAGATATTTCATTCATGAAAGCTGCAAGAACTTGATAAAAGAAAAAGCTTCTTATGTTTGGGATACAAAAGCACAACAAAAAGGAGAAGATAAGTCACTCAAACAAAATGACCATGCAAGTGATGCCGAATGTTATGGTTTATATACAATGAGGCATAGTATGAAGGTCATAGATAAACCAGTGGGCTGGTAATTATCCGAAATTTTTCGTTTCGTATAATAAGGTGATGATGAGATGATGACGGATTTGAGTTTTTGTGATATTGGTGCAAAATGGCCTCCAGATAGCGAAATGGAAAGACTACAGCGTTATGACCAAAACAGAAAGCTCTTTGAAGGTAGGCATGAACTTGTATTTAAAGATTGGGTTAGGTTGCTTAGAGATGACAAAAAAGCAACGCTAGAGATTATTTTAAATTGGCCTAAACGCTTATCGACGTTATGGGCAGATTTGTTATTAGGAGAACCACCTAGAATAACAGCAGGAGAAACAGGAAGTAAAGAGCAAGAACAGTTAGATAAAATTATCAAAAATAATAACTTTTTAAACACGGCTTACGAAGTAGCAATAGATTTAAGTAGATATGGCGATGGCATATTTAAAACAAGATATGATAAAAAAGCAATTATAGAAGCAATACCACCAGCTTTATGGTTTCCTGTTGTTAATGCGGACAATATCAAAGACGTACAGGCTCATATCATAGCTTGGACGTTTGATATACCGACACCAACACTACTGAACAAGGACAAAAAGACAACTTATCTTAGACTTGAAATACACGAAAGAGGTAAAATCACAAATAGACTTTTTGAATTGCAAGATGGAATTATAAAAAACGAAATTGATATAAAAACTTTTTACCCTGATTTAGAACCGGAAATATATACGGGAATTGATGATTTCTTAGTGGTACCAGTTCATAATATGCAGACAAGCGACAGAATATACGGCTTGGATGACTATAGCGACCTTGATAGTATAATTCAAGAGATAGAAGTCAGAATTGCACAGATAAGTAGAATCCTTGATAAGCACGCTGACCCTAACATGTATGGGCCTGCTACAGCACTTGAACAAAACGAGCTCGGTGAGTGGGTTGTCAGAGGAGGAGGAAATATTTCCTGTAGAACAAGGCGAACAACCACCGGGTTATGTGGTGTGGGATGGGAAGCTTGATGCTGCATTTAGAGAAATAGACCTGCTAATGGAGCAATTTTATGCACTATCAGAAACAAGTGCCGCTGCTTTTGGGCAGTTAAAACAGGGCCTTGCGGAGTCAGGTAGTGCATTAAGACGCTTAATGATGGCGCCTCTCGCAAAAGTAAACCGAATACGCATGAGGTTTGACCCTGCTATAAAGAAAATTTTACGGCTTGCAAGTAAATTAGATGCTTTATATGGCAATGGGATAGAACTGGAGACAATTAATATCGCTTGGAACGACGGATTACCAGATGATGAAAAAGAGCAGGCAGAAATCTATTCAATGCTTGTTCAAAACGGGCTTATAAGCAGAGAAACAGCTTTAAAACATTTATTTGAATTTGACGCAGAGACTTTAAAACAAGAACTAGCGAAGATAGCGGTTGAGACAGCACAAGAGGCTCCAGCATTATTTACAACAACATTACAAACACAACAGAATCAGCAACAACAAAGTGAGTGATAGATAATGCCTAACTTTGACGAAGAAAAACTCATACAAAGCCTTGTCGAACTCTATCGGCAGGGTTTTTTGAATGTTCTTAAAGTAATATTGGAAAAAGAAGTAAAGAAACAAGATACAGTTTATTTCAAAGATATTTTCAAACAAATAATGCAGATATTAGAACAGTTAGACCAAAACGCTGCAAAGTGGATTGAAGAAAATGTGCCAAAGATATATCAACAGAACTATATTGAAGTAATGGCTTTTATTAAACAGTTAAAGGGCGAAGCAATCCAAAATCCAAGTTTTAGTCAAATACATCAGAGAGCAGTAGATGTGTTAGCGCAAAATCTTTATGACAATCTCAGAGATGCAACTCAGTTTGTGGGACGTAAATTTGATGATTATTTTAGAAAAGCAAGTTTAGAAGCAGCAGGTAAAAAGTATGTCAGTGGTGAAACATGGCAGCAGATGAAAAAAGATTTGATGGAGAGGCTATTGAGCAAGGGTTTAACAGGCTTCAAAGACAGGCTAGGTAGGGAATGGAGACTTGATAGTTATGCTGAGATGGTTGCAATGACATTGACAAGAGAAGCAGCAACGGTGGCGACTATTAATGCTTGCAAGGAATTCGATATTGATTTGGTGAAAGTGTCTACACACTATCCGACATGTCATTTATGTGCACCAATTCAGGGTAAAGTATACAGCCTTTCAGGTAAAGACGGGAGATATCCAAAGTACGGAGAAGATGGTGTAGTTATTCCTCGTCATCCAAACTGTAGACATGTATTAATGCCATATATACGAGAACTTGATCCTAATGCCGAAGAGACAGAAAAGTATAGCAATACATCGTTAACTGAGGATCCAAGAAGTGAGAAAGAAAAGGAAGCATATAAAGAAGCACAGGAAAAACGGAAACAGCAATTTTACAATAAAGTGGAAAGAGAATATCTTAAAAATAAAAAGTTGTATGATGAGCAAGCAAGAGTTATAATAAAAAGTGAAAAAGATTATTCAGTTTTAATTAAAAAGTTGGCTGAGCTAAGGCAAATTGAGTGGGATAACACGCATTGGCTTATTAAAAAGGAGCTAATATTAGAGGCAAGAAAAGAAAAGGAGTTGTATCGTGAAAAATATCACGTTGCAAAACATGGGTATACATTTGATGAGACGATACCAAGAAATCAAAAAGAAATTACAGAAGAACATATAACAAAATATAAAAAATTCTTGTTGCAAACCAAGAAAAATGCTGATGAGATATACACATTTAGAGACCCACAGCGTGGAGATATTTGCTGGGCATTTGTAAAATATGAAAAACGCAAGGTGAATTTAGCTTTGTTTAATGAGCATATGAATAGGGATGCAAGTGGTTGGGCATTCGAGGATAAAGAAGATTGGGCAAAGTATTTGGAAAAACAGCCATATATCCGAATTTTGTGAGGTGAGAATATGGGAATACTTGAACAAGCTAAAATGGAAGCTGAAAGTCTTGATATTTTTGAAGAGGAAGAACCTGATTATTTTGCGGTAAGTTATTTATTGAACATCCTTGATATTCTTCAAGAAAAACAGCTAATCAAGACACCCGAAGGCAAAGAATTACAAAAAAAAGTTTTAAAATATGCTGATAAACTTGCGCCTTTTGTAAAAGGCCCACCAAATGGTGAAACAGGTTGGTGGTGGCATATGGATAAAGTTGCAAAAGGCGAGTTAAAACCCCAAATTTAACCACCTAACCGAGCAAGGTTGAGGTGGTATTTTTATGCCTTCTTGTAAGGAGGTGAGTACCAAGTGTCAGAAAAGGTTTCTAATAAGCCATGGAGCAGTTTTAGTGAAAGTGACTATGATAAAGAACAATGGTGGAATGCTTGTTTAATACATCTTGTGCCGAAAAGTGAATATACAAGTAAGGAACAGTGCAAACTGCCAGTCCGTGAACCAGATGGTACTTTAAATAGAAATGGCATACACGCAGCAGCTGCAGCTTTGGCTGGCGCTTGTGGGGGCGTAAAAGCACCAATGGAAGAGAAAAGAAAAGCAGCAAGAAAACTTGTTAGCTTATACCGCAATGTTTTAAACGAAGAACCACCTGAAAGCATACTCAAGCTTGCAGGCATGAAGCCAAACCAAAGCGAGTAGGCACTCAACAAAGAGTGTTTTTATTATGCCTTGAGAAAGTAGGAAAACAATGGAAATATGGTATAATATGGAAATAATTAAAAACAATAGGTACTGAAGTGTATATCGATGGCATGAAAGTACGTGGATTGTTCAGAGTAGAGTTTTATGATGCTTGGGATGAATTCCCTTACGTTGATATTAAGCTTGTTCCTACCACCATTAATGCAGAAAAAGAAAAGGCAGAGGAGAAAGAGATTAAGTTTTGTATTAATGGGCAGAGCATAGCACAATGTTCTACAGAAGCACTTGATAAGTAAAGGAGTGAGGAAACTTTATATCCCTTATAGTTCAGATAAAACATGTAACTGTAAATAATAAAATAAGAATGTACGAAAAGTGGAAAATAAAAATGTACAGATTTGTACATAAATTTGGTATCCTTCTGTTTGTATGAGGGATACCAAAAATGAAAAATCTATTAGGTCAAAGCTACGACATTCTTTTTATGGACATCTAATCCGCAAACGTGAGAGTAAACTAAATCCATGAAAGAGCCAACTCCTTTTTTAAAATTTGAACGATAGCGACTGTAAAATTGAAGAGCTGGTGCAACAACCATAAGGGTTATTCTATCCTGCGTGCTTCCCGTAAAGGGGATGGTATTTTCATCCTCTGCTGGTGCCGCATTTGCGGCATGGGAGTCTATGATGAAATAAAAGCAAGTGGTCATCCACGATTTGAAACTCCTGCGGGAAAACAGGCCCAGGTAGATTGGAAGGAAGACATAAAATTAGTTTCGAGATATAAGTAGTTGATATAACAAACGAGGGGAGGAAGATAAATAATAAAATAAAAGCATTTGCAAATGATTTTGGCTTTAAGATACGCTTATGTAAACCAAGGCGCTCATATACCAAAGGAAAGGTGGAATCATCTAATAAATTTATTGATTGGTTACTGCCATACAATGGTGAATTTGAAAATGAAGAAGATTTAATAAAGATAATCGATGAAATAACAAAAAAGTTAATCAATCCACAAATCAATCAACAGGAATACAAACGATAATATTATTCCAAAAAGAGAAGGAGTATCTATCTCCGCTACCAAGTAATGATATCATAGAAAGTTATATGAACTTCGAGCAAAAAGCAACTGTCCATAAAGATTCTATGATATATTACAAGGGGAGTAGATACTCAGTCCCTCCAAAATATATAAACAAAACTGTAACTCTTAAAACAGTAGAAAATGAGTTACATATATATTTTAACACAGATTTGATATCTGTCCATATATTAAGTGTGATAAAAAAGGTAAACTATCATGAATCTCATTATAGAGAATTAATGGAAAATCTCATCAAAAATAGAGAAGATATTGAACAAATATGTACAAATAATCTTAATGAATTAGATAAATTATTGCATAGGTAAGTGAAAATGTGAGTAACTATATTAAGCTATTAAACAATTTAGAAGAACTTGGATTAAATAACATAAAAAATAATAATATAGATACGTACTTAAACCTGATTAAATCAGGAGAAAAAAGTGTTATAGATGCTCTATATGAACTAAGCAATTTAGAAATAAAATCAAAACAAGAAAAAGCAATACTTGCATGTGTTAAAGTAGCAAACTTCCCTTTTTTAAAAGAACTTGATGATTTTGATTTTGAATTTCAACCAAGCATAAACAAACAAGAAATTCTTGATTTAAAAAGCTTAAGATTTGTAGAAAATAACGG
>NZ_BAZY01000057.1 GCF_001310975.1 Thermoanaerobacter thermocopriae JCM 7501
AAAAAACAAAATAGATAAGGAGGAGAAAATTACGATGAGGGAAGAATTAAAAAAGGTTAGAGAATATTTAATGACAGGCGTATCTTACATGATACCTATAGTTGTTATAGGTGGTGTGTTAATAGCATTTTCAATTGCATTAAGTGGTGTACAAGCTGGTAAAGGTGCAGTTGTTACAAATCCAGTGTTAAAAAGTATGATGGATATTGGTACAGCTTCTTTTTCAATGATGGTGCCAGTTCTTGCAGGATTTATAGCTTTTGGAATAGCTGATAGACCTGGACTTGCTCCTGGACTTGTTGGTGGAGTACTTGCAAATCAGTTAAAAGCGGGTTTTTTAGGTGGAATTATTGCAGGGTTTATCGCAGGATATGTGGCAAGATGGATTAAAAATTGGCGAGTTCCTAAAAATTTAAGACCCATAATGCCAATTTTTGTAATTCCTTTATTATCAGCACTTATTGTAGGTTTTATTATGATATATGTCCTCGGCACTCCTATAAGTAATGCAATGACGGCTATGACAAATGGTTAAAATCCATGAGTACAGGAAATGCTGTGATTTTAGCAATGATAATGGGTGCGATGATAGCTTTTGATATGGGAGGGCCTGTAAACAAAGTTGCATTTTTATTTGGTGCAGCAATGATAGGAGAAGGAATATATACAATTATGGGACCAGTAGCAGTAGCAATATGTATTCCCCCACTTGGATGGGTGTTGCTACATTGTTAGCACCAAACAAGTACACTAAAGCAGAAAAAGAAGCAGGATATGGTGCACTTGCGATGGGGATGATTGGTATCACAGAAGGTGCTATACCTTTTGCTGCGGCCGATCCATTAAGAGTAATACCCTCTATAATGGTGGGTTCATCTATAGGTGCTGCGATAGCAGCAATAGGTAAAGTTGGAGACCATGCACCACATGGTGGCCCTATTGTGCTACCAGTTGTAGATAATAAGATCATGTTTATTGTGGCTGTACTAATAGGAGTTGCAGTTACTGCATCAATGGTAAATGCATTGAAAAAACCTGCTATTAAAGAAGCTGAAGAAGAGAGTGAAGCTACTGAGTAAAGCTAAAAACAATTTCAAGATTATATAAATGATTTATAAAGTTTTTACAGAAAGAGGGAGGAAATATGAAAATAGTTGCAGTTACAGCTTGCCCTACAGGTATTGCTCATACCTATATGGCGGCTGAAGCATTAGAGAATGCAGCAAAAAAACTTGGCCATAAAATTAAAGTTGAAACGCAAGGTTCAATCGGCATAGAGAATAAAATAACTCAGAAAGAAATTGATGAGGCAGATGTTGTCATTTTTGCTGCAGATGTAGCAGTTAAAGAAGAATCTCGATTTAAAGACAAGCCCATCTATAAAGTTGAAGCTCAGAAAGCTATAAAAAATGCTAAAGCTATTATTGAAGAAGCATTGAAATTGGTTAATAAATAAAGAATTGGTTGTTGAATCAGGAAAGGGATTACCTTTCCTGATTTTACTTTTGCGGCTGTCTAAAAAATGGTTTATCAAAATTTGCTTTATTTTTTATTTTATTATTGTGCAAAAGTTTCACACAGGTGGCGAAAACTATGTTATAATAGACGTTAGAATTAATTTTAGGGAGGGTTAACAAATGCTAAAAGGAGTAGCGGCATCTCCGGGGATAGCGATTGGAAAAGTTTTTTTATATATTAAAGAAAAAGCAGAAATCGACATGCAAAACATAGATGAGTCAAAAGTAGAGTATGAAATTGAAAGGTTTAAGAAAGCCTTAGAAGTGACGAAGCAGCAAATACAAAAAATTAAAGAAGAGGCCTTAAAAGAATTTGGGAGAGATAAGGCGGAGATTTTTGAGGCACATTTAATGCTCGCAAATGACCCTGAACTTGTTGAAAATGTAGAAAACATGATAAAGACTGAACTTATAACTGCTGATAATGCTGTAAATAAAGTGATTGAACAAAATGCTTCTGTAATGGAGAGTCTAGATGATGAATATTTAAAAGAAAGAGCTGCAGATTTAAGAGATGTTGGAAGCCGTATAATAAATAACCTTTTAGGAGTAAAAAACACCAGCCTTTCTGAACTTGATGAACAAGTGATAATCATAGCCAAAGATTTAACCCCTTCTGATACCGCAACCATGAAAAAAGAAATGGTTTTGGGGTTTGCTACAGATATAGGTGGAAGAACTTCTCATACAGCTATAATGGCTCGTTCCCTAGAAATTCCTGCTGTAGTAGGATTGGGTAATGTTACCACCCAAGTTAATAATGGAAATACCGTAATAGTGGATGGGTTGGAAGGGGTTGTCATTGTAAATCCTGACGAAAATACAATGAACGAGTATAAAACTAAAAAAGAGAATTATGATAAAAAGGTGGAGAAATTAAAGAAATTAAAAGATTTGCCTGCAATAACTCTCGATGGCAAAAAAGTCATGTTAGCGGCAAATATAGGAACTCCAAAAGATGTAAAAAGTGCGCTGGCCAATGGAGCAGAAGGGGTTGGACTTTTTAGAACTGAATTCTTATACATGGATAGAACTACTCTTCCTACAGAAGAAGAGCAATTTGAAGCCTATAAAGAAGTTGCAGAAAGAATGGAAGGAAAGCCTGTTACCATAAGAACACTGGATATAGGAGGAGATAAGGGACTTCCTTATCTTGATATGCCTAAAGAGATGAATCCATTTTTGGGATATAGGGCTATAAGGCTTTGCTTGGATAGGACAGACATATTTAAGACTCAATTAAGAGCAATTTTAAGAGCAAGTGCTTATGGAAATATTCACATAATGTATCCTATGATATCTTCAATTACTGATGTGAGAAGAGCAAACGCAGTTTTGAATGAGGTAAAAGCTGAACTTGATAAAGAAGGCATAAAATATGACAAAAACATAAAAGTAGGTATAATGGTAGAAATACCTTCTGCTGCAGTGACTGCGGACATACTAGCTAAAGAAGTTGACTTCTTTAGCATCGGAACTAATGACCTGACGCAGTACACGCTTGCTGTTGACAGAATGAATGAACATGTAAAAGATTATTATCAGCCATTTAATCCAGCTGTTTTAAGGCTTATAAAGTTTGTGATCGATGCAGCTCATAAAGAAGGAAAATTTGCGGCTATGTGCGGTGAAATGGCGGGGGATCCTTTGGCTACGGTTATATTGTTGGGACTAGGGTTAGACGAATTTTCTATGAGTGCGACTTCTATTCCTAAGGTTAAAAATATAATAAGAAATATAGAATATGAAAAAGCAAAGGAAATAGCAGAAAAAGTACTTAACATGAAAGAAGCAGAAAAAATACAACAAATGATGGAGGATATGATTAAAAATATTGATTAGGTCTCTGGCTTTTTGCCAGAGATTTTTTTAAAAAATATCAAAAAAAATAAAGGAAAATTTTAAAAAGTATAGAATAATAATATTAAAGATGATTTGCGATAAGATAGGGGGATATGTATGAAAGATTACAAGACTAATCAAATAAGAAATGTAGGATTGGTTTCCCACGGGGGAGCCGGTAAAACTACATTAACTGAGGCATTTCTTTTCAACACAAAAGTCATCGATAGAATGGGGCGTGTAGAAAATGGAACTACTGTATCTGACTATGATCCGGAGGAAATTGTCAGACATATATCCATTTCCACATCAGTAATTCCAGTAGAATGGGGAGGATGTAAAATAAATATATTAGATATGCCGGGGTATTTTGATTTTTTTGGAGAGGTTGTCAGCGGTTTGCGGGTTGTAGACAGTGTTATAATACCTGTGTGTGCTGCTTCTGGTGTAGAAGTTGGAACTGAAAAGGTATTTGGTTTGGCTCAAAAGAATACGTTACCTATTATATTTTTTATCAACAAAATGGATAGAGAAAATGCCAATTATTTTAAAACGTTAAACCAATTAAGAGGAAAATTTGGTAATAAGGTTATTCCACTAACATTTCCTATTGGAAGTGAGCAAAGTTTTAAAGGCTATGTAGATGTTCTTACTCAAAAAGCATACGTTTACAATGAAAAAGGGGCAAAGAAGACAGAAGTACCGGCAGAGTTAATGGATAAAGTTTTATCGGCCAAAGAGGAATTAATTGAGAACATTGCTGAAAACGATGAAACTTTAATGGAAAAGTACTTTGGAGGAGAAGAATTTACACAAGAAGAAATAAAAGAAGGAATCAAAAACAGCATAAGAATCGGCGAATTAATGCCTGTTTTATGCGGTTCAAGCCTTAAAAATATTGGAGTAGATAAATTATTAGATGCCATTGTGGAATTTTTGCCATCGCCTCTGGATATAGAAAGAGAAAAAGTCAGAGAAAATAGTCCAGTAGCCGCATTTGTATTTAAAACTATAGCAGATCCTTATGTGGGTAGACTATCTATTTTTAAGGTTATATCAGGTACATTAACTTCTGATTGTGTGCTTCTTAACTCAAATAATAAGATGCAAGAGAAAATAAGCCAGCTTTACATTTTAAGAGGTAAAAAGCAGATGCCTGTATCTAAGTTAGTAGCAGGAGATATAGGAGCAGTTGCAAAGCTTCAATATACCATGACAGGAGATACTTTATGTGACACTTCTAAACCTGTGACATTAGCACCTATCGATTTCCCACAGCCTACACTTTCACTTGCTATCGAACCTAAATCCAAAGGGGATGAGGAAAAAATTAGCAATGGACTCCAAAGATTGCAAGAAGAAGATCCGACTTTTAAAGTTGAAAAAAATTTAGAGACGGGTCAGATTATAGTTTACGGAATGGGAGAGCAGCATATAGAAGTAATTTCTAAAAAGTTGATGAACAAGTTTGGAGTAGAATGCACCTTGACAGACCCAATTGTACTATAGGGAGACGATAAAAGGCAAAATCAAAGTAGAAGGAAAGCATAAAAAACAGACAGGTGGACACGGGCAATATGGTCACGTGTGGATTGAATTTGAGCCTAATCCCAACAGTGAATTTGAATTTGAAGATAAAATCTTTGGTGGAGCTGTTCCAAAACAGTACATTCCAGCAGTAGAAAAGGGTTTGAGGGAAAGCATGAAAGAGGGTGTGCTTGCTCGATATCCTGTAGTAAACATAAAAGCAACATTGGTGGACGGTTCTTATCATCCTGTTGACTCCTCTGAAATGGCTTTTAAAATTGCTGCATCTCTTGCGTTTAAAAAGGGAATGGAACAAGCAAATCCAGTTCTTTTAGAACCTATTATGAGAGTAGAAGTGGTTGTACCTGAAGAATACATGGGAGATATCATTGGGGATTTGAATAAGAGAAGAGGAAGAATTTTAGGAATGGAGTCGAAAGACAATTTAGAAGTAATCACAGCAGAAGTACCTTTGGCTGAAATGAATAGATATGCGACGGATTTAAGGTCTTTGACACAGGCAAGAGGAGATTTTAAAATGGCTTTTGCAAGATATGAGGAAGCTCCACCTAATGTTGCACAAAAGATAATAGAAGAAAGAAAGAAAATAAAAGAAAAGGAAAAATAAAGCCTGTCTTTGCAGGC
>NZ_BAZY01000058.1 GCF_001310975.1 Thermoanaerobacter thermocopriae JCM 7501
CTTTTCTTTTCTTCAAACTCCACAATAAGCATATCATCACCAATTTTTCTTATAGAGTCCCAACTTATTTCAATATAATTGGTCTTTCCCCTAAATAACCCCCCTGATTCATATACTATTATTGAATGAATCCTTCCTGTTTCTTCATCAATAACTAAATCTGAATCTTCTACTAATCCCCATCTTCTTCCATCCGTTAAATTTACAATTTCTTTATTTCCAAATTCGCTTAACCTCATAGAACCCCTCCTTATATACCGGTATGACCAAATCCTCCCTCATCTCTTTTTGTTTCTGAAAGGATTTCTGTCTCTACTATTGTTGGTCTTACTATTTGATTGATTACCATTTGGGCAATTCTTTGACCTCTTTTGATTTTGACTACTTCTTTTCCTAAATTTATGACTATTAATTTTATTTCCCCTCTGTAATCAGAATCAATTGTGCCAGGAGTATTTAAAAGGGTTATTCCATAATTTAAAGCTAAGCCACTTCTTGGCCTTATTTGGGCCTCAAAATTTGGAGGAAGTTCAATTTGTATACCTGTTGGAATTAGTTTTATTTCACCAGGCTGTAATATGACTTCCTCTTTGACATTAGCATATAAATCCATCCCAGCGGCACCTTCACTCATATAAGCAGGCAAAGGCAAATCTTTAGCATCATCAGTTTTTTTAATCTTAAGTATTATTGACATTTTCTAACCACCCTTTATCTCTTTTGTTTAATTTTCCAACCACGGCTATGCTCATGTCAGCAGGATTTATAATTTCTCTGGCTAACTCATTTATTTCTTCGTAAGTTAAGCTATCTATTGTCTGAAGTATTTCATCTACAGTATGCACTTTATTAAATAAAAGCATGGATTTTCCTATTGTGCTCATTCTACTGCTTATACTGTCTAAATCCATTAATACGTTTATGCGAAGTTGTTCTTTAAATTTATCAATCTCTTCTTCTGCTAAGCCTTTTAAATGGACTTCTTCTATTTCATTTAAAATTAAGTCATACACCTTTCTAAAATTATTAGCGTTCATACTAGCAAAAATAGAAAAAACCCCAGCATGGTGATAGGTAGAAGGATAAGAATAAATCGAGTAAACTAGTCCTTTATCTTCTCTTATTTTTTGAAACAATCTTGAACTCATTCCTCCACCAAAAGCATTATTTATAATGGCTAAAGCGTATACTTTCTTTAAGTCATAAGTTATCCCTGGTAGACCAATGCATAAATTTACCTGTTCAAAATCTTTTTCATAAAAAGCTTTGTTTTTATGCCAAATAGGAGAAGTTAATTGAGAAATAACATTAGTTTTTTGAATTTTTGATAAATATTTTTGCAGTATTTCATAAATATCATCGCCAAAATTTCCAGCTATCGAAATGACTATGTTATCTTTGTTATAATGGGAATTATAATAATCTACAATCTGTCCTTTGTTTAGCTTCTTAACAGTAGAAAAAGTACCAAGTACAGGAAAAGATAAAGGATGCCCTTTCCATATTGTTTTTGCTAAAAGGTTGTAAGCTACGTCTTCAGGAGAATCTAATTCTGTCAATATTTCTTCATATATGACTTGCTTTTCCTTTTCTATATCTTCTTCTTTAAAGGCAGGATTAAATACCATATCAAAGAGTATATCAATGCCTTGCTTTATGTGGGTGTTTAAAACTTTTATATAAAAACAGGTACTTTCTTTTTCAGTAAAGCCGTTTAACTGCCCACCAATACTATCCGTTTCTTCCGCAATTTGCCTTGCACTTCTTAGCTTAGAACCTTTAAAAACCATGTGCTCTATAAAGTGAGATATTCCATTTATAGATTTATGTTCATACATGGACCCCGTTTTAATCCATATCCCTATGTATACAGAATATGCGTGAGGAATTTTACAAGTTACGACTTTTATACCTTCAATAATCTTTCGTTCATACATTTTTGTCCTCCTTTGCAAATTTAATTATTATTATAGCAAATTTAATTGTTATCTACAATTACCTCAGATACTTTAGTTATTTTATAACCTTTTTCTTTAAGCTGGTTTATTATCTGAGGTAATGCTTCCACAGTATTTTTAGTAGGGTGCATTAACACAATAGCGCCGTTGTGATATTTACTCATAACTCTATCTACAATTGTCTGAGGACTTGGATTATTCCAATCTATAGTATCCAAACTCCAGAGAATGACTTTATATCCTAATTGTTCTGCTACTTTTACAATTTCATCATTGAAATCCCCATACGGTGGCGCAAAAAGAATAGGCTTTATTCCTGTAATTTTTTCTAAAATTTCACTGCTTTTTTTTATATCTTCTTCATATTGTTGTCTACTTAAATTTGTGTATTTCACATGCGTATATCCATGGCTTCCAATCTCATGGCCTTTTTGATAAATATCTTTTACAACATCAGGATTTTTTTCTGCCCATTTTCCTTCAAAAAAAAATGTGATATGGACATTGTTATCTTTAAAAATATCTAACATTTTTGGTATGTACTCATCTCCCCATGCTACGTTGCAAGCAAAAGCAATCTTTTTTTCTTTTGTATCTCCTTTATAAATTGGTTCATCTACGTTAAAGACAGAAACACTCCGTGTAATTATGTAAATTAAAAAGAGGAGCAACAATATTGCTATGGAAAGAATAATCCAAAAGCTTTTTTTAGGATATTTTATATAAAATATTTTCATTATAACACCACCCGTTGATATTCTCACTTTAATTTTATTCAAACAGGCAGCGAATATATTACTAAAAAATAAAAAACATAAACCGTTGGGGCGGTTTATGCCTTTACTTTCTTTTCTCTTCCTCTTCATCAGGTAACGCATCTTTCCTTGAAAGGCTTATCCTACCTTGTTTATCAATATCAGTAACTTTTACCAATATGTCATCTCCAACCTTAACTACATCTTCTACCTTTTGGACGCGCTTTTTAGAAAGCTTAGAAATGTGGACAAGGCCTTCTTTGCCAGGTGCGATTTCTACAAACGCTCCGAAAGGTGTTATTCTAAGCACTTTTCCTAAATAAATTTCTCCTACTATTATATCTTTTGTTATAGCCTCAATCATTTGCTTAGCTCTTTCACCCGATTTTAAATCAGAAGCAGTAATGTATAATCTACCGTCTTCTTCTATATCAATTTTCACTCCAGTTTCTGCAATAATTTTACTTATGGTTTTGCCAGCAGGTCCGATTATATCCCTAATTTTTTCGGGGTCAACTACCATTCTTATAACACGAGGTGCATATATGGATAACTCTTTTCTCGGCTCTTTTATAACTTCTAACATTTTGCTAAGGATGTATAACCTACCCTTTCGAGCTTTTTCTAAAGCCATTTTCAAAATTTCTTTGTCAATTCCAGGAATTTTATATCCATTTGTATCGCTGTGATTCCTTTTTCTGTACCTGCTACTTTGAAGTCCATATCCCCTAAAAAGTCTTCAATCCCTTGTATATCAGTGAGTACAGAAACTACATCTCCTTCTTTGATAAGCCCCATAGCCACTCCTGCAACTGGAGCTTTTATTGGAACTCCCGCATCCATTAAAGCTAAAGTACTGCCACAAACACTAGCTTGAGAAGTAGAACCATTAGAACTTAAAACTTCTGACACTAATCTTATGGTGTAAGGAAATTCTTCTTCAGAAGGAATTACCGGTTCTAAAGCTCTTTCTGCTAAAGCTCCATGACCAATCTCCCTTCTACCGGGGCCTCTTAAAGGTCTTACTTCTCCAACACTGTAGGGTGGGAAATTGTAATGATGCATATATCTTTTTGCTTCTTCATCTCCTATGCCGTCTAAAATTTGAATGTCTCCTAAAGCACCTAAGGTTGCTACTGTCAATACTTGAGTTTGCCCTCTTGTGAAAATTGCAGAACCATGAGTTCTGGGTAACACTCCTACTTCACACCATATTGGCCTTATGTCGTCAAGACCTCTACCATCTACTCTTATTTTTTCTTCTGTTATCATTTTTCGCATTTGTTCTTTCATTATATTGTAAAGTACTTCATCTATATCAGCGAGATTGTCGGGATATTCTTCTTTAAAGTACTCTAAAACCTCTTGTTCAACTTTATCTAAGTTATCGTTCCTCTCTTTCTTTTCAGGTGTTCTTAGCGCTTCGTATATTTTTTGTGTAGCATATGCTCTTACTTTTTCTTCTAGTTCTTTGTCTATTTCATGTAAAATCACTTCGCTTTTCGGAACCCCTACTTCTTCAACTATTTCCTCTATAAACTCTACAATTTGTTTGATGTATTCGTGAGCATACATAATAGCTTCTAGCATGGTTTCCTCAGGTACTTCTTTTGCTCCTGCTTCCACCATTACAATAGCATCTTTTGTTCCTGAAACTACTAAATGCATTAAGCTTTTTTCTCTTTGATCATGGTTAGGATTAATTACAAACTGTCCATCCACCAATCCTACTGCCACCGCACCTGTTGGACCATTAAAGGGAATATCAGAAATTGAAAGAGCAACCGAAGAACCGATCATCGCGACTATTTCTGGTTGTACATCAGGGTCAACAGACAATATTGTAGCTATAATTTGTACGTCATTTCGATAACCATGTGGAAATAAAGGTCTAATGGGTCTATCAATTAATCGAGCAGAGAGAATTGCCTTTTCACTAGGTTTCCCTTCTCTTTTTATAAAACCCCCAGGAATTTTACCGACAGAGTACAATCTTTCTTCGTATTCAACGGTTAAAGGAAAAAAGTCAATCCCTTCTCGGGGTTCTTTTGAAGCACAGGCAGTAACTAAAACGACGGTATCACCATATTTCACCCAAGCTGCTCCATTTGCTTGCTGAGCTACTTTTCCTGTCTGAACTATCAGCTTTCTCCCTGCTAGTTCCATTTCGAAAGTTCGTTCTTCCATGATATCTCCTCCTTTCGTAAAATTTTATT
>NZ_BAZY01000059.1 GCF_001310975.1 Thermoanaerobacter thermocopriae JCM 7501
TTCAATTCTATCATCACCTATTTTTAACATCTTCACTTGAGAAAAGTCGTAAGATAAGCCTATATACCCGCCATTCAATTTCACTCTTCCAAATATGTCTGGAGTTACAACTATTTTTTCTCTACTAGATTTTTCGGATAATGAAAATTTTGCAAAAAGGATCATAGCCGAAGCTAAAATGGCAACCAAGACCAATAAAAATATTACTCTTTTTTTCATCTAATTCCCCCTTTGATTAGATCCTTTAAAAGAAGGCAAATACTCAGTAAATTACAGGTATCTATTAGCTCTTATAATTCCACTGGTAGTTATAATGATTTTGTATCCCATGGCACCATTTTACTTTAATTCTATTATTATGTCAAATTACTTCCTTAATTTAATTTCCATCTCAGTAGGATATTCTCTTGTTTTCACAAATTTGTAAAAAAGCCCAGGCAGTGCTTTCTGTACAGGCTTTTTAAATTTCAGACAAAGGGAACCGTCCCTTTTGTCTGTCCACATGGTACTTTTGAACATCCTTTATGTTTGAAAAAACTTTTGGCTTGATGACTTGTTCTTATGGTTTGATTCGTTTGTCACCTTTTTACATTAAAAAGGTGTGTTAAGTATTGTCTTTTTTGAATTTGTATCTTTCTTCCATTTCTCTTTTCCCCTCTTGAGCGTGCCTTTAAAATGTAATTTCTTTATTTTGTTACTTGTAATGTAACTTTTTTGCTCTAATATTTATCTCATTTTGCAATCACCTATTATCAAAATTTTATATTTTGTAACATTGTTGTAATATTTCAATCTTATAATGTGATGTGTTAAAAAGAGCAGGATTTCTCCTGCTTATGTTTTTATATATTTCTACTTGTCTGTATCCGTTGTCTAAAAAATGTTATAGCAAACTTCCAAATCTTTTTACAAATCTCGTTTTAACGTATTGCGCCAAAATCAAGTATGCAAGAAGCGTAGCTATTAAGAACAAGAAATACATTGCCGGTAGAGGCATCATTCCAATTTTTGCTCCAAAAGAAGTAAATGGCACAATTGTTCCTACTGTAACAGCTGCTGAGGTAAAAAGTAATAGCGGCCATGAAGCAATGCTTTGTATAAACGGAATTTTTTCAGTCCTAAGCATGTGAACTACCATTGTTTGTGTCCATAAGCTTTCTACAAACCAGCCTGTTTGGAAAAGCGAAACAAATAGGAGTTTAAGTTCTTCAGGGAGCAAGAAGTAAGAACCTCCTATGACTATTGGACCAATCAAGTAAAACATCAAAGCATAAGTTGTAATATCAAAAATTGAACTTATAGGTCCGAACCATATCATGAAGTTACCTATATTTGCAGCATCCCATTTTCTTGGTTTTTGTATATACTCTCTATCCATTGTATCCCAAGGCACCGACGTCATAGATAAATCATAAGTTAAGTTAAGGAAAAGTAATTGGAGAGGCTGCATTGGCAAAAATGGTAAAAATGCGCTTGCCACCAAAACTGAAAATACATTTCCAAAATTAGAGCTTGATGTAACTGCAATGTATTTCATGATATTACCAAAAATTCTGCGCCCTTCCACAACTCCTTCTTCTAATACTGTAAGACTTTTTTCCAAAAGTATTATATCCGCAGATTCTTTAGCGATATCTACTGCAGAGTCAACTGAAATTCCAACGTCTGCTTCTCTTAAGGCAGGAGCATCATTAATTCCATCTCCCATATATCCAACAATGTGGCCTTTATTTTGTAAAGTCTTTATTATTTTCGATTTTTGCATAGGAGAAAGTTTTGCAAAATTGTCGTTTTTTCCGCTACTTCTGCTAATTCTTCATCTGTCATATTCTCTATTTCATTTCCCAACAAAACATTCTCTACATTAATCCCCACTTCTTTACAGATCTTCTTTGTCACTATTTCATTGTCACCAGTGAGAATTTTTACATCTACGCCATGCTCTTTCAATGCTTTTATCGCATAAGGTGCAGATTCTTTTGGCGGATCGAGAAAACCTATATAACCCATGAGAACCATCTTACTTTCATCTGCTACACTGAAAACTCCCTCTGGTGGAACATCATTTTTTTGAGCTACGGCAAGCACCCTCATTCCATCTTCATTTAATCTTTTTACCATTTCTCTTACTTCTTGGCGTATTTCATCTGTCAAAGGAACTACTTCGCCTTTGTACTCAGCATATTCACAGATAGAAAGAACCTCTTCAACGGCGCCTTTAGTCACCAGCTGCCTTTTTCCACCTTCGCTCTCTAAAACTACGGACATTCTGCGCCTTACAAAATCAAAGGGTATCTCATCAACTTTTTTATATATTTTCTCCAATCCATTAAAACCCTTTTCAGCTCCATACTCTAAAATGGCTACATCCATTAAGTTTCTTAAGCCCGTTTGATAAAAACTGTTCAGATACGCATGCCTTAAAACTCTGTCATCTTCATTCCCATGTATGTCAAGATGTTTTTCTACAACTATTTTATTTAACGTCAAAGTACCAGTTTATCAGTACAAAGTACATCCATTGCTCCAAAATTTTGTATAGCATCCAATCTCTTGACAATTGTTTTGCGCTTTGCCATTGTCACAGCACCTTTAGCAAGGTTGGTAGTGACTATCATTGGAAGCATTTCGGGAGTAAGTCCAACAGCTACAGCCAAGGCAAAAAGCAATGCATCCAACCAATTACCCTTTGTAAGACCATTTATAACAAAAACAATTGGAAACATCACTGTCATAAACTTGATGAGCACTTTACTTACATTGTTAATTCCTCTTTCAAAACTTGTCATCACTCTATGCCTACAAGGGATTTTGCCATTGAACCAAAATAAGTACGGTCACCTGTTGAAAGAACTACAGCAATTGCAGAACCACTTACTACATTAGTACCCATAAAACATATATTTTCTAAATCTGAAAGGCTTAAATCCTTAGCTTTTCTTTTTTCTTCTTTTAAATCTGGATATTTCTCCACAGGTTCGGATTCTCCCGTCAAAGTTGCTTGGTTTATAAACAAGTCTTTAGAAGTAATAACCCTAACATCCGCAGGTACCATGTCACCTGCTGCCAAATGTATTATGTCACCCGGCACTATTTCCTCTATTTTTATCTCTTTCTCACCTGTATCTTTCCGAATAACTGCAGCTGTTGTATAGACAAGAGCTTTTAGTTTTTCAGCTTCCACATTAGAACGGTACTCTTGAACAAAACGAAGTAGTCCACTAACCGTTACCATTATAGAAATAATAATTATCGTGCTCCAATCTCTGTCTTGAGGTGCAGTAAAAAGTACATCTGTTATATATGATACAATTGCTAAAAATACCAATATACCTATAAAGGGATTTATAAAAGCTTTAATCAATTGAATATACCATGGAGCCGGTTTTTCATGGGCTACCTCATTTAACCCATACATTTCAAGCCTGTCTTGCGCTTCCTCAGAAGTCAGTCCTTCTCTATTTGTACCTAATTGTGCTAAAATTTCATCAACATCTTTTCTAGCAAACTCAATTAATTGTGTGAGTATCGAATCTGTGAAATCATTTTTCTTTGCAATTTTTATCATTTTCATACACCTCCAAAACACAATAATAGGCTAAGGCTGCTGAATCTACTGCAACCTTCCAGTTACAGTATTTGTTTTTTTGTAAAAAACTTTCGCATTTAGACGATGGAATTAAATGGTGTTAGTCTGAGAATTGTTTTGGAGGTATATGTAATAGGACATCAAAAGAAGGGATAAATGGGCAATCTTAAAAAGAACAAAATTTATAGAAAGGCCCATGTGAGAAGAATGGACGTGGCCTTATCTGCCATCCTTCTTCAATGTCACATTACATATACCTTTGTGGCTTTTACTACTACCTCCACCGTCCATTCTTCTCACCTCCGTTTTTTGCAAATTAAAAAACCTCTCAACGAATAAAGAGGTTTTTTAGACATTTCAATTCGTTGAGCTTTGGCACTATACAGCTTTGGAGCATCCTCCAGCTGCGTTAAGTAAAACCTTAATTCGGTAATACTTGTTAACCCGTTAGCATCTCTCGATGTTTCCGGGCAGCAGCGTGTATCTGTATAGGAGCCTCACCTAACGATTATATTTGCTTGTGTCCTTTTCCATTATATTCTTCTATTTATAATATGTCAATCTTTTTTGAAAAATTTTTACAAAA
>NZ_BAZY01000060.1 GCF_001310975.1 Thermoanaerobacter thermocopriae JCM 7501
TAGAAAATATAATTATTTAAAACTTTGCTCCAAGTGCTATGCAATATATGCTTCCATTGTCTCATTTGAAAGCTCCGTGTGGTATCCTGCAGGATCGAATCTTGTAGCAGCAGGGCCAAATGCCCATATTCCGACACTGTTTTTTAATTTTCTTTTCATTTATATAACTACTCCAATAGTTTATTGATTCAACAAACTTATATTATATATATTCGACGTCTATTAAAAAAATCCTCCTTTTTTGAGTAAAAAAATAAAAAAATAAAGCCACGGAGTAACATATACTCCAATGGCTTTATTTTTCTACAATTCTTCCTATATCCTATGTTTTTATCTCAAATCTTTTAATATCTGTATTTTTCCCGCAAACAGCTAATACATCGCCTTCATTAATCACATAGTCCGGCCCTGGTGATACAATGATTTCATCATTAAATTTTTTTACCGCTACGACATTTAATCCATATTTTTCTCTCACGTTTATTTCCTTTAACGTTTTGCCAAACCATTCTTCAATTGGAAGAATTTCTGCTATGCTGTATTCCTTAGAAAACTCAATAAGGTCTATTAAATTGCTTGAAAAAACATTTCTGGCAACCCTTATACCCATATCTTTTTCGGGCATAACAACCCTGTCTGCTCCAACCTTATAAAGAACCCTCGCGTGTAATTCATTGTGAGCTTTTGCTATTACGTATTTTACTCCCAATTCTTTCACAAGCATTGTTACCATAATACTTGATTCCATGTTCTTTCCTATAGCAACTATAGCCACATCAAAATTTTTCACACCTAGGGACTTAAGTACATTTTCATCAGTAGCATCAGCCCTCACTGCATGTGTCACCAAGCCATTCATAGCTTGCACCAATTCTTCATCTTCATCTATAACCAGTACGTCATTGCCCATTTCATATAAAGTCTTAGCCAAACTTATGCCAAAGCTTCCTAACCCAATAACAACGAATTGTTTCATCGTCCCACCTCTATTTAACCCACCATAATTTTTTCTTCAGCATATTTTATTATAGGTTTAGGCCTTCTCTGCCTTTTTGCCAATGCTAGTGCCAACGTTAAAGGACCAACTCTGCCAGTATACATTGTAAATATTATAATAATTCTGCCAACTGTACTCAATTCGGGGGTAAGCCCAAGTGAGAGTCCTACAGTTCCAAAAGCTGAGGTTGTCTCGTACAATACAGTCAAAAAGTCGGATGTTTCAGTAATAGATAAAACCATAGTCACGGAGAAAATAATAAAAACACTTATAAAAGATATAGCTACAGCTTTATAGACTATGTTTCTGCTAATAGTGCGCTTATAAAGTACTGTCTCTTCTTCACCTTGTATAACTGATAACACAGTATATAGTATAACCGCAAAAGTAGTTGTCTTGATACCTCCACCTGTTCCAGCTGGAGAAGCTCCAATAAACATAAGTATTATTGTCAAAAATTTAGACGCTATAGTCATGTCAGAAAGCGATAACGTATTAAAGCCAGCTGTTCTTGGCGTCACAGCTTGAAATAATGCTGCAAGTATTTTTGTAGGAAAATCCAGTGGTTCTAATGTTTTTGGATTATTGTATTCAAATAAAAATATAAGCAGTGTACCGATGGCAATTAAAAGCAACGTGATAGTTATAACAATTTTTGAATGCAGTGTAAATTTGTTAAAATGTCTATGTTCGTATATATCAAGCAAAACGTAAAATCCTAATCCACCAAATATTATCAAACCCATTACGACCAGGTTTACCACCCAGTCAGAAACATAACCTGTTAGACTCTTAAAATTACCCATAAGATCAAAGCCAGCATTATTAAATGCAGAAATAGAATGGAACAAGCCATAATACACTGCTTTTTTTAATCCCATCTGCGGTAAAAATCTCAAAGTCAATATAATTGCGCCAATGCTTTCAAATAAAAAAGAAACCATCAGTATATACTTGGCAAATTTCACAATGCCTCCGAGGCTATTTGTATTGAAAGCTTCTTGCATCACCAATCTCTCTTTAAAGGTAATCTTCCTACCAAGGATCAACGCGAAAAGCGTTGACATGGTCATAATACCTAAACCGCCAATTTGTATCAGCAACATTATCACTATTTGCCCAAAAACAGACCAATATGTTTTTGTGTCAACAACTACAAGGCCAGTAACACACGTAGCTGATGTAGCCGTAAAAAGCGCAGTTAAAAAATCTGTTCTCTCTCCACTTTTAGTTGCCACAGGTAGCATTAGTAATAAAGTTCCAATTAATATAATAGTCGCAAATCCTAAAGCAAGTACTTGAGTAGGTGTCAGTTTTATTTTTATTATAAAAATCACCTTCCCATGAAAAAAGCAAGAAGCCTATGGAATCACTTCTTCTTTAAAATGTCTAAATGAAATTTTCAACGCTTAAATTATAGCAGATTACTGTCATCGAGTCAATCATGCTATTTCTTTTAGTTATAAAGCCATGGAGCAACTTCTCCATGGCTTATTTTTCCCACTCTGTGTGGAATATTCCTTCTTTATCGACTCTTTCATAAGTATGAGCTCCAAAAAAGTCACGTTGGGCTTGAATAAGATTTGCAGGAAGATTTTCCTCTGTTAAAGCAAAATAATAATCAACTGCAGAATTTATTATCATGAGAGGTATTCTATAATTTCTTCCAATTTCTAGAACTTGATAGACAGAATTTAATTTATCTTTGATAAAGTCTATAGACTTATCACTATGCAAAAGATTTGCATATTTTTCATTTTCTCTGATGATATCCCTCAAAAAGTCTAAAATTTTTGCTCTTATAATACAGCCCCCTTTCCAAATTCTTAATATTTCGCTAAGGTCTATTCCATAATTATATTGCTTGGATGCTTCGTCAATTAGCCATAAGCCTTGAGAGAACGACATAAATATTCCAAAGAGCAGCGTTTTCTTTAAATGCTCTATCATTTCTTCTTTATTCACAGAGATTGTATTTTTTTCTTTCGAATATAATTTTGATAAAGTTTTTCTTTCTTCCTTGTAATGAGAAATAACTCTGGCCTCTACCGCCAAATTCAATGTTGGTGTAGGAACTCCTAAATCCAAAGAAGTTTGAGCAGTCCACTTTCCAGTACCTTTTTGTTCTGCTTTATCTAAAATGTAATCTAATAAAAATCCTCCGGTTTCTTTGTCTTTATATTTCATAATTTTGTAAGAAATTTCCATTAAATAAGAATCAAGTTCTTCCTGATTCCACCTTTCAAACACATCCCCTATCTCTTCATTAGTCATATTTAATATTTTCCTCATAAAATCATACACTTCAGCAATCAATTGCATAATAGCATATTCAATACCATTATGGACCATTTTTACAAAATGCCCTGCAGAATCGTTGCCTACATACGTACAACAAGGCCCATCTTCTGTTTTTGCAGCTACTTTTAAAAGTACATCTTTTATCAACTCATAAGCTTCTTTTGTTCCACCTGGCATTAAAGAAGGACCATATAATGCACCATACTCTCCACCAGAAATTCCCATGCCTAAAAATAAAATATTCTTTTCTTTTAAAACTTTTAACCTCCTGGAAGTATCCATAAAATAAGAATTCCCACTGTCAACAATAAGATCCCCTTTTTCTAAATACGATAAGAGTTCGTTTATCACATCATCTATAGGTGTTCCTGCTTTTATTATAAGTATAATTTTTCTTGGTTTTTTTAGACTTTCGACAAAATCTTTTAATGTGTAAAAAGGATAAATTTTCTCTTCTTTTACTTTCTCATCAATAAACTCTCTCGTCTTTTCCTCTGTTTTGTTAAATACAGAGACAGCATATCCATTTCTTGCAATATTCAATGCTAAATTTTGTCCCATCACCCCAAGGCCTATTAAACCAATGTCAGCTTTTATCATACATTACCTCCCATTATATAAATAGTTTACTTGCATATTTTTAAAGGCTTTGTTGAATTATACCCTTTCCCTTTTGTTCTATTCATTTCTTCTATAATTGTAACATTTAATTTTTTGAATCATTGCTCTTTCGTTAATAACTTCCAATAAATGGTTATTATTTGCTTTTTTCATTAGTAACTTTATAATTAAATTATATATCAACAGAAAAAATCAAATTTTCCATGGCCTACCCTTC
>NZ_BAZY01000061.1 GCF_001310975.1 Thermoanaerobacter thermocopriae JCM 7501
TTTGTTTCAATTCCTTATAGGTAGGCTAAAAACCCATTGAGACCAGATGTATCGCAAGAAGTATATCGGTTTCAATTCCTTATAGGTAGGCTAAAAACTGCCCGGCCCATTGCCCCTTTGTATGTCTCAATAGCCGTTTCAATTCCTTATAGGTAGGCTAAAAACTTTTTCTGTTTTTACAAGATAGGTTTGGATTACGTGTTTCAATTCCTTATAGGTAGGCTAAAAACAGTTAAACATCTTTATCGACGACAAAACTAGTCATGTGTTTCAATTCCTTATAGGTAGGCTAAAAACATGTTACTTCAAAGCTGTAGTTTGCGTAATCTTCGCGTTTCAATTCCTTATAGGTAGGCTAAAAACTGACAACAAGCAAGTATTTGTTTTTACCTTTCTTTGTTTCAATTCCTTATAGGTAGGCTAAAAACAATTTCTTTTAAAGAGGAGGGATAAAAATGTTCATATGTTTCAATTCCTTATAGGTAGGCTAAAAACCCAATTATAGCGGTGCAGGACAGGGTTTCTGCTGTGGGTTTCAATTCCTTATAGGTAGGCTAAAAACCTGAGGCGGTAGAATGTCCCCCGCAACGCCAGCAGGTTTCAATTCCTTATAGGTAGGCTAAAAACAAGTGCTCCTTTTTGTCTGTTGCTCTCAAAATATTGTTTCAATTCCTTATAGGTAGGCTAAAAACTCAGTATCAACACCGCCATGTAAACTCTGTCTTGCAGTTTCAATTCCTTATAGGTAGGCTAAAAACGTGTGATACGCTCTACGCGGTCTTACCGGAAGAGGTGTTTCAATTCCTTATAGGTAGGCTAAAAACCATGGGGTCGGCTTCGCTGTCGGCGGCTATTCTCAGGTTTCAATTCCTTATAGGTAGGCTAAAAACCGTGCTAGTCAAGGACATAGAGTTCACTAGTCTCTGGTTTCAATTCCTTATAGGTAGGCTAAAAACTGAAAACGTGCTGGTGTTTTCAAAAGAAGGAAAACGAGGTTTCAATTCCTTATAGGTAGGCTAAAAACCGCTTGTGTCGGTAAGCAGAACGGGTAGTAGGGATGGTTTCAATTCCTTATAGGTAGGCTAAAAACCGGACCCATATACGCTTGATAACACAGTGCTAAAAAGTTTCAATTCCTTATAGGTAGGCTAAAAACCTGGAGACAAATACATAGGATTCATAAAAAAGCACTGTTTCAATTCCTTATAGGTAGGCTAAAAACGAGGGATTTAAATGGATAGCTATAGGCCAGAACAGGGTTTCAATTCCTTATAGGTAGGCTAAAAACTATACAGGATTTCCAAGTCCTTATGAGTGTGTAAATAGTTTCAATTCCTTATAGGTAGGCTAAAAACGAAGGACATTTGACACAAAGAGAAATAGCAGAAAAAGTTTCAATTCCTTATAGGTAGGCTAAAAACTATACGTCTAAAACAAAATCATGGAGGTGTTTTAAGGTTTCAATTCCTTATAGGTAGGCTAAAAACAGTCTTGAAAAATTCTACTCAAGTATTCCAAGACTGTTTCAATTCCTTATAGGTAGGCTAAAAACACTCTGCTGATGTAGTATCCACCTTGTCCGAAATGTTTCAATTCCTTATAGGTAGGCTAAAAACTGGTTCAAGATATACCTGATATAGACGACTTTATAGGTTTCAATTCCTTATAGGTAGGCTAAAAACATAGCGCAAGAGGCGAATATCCGGTTGACTTCACGATGTTTCAATTCCTTATAGGTAGGCTAAAAACCTACTATGGCCACTCTAAATGTTTATCGCATAGACCTGTTTCAATTCCTTATAGGTAGGCTAAAAACGTGCTCTACTCAACCTTTGCTTTACAACACAGTACCGTTTCAATTCCTTATAGGTAGGCTAAAAACTTTTCCTTCCGTGTTAGGGGTTTGGATGACGAAGAAATGTTTCAATTCCTTATAGGTAGGCTAAAAACGTATTCCGTTTATCAGCACTGCCATATCATACACTCCTGTTTCAATTCCTTATAGGTAGGCTAAAAACGGAAGATTGGTTTAAACTTTACAGAGAATGGGAGGCGAGTAGTTTCAATTCCTTATAGGTAGGCTAAAAACCTTGTAAAACCAGCAAAATGTTTAGTACCACAAGAGTTTCAATTCCTTATAGGTAGGCTAAAAACGCAGCCGGAGTATTAAGAAATATAAAGGTGAAATAAGTTTCAATTCCTTATAGGTAGGCTAAAAACTTGCTATTGCTTCGCCTTTTAGAATTGCGATTACAGTTTCAATTCCTTATAGGTAGGCTAAAAACTTTGGTATTAAGCGGCACCGGTCGTCACCTCCCAGAGTTTCAATTCCTTATAGGTAGCTAAAAACGTTGCCCAGGAAACAGACATAGAGCTTGCAATTGATTGTTTCAATTCCTTATAGGTAGGCTAAAAACTACCAAGGATGCCTCCAAAGGCCTGCTGATTGCCTTGTTTCAATTCCTTATAGGTAGGCTAAAAACCTTCTCGCTTCCAGTGCCGCCCGCTGCGACTTTCGTTTCAATTCCTTATAGGTAGGCTAAAAACGAGCAGTCTCTTTTTTCTCTCCTCCACAGCCAACCATGTTTCAATTCCTTATAGGTAGGCTAAAAACCTGCGAGGTAAAGAGTGCTTTCCCAAGTCAGGCTGAGTTTCAATTCCTTATAGGTAGGCTAAAAACTAAATGCTCCTCCACAATCTTTTAGGTATGTCGAATTTGTTTCAATTCCTTATAGGTAGGCTAAAAACATTTCACCTCCTCCTCTATTTTTCTTAAAATACTTCGTTTCAATTCCTTATAGGTAGGCTAAAAACATATAGACACGTTTAGAAAATGGGATAATGATATAATGTTTCAATTCCTTATAGGTAGGCTAAAAACTGATGTGCCTTTGGCGATTCGGCAAGCCATATTGATGCGTTTCAATTCCTTATAGGTAGGCTAAAAACAGAAGAATGAAAATAAAAACAAACCCATATGGTGCTGAGTTTCAATTCCTTATAGGTAGGCTAAAAACCAGATTATATTCGCTGGCCTTGATGATGTAGAAAAGCGTTTCAATTCCTTATAGGTAGGCTAAAAACGGCTTTTTCAGCAAATGGGGTCCTACGATACTTGCGAGTTTCAATTCCTTATAGGTAGGCTAAAAACTTGAAACTGTTTAATCCTCTTGATGACTGGTACGGCAGTTTCAATTCCTTATAGGTAGGCTAAAAACTTCGGCAATCATTCTTGCTGCTTCCATTTGTTTTTTGTTTCAATTCCTTATAGGTAGGCTAAAAACAATAAGGAAAAAGCCATTGCACAGGATACACAAAGCAGTTTCAATTCCTTATAGGTAGGCTAAAAACTCTCAACTGTCCCGCGTTCATAACATCATCACCCGATAGTTTCAATTCCTTATAGGTAGCTAAAAACTATTTCCGCCATATTATCACATCCCAAAGCGTTTTAGGTTTCAATTCCTTATAGGTAGGCTAAAAACTAAAGAGAGAAGCGATATTAGAGGACACAGTAGAGTGTTTCAATTCCTTATAGGTAGGCTAAAAACAGGATAGA
>NZ_BAZY01000062.1 GCF_001310975.1 Thermoanaerobacter thermocopriae JCM 7501
AAATTATATTTTCAAAAAGGAGGAAAATGACATGGAATACTTCAAGAACGTACCACAAATAAAATATGAAGGACCAAAGTCAAACAACCCATATGCTTTCAAATTTTACAATCCAGATGAAATAATAGACGGAAAACCTTTAAAAGAACACTTGCGTTTTTCAGTGGCATACTGGCATACATTCACAGCCAATGGGACAGATCCATTTGGAGCACCCACAATGCAAAGGCCGTGGGACCATTTTACTGACCCTATGGATATTGCCAAAGCGAGAGTAGAAGCAGCCTTTGAACTATTTGAAAAACTCGACGTACCATTTTTCTGTTTCCATGACAGAGATATAGCTCCGGAAGGAGAGACATTAAGGGAGACAAACAAAAATTTAGATACAATAGTTGCAATGATAAAAGACTACTTAAAGACGAGCAAAACAAAAGTATTATGGGGTACAGCAAATCTTTTTTCAAATCCGAGATTTGTACATGGAGCAGCAACTTCCTGTAATGCAGATGTATTTGCATATGCAGCGGCGCAAGTAAAGAAAGCCCTTGAGATAACAAAAGAACTTGGTGGCCAAAATTATGTATTTTGGGGTGGAAGAGAAGGATATGAAACATTACTTAACACAGATATGGAATTAGAACTTGATAACTTAGCAAGGTTTTTACACATGGCAGTAGAATATGCAAAAGAGATAGGATTTGAAGGTCAGCTTTTAATTGAGCCAAAACCTAAAGAACCGACAAAACACCAATACGATTTTGACGCAGCGAACGTATATGCATTTTTGAAGAAATATGACCTAGACAAACACTTCAAATTAAACATAGAAGCAAACCATGCGACCCTTGCAGGACATGATTTTCAGCATGAATTAAGATATGCAAGAATTAACAATATGTTAGGCTCTATAGATGCAAATATGGGAGATATGCTTTTAGGATGGGATACAGACCAATTTCCAACAGACATACGTATGACAACCCTTGCAATGTATGAAGTCATCAAGATGGGTGGTTTTGATAAAGGAGGACTTAACTTTGACGCAAAAGTAAGACGTGCTTCATTTGAGCCGGAAGATTTATTTATAGGACATATAGCGGGCATGGATGCCTTTGCAAAAGGATTTAAGGTAGCGTATAAGCTTGCTAAAGATGGAGTATTTGATAAATTTATAGAAGAGAGATACAGAAGCTATAGAGAAGGTATAGGGCTAGAGATAGTAAGTGGAAAAGCAGACTTTAAAACTCTAGAAGAACATGCGTTAAACAATCCAAAGATTGAGAACAAATCAGGCAAGCAGGAACTACTGGAGTCAATATTAAATCAGTATCTATTCAGTGAGTAATTGGAGGGCTATAACTATGTATTTTCTTGGTATAGATGTAGGTACCTCGGCAGTAAAGATAATTTTAATAGAGGAAAATGGAAATGTAATAGGGAGCATATCAAAAGAATATCCAGTATATTACCCCCAGCCAGGCTGGTCAGAACAAAACCCTGAAGACTGGTGGAATGCCACAAAAGATGGCATACGTGAGTTAATAATTAAAACTGGTGTAAAAAATTATGATATAAAAGGCATAGGTTTAAGTGGACAAATGCATGGACTTGTTGTTTTAGATGAGAACAACAATGTACTAATGCCTGCTATACTTTGGAATGACCAAAGAACGCAAGAAGAATGTGATTATATTACCCAGACATTAGGCAAAGAAAAATTGGCCAAATACACAGGGAACAAAGCTTTAACCGGATTTACGGCACCTAAAATATTATGGGTAAGAAAACATCGCCCTGATATATATAAAAAGATTCATCACATACTTTTGCCTAAAGATTACATCAGATTTAAATTGACAAATGAATATGCAACAGATGTATCAGACGCATCGGGTACATTGTTATTTGATGTAGAAAATAGAAAATGGTCAAAAGAGATGCTAGATGCATTAGACATACCTTATAATTGGATGCCAAAATGTTATGAATCTACGGAAGTAACTGGATATGTTATAAAAGACGTAGCTGATTTAACAGGATTAAAAGAAGGAACAATAGTTGTAGGCGGAGGAGGAGACCAAGCCAGTGGAGCAGTAGGGACAGGAACAGTAAAAAGTGGCATAGTATCAGTTGCACTTGGCACTTCAGGAGTTGTATTTGCGAGTCAAGATAAATATGTAGTGGACGGAGAAAATAGGTTACACTCTTTCTGTCACGCCAATGGCAAATGGCATGTAATGGGAGTAATGCTTTCAGCAGCTGCTTGTTTAAAGTGGTGGGTGGATGAGATAAATAATTTTGGAAAAGCATCTGTGACATATGATGAACTCTTAGAAGAAGCAGAAAAGGTGAGAGCAGGGAGCGGGGGATTAATATTCTTGCCTTACCTTATGGGCGAAAGAACACCGCATAGTGACCCTTACGCGAGAGGATGCTTTATAGGGCTTAATATGACACACAATAGAGGGCATATGACAAGAGCAATACTTGAAGGTGTAGCATTTGGGCTTAGAGATTCACTTGAGATAATAAAAGAACTCAATATACCGGTAAATGAAGTAAGAGTAAGCGGTGGCGGTGCAAAAAGCGTATTGTGGAGGCAAGTACTTGCAGATATTTTTGGTGTCAGAGTAGACATGGTAAATGCAACTGAAGGACCAGCTTTTGGTGCAGCAATAATGGCGGCTGTAGGATATGAGGTATTTAAAGATGTCGAGGAGGCATGTAGCAAACTCATCAAAGTCAGTGACAGTGTGTATCCGATTGAGGAAAATAAAGATAAATATAATGAGGTTTATAAAATTTATAGAAATTTATACTATACGTTAAAAGATACGTTTAAAGATGTGTCTGGTATAGAATAGGGGGAAAATTGAATGATAAAAGTAGCAATTATTGGTACTGGTAATATTTCTCCTCAGCATATTCAAGGATATCTACAATTTTCAGATAGGTGCAAAATTGTTGCTTTGGCAGATATATATCCCGAGAAAGCAAGAGATAAAAAAGAAAGATTTAATCTTGAAGATGCCGACGTATATGACGATTATAAAAAAGTATTAGAGAGAAATGATGTAGATTTGGTAGATATATGTACGCCACCTTATACACATGCTGAAATAGCAGTAAATGCATTAAATACTGGAAAACATGTATTAGTTGAAAAACC
>NZ_BAZY01000063.1 GCF_001310975.1 Thermoanaerobacter thermocopriae JCM 7501
GCGACCTACTCTCCCGCGAAAGCAGTACCATCGGCGCTGGAGCTTAACTTCCGTGTTCGGAATGGGAACGGGTGTTTCCCCTCCGCTATCGCCACCGGAAATCATAGACCCTCAAAACTGCACAAAGCCTTATGGTCAAGTCCTCGACTGATTAGTACCGGTCAGCTAAAAGTGTTACCACTCTTACACCCCCGGCCTATCTACCTCGTCGTCTTCGAGGTGTCTTACCCCCTTACGGGTGGGAAACCTTGTCTTGAGGCGGGCTTCGCGCTTAGATGCTTTCAGCGCTTATCCCTTCCGAACTTGGCTACCCAGCTGTGCCCCTGGCGGAACAACTGGTACACCATCGGTTCGTCCACCCCGGTCCTCTCGTACTAGGGGCAGTCCCTCTCAAGTTTCCTACGCCCGCGACGGATAGGGACCGAACTGTCTCACGACGTTCTGAACCCAGCTCACGTACCGCTTTAATGGGCGAACAGCCCAACCCTTGGGACCTACTTCAGCCCCAGGATGCGATGAGCCGACATCGAGGTGCCAAACCTCCCCGTCGATGTGGACTCTTGGGGGAGATCAGCCTGTTATCCCCGGGGTAGCTTTTATCCGTTGAGCGACGGCGTCCCCACTCACTGCCGCCGGATCACTAAGCCCGACTTTCGTCCCTGCTCGAGGTGTCCCTCTCACAGTCAGGCTACCTTCTGCCTTTGCACTCCCCCGCGCGATTCCCGTCCGCGCTGAGGTAACCTTTGGGCGCCTCCGTTACCCTTTAGGAGGCGACCGCCCCAGTCAAACTGCCCACCTGCCATTGTCCCTACGCCGGCTCCTCGGCTATAGGTTAGAATCCCAGTAGTCCCAGGGTGGTATCCCACCGCCGACTCCAGTAAGGCTCGCGCCCTACCTTCTACGTCTCCCACCTATCCTGTACAGAAACTACCAGCATCCAGTGACAGGCTGCAGTAAAGCTCCACGGGGTCTTTCTGTCCAATCGCGGGTAACTCGCATCTTCACGAGTACTACAATTTCACCGGGCCCCTCATCAAGACAGCGCCCAAGTCGTTACGCCTTTCGTGCGGGTCGGAACTTACCCGACAAGGAATTTCGCTACCTTAGGACCGTTATAGTTACGGCCGCCGTTCACTGGGGCTTCGGTTCAGAGCTTTAACCCCTCCCCTTAACCTTCCAGCACCGGGCAGGCGTCAGCCCCTATACTTCGTCTTCCGACTTAGCAGAGACCTGTGTTTTTGGTAAACAGTCGCTTGGGCCTCTCCTCTGCGACCCATCAGGCTTTCAGCGCTCGGCCTATACCCCAATGGGTACCCCTTCTCCCTAAGTTACGGGGCCATTTTGCCGAGTTCCTTAATGAGGGTTCCCCCGCTCGCCTGTGGATACTCTCCTCGCCTACCTGTGTCGGTTTCCGGTACGGGCACCAAGCAGTTTACCGCTTAGAGGCTTTTCTCGGCAGTCTGGGCTCGGCTGCTTCGGTACTCTCTTTCCCTCCCCTTCGCCTCTCAGGCCATACGCAGGACGGATTTGCCTATCCTGCACCCTACTGGCTTGGACGCGCTCTACCAACCGCGCGCTCAGCTACCCTCCTGCGTCACCCCTTCGCTTCCTGCTCGGTGGCAGGGGATTCTCTACCCCTTCCCCATCGCCTACGCTCTCGCCTCGGCTTAGGTCCCGGCTTACCCTGGGCGGATTACCCTCCCCCAGGAACCCTTAGGCTTCCGGCGGTAAGGTTTCTCACCTTACTCTCGTTACTCATGCCGGCATTCTCTCTACTGTACAGTCCAGCCTCGCTTACACTCGGCCTTCTCCCCGTACAGTACGCTCCCCTACCCCACCGCCTTACGCGGTAGCCCCAGCTTCGGTGGCATGTTTTAGCCCCGTTCATTTTCGGCGCAGGACCTCTCGACCAGTGAGCTGTTACGCACTCTTTAAATGTATGGCTGCTTCTAAGCCAACATCCTGGTTGTCTCCGAAGTCCCACTTCCTTCCCCACTTAACATGCCCTTCGGGACCTTAGCTGGAGGTCTGGGCTGTTCCCCTCTCGACCACGAATCTTATCACCCGTGGTCTGACTCCCAGGTTCCCGCCTATGGCATTCGGAGTTTGATAGGGTTCGGTAACCTCCTTGGCCCCTAGCCATTCAGTGCTCTACCTCCATAGGCCTCTTCCCTGAGGCTAGCCCTAAAGCTATTTCGGGGAGAACCAGCTATCTCCGTGCTCGCTTGGCATTTCACCCCTACCCACAGCTCATCCCATGGCTTTTCAACGCCAACGTGGTTCGGGCCTCCACCAGATCTTACTCCGGCTTCACCCTGGCCATGGGTAGCTCGCACGGTTTCGGGTCTACGGCAGCAAACTTACGCCCTCTTCGGACTCGCTTTCGCTTCGGCTCCAGGCCTTAATCCCTTAACCTCGCTTGCTACCGTAACTCGCCGGCCCGTTCTACAAAAAGTACGCCATCACCTAGCTTACGCTAGGCTCTGACTGCTTGTAAGCGTACGGTTTCAGGTTCTCTTTCACTCCCCTCCCGGGTCCTTTTCACCTTTCCCTCACGGTACTATCCGCTATCGGTCACCAGGTAGTATTTAGCCTTGGGAGGTGGTCCTCCCTCCTTCCCACAGGGTCGCCTATCCCGTGGTACTCTGGCTACATACCTCGTGATGTACTAAAGCTTTCGCCTACGGGGCTCTCACCCTCTCCGGCTGGCCTTCCCAGTACCATTCGGCTAGCTCTACTACATCACTGGTAGGTCCAAGGCCCTACCCCGGTATGTGCCTTACCCCATGCAAGCATCAGCCTTGGCCTCCTACACTCGCATGGTTTGGGCTCCTCCCCTTTCGCTCGCCGCTACTTAGGGAATCGATCTTTTCTTTCTTTTCCTCGGGCTACTTAGATGTTTCAGTTCGCCCGGTTCCCCTCCACTGGCTATGTGTTCACCAGTGAATACCCGAGCATTCCCTCGGGTGGGTTCCCCCATTCGGGTACCCCCGGATCTACGCCCGCTTGCGGCTCCCCGGGGCGTTTCGCCGCTTGCCGCGCCCTTCCTCGGCTCCTGGTGCCTAGGCATCCACCGTACGCCCTTCCCTCTCTTGACCACTTACGGCTTTGTGCAGTTTTCAAGGTCCCC
>NZ_BAZY01000064.1 GCF_001310975.1 Thermoanaerobacter thermocopriae JCM 7501
AGGAATCCATTGGGGTGGAGCAGAGAAGGATTAAAACTAATGGCGAAATTAAGGGTATTCAGCAAGAATGGAGGAGACTTAAGAGAAGTAGAATGGGGTAAGAGAAAGAATATAAATGAAGGAAGTTACAAATTAACGAAGAAGCAAATAAAAGAGGCAGTGAGGAGAGTTAAAACGTCTACAAATGAAAAGATAAATAATATTACGGTTTTGAATATAGGCAAAGTAACGCCAATATATAGGGTTTTAAGAGCAATAAAATATGCACAAGTCATATAAAAAACATGATAAGACGAAGCCCTGAAATTAACTAAGTTACAGGGGTTGTCTTAAAAAAATCCTACAGTATCTTGACACTATCGGGTTTTATGTATTATTGACTTTGTGCTACAATTATCATATAATCAAAAAATAATTGGATTATTTTAGAAGGAGTTGATTAGATGGAACTAATTGAAAGACAATTAAATAATGAGATAAATTTGTACATAGACACAACAGGTAAATTTAAAACAGTAACAATTAATCTTTATATCCACAACCAACTGGGAGAAGAGGCTACAAAATATGCTTTGTTGCCTGCTGTTTTAAAAAGGGGTACTTCTAGTATAAAAACTTACAAAGAAATGGTGAAGTTTTTGGAAAACTTGTATGGTACTACAATGGCTGTTTCTGTGTATAAAAAAGGGGAAAGGCACCTTCAACAATATAGATTGGAATTACCTCAAGAAGAGTATATACAAGAGAATATTTTAGAAAAGGGAGTAAAATTTCTAAAAGATTTAATTTTTAACCCCTTTATAGAAGGAAATGCCTTCAATAAGGAGTATGTAATTCAGGAAAAGGAGATTCACAAAAATTTGATAGATTCAAGAATAAACGATAAAACCAGATATGCAGTAGACCGTTGCTATGAAGAAATGTGCAAGGGAGAACCTTTTGCTATTTTTGAATTGGGAAGAAGTGAGGATTTAAACTTTATTGATGAAGTCAATCTTTACCATTATTATCAAAATTGTATTAATACTTTGCCAATAGATATATACGTTGTAGGAGACGTAGAGCCTAAATATGTAGAAGAGGTTTTTGCAAAATATTTTTCTTTTAAACGAGAACAAATATTAAATATTCCTTCTCCAAATGTACATAAAGAAGTAAGGGAAATAAAATATGTTACGGAAAATTTAGAAGTAACACAGGGGAAACTTACTCTTGGCTTTAGAACTAATGTAGCGGCTAACAGCGAGGAATATTTTCCTCTTTTAGTATACAGTGGCATATTAGGAGGAGGACCTTTTTCTAAACTTTTTATGAATGTGAGGGAAAGAGCTAGCCTTGCTTATTATGCTTATTCAAAGCTGGAGAGATTTAAAGGCTTAATGGTGGTAAGTTGCGGTATAGAGATAGAAAATTACAATAAAGCTCTTGATATAATACTTAAACAGTTAAAAGAAATTGAAGAAGGTAATATCTCAGATTATGAATTAGATTCTACAATAAAAGCCTTAAAGACTTCTTTAAAAGCAATGAAAGACAATGCTACTTCTAAGTCTGACTACTACTTATCACAAAAAATCGCAGGAATGAATTTGAAGATAGAAGAATTTATCGAAAAAGTAGAAAAAGTGACAAAAGAAGAGGTAGTTGAAGTTGCTAAAAAAGTTAAATTAGATACGGTGTATTTCATGACCGGCAAAAAGGAGGATAAATATGCAGCAATTGTATAATGAGAGAATAGATGAAAAAATACTTTTACAAGAATTGGATAATGGTCTAAAAGTGTATATAATGCCTAAAAGAGATTATACAAAGCAATTTGCAATATTTGCTACTCGTTTTGGCTCTAATGACAGTAAATTTATCGCTCCAGGGGATACTGAGGTAACAGAGGTACCTGATGGGGTTGCACATTTTTTGGAACACAAAATGTTCGAAGAGGAAGAAGGTAGCATTTTCGAACAGTTTTCAAAATTAGGGGCTTCAGCCAACGCTTATACCAATTTTACTACAACTGCTTACTTGTTTGCGAGTACTGAAAACTTCTACGAAAACTTAAAACTTTTAGTGAATTTTGTACAAAATCCTTATTTTACAGATGAAAATGTTGAAAAAGAAAAGGGAATAATAGCCCAAGAAATAAGAATGTATCAAGATGACCCTAATTGGAGAGTCTATTTTAACGCATTAGAGGCTCTTTATCATGTATATCCGGTTAGAAAAGACATAGCTGGTACAATTGAATCAATTTCTAAAATAAGCAAAGAAATTTTATATAAATGTTATTATACCTTTTATCATCCTGAAAATATGGTTTTGTTTGCGGTAGGTGATATTGATGTAGATAAAACTCTGGACATTATAAAGGAAAATGTGAGACAGGAGAAAAAACAAGGAGAAATAAAAAGGATATATCCCAAGGAGCCTTTAAGTGTTTATGAAAAAGAAGTAGTACAAGATATGCAAGTATCCATTCCTCTTTTTAATCTAGGTTTTAAAGATACAGATGTAGGTTTTGGCGGAAAAAAATTATTAAAGAAGAACTTAGAGATACAAATAGGGTTGGAAATGGTATTAGGCAGAAGTTCTGATTTATATGAAAGACTTTACAATGAAGGGCTTATTGACAGCACTTTTAGCTTTGATTACGGCGGAGAGATAGATTATGGTTATTCTATAATAGGGGGTCAATCTAAAGATCCTTTTAAAGTGAGAGATATAATTTTAAATGCAATAAATAATCTACAATTTTTAAAGGAAGAAGATTTTGAGAGAATAAAGAAAAAATACATAGGAAAATTTTTAAGAACATTTAATTCAGTCGATAGTATAGCTTACAGTTTTATAAACTTTTATATGAAAGAAATAAATTTGCTGGATTATTTAGATGTGCTTTATAGTATAAGCTTTGAAGATGTTAGAGAAAGATTTCAAAATCATCTGAGAGAAGAGAATAGTGTGCTTTCTGTTGTGAATCCTATAAAAAAATAAAAATCAGGCACAAAGCAATCAGGTGCAAAGCCTGATTTTTTTTATTTT
>NZ_BAZY01000065.1 GCF_001310975.1 Thermoanaerobacter thermocopriae JCM 7501
AATTTTTATTTTGGAAAAGGAGGGCTTTCTTTGATCCGTATCAGAAATCTCACAAAAATTTACCACTCAAGTTCAGGAAATGTCAAAGCGCTGGAAAATGTCAACCTCAACATAGAAAAAGGTGATATTTTTGGAATTATAGGCCTTAGCGGCGCAGGCAAAAGTACTCTTCTGCGTTGCATAAACATGCTTGAAAAGCCCACTTCCGGCTCGATAGAAATAGATGGTGTTGAAATGACTCGGCTTTCTCCCTCTGAATTAAAAGAAATGCGGAAAAAAATAGGCATGATATTCCAGCATTTTAATCTGTTATCATCCAGAACTGTCAGAGGCAATGTAGCTTTCCCTTTAGAAATTGCCGGCCTGGACAAAAGGACAATCGATAAAAAAGTAGATAATCTTCTGGAGCTAGTAGGGCTTTCCGACAAGTCTGACAACTATCCTTCTCAGCTTTCAGGCGGTCAAAAACAGCGGGTAGGCATAGCACGAGCCTTAGCAAATGATCCAAAGGTTCTGCTGTGTGATGAACCAACTTCTGCACTGGACCCGGAAACAACTCTTTCTATTTTGAACCTTTTAAAGGATATCAATAGGCAGCTGGGAATTACCATAGTGCTGATAACTCACGAAATGAATGTCATTAAACAAATTTGTAACAAAGTGGCAGTCATTGAAAAAAGCCGTGTGGTGGAACAGGGTCCTCTTCTCGAAATATTTAAAAAACCTCAGACAGAAACCGCTCGCAATTTTTTGAAATCTATAACTTTATCAGAAATTCCTAAAGAACTAAAAGATAGGATTAAAAATCTGTCTCACGGGTACTTGGAAGGCAAGATTGTTAAAATTGGCTTTTTGGGAGAAATTACAGCAAAGCCCATTATATCCAATATTGTAAGAAAATTTGACGTTGACACCAACATACTTTACGGAAACATTGACCACATCCAGGGCACTCCCTACGGTACTCTCGTGGTTGAACTCCGAGGAAAAAACAATCGAACAGATGATGCCCTGGAATATCTAAAAAAGCTGGGACTCGATGTGGAGGTGATTGAAAATGTCTGAAACTATAAACTTATTGCTGGTCGGAACGTGGCAAACTATATACATGGTAGTGGTATCAACGTTCATAGCAACGATTTTCGGGGTACCACTTGGTGTGCTTCTGATGGTAACTGACAAAGGTCAGATACTGCATAACGAACCTTTAAATAAAATACTAGGCACTATTGTGAATATTTTTCGCTCTGTGCCTTTTGTAATACTTTTAATCGTGCTTATACCTTTTACACGATTGCTTGTAGGGAAAGCTATAGGGACCACAGCAGCGATTGTTCCTCTTTCGGTAGCGGCCATTCCATTTATGGGAAGGCTTACCGAAACAGCATTGAGAGAGGTAGACCGCGGCGTTATTGAAGCAGCCAAGGCTATGGGTGCTTCACCCCTTCAAATCATAACCAAGGTGCTAGTCCCCGAGGCTTTACCTTCAATAGCCGCAGGGATTACCATAACTACTATAAATTTAGTGGGATATTCTGCAATGGCAGGTGTTATAGGAGGTGGTGGACTGGGAGATTTGGCAGTAAGATATGGATACCAGCGATTTATGCTCGACATTATGCTTTATACAGTAGCAATTCTAGTTGCTATGGTACAACTAATTCAATTTCTAGGAGATATGTTAGTAAAACATCTGTCAAGAAACCGGTAAACTATCTTTAAAAAGGAGGAATTTAAAGTGAAAAAAATTTTAACTATAGTTCTACTATTCAATCTTATAACACTTTTTATCTCAGGATGTGGAGCAAAGCAAATATCCCAATCCCAAACCGAGGACACATCAAAGATAACCATCAAAGTAGGAGCTACTCCAGTGCCCCACGCCCAAATTTTAAACGTCGTAAAACCTATACTTGCGAAAGAGGGAATTAATTTAGAAATTGTAGAATTTACAGATTATGTACAACCTAATCTAAAACTTGCTGAAAAAGAATTAGATGCTAATTACTTTCAGCATATTCCTTATCTTGAAGACTTTTCAAAGGAACACAATCTCAATTTAACATACATTGCTAAAGTTCATATCGAACCTATGGGAATATATTCCCAAAAAATTAAAAATCTCAGTGAATTAAAAGAAGGCGCTACCATTGCCATACCAAATGATGCTACAAACGGCGGAAGAGCTCTGTTGCTACTGCAGTCAGCCGGAGTGATAAAGCTGAAACCAGATGCAGGCATCAAAGCGACGGTAAGCGACATTGTTGAAAATCCTAAAAAAATTAAGATTTCCGAGCTGGAAGCCGCCACTTTGCCTAGGGTATTGTCAGATGTAGATGCAGCGGTAATAAACACCAACTACGCCTTGGAAGCTGGACTTATACCCACCAAAGACGCGCTCTTTATCGAATCAGCAGATTCCCCCTATGTCAATGTACTGGTGGTCCGCAAAGGCGATGAATCAAGGCCTGAGCTTATGAAGTTAGCCGAAGCCTTGAATTCTCCAGAAGTTAAAAAATTCATCGAAGAAAAATATAAAGGTGCTGTCGTACCCGCCTTTTAAGCAGGAGATGATTCTATTGTCAGGATCTGATAAAATTATCGGCGTCATCGCTAGTACACCAGTAGATACTCAAATGAGAGTTGATTTTGTAAGAAAAAAGGGGCTTGAAGCGGTGGGAATCCTTGCCGCTTCAAGCCCCGATGAACAAAAGCGGCTGGTAATTTTGACTACCAATTTCAGAGATAAAAACAGAAAAGAGATAGTCCATTTTAAAAACAGACTACCTCTTTTTAAATATGTATAAAATTTTACCGGCA
>NZ_BAZY01000066.1 GCF_001310975.1 Thermoanaerobacter thermocopriae JCM 7501
ACATTTCATTTAAGCTTAAATCCATTGTGACATTTAATGCTATGTTAAATCCACTTGTTAAGTCATCCAACATTATCGGGGATATACCCGTTATGAATATCCTGTCTATTACAGTCTCTGTCCCTATCTTTAATGTCTCATAAAAGTCCCTTACAAAACCTGATACCCTTACTATCTCTCTATAAAATTCACTGTCCCCCATCGCTATTATGTCATTGGCAAAATGGTCATATTCGTCTATTATTAGATAAATCTTTTTACCTACTTTTTTTACTTCATTTATTATCGTCATTATAACTGCGTTTATATCAGTTATTTGGTCAATTTTCTTCCTTATTCCTTCCGTATTTTCTAATATACCTTCGTACCTGTTTAATAAGGCATTTATTGAATTTTTCACACTTAGCAAAAAGGACTCTTTTAGTTGGTCTTTGTTGTCGGTGTTTAGGCCTGAAAATTCAGCTTGAGTATCATATAACTGTTCTTTAGCTTTGTTGGCTTCTTCCCTATATATAAGTCGCCAAATAGTTTCTCAAAGTCTTTTTCACTGTTTACGTCATAGTAGTTCTCCAATGTGGAAAGAAAGAGACTTTTCCCAAATCTTCTCGGCCTTATGAAAAACAGGTATTTGCTGTTTAGGTTCTCTATCTTCTCTATATACATCGTCTTGTCTACATACAAATATCTTTCTTCTCTCATCGCTCTGAAATTTGACATCCCATAGGGTATTTTCTTCATTCTTACCACTCCTAATTTTCCTTATTCTTTAAAGTGGACTACATCGCCAATGAATTGGCAAGCCTCGTGCTCTCGACACCTGCCCGTATCTTTATATTTTAATGAACAATCCAGCAATATAAAAATATACCACTAAAGCCATGGCGTCTACGATGGTGGTTATGAGGGGACTGGCCATAATGGCGGGGTCAATTTTAGCCATTTTTGCTAAAAGCGGCAATAAGCCGCCGACTATCTTGGCCATAATCACTGTTACCACCAGTGTAAGACTGACCACCAGAGCGATGGTAGTGCTCACCTGCTCAATAACAACAAGCCGTAAGAAGTTCAAGCCAGCAAGAGAAAGGCCAACAATAATGCTCACCATAAACTCTTTTGCAACTACTCTAAAAACATCCCGTGTTTTAATTTCGTCCAGCGCCAGGCCTCGAATTACCATTGTCGATGACTGGGAACCTGCATTTCCTCCTGTATCCATTAGCATAGGTATAAAGGCGGCCAGGATTACCACATCATGGAGAAAGTCTTCAAACTTTTGTATGATCCGGCCGGTGAATGTGGCCGAAATCATCAAGGCCATAAGCCAAAACAGCCTGTTTTTGGCCATGGTAAAGGGGCTTTGACTTATATAAGATTCTTCAGTAGGACTTATTCCACCCATTCGTTGAATATCTTCGGTGTTTTCCGCTTCCAGAACGTCCATCACGTCGTCTATGGTTATAATACCAACCAGACGGTTTTCCTGGTCTACTACAGGCATGCTTAACAGGTCGTATTTTTTAAACAGTGATGACACGAATTCCTGGTCATCGTAGGTTTTTACAGCTATAACCTGTTTGTCCATCAGTCTTCGATCCTGGTGCCAGGGTCTGCCATCACCAGGTCTTTCAAGGAAACGACACCTAAAAGATGTCTTTCCTGGTCTATGACGTAACAGGTATAAATGGTCTCCTTTTTAGGAGCAGTATAGCGAATATGAGTAAGGGCTTGAGCCGCCGTCATATCGGCTTTCAGGTCTACAAATTCGATGGTCATGATGCTGCCAGCGGAATCTTCGGGATAATTTAAAAACTGGTTAATAAGCCTTCGTTCGCTTTCCGGCGTCCGCTGGAGTATTTTTTTTACTACATTGGCAGGCATTTCTTCCAGAAAATCTATCTTGTCATCGAAAAAGAGATCTTCTACCAGGCTTTTCAATTCGTCTTCTTCGATCATCCGCGAAAAGGCTACTCTTATTTTATCCGACAGATATGAAAATACTTCTGCAGCCCTATCCTTAGGCAGCAGTCTGAAAGCCAGCAGGCTGTTTTTAGCATCCAGATGGTTCAAAATTTCCGCTACGTCCTGTACCGGAATTCTCGACATTTCTTCTTTTAAGACTAGGAAGTTTTTTTTCCTGTAACCATTGGCGAAAAAGCTCTTTCATTTTTTCGATATGCACAATAATACCCCCTCTACTTAAGAAGCGCCTCCGGCGATGTGGGGTGCCGACGGACTACCCCCGTTTTTAGGTGGAATAAGGCATCGTCTGTTTATTCAATTACTTGGTATTCGTCCTTGCCTATGAATATGATTAGCGCTTGCTTTACGTCTTCTCTCTCTTTAAGCCCTCTGCTTTCTCTATACTTCTTGAGCTGCTTTATCCCTTCTTCTTTTATCTTGTCTACTTTGTCTTTTTCATTTTTCTTTACATACTTTAGTTCTATCAA
>NZ_BAZY01000067.1 GCF_001310975.1 Thermoanaerobacter thermocopriae JCM 7501
CACCACTTAAAGAGCTAAAAATTATTAAGTCATCCTCACTACCGTCAAATTTTCCAATATTTGAACTTAAGAAACGTAAATAGTTTTTAAAATAACCATTAATACTATCCATTTGAGCTTTATATCCTTGTATTATTTTATACTGTTGGATGTTTAAGCTTATAGATGTGACTAAAAAAATTAAAAGAATCCAAGGCACAAACCTATTTTTCAATTCTTCAAAACTCCTTTCTTATGCCACTCTAGTATATCTATTTTTTTAAAAATGTTTTTCTATTACCATTATAGTATGAAAATTTTCTAGTGTCTACTATTTTAGTATAGTTTTTCCCGGGTAATATTTTACTATCTTTTTCTTGTGGTATTTTACACTAAACAGTTCTATCCATATTTCTTTTGCTACGATTTTTATGTATATCCTTTTTTCATTTGCTATTTTTCCTCCCAGTAATTCACTATTATCATGGTTCTATAATAAATGTTGGGGCGGATAAAGAACATCTCTTAAAAAATAGCGCACTTATTCTGAATGCCGGCTATAATAAAATTGGTTAAACACAAGATTTATTAAAAGTAGGCATCAGAATAAGTGCAGGACGAATTATAACCCTAATGGATTCCTGCTTACTCATACGATAATTTTACACTATGCCGTCAAGAAGGCACACGACAATTATTAAAGGCTAGCATTGGTAAAAAATTATTTTTTCTGAGAACCTACCTTTCCTTTAATTTTGTTATCTCTGCTATAAAATTTGCAATAATTACATTATATTTCAGTTTAAAACTAAAAGGCGGGTATTAAGAAAATACCCACCACAACTCTTGACAAAGAACCTTTAGAATTAGCCTTATTAGTAAGAATAACTCTCTACCTTTATTCTAACCAAAGAGTAGGGAATGACTCCATCCTCTCTTGCTATAATTGTAGAAGCTTAATTATTCAACATTCGCTACCATACTTCTTTCTTTATCAATTATTTAGTCTCTATTACACCCATATATTTTGCTCATAAAGAGACCCTAAATTAATATTAGCTTGATGATGACTTTCATAAAACTAATAAACTTTTACAATATAAGTAGCGGTATTACTATAAGAGGGATATGCATACAAATTATTTCCTCCTTCCCACTTCTTCGCGATAACTTCATATTTTAAATAAACGTATACATCGGTATACTTATATCCCTTTTCAGTTACAGACCACATAATACGTCCTCCAAACGATTTTTTCCCTGAATAATAAGCACTGTCAGCTTCATCTAAATATGCCACTAGCGGCGACCATGTGAATGAGTAAATTACATCTCCAACATCACTTACATTTGTTGTGGATGTTGTTACGGGAACTGTCACAAGACCTATAATAGGAAAATAAAACGGAAAACTAAAATTGGTTGTTTGATTAGAATTTGGTGTTTCTTTAACGACTTCTACATCACTATTTTTGGGATGGAACTTTATGTCATTTTTAATTACAAAAGCTGCATAACGCATTAAATCACCAATTCCACTGTCTTCCCAAGCATCATCAGCATAAGTTCTTATATTTATTTTGTGAAACCACGTACCTGTATTTATCGAAATTGGTCCTTGAACTCTATAATAAATTCCCCTAGTACTTACAGTTAATAAATCATCATAATAATCTGCTTGAATACTATATAAATCCTCAGAAGCTTCATACTCGTTATTGCGACTTAAAACTTGGGTTTTAACAGTCATGGGTTTTTTGTCAGAAATTAAATACGAGCTGGGATTTTTATTGTCATCAAATATATTAATTAATAAATACCCTTTTTCTTCATCTGTTATAAATACTTCAAAAGTATATCCTGTATAATTTACAACATTTCCAATATATTTTTCATTTTTTTCATCCAGTATTCCTTCTAACATGTACTTTTTGTTATCACATTTAATAAAACCTTCTATTCTACCATCCTTTATATTTATTCGTGCTTTAATGGGTTTACCTCTTTCCTCTACTCTATAAATTTTACCATTTTCTTGAATTATTTTTGATTCTGTATGCAATAATATACCGTCAGAATGTTTACTGTTTACATTTTTTATCTTTTCAATAAAAGCTTCATGCTTTATTTGGTAATTATCATTATTCAAAGCAAAAACTTCGTATAATTTATTCCCGCTAGCAAAACAAGTACCAAAATTATTGATAATATTTTTTTGTTAAGCAACATCCTTACCTCCTTAAAAATTTAATATTTTTTAAAATTTAAGTCAGCCCTTCTAGTCGCTAAGTGAAACTGTTTCTTTCTTCTATTCATCATCTCCTTTCTGC
>NZ_BAZY01000068.1 GCF_001310975.1 Thermoanaerobacter thermocopriae JCM 7501
TTCATATAAAAAATATATTGCATTTTTATTTTTTTATGCTATAATAAAGCTAAAAAGAGGAAATATTTGAGAGGGGGATAGTAAGATGAGGAGGAAACTTAAGATGATATTTACATCACTGATACTCCTTGCCTATGTATATGGGGCTTTTATTGTAATTCCACTTGAAAATCCTCCTATTTGGGTAGGTTAAAAGGCAATAATATCAATGGCGGATTAAAATTGATCCACTTTCAATGATTTTAACTTAACTTAACTTATTCTAACTTTCTTAATCTAGACCTTACTGATTGTCCTACTATAAAGACTAATCTTTGACCTATCCTTTAGAGGGGTCAATTATACACCTATTAGTTGCCAAAAAGAAGTCTCTATATACTTTCAATCCTCTTAAAGAGTGTTCTCTTCATGAAATTTATTTTTAATTAGAACTACATGAAAACATTTGTTTAACAGAGTGATGAACACTTTGAAATATTTATATTCTAATGTAGGAACCATTGTTACTAAGGAAAGAAAAATTTAATAAGATGGTATTTTATATTGCCCAGGGCTGATAAAGACAAAAGAACTAATTATTTTAATTTAAGGGAAAGTTTAATTTCGATATTACAGACTGTTAGGGATGTGCAAAATTAATTAGAATAATCATAATCAAAAGCCAGAATATGTATGATATACAATATATAGTAATTAAGACTGACAATTGAACGTAAAGAAGGAGGTAAAGGAAAAGAAAAAACCAAAAGAGGAGCTAAAAAAGGGAATAAATATCCTGTAGAAGTCAAATGTTAAAAAGTGGAATGAACCAAATTCAGCAAAAGTTAAGCTGATTGCATCAGACCAACAAGGGACTTAAACTCATCAAATTTACCCAGTTTAATAGCTACAATAGCGACAGTAAGCAAAGTAATATGGCCAAAAGTATTAAGGTTGCTGACAGAATTAATATTTCTGACATAAGCTTTTTCAAAATCCAGAGCTTTAAAGCGGGAATTATATCTTTCTGATTCAATCCTCAATTTATAGACAGCCTTAAAATATAGGGAGTCTCTATTAATAGAGGACCTATAATCAGAAGATAAATAGCATACTTAGTACAGCCTCTATGCTTTTTGCCATTAAAATATTTAAAATGCTTTATAGGGCAGGCAGAGTCATCTTTAGAATTACAGAACTTGCAAACAAATTTTTGCTTAATAAAACCATCAAAATACTGCTTGCCGTCTTTGAGCATTTTAGTACCCGCTTCACAAACCATATAACCATCATCAGTCAGAGGGGGATTTTTAGAATTACGCCAGTTTCGAGGAATAAAGCAATGACCGTGGAGAGTATCTCTAACAAAATTATAAACTCTCTTAACATCATACCCCTTATTGGCAATAAAATTAACATACTTAAGGTTAAATCACCTATTAGTCTTTTCTAGCAAAGACAAAGCGACTTCAAAATCGGGGACATCAGCGGGAGTAGTAGTTTCAGCGATAGGTAAACCAGAGATAGCATCAACAATAATGTGATTTTTATAGCCCCAATAAAACTTATAACGTTTATTAGAAGAGTCATTAGAAGCAGAATAAAACGCCTAATTTGCAGTCTTTATCTGACTTAGGGTTATTTAACTTAGTGTTAGCTTTAATAGGGGTAGAGTCCATGGAAATAAACTCACCAGAGATAATGCCCATATTTTTGAGGATATTGACTTGATTTTGAAAGATAGAGGTCAAATAATCATGAGAGAACTCATTAATAAAACGGCGGAAAGTCCAATAAGAAGGAAGAGGTTTAAGGATGTTAAAGCCACAAAGATGAGCAATGATAAGATTATTGCGGAGATAATCTAAAAGGTCAGAAATTGTACCGAATCTTTCAGCTTTCAGAACAATAAAAGCTCTAAAAAGTGCATGATGAGAATAACCCTTACGGCCAGGACTAGAGGAAGGGAGTTCAGGTATTGAAGACAGGTCAAGATTTTCAAACATAGAAGAATAGAAATCAATTTTAGACTGGGAAGTAAAGAGTTCAGGTATATTTAAAAGTAATTGAAGTTGGTACATGTAGGATTTCCCCCTCCTTAAAAAATATTTTCATGTT
>NZ_BAZY01000069.1 GCF_001310975.1 Thermoanaerobacter thermocopriae JCM 7501
GGTGATTGCAAAATGAGATAAATATTAGAGTAAAAAAGTTACATTACAAGGAACAAAATAAAGAAATTACATTTTAAAGGCACACTCAAGACGGAAAAAGAGAAATGGAAGAAAGATACAAATTCAAAAAAGACAATACTTAACACACCTTTTTAATGTAAAAAGATGACAAACAAATCAAATCATAAGAACAAGTTATCAAGCCAAAAGTTTTTTCAAAGATAAAGGATGTTCAAAAGTACCAAGCTTTGCAGTAATAATTAAACCAATATGTTGAGTGATAGCCCCAAGAAAAACATCAGCTTTGATTGACCTGGTATTTATGAGTTTAAAGCTATCAACAGCGATAGAACTTTTTAAAAGAGAAATAGATTTTTCAATAATAGGGCGTTTTTCATAAAGTTTGGACCACTTTTTAGAGTTACGAGGGACAAAAGTATTTTTTCTAAAATCAATATCAAGGGTAGTATAGAATATTCTGCCACATTTAGAAGAGGTACAGGGGTTATCACATTGAAGGATATAAGTAGTTTTACCATTTAGTCTAACTTTTTTGGACATAGGGCAAAGCCATTTAATTCTGGTAGCTCTACCTTTTTCCCGAACGATGCCATCATAGGACATTTTAAGAGAAGGGTCACGGGGGCAGGTAGGGATACCATCAGAGTTAAAAGTAGGCTGAGGTAAGTTTTTAGAATTTCGAGGGTTAATAGGGATAATAGGGATTATGCCAAGCTTTGAGAACAAGTATTTATAATTATCAAAAGAATCAAACCCAGCGTCACCTAAGAAGTATCTATAAGAGAAATTAGGATGTAAATTAAAGAATTCCTTAAGAGAAGGGATTAAAGTTTTAGAATCGTACAAATCTTTAGACTCGGCAGCAGATTTAGCAGTATTGACATTTAAAGAATCATCGTCATAGAAACTAATATGCTGAATAATGCCTAAGCCATTAGTGAGGATGGTAGCTTTGATAGAGTAACAATAATGGCCATTAATATAAGAGAATTTAGCATCAGGATTAGAGTGAGCGAACTTAGGCATTTTAGAACAAGCATAAGAGTGGGCATCAAAATCAGGATTAGATTTAGAGAACTTTTTAATATTTCTATAAAGGGAATCAAAGAACTTAGGATTATTTTCTCTGACATAAGGTTCAAAGCCAGTAGTATCAGCGATGAGGATATTAGAAATGGAAGGATTAATAGCCTGACAAATAGGCTCAGTTAAATTAACAAGATTATTGAAGAAATTCTCCAAATCTTTGAGGAAAATGGATTTAAATCTAGAGAATTGAGAAGGATGAGGGACTCTTTTAAAGCCACAAAGCTCTCTTAATTCTTTAGATAGCTTAAGAACATGGACAAGGAGTTGAACAGTAGGGATAGAGAGAATTTTTTGGATAATCAAAGCAGTGAGCATAGATTCAAGAGAAAAATCCCTATGACGCCCGAAGTGAGAATAATAATGGGCGTAAAAAGAAGGTGGAATAAGTTCAGATAAATCAATAAAGGAATCAAAGAGTTTAATAAACTTGGGTTTATCTTCTTCAAAGAAGGATTGAACATCATCGTAAATATCGGAGAGAGAAAGTTGTTTAGCTTTGATTTTCATAGGATTTCCTCCATTTCTTTTTGGGATTTGGTTCTCTATATAAATTCGACGAAAGTGGAGGAATTCCTTTGAAAATATATAGCAGAATCCCTTAATCCATAAGGATTTTGGGATTCTGCAAAGACCT
>NZ_BAZY01000071.1 GCF_001310975.1 Thermoanaerobacter thermocopriae JCM 7501
ATGAAAAAATAGCATAGGATTTCTCATGATAGCTTCAAAATTTGTCCAAAATATAGCGAAACGAGGTAAAAAATCAATAAAAAGAATGAGGAAAACCGAAATCCAATTTATAGCAAAAGCAAAAAAGGCATAGGGAAGCATACCCTTGCTATTTCCAAGGGTAACCATTTACTAGTTTATTGATTAAGAAGAGAAGACTGCTTCAAGCAACTAACAAATACTTTTTCTTTTCTTTTGGAGTAAGATTTAAACCAGCCACCTGAGCCGGTGTCCAACCATTGAGAGAAGAATGAGGCCTTACAAAATTGTAAAAAAACACAAACATACTGATTAAATTATTAGCTGATTCAAAAGAAGCAAAACCCTGTTTAGCCTTATACCAGGCCTTAAACTGATGGTGGAAAGATTCTATCAAATTATTAGAGATGTCATTCTTAAAGCTTTCAACCCTAATATGTTTAACACTGTAACCAAATAAAGACTTAACAGGTACTTTATAAGCACTGTAGCGATCACTCACAATAGCAGAAGGAGTTCCTAAATTTCTAACAGAATTAAGCAAAGCAAAAGCTTGCCTAGAGTCTCTATAAGGAGTGAGGTGAAAACCCAGAATAAAACGAGTTTCAGAATCTATAACAAACCAGATATAATATTTTTCACCAGCGATTTTAACTACAGTTTCATCTACATGCCATTCATCAGAATTAAAATTCAACATAGGAATAAGTTCTAGAGAAATATTGTGAAACAAAGGAGCAAACTTTCTACACCAATTACTGATAGTAGTATGAGAGACCTCAACATTAAAGGTAGTTTTTAAAATTAAAGAAATATTTCTAAATGAATTTTTACCAAGAAAAAACATAGACAAAGCAGATAGAATGATATGTACAGGATAGCGCATGCGTTTAAAGTTAGTTTTGCCAACGAGCTTAGACATAGAAGTAGAGGGGATAGCAGTAGGTTTTGGGACAAAAAACGAATGATTACACTTTTTATCGCAACAACGGTAATTAGAGTAATACTCATAATCATGATGAAGGAAAGAAGCTTTACCACAAACAGGGCAGCGAGGATATTTAGGAGTTTTTTTAGAAGAAGGTTTATCAGGAGCAAATTGATGGTGGCATTTACGGCAAAGATACTTTTGATAACCATCTTTAGTTTTGCCATATTTGTAGAACAGACTAGTATTATTGCATTTTGGACACTTTAATGGTACAATGTTTTGCATGAGGACTTCATCCTTTCTGGGAGGTATTTTGTTTTTCCTGCAAAACATTGTACCAGAAAGGATTGAAGTCCTCAACTTTCATTTAAGTTTACAAAACG
>NZ_BAZY01000072.1 GCF_001310975.1 Thermoanaerobacter thermocopriae JCM 7501
AAAAACATGGCTGTAGAGCAAGTATTAAATATGTATTGCTCTAAAGATGATCCTAACCGCCCAGCTTTAAAGCAACTCTTAGAAAACTTGCTCGATTGTTTTATGTTGTCGGAAAGAACTGTTTACCTTGCTAAAAACGATAATGACAAAGGCAATGGTTTTTACGATAGAAAACTTGCAACTCCTGTTGGCAGTCTTGAAATCTCTGTCCCTCGCACACGTACTGGTAATTTCCGACCTTCTATCCTCCTGACCGCTACAAAAGAGTTGATAGTTCATACACTGACCTGCTTATGTCTTTAGTTGTCAATGGTTATTCCGAAAGTTCCCTTGTCCAGACTTTGAAAGCTTTGAATCTTCCATATTCCGAAAATGAAATACTAAAAATCAAAGAAGACCTCAAAAATGAGCTTCAGTTATTCAAACAAAGAGAACTACCAACAAGTGCTTTTGCTCTCATCATCGATGGTTATCATTGTGAAGTTAAGGATAATTCTAAGGTTAAACAAGCTACTTGTTATGTTGTCCTCGGTATCGACTTAGAAGGTAAAAAAGACATTTTCGGTGTCTACACTTTCTTCGGCAAAGAAAACAAGGCTGATTGGATGAAAGTATTTGAAGACTTAATTACAAGAGGGCTAAAAGAGATTCTAGTTGTCATAAGTGATGACTTCCCTGGTATTATAGATGCTGTCAAACTTGCTTATCCTCTTGCTGACCATCAACTGTGTTTTGTCCACCTCCAACGTAATGTCAGAAAACATATGACAAAAGAGGATGCTTCAGCTTTTAACAAGAGTTTAGACAGACTTAGAATTTCTTCCTCCGATTTTGACGAAGCTGTACTGAAATTTAAAGAACTTTGTGATGGATACCTTTCAAAATATCCTCGATTTGTTAAAGCAATATCAGAAAAAGCAGAGTTTTATCTTGCCCATATAAAATACCCTGAGGAATTAAGGAAGCATATCTATACCACAAACGCCGTTGAAAGTGTAAATAGCATGATTGAAAAGATTAGAGTAAATTCAGGTGGATACTTTCAGTCTGTTGAAGTCTTAGAAATTAATATTTACTTACAGCGAGAGAACTTACGCCGTACAAAATGGAAACATGGAGTTCCCAGTATTAGAAAATGCATCAATAACATAACCCAACTTACAACTTACGTTATAAGTTGGAAACACAAAATTCTTGACAAGTCTC
>NZ_BAZY01000073.1 GCF_001310975.1 Thermoanaerobacter thermocopriae JCM 7501
ACAAATCACGAACGAGCTCTAAACTTTATAATGGATGGGCTTAACAGATTTTTGCCAGCTCTTCATAAAAGTATTCCTTAGGCGTTTTGTAATTTAACAATTTTCGTGGAAGGTTATTAAGCCAGTTTTCTACTCTCTTTATCGTATCTATAGATAAATCTTTAATACTTTTACCTTTAGGGATGAAACGTCGTATAAGACCGTTATGTCGTTCATTTGTAGCTCTTTCCCAAGATGAATATGGATGTGTATAATATACTTCTACGCCATATTCTAAAAGAGCACTTTCTAAATCACTAAACTCTGTACCATTATCAGATGTTATTGTTTTAAAGACCTTGCTTAAATTGTCACCAAACATATCTTTTAATTTTGATAATGCATCTTTAACAGATTTATTGTCTTTTGCATCTAATAAGAATATTATTTCATGGCGAGTCTTACGCTCTATTAATGTTAAAAGGACCTTGTCATTAGATTTCTTGCCAATTAACGTATCTATTTCCCAATGCCCAAAAACTTCACGGCTTTCAACTTCTTTAGGCCTAAAATCAATACTTTTACCCATAATACGTTTATTTTTACGATTTTGTTTCTTTCTTGGTTTTAAACGTAGTTTTAAAGGTAAATCAATGTTTTTAACTTTTAATAATCCTCTATCTATATAGTTGTACAGTGTTTTAGTACAAACAATAGTTTTATTATTCCAGCTTGGGTCTTTTTTACAATAGCCTACAACTGCATCTGGTGACCATTTTTCATTTAATATTTTATTTTCAGCATATTTCAAAAAATCTTCTGCTTTAGCTACTTTAAATTTAGCTCCGCAATTTGAGCGATTTTTTTCGTAGATAGCTTGACCGGTTTCAGGAAAATAGCTTGTATAAGAAGATAAATCACTTCTAAGTTGTGTAGTAGTTCCACGTTTAATTTCACGGCTTATAGTGCTTGGAGATCGATTAAGTTTTTTAGCAATATACCGAATACTTCTTCCTTCTTTGAGTAATGCATAGATTTCTCCTCGTTCATAGCTACTTAAGTGTTTAAAAGAACGCTTTTTTGTGGTATCATTATTATGAACCATAGTGAAAATCCTCCTTGTATGATGTTTAGTTGACACCTATATCATACACGATTTTCACTATGGTTTCTATTCTTTTATCTGTTGCATTTAATTATACAACTAACC
>NZ_BAZY01000074.1 GCF_001310975.1 Thermoanaerobacter thermocopriae JCM 7501
ACTCTATGATAGCTGACACGACGCCAGCACCTACTGTACGGCCGCCTTCTCTTATAGCAAACTTCAAACCTTCTTCCATCGCTATCGGTGTTATTAACTCTACTTTTATCGTTACGTGGTCCCCCGGCATCACCATCTCTACTCCCTCTGGTAACTGTATCGTCCCTGTTACGTCTGTCGTCCTAAAGTAAAATTGTGGCCTGTATCCATTGAAAAATGGTGTATGCTTCCTCCTTCTTCCTTCGTCAATACGTATACCTGCCCCTCAAATTTCATGTGCGGCTTTATCGTCCCTGGCTTCGCCAATACTTGCCCTCTCTCTACTTCGTCCCTCTGTATCCCTCTTAATAACACTCCTATGTTGTCCCCTGCTTGCGCTTCGTCCATCGTCTTCCTGAACATCTCTACCCCTGTCACTACTGTCTTCTTAGATTCTGTCGTAAGCCCTATTATCTCTACTTCGTCCCCTACTTTTACTTTGCCTCTCTCTACTCTCCCTGTCGCAACTGTCCCTCTTCCCGTTATTGTAAATATGTCCTCTACTGGCATTAAAAATGGCTTGTCTATGTCCCTCTCCGGTGTCGGTATATATTCGTCTACTACATCCATTAACTGCCATATCTTCCCGCACCATTCGCATTCTCTCTTGCCACATCCACATTCTAATGCCTTTAATGCTGAACCTACTACTATCGGTGTGTCATCCCCAGGAAATTCATATTCGTTTAATAACTCCCTTACTTCCATCTCTACCAGCTCTATTAATTCTGCATCGTCTACCATGTCTGCCTTGTTTAAAAATACTACTATATATGGCACTCCTACCTGCCTCGCTAATAATATGTGCTCCCTCGTCTGTGGCATCGGACCGTCTGCTGCTGATACTACCAATATCGCTCCGTCCATCTGTGCTGCACCTGTTATCATGTTCTTTACGTAGTCCGCGTGACCTGGACAGTCTACATGCGCATAGTGCCTCTTCTCTGTCTCATATTCTACGTGAGTCGTGTTTATTGTTATTCCCCTTGCTCTCTCCTCCGGTGCCTTGTCTATCTCGTCATATCCTTTCTTCTCTGCTAACCCCGCATTCGATAATACCATCGTTATCGCCGCTGTCAATGTCGTCTTACCATGGTCTACGTGCCCTATCGTCCCTACATTTACATGCGG
>NZ_BAZY01000075.1 GCF_001310975.1 Thermoanaerobacter thermocopriae JCM 7501
GATAGAGTATGAAAATTGGTGTTCCAAAAGAGATAAAAACTGCAGAGTCCCGTGTGGCAATTACTCCTGCGGGAGTAGAGGCATTTGTCAAAAATGGCAATGAAGTATACATTGAAAAAGATGCGGGAATAGGAAGTGGTATAGCAAATGAAGAATATGTAAAAGCTGGTGCTAAAATACTTTCTACTGCAAAAGAAGTGTATGATGTAGCAGATATGATTATGAAGGTAAAAGAACCACAACCAAGTGAATACGATTATTTAAAAGAAGGGCAGGTTCTTTTTACATATCTTCATTTAGCTCCTGATAAGCAACAAACAGAAGCCTTATTAAAGAAAAAAGTAATAGGAATTGCTTATGAGACGGTACAACTGGATAATGGAGCTCTTCCTCTTTTGACTCCCATGAGTGAAGTAGCTGGAAGAATGTCGGTGACAATAGGAGCTTATCTTCTTACAAACCTAAATGAAGGAAGAGGAATTGTAATGGGGGGAGTACCAGGAGTAGAGCCAGCAGAAGTAGTAATAATAGGTGGAGGAACGGTAGGTACAAATGCAGCAAAAGTAGCTGTGGGGATGGGGGCAAGAGTTACAATATTGGATGTAAATCCTGTAAGACTTGCATATCTTGATGACATATTTGGAGGACGAGTTACAACTTTGATGTCAAATAGTTTTAATATTGCTCAGAGTGTGAAGAAAGCAGATTTGTTAATAGGAGCAGTTTTGATACCTGGAGCAAAAGCGCCAAAACTTGTGACAGAAGAAATGGTAAAGACGATGAAGAAGGGAGCAGTAATAGTAGATGTTGCAATAGACCAAGGAGGTTGTATAGAGACCTGTGATAGAACGACTTCTCACAAAGACCCGTACTTTATAAAACATGGAGTAGTACATTACTCTGTGCCCAACATTCCTGGGGTTGTTTCAAGGACTTCTACTTTTGCACTGACTAATGTAACTTTGCCTTATGCCTTGGAGATAGCAAGTAAAGGATATAAGAAAGCTTTACTTGAAAATAAAGCGCTACTGAAAGGACTCAATGTCTACAAAGGAATGGTAACATACAAACCTGTTGCAGATGCGCAAGGTTTAGAATATGTTGATCCTATTGATGCTTTAAA
>NZ_BAZY01000076.1 GCF_001310975.1 Thermoanaerobacter thermocopriae JCM 7501
TAAATTAAATTTGGGAGGCATAAAAAATGGGTGTTAAAATTGCCATTGTAAATTCCAGCAGTTTTGGTAAGCATTTTCCTGAACATATGGAAAGGTTAAAAGCATTAGGAGAAGTCGAAAGATTTGAACTTCCCCACGATATGAGAGGGAAGGCTTTAGCGGAAAAGCTAATGGGGTATTCTGTAATAATTGCCAGTGTCAAGCCATATTACGATAAGGAGTTTTTTGAGCATAAAGACAAAACTCTTTTAATAACACGTCACGGCATAGGTTATGATACAATAGACATTAAAAGTGCTACTGAAAAGGGAGTTATTGTAACGAAAGTTGAAGGCATTGTAGAAAGGGAGGCTGTAGCCGAAAACGCTATTGCACTTTTACTAGATGTTATGAAAAAAGTAAGGTCTGCCTCACTTAAAGTGAAAGAAGGAAAGTGGGAGGAAAGAGCGAGCTTCATTGGATATGAAATAAAAGACAAAGTTGCAGGAATTATAGGTATTGGAAATATTGGAAGCAGAGTTTGTGAAATCCTGAAATATGGGTTTGGTGCTAAAGTAGTGGCTTATGACCCTAATCTTTCAGCAGAAGAAATAGAGAAAAGGGGAGCAGAGCCTGTCACATTAGAGGAACTTTTAAAGAGGGCAGATATAATTTCTCTAAATGCTTCGCTAAATCGCGACAATTATCACATTCTTTCTCATAAAGAATTTGCCATGATGAAAAAAGGTACATTTATTGTCAATACAGCAAGAGGAGAACTTATAGACACAGAGGCTCTGATTAAGGCGTTAAAGGAAGGAATAGTTTTAGGAGCAGGGTTAGATGTTATAGAAGGGGAACCTATTGACGAAAATCATCCTCTTTTGGCATTTGACAACGTCATAATAACGCCTCACACTTCTGCATACACTTATGAATGCCTAAAAGGCATGGGGGACAAAGTTGTTTCTGATGTAGAGAAAGTTTTAAGAGGAGAAATACCTGAAGGGGTAATAAATAAAGAAGTTTT
>NZ_BAZY01000077.1 GCF_001310975.1 Thermoanaerobacter thermocopriae JCM 7501
TGGGATTTACAGAAGAAGAAGTGGTGAAGATATTAGAAGAAGTAGGGATAGAGGAAAAAGAAAGAGAAAAATCACTAGAAGAATTAAAAGAATTATACGATGGGTATTTATTTAGTGCAGAAGCGGAGAAGAGGATATACAATCCCGACATGGTATTGTATTATCTTGACAGCATAGTAAGATACAAAAAACCGCCTAGAAATTTAATAGACGACAATGTAAAGACAGACTATGGTAGACTAAACAGACTTACGATGAATGAAGAGAATAGGGCATTATTAGAGAGGATCATAAAAGAAGAAGGAATAGTAGCGGAAATAGTAACAAAATTTTCATTTGACAGGATGTATGATGAAGAATACTTTGTATCGTTATTATTCTATATGGGGTTACTAACGATAGGAATGCAAGAAAAAACGAGATTATTTTTAAAAATACCCAATTACGTGATCAAGACAATAATGTGGGAATATATAGAAACGAATTTAAAGAAAGAATACAAAATAAATCTTGACCTAAATGAATTAAGGAAGACCATAGAAGAGATGGCGTATGAAGGGAGAATAAAACCGTATATAGAGTATATAAGCCAGAATGTGCTAAAGGTGCTATCGAACAGGGATATAATAAACTTTGATGAGAAATATATCAAAGTGATATTAATTACGTATCTTGTAAACAGTAAAGCCTATAGGCCGATAAGTGAAAGAGAAACAGAGGGCGGGTACATAGACATATACTTAGAGAGAGACATAAGGATACCGGATATAAAATACGAGTGG
>NZ_BAZY01000078.1 GCF_001310975.1 Thermoanaerobacter thermocopriae JCM 7501
ATGTGAAATGGAGGTATTGAGATGGACAAAGAATTTTTAAAGCAAAAGGCAAAAGAAGTAAGAATTGACATTATAAATATGTTGGCAGAGGCAGGCTCTGGCCATCCTGGTGGGTCATTATCCTGTGCAGATATTTTAACCCTGCTCTATTTTGAAAAAATGAATGTAAAACCTGACGACCCAAATGGAAGATAGGGATAGACTCGTGTTGTCAAAAGGTCATGCAGCTCCTGCCCTGTATGCTGTATTAGCTGAAAAAGGCTTTTTCCCAAAAGAAGAGTTAAAAACTTTAAGAAAGCTCGATTCAATACTTCAGGGGCATCCCGATATGAAATCCACACCGGGACTTGATATGACTACAGGGTCATTAGGGCAAGGGCTTTCTGCTGCAAATGGAATGGCATTGGCAGGAAAATTAGATAAAAAGGGCTATAGAGTCTATGTAATATTAGGAGATGGAGAATTACAAGAAGGGCAAATATGGGAAGCAGCGATGACAGCAGCCCATTACAAACTCGACAACTTAACAGCAATACTTGACTTTAACGGCTTACAAATAGACGGTCCAAACAGGGAAGTAAAAAACATAGAGCCAGTAGCAGACAAATTTAAGGCTTTTGGATGGCACGTAATAGAAATAGACGGCCACGACTTTGACCAAATAGACAAAGCCATAGAAGAAGCAAAAGCTACAAAAGGAAAACCTACATTGATAATAGCTCATACAATAAAAGGGAAAGGCGTATCCTTCATGGAAAA